>NZ_JAFCUZ010000015.1:0-601 GCF_049896805.1 Pseudomonas sp. TWR1-1-3 | reverse complement strand
GGCTACCACGTCTTTCATCGCCTCTGACTGCCAAGGCATCCACCGTATGCGCTTCTTCACTTGACCATATAACCCCAAGCAATCTGGTTATACTATGAAGACGACATTCGCCGAAAATTCGCTGCTCAATTAAGAGCAATCACAAATTTTACCTTAGCCTGAATAAACACCAGTGAAAGTGCTATCCAGTCTAACTTTCTATTACATACCCAAATTTTTAAAGAACGATCTAATCAAAAGATCAGAAATCAACATTCACCATCATTTGATGGAATGCTCATTTCTAAGCTTTACGACAGAAAAACCGCAGATCAACTCTGCAGTTATCGTCTTCTACAATGAATCAAGCAATTCGTGTGGGAACTTATGGAGCAGCTGATGTCGTCGATTAAGGAGGTGATCCAGCCGCAGGTTCCCCTACGGCTACCTTGTTACGACTTCACCCCAGTCATGAATCACACCGTGGTAACCGTCCTCCCGAAGGTTAGACTAGCTACTTCTGGTGCAACCCACTCCCATGGTGTGACGGGCGGTGTGTACAAGGCCCGGGAACGTATTCACCGTGACATTCTGATTCACGATTACTAGCGATTCCGACTTC
>NZ_JAFCUZ010000014.1:0-611 GCF_049896805.1 Pseudomonas sp. TWR1-1-3 | reverse complement strand
TCAAGCAATTCGTGTGGGTGCTTGTGGAGTCAGACTGATAGTCAACAAGATTATCAGCATCACAAGTTACTCCGCGAGAAATCAAAGATGTAACCAACGATTGCTGAGCCAAGTTTAGGGTTTCTTAAAAACCCAAAGATGTTTGAACTGAAGAGTTTGATCATGGCTCAGATTGAACGCTGGCGGCAGGCCTAACACATGCAAGTCGAGCGGTAGAGAGAAGCTTGCTTCTCTTGAGAGCGGCGGACGGGTGAGTAATACCTAGGAATCTGCCTGATAGTGGGGGATAACGTTCGGAAACGGACGCTAATACCGCATACGTCCTACGGGAGAAAGCAGGGGACCTTCGGGCCTTGCGCTATCAGATGAGCCTAGGTCGGATTAGCTAGTTGGTGAGGTAATGGCTCACCAAGGCTACGATCCGTAACTGGTCTGAGAGGATGATCAGTCACACTGGAACTGAGACACGGTCCAGACTCCTACGGGAGGCAGCAGTGGGGAATATTGGACAATGGGCGAAAGCCTGATCCAGCCATGCCGCGTGTGTGAAGAAGGTCTTCGGATTGTAAAGCACTTTAAGTTGGGAGGAAGGGCAGTTACCTAATACGTGA
>NZ_JAFCUZ010000013.1:0-776 GCF_049896805.1 Pseudomonas sp. TWR1-1-3 | reverse complement strand
GCCGGTAATGATCGGCTGACCGGCGGTACCGGCAATGACACACTCATAGGTGGTACTGGTAACGATACGCTACGTGGAGGCTCGGGTTCTGATACCTACCTGTTCAACCTGGGCGATGGCAAGGGCCTTATTTTTGACGACTCCAGCTTTAACGCTGATACGGATGTCGTGAAGTTTGGTGTCGGTATCCTGGCAAGTGATCTCACGATCAGTCGCGCCGGTACTCAACTGGTATTGAGTCATCAAAACGGTCTGGACAGCATCACGATCGATAGGTGGTTCGATACGGCTGATGGTCGATACAAAATCGAACGGTTTGAGTTTGCAGACGGGACGGTTTGGACAAGCGCGTCGATAACCACTCCATTGCTTGAGCTGCTCGGAGGGGATGGAGATGACATCCTTACTGGTCTGACGAGCTCATTGTCGCAAATTATTCGGGGTGGGGCGGGCAACGATGTTCTGACTTCAGGATCAGGCAAAGACCTGCTTGAAGGTGGTACTGGTAACGATACGCTACGTGGAGGCTCGGGTTCTGATACCTACCTGTTCAACCTGGGCGATGGAAAGGACCTTATTTTTGACGACTCCAGCTTCAACGCTGATACGGATGTCGTGAAGTTTGGTGCCGGTATCCTGGCAAGTGATCTCGCTATAAGTCGCGCCGGTACTCAACTGGTACTGAGTCATCAAAACGGTCTGGACAGCATCACGATCGATAGGTGGTTCGATACGGCTGATGGTCGATACAAAATCGAACGTTTTGAGTTTGCGGA
>NZ_JAFCUZ010000012.1:0-926 GCF_049896805.1 Pseudomonas sp. TWR1-1-3 | reverse complement strand
AATTTTCGGCGAATGTCGTCTTCATAGTATAACCAGATTGCTTGGGGTTATATGGTCAAGTGAAGAAGCGCATACGGTGGATGCCTTGGCAGTCAGAGGCGATGAAAGACGTGGTAGCCTGCGAAAAGCTTCGGGGAGTCGGCAAACAGACTTTGATCCGGAGATGTCTGAATGGGGGAACCCACCTAACATAAGTTAGGTATCTTAAGCTGAATACATAGGCTTAAGAAGCGAACCAGGGGAACTGAAACATCTAAGTACCCTGAGGAAAAGAAATCAACCGAGATTCCCTTAGTAGTGGCGAGCGAACGGGGACCAGCCCTTAAGCTGTATTGATGTTAGCGGAACGCTCTGGAAAGTGCGGCCATAGTGGGTGATAGCCCTGTACGCGAAAACATCTTTGCAGTGAAATCGAGTAGGACGGAGCACGAGAAACTTTGTCTGAATATGGGGGGACCATCCTCCAAGGCTAAATACTACTGACTGACCGATAGTGAACTAGTACCGTGAGGGAAAGGCGAAAAGAACCCCGGAGAGGGGAGTGAAATAGATCCTGAAACCGTATGCGTACAAGCAGTGGGAGCCCACTTTGTTGGGTGACTGCGTACCTTTTGTATAATGGGTCAGCGACTTATTTTCAGTGGCAAGCTTAACCGAATAGGGGAGGCGTAGCGAAAGCGAGTCTTAATAGGGCGTCTAGTCGCTGGGAATAGACCCGAAACCGGGCGATCTATCCATGGGCAGGTTGAAGGTTGGGTAACACTAACTGGAGGACCGAACCGACTACCGTTGAAAAGTTAGCGGATGACCTGTGGATCGGAGTGAAAGGCTAATCAAGCTCGGAGATAGCTGGTTCTCCTCGAAAGCTATTTAGGTAGCGCCTCATGTATCACTGTAGGGGGTAGAGCACTGTTTCGGCTAGGGGG
>NZ_JAFCUZ010000010.1:0-2032 GCF_049896805.1 Pseudomonas sp. TWR1-1-3 | reverse complement strand
GCAAATTGCTTGGGTGTTATATGGTCAAGCCTCACGGGCAATTAGTATTGGTTAGCTCAACGCCTCACAGCGCTTACACACCCAACCTATCAACGTCGTAGTCTTCGACGGCCCTTTAGGGAACTCAAGGTTCCAGTGAGATCTCATCTTGAGGCAAGTTTCCCGCTTAGATGCTTTCAGCGGTTATCTTTCCCGAACATAGCTACCCGGCAATGCCACTGGCGTGACAACCGGAACACCAGAGGTTCGTCCACTCCGGTCCTCTCGTACTAGGAGCAGCCCCTCTCAAATCTCAAACGTCCACGGCAGATAGGGACCGAACTGTCTCACGACGTTCTAAACCCAGCTCGCGTACCACTTTAAATGGCGAACAGCCATACCCTTGGGACCGGCTTCAGCCCCAGGATGTGATGAGCCGACATCGAGGTGCCAAACACCGCCGTCGATATGAACTCTTGGGCGGTATCAGCCTGTTATCCCCGGAGTACCTTTTATCCGTTGAGCGATGGCCCTTCCATACAGAACCACCGGATCACTAAGACCTACTTTCGTACCTGCTCGACGTGTCTGTCTCGCAGTCAAGCGCGCTTTTGCCTTTATACTCTACGACCGATTTCCGACCGGTCTGAGCGCACCTTCGTACTCCTCCGTTACTCTTTAGGAGGAGACCGCCCCAGTCAAACTACCCACCATACACTGTCCTCGATCCGGATAACGGACCTGAGTTAGAACCTCAAAGTTGCCAGGGTGGTATTTCAAGGTTGGCTCCACGCAAACTGGCGTTCACGCTTCAAAGCCTCCCACCTATCCTACACAAGCAAATTCAAAGTCCAGTGCAAAGCTATAGTAAAGGTTCACGGGGTCTTTCCGTCTAGCCGCGGATACACTGCATCTTCACAGCGATTTCAATTTCACTGAGTCTCGGGTGGAGACAGCGCCGCCATCGTTACGCCATTCGTGCAGGTCGGAACTTACCCGACAAGGAATTTCGCTACCTTAGGACCGTTATAGTTACGGCCGCCGTTTACCGGGGCTTCGATCAAGAGCTTCGCGTTAGCTAACCCCATCAATTAACCTTCCGGCACCGGGCAGGCGTCACACCCTATACGTCCACTTTCGTGTTTGCAGAGTGCTGTGTTTTTAATAAACAGTCGCAGCGGCCTGGTATCTTCGACCGACAGGGGCTTACGCAGTAAATGCTTCACCTCCATCGGCGCACCTTCTCCCGAAGTTACGGTGCCATTTTGCCTAGTTCCTTCACCCGAGTTCTCTCAAGCGCCTTGGTATTCTCTACCCAACCACCTGTGTCGGTTTGGGGTACGGTTCCTGGTTACCTGAAGCTTAGAAGCTTTTCTTGGAAGCATGGCATCAACCACTTCGTGTTCTAAAAGAACACTCGTCATCAGCTCTCGGCCTTAGAATCCCGGATTTACCTAAGATTCCAGCCTACCACCTTAAACTTGGACAACCAACGCCAAGCTGGCCTAGCCTTCTCCGTCCCTCCATCGCAATAACCAGAAGTACAGGAATATTAACCTGTTTTCCATCGACTACGCTTTTCAGCCTCGCCTTAGGGACCGACTAACCCTGCGTCGATTAACGTTGCGCAGGAAACCTTGGTCTTTCGGCGTGGGTGTTTTTCACACCCATTATCGTTACTCATGTCAGCATTCGCACTTCTGATACCTCCAGCAAGCTTCTCAACTCACCTTCACAGGCTTACAGAACGCTCCTCTACCGCATCATCCTAAGATGATACCCGTAGCTTCGGTGTATGGTTTGAGCCCCGTTAAATCTTCCGCGCAGGCCGACTCGACTAGTGAGCTATTACGCTTTCTTTAAAGGGTGGCTGCTTCTAAGCCAACCTCCTAGCTGTCTAAGCCTTCCCACATCGTTTCCCACTTAACCATAACTTTGGGACCTTAGCTGACGGTCTGGGTTGTTTCCCTTTTCACGACGGACGTTAGCACCCGCCGTGTGTCTCCCATGCTCGGCACTTGTAGGTATTCGGAGTTTGCATCGGTTTGGTAAG
>NZ_JAFCUZ010000009.1:0-3867 GCF_049896805.1 Pseudomonas sp. TWR1-1-3 | reverse complement strand
AGCAGTAGACTGTAGGGCACCCTACAGACAGAACCCGACACTGCCCTACATGGCAAAATTAACCATCGGCCGCATGGCAAAACTCTACGGTTTACACCGTTCAACATTGCATGAGGCCGTGTCTAAAGGCCGCGTAACTGCTGGCCTAGACGGTAAAGGGCAAAAGGTTATCGACCTATCAGAAATGATCCGCGTTTATGGCGAACCACAGGGGATCACCCTACACCGCCCTACACTTGACCCGACACCCTCGCCCTACACTTCCCCTACACCTGAAATGGACGCCTTACACCCAGCCCTACACTCGTTGGTTGAAGAGGTTCGATTGCTGCGTGCAGAGATACAAGAGCTGCAACAATCACTTCGGCTGATCGAGCATAAACCCGAGCCTAAACCTGCATTGCCTCACAACGCGAAGCCAGGGGAAGCCCCTACTTGGGCAAATTTGCTCGACGCTCTCGATAACTAAAAGCCGTGGCCAGTTTCGCGGGCGCGAAACTTCATAGTTCCACCGCAAAGCCTCGCACACCAAGCCTTTCGGCAAAGCGACCCACCGCCGTCAGGCTGGCCCAGGTACGAATCACCTCCCGCCTCGACCGTACTGGAATCAGCCGCGAGTGCGGGCCACCGAGGCGCACCGAAAACGTCCACTTGGTGCGGCTGGCATCGCGGCCCACGACAAACTCCCTGACCGCGCTCTGTTGCACCAGGTGCTGCAGCGCGTCTTCGTGAATCCCGTCCCCGATCACAGCAGCAACGCCGTGACGCGCGCCTGAGCGGCGTCATCAATGATCAGGTACAGGCTTTCAATCTCGGCCGGCTTAAGCACCTTGAGCTCTTCCAGCATCTCAACAAAACCTTGCGCCCGCTCGCTGGCCAGATGCACCTGCAGGGTGTCGGCGGCGAGCTCGATGGCAGTCATTCGACGGCGCAGTGTGGCCAGCACTTCAGGCGACGTACTGATCGCGGCTAACGGGTCGCTGCCGTTACCGTAACGGCCGCTCATTCGGGCACCACTCCGGACGGGCCGCCCAAGGTGGCGGCTTCGCAGGCAAACGCTGCCGCCTGTGGTGGGGTCAGCGCTCCGGCGGCGACCACGGCGTTTAACCAGTCCCAGAATCGAGTTACACAGCGCGTCTGCTGCTCAGCCACTTCCTGCAGGTGATCCAATAATTGCGCCTCCAACGCCTCAATCGAGGTGGCCAGCACTTGCGGCTGCAGCTCCAGGGCGATGCGCTCAAGCAGTGCGCCAGTGTCCGGGGACAGCGTGCGCAGGTCGCGCAAACGGCGCTCATAAGACGGCGTGACGGGTAACGGCATGGCAGGGGTGTCCTTATCCGAGTCAGTGGCCCCCAGTGCGTAAAACCACAGTATGGGGTTCTGGAGTACCAGTGTGGGGGGATGTGGTATCCGTGCCCACAAAAAAAAACCCCACGCTCGGCTTGAGTGTAGGGGGCTTTTGAACATAAGCGGCGTTATTGGTAACGCAGACTCACTCCGTCCCGTGTTCGCGCCGGAACGCTTGCAACTGTTCTTCGGTCGGCATCAGGCCAGCGGCCACCAGGCCGCAGTCAAAGCAGGTCGTCGCTTCACCTGGCATCACATCGCTACCGGCCCACATCACGCGCTCATCACGGCTATGGCCGCATGCCAGCTCGATATGACTGGTCATGCCGAAGAAATAGCGGCGCACGATAGGCTGGCGGGGGGATGGGGATTGTTCAGTCTGCATAAATTGGGTTCCTTTCTATTCGTTATGCACTCCCGTGTTGCTAGTAGCACAACCGGTCGAACGATATTTTCGCGGCTAAAATCCGGCGGCAGCTCGAGCCCGCAATTTCATGACGGTTCGCGCTGAAAGTCCCCTAATGTCCTCGCCATGAAAAACCATGTGTGCCCGATGCGACTTGGTTTCCGCGTCCCAATCCTCCATATCATCGATCAGGAAGGCGTGCTTGCCCAGGTACGCTGCCGCCAAGTCAGTGGCCAGGCGGCGGGCGGGTTCGCCCGCCGTTTCGAAAACCCAATCCAGGATATCGCTCATCTGCTCGGCGGGTGTACGCGGCACAACACCGTTGGCCTGATCCTGGACGAATGCGTTGTAAAGCAGTGCGCCAACCTCGGGATCTTCTGCTGGATTGCCCGGGCAGAGCCTTGGCTCCCAGGGAATCTGATACATCGATTGGCCAAGAACGTCCTGCAGGACGTAGTCCGACGGCTTTACCAAACGCTGCATGAGATGGCTCCTTAAAAAATCGCATGGTAGCGCATCCCGAGCAGCCAAAAGCTGCTCGGATAAACCGCCACCTCTGGTGGCGATAACAGCCTGACAGACGCCTCCCGAGCCCACGAGGGGGGTGAGGAAAAATGGCCCCCAGGCCAAGTTTTTCCGGTCTGCCCTGGTGAAGCCCGTTCAGGGCGTAACCAGGGTGCGAAGCATCCGGCCGCACCGCTTGCGTGCGCGTCAGGTGAAACCGGACCAACCTGGATTCGCGATGTAGCAGTCAAGAAAGGGACAAAGGACCGCAACGAGACGTCGCGCAATTGCAGAATGCAGGTTGGTCCGGCTTTGCCGGGCGCGCACGCGGGTGAATTTTCGAGACAAGCCCGTTCAGGGCGCAGGTGAGGAAAGAGGGTGGAGGCTCGCGCAGCGAGTCGGAACCCTGAAAGCCTGACGGGGCGCTCCCCCGGAAGGTTTGGGCGTCCCGCAGGGCGGCCACGACAGACCGTAGGGATGGCGCGCTGTTGCTCTGCTTTTGTCTTGGATTATCTATGTGGCGTTCTATTGGTCGTTCTATTGCGTTGGCTATTGCTTCAGCAATAGAACGCCAATAGGAGAGGTATAAAGGTGAAAAGGTACAAAAGGGCAAAAAGCCAAGAGCATTCGCGCTACGCGCTCACCAGCTCGACCCCCTAAAGGGGGACCCCCACTCGCTGGGAAAGATCCAAAGCGGGTAATAACCCTGAGAGACAAGAGCACGAGCAATGATGGCTGACGCCAGTCTAAGGCCGCCCACTGGCGGCAATAATGATGGCTGCGCGACGCACTTGATGGCTCCCACTGGCGTGGGAGCCCCTACGATCGGCTTTTAAAAAAAGCGTCTCGCATGACTCCACGCAGTGAGGATTTTGTTCCAGGTGCGACCACCCGGCTCCCACTCCCAACAGGCGTTCCAGACTTTCGGGGATTGTTTACCACTGCGCCCCCTGCCCTCTTCGGCGTCTGGCGGTTGGTGGGTTTTAGGACAGTGACAGCGCCCGTGGTTGGGTTTTTACGCTGCCCTGCCATTGCCTTCTCGCCCTTGCGGGTCGCACCTAACCGGCTATACCGGCTGCCGTGAAGAGATCCCCTTGATCGGCAGCTATTACTTCCCGGGCCCAAAGCATCTTGATTCCAAGCGTCGGGAAGAGGTGTCGGGGGAGGCTGGAAGCTGGACAGACGGGAGTTTTCCCGACAGAATTGGCTTACCAGGTCTCGTTCCCCGCACCGAAAAGCAGAGATTCCCCGAGACCTTGGCCAGAGCGATTGCAGTCGCCGCTGGCCCGAATGAAACCCTGCCTTGGCAGGGTTTTTTCGTTTTAATGCTATGTATCTATTACCCAAAGATATTGCGTTTGCTCGCTCAGCGCAAACCCTGTGTCTTTCACAAGCTGCCGTGTGGGTCTGGCAGCTGTGCTGCCTACCAGCACGGTAGCCAACAAGGTCCACCGGACCGCGTTAGGGAATGGTCGGTTAAGTCTCATAAATAGCAGTAGACTGTAGGGCACCCTACAGACAGAACCCGACACTGCCCTACATGGCAAAATTAACCATCGGCCGCATGGCAAAACTCTACGGTTTACACCGTTCAACATTGCATGAGGCCG
>NZ_JAFCUZ010000008.1:0-96204 GCF_049896805.1 Pseudomonas sp. TWR1-1-3 | reverse complement strand
AGTAGTGAAACGATGCATCGCCGATGGTAGTGTGGGGTTTCCCCATGTGAGAGTAGGTCATCGTCAAGATTAAATTCCAAACCCCCTGTCTGCTAACGCAGACAGGGGGTTTGTTTTTGCGCCGAGAAAAGTTTTGGCGCAACCTGTGCTCACTTTTTCGCTGCCCCATGCGTTTTTCAGAGCAAAAAAAACCACCTCGCAAGGTGGTTTTTTCGAGCCTGTGACTCAGTCGCCGTAGTAAATACAGCCACTGGTGCAGGTTTCATGAATGCGTATTGCCGACAGCTCTGGCAGCAAGGGTTTGAGCTGTTGCCAGATCCACTTGGCCAGAACTTCGCTGGTCGGGTTTTCCAGGCCAGGGATGTCGTTGAGGTAGTTGTGATCTAGCAGCTCATAAAGCGGTTTGAAAATCGCTTTGATTTCAGAAAAATCACGGATCCAGCCAGTTGCCGGGTCAATGTCGCCGCTTAGATGGATAGCAACCTTGAAGGAGTGACCGTGCAACCGCCCGCATTTATGGCCTTCAGGAACGTAAGGCAGGCGGTGCGCAGATTCGAAGGTAAACTCTTTGAAAATTTCCACAATAGTTATAGCTCTGAAGAGGTGACTATCGCCTGAGCGATAAATACAGGGCAGCAGTTTAACAGTTAACGCCCGCAGCAGGTGCATACCTCCAGCCATGCGGTATCAGGGCGGCCGATTCAGTTTCAATTAAGCTCGTGGCGTTATGCTTCGACCTTTTAATATCGTAAGAATGACGCTAAGGGAGGCCCTGGAGGTCAGTGATGACAGTGAACCTGCGAGTTGGCGGACTTGTCGTACTTGTGCTCTGTGCTTTCTGCTCCTTGGCCATTGCACGTGACCTGGGGCAAGACGAGGCATTGAGTTTGCGTGAGCAAGGGCTTATTCAGCCCCTGGAGCAACTGCTGCAAAAAGCTCTGGAGCGGCACCCGGGCGCAAAGTTGCTGGAGGTAGAGCTGGAGGAGGATGACGATATTTATGTTTACGAGGTTGAACTGCTTACCACCAGTGGCGTAGTGCGCGAGATCAAGCTGAACGCCAGTAATGGTCAATTGCTCAAAGACGAGGTAGATGATTAATGCGGTTGCTGCTGGTTGAAGATCACGTCCCCTTGGCTGATGAACTGATGGCCGGTTTGGCCCGTTTGGGCTATGCCGTTGATTGGTTGGCTGATGGCCGTGATGCTCTTTATCAGGGGCAGAGCGAACCCTATGACCTGATTATCCTTGATCTGGGGTTGCCCGGGATGTCCGGTATCGATGTTCTCAAGCAGTGGCGTGCCAAAGGCCTGGCCACACCTGTGCTTATTCTGACTGCCCGGAGTTCATGGTCCGAGCGCATCGACGGGCTAAAGGCCGGTGCTGATGATTACGTGACCAAGCCCTTTCATCCTGAAGAGCTGCAGTTACGGGTACAAGCGTTGTTGCGCCGCTCCCACGGGCAACCGAATCAGCCTTTATTGAGTTCTGCCGGGCTGCAACTGGATGAAGCCCGTCAATGTGTTATCCATGACGGCACCGAGGTGCAGTTGACTGCCGCCGAGTTTCGGCTTTTGCGCTATTTCATGTTGCACCCGCAACAGATCCTCTCGAAAAGCCATCTGGCCGAGCATCTCTATGACGGTGAGACCGAGCGTGATTCCAATGTGCTTGAGGTTCATGTGAACCATCTGCGTCGTAAGCTTGGGCGTACAGTCATCGAAACCCGTCGTGGTCAGGGGTATATGTTCGGTACGGCCAGTCAGTGAAGTCCATGCAAAGGCGCTTGAGCCTGGGTTTGATCAGTGTGCTCTTGATTGCCGGTCTGGTAGTAGGCCAGGTCAGTCTGTGGTTGTTTGAAAATGGCCTTCAGCGTTATCTGGAGTCAGGCCTGCAAAACGACAGCGAGAACTTGCTGATTGCCTTGAGTCGTGGCCCCCAGGGCTTGCAACTGGATGAGCGGCGTTTGTCGCCGGCGTATCAGCGGCCATTTTCCGGGCACTATTTCAGTATTGAATTCGGGGAGACTCACTGGCGTTCACGCTCGCTGTGGGATGCTCAATTGCCGCGCCCCGACCGACCGGGCCTGAGTCGTGAACTACAGCCTGGCCCGGAAGGGCAGATGTTACTGGTCTTGCGCAGCGACTATCAGCGCCTTGGCCAGGCGGTATCGATCACGGTGGCTCAGGACTACACGCCGATACGCGATAGCTTGCGTCAAGTTCAACGGATCGGTCTTGGTATGGGGGTCTTGGCCCTTATTGTGATTTTGCTGCTGCAGCGCGTCACGGTTCGCCGTGCCCTGCGGCCGTTGGAAACAGCACGCCAGCAAATTTCTCAGCTTCAGTCGGGGCAGCGCTCTCAGCTGGATGCCCGGGTGCCCCTTGAGCTTGAGCCACTGGTCACGCAGATTAACCATTTGCTGGCTCATACCGAAGACACCCTCAAACGCTCGCGCAATGCGCTGGGCAACCTGGGGCATGCACTCAAAACTCCGTTGGCGGTGTTGATCAGCCTGGCCAACGATCCGCGGCTTGCGGCTTATCCGCAGATACAAAATACATTGTGTGAACAGTTGGAGCAGATACAGCAGCGCATGAGCCGTGAGCTTAACCGTGCGCGTCTTGCGGGCGATGCCTTGCCGGGTGCGCAATTCGATGCGGATGCAGAGTTGCCGGGGCTGCTGTCGACCCTCGGGATGATCCACGGCGAGCATCTGCAACTGACGCACAACGTTGCGCCGGGGTTGCTGTTGCCCTGGGATCGGGAAGACATGCTCGAATTGCTCGGCAATCTTCTGGATAACGCCTGCAAATGGGCGGACTCCCAAGTCGAACTGAGCATCAGCCAAACTGGCGACGGGTTTGTCATTGAAGTACAGGACGATGGCCCGGGCATTCCCGAGACTGAGCGTGATCAGGTGTTCAGTCGTGGTATGCGCCTTGACGAGCAAGCCAGTGGTCACGGCTTGGGGCTTGGCATCGTGCGGGATATTGTTGAAGCGTGGGGTGGCAAACTGCAGCTTGGAACGGCTGAGATAGGCGGGTTGCTGGTGAGCATCAAGCTACCGGCGCGTAAGCAAAAGGCGACGACGGCTTAAAGCCGTCATCGCCAAAGGGTCAGACGCGGAACTGATCCATCAGTTTTTGCTGCTGGTTGGCCAGAGAGTTAAGCGACTGGCTGACCCGTGCAGATTCATTGGCTTGCTCAGACAATGACTCGGTAACATCGCGAATGGTAGCAACGTTGTTGTTGATCTCTTCCGCCACGGCACTTTGTTCTTCTGCCGCACTGGCAATCTGCAAGTTCATGTCGGTAATCACGGTCACGGCATCGCCGATCTGTTGCAGGGCGGTCACGGCTTGACCCACCTGCTCGACACTGCCCTGGGCCTGGCGATGGCTGTTGCTCATGGAGCTCACCACTTCCTGGGTGCCGGCTTGCAGTTGTTCGATGACCTGGCGGGTTTCCTCAACCGATTCCTGGGTCCGGCGTGCCAGGTTGCGTACCTCGTCGGCCACCACGGCAAACCCGCGTCCGGCTTCGCCTGCTCGTGCCGCTTCGATCGCTGCGTTCAAGGCGAGGAGGTTGGTCTGTTCGGCAATTGCACGAATAACTTCCAGTACCGATCCGATTTTCTCGCTATCGGCAGCCAGCCCTTCAACCTGGGTCATGGCTACGCTCATGTCGGCGGCCAGATGATCGATACTGGCGGTGGTGCGATCGATGATGGTCAAGCCCTGTCGTGTGGCCTGGTCGGCATCACGGGCGGCCTGGGCCGCTTGCGCTGCGCTGCGTGCCACATCCTGTGCGGTAGCGCTCATCTCATGGGAAGCAGTGGCTGCCTGATCGACCTGAAGGTATTGCTGCTCCATGCCTGCGCTGGTCTGGGTGGCAATCGCCGCTGACTGATCGGCCGTACTGCGGGCATCCTGCACCGAGCGTTTGACCTCGGCGATGGTCGGTTGCAGTTTGTCGAGAAAGCGGTTGAACCAGCTGGCCAGTTGCCCCAATTCATCTTTTTTATCGTAGGCCAGGCGACGGGTCAGGTCTCCCTCACCGCTGGCAATATCTTCCAGCATATGGGCCACGCCGAGGATTGGCCGGGTCACGCTACGGGCCATCAGCCACACCAGCAAGAGCCCGATAATGGCCGCCAGTGAGCCCCAGGCCAGCTCGATCAATGCTCCGGCTTTATTACGCTCGTCCAGTTCGGCCTGCAACGCCTGGGCCGGGCCGATCAGAACTTTCTCGGGTACGTCGAGCAACACGCCCCACGGCTTGCTGCCCGGAATCGGCAGGAAGGGCGTGAGCACCTTCAGGCGTTGCTGGCTGCGAATGCTTTGTACCTGATCACCGCTGGCCATCATTCGGATCAGGGCCGTGCCATCGTTGCTGTCGACCTGATCGAGGCGTTGGGCAAGTTTGCTGGCATCAGCACTGAAACCGGCCAGGATGCCTGCCGAACTGATGATGCCCACCCGGGTTTCCCCGTCGTACAGTCGCTGGCTGGCTTGCAGGCTGAGGGCTTGCAAGCTGTTGAGGTTGATATCCACCGACAGCGAAGCGATGACTTTACCGTCCACGATCAATGGGAAAACGATACTGGTCAGCAGTACGCTTTGCCCGTCGATTGTATAAAAGTAAGGCTCGATGATGCACGGTTTGCGTGTGGTGCGCGGGCAGGTAAACCATGCGTTGTTGGCCTGGCCGCTGGGCCCGGTGCTGGTATCGGCCATGTCTGATTCGGGCAGTGCCATCGAGGTCAGCTTGCCCGGCGTCGGTTGCGACCAGTACAGGGCAAAGCGGCCCTTGTCGTTACTGCCCAGTTCTTTTTGATGATCGAACAGCTGATCCTTGCCATCCAGTGCGTTGGCTTCGAAAACCAGCGAGAGCCCCAGCAAGTCCGGGTTGGCCTGCAGGGCGGCTTTGACCTGACGGGTCAGGTCTTCACGCAGGTCGAAGGCATCCAGAAAGCGTTTTTCCGATTGCTCACGCAAAAACAGGACTTGGCGGGCGAAGCCGTTGCCGTACTGGTAGGCGTCCATAAACTGGCGGCTGATTGCCAGTGCCTGGGCTTCACCCTGCGCTTCAATGCGGGCCTGTGCCGCCTCATTGAGCATCTGCGAGCTGGATGCCTCCACCAGATCGGCAGTGTGGTCCATGCGATAGAGCGAAAGCCCCACCAGCAGGGTAACAACACCCAGCAGGCTGAGCCCGGCGAGAAGGGTGATTTTCCATTGGATGGAAAGCTGTCTGAGCGACATGGAGACATCCTGACTAAAAGAGGCTTTGTCTGTTAGCGGCCGCAGGTGGTATTTCTTTATGCCAAACCCCGTTTTTTTAGTATGTGACCCTCCCTTTAAAAGTACGATTTGGCCCTGCAAATACTAGGGTTAAGGCCGATTGTGGACGATTGTGGGGCCACTATCGGCATGCGCTTTGACATGACGCTGATGGTGCTGCAAAGTGTGCGCCCCCAAATACACCCACACTTCCAGATCCGGCGATTGGAACAGTCTTCTTTTGCCCGAAATTTTCCGCTTCACGGTGTTTTTATCGTGGTGCGCGCTATGAGGTTGTAATGATGAATGCAGTAATTGCCGCGGTCGGCATCATGCTGGTGCTCAGTCTGTCCCGTGTGCATGTGGTTATCGCACTGATTGTGGGTGCCCTTGTGGGCGGCCTGGTCGGCGGGCTGGGTATCGAGGCTACGCTCAATGCGTTTAATGGCGGCTTGGGTGGCGGTGCTCAGGTCGCTTTGTCCTATGCGATGCTGGGCGCTTTCGCAGTAGCCATTGCCAAGTCTGGCCTGGCCCATGCCATGGCCGATAAAGCACTGCGCATGGTCAACAAGCAGCAAGCCGTGGGTGGCAATCGGGTCAAATGGCTATTGATCGGCTTGCTGCTGGTGGTGGCTATTTCATCGCAGAATATTCTTCCTATTCATATCGCCTTTATCCCGCTCTTGGTTCCGCCGCTGTTGTATGTGCTGACCAAACTGAAAATCGATCGGCGCCTGATCGCCTGTGTCATGACCTTTGGTTTGATCACGCCCTACATGTTCTTGCCGGTGGGCTTTGGCAACATCTTCCTTAACCAGATACTGCTCGCCAACGTCAGCAAAAGTGGCGTGGATATCAGCGCTGTCAACGTGACCCACGCCATGGCAATCCCGGCTTTGGGCATGTTGTTCGGCTTGCTGGTGGCGGTATTTATCAGCTACCGCAAAAAGCGCGATTATGATCTGGGCAAGATCGAGCAGGTCGAGCAGGTGGCCATTAGTTACAACCCGCGCACATTGCTGGTGGCTGGGGTGGCCATTGCAGCGGCGTTTATCATTCAGCTGTGGCTGGGCTCCATGATCATTGGTGCGCTGGCAGGCTTTCTGATTTTCTCGGCCTCGGGGATCGTGCGCTGGCGTGACACCGACGATCTGTTTACCGAAGGCATGAAAATGATGGCCATGATTGGTTTCATCATGATCGCCGCTTCGGGTTTCGCCGAAGTGCTCAAAGCCACGGGGGAGGTCAAGTCGCTGGTTGAAGCGTCTGCCGGCTGGATCAACCACAGCAAGGGAGTAGGAGCGCTGCTGATGTTGCTGGTGGGTTTGCTGGTGACCATGGGCATCGGCTCGTCCTTTTCAACGGTGCCTATCCTGGCGGCCATTTTTGTGCCGCTGTGTGTGCAGCTGGGTTTCAGCCCCATGGCCATCGTGTGTATCGTCGGTACGGCGGGCGCTCTGGGCGATGCCGGTTCGCCAGCGTCGGACTCCACCCTGGGCCCGACTTCCGGTCTGAATATTGACGGTCAGCATCACCACATCTGGGACACCGTGGTGCCCACCTTCCTGCATTACAACTTGCCACTGCTGGCCTTTGGCTGGGTTGCGGCAATGGTCTTGTAAGGCACGGGTTTTACGGCAGTTCGATCCGGCCGATTTCTCCGGGAACGGTCGGCCAGTCGCCTGCCGCCCAGCGTGCTCTGGCCTTTTCGATAAGGGCCGGGTCGCTGGCGACGAAGTTCCAGTTCATGCGCCGCGGGCCATCCAGCGGTGCGCCGCCGATCAGCACCAGGTGGCAGTCGCTGTCGGCACTCAGGGTCATCTCTTCGCCTGCTTCCAGCAGCACAAGGCTGTGGGGCTCCAGTGCCTGGCCATCCAGTTGCACGTCACCCTCAAGCATATAAAGCGCGCGTTCCGGGTAGTCGGCCGGGATCAGCAAGGTGGTGGCCGTTTGCATATGCACGTCTGCGTAAAGGGTTGGCGAGAGCACCGGTACCGGCGACGTCAGGCAAAAGCCTGTTCCGGCTATCAGGCGAATCCGTACCCCGAGGTTGTCGCTTACGGGCAGGCTGTCGGCGGGGTGATGGCTGTAGTGGCTTGCACCTTGCTCGTGGGTTTTGGGTGATGCCAGCCACACCTGCAGGCCGTGCAAATGTGAACCCTGCTCTAGCAATGATGCCGGCGTGCGCTCGATATGGGCAATGGCTGCACCGGCGGTCATCCAGCTGACATCGCCGGGACCCACCAGTTGGTCAGATCCCAGGCTGTCCTTGTGCTGAATCTGGCCTTCAAACAGATAAGTCAGCGTAGACAGACCAATATGCGGGTGCTGTCGGATATTCATGCCGCTACCGGCAGGGTAATGGGTTAGCAGCATGTGGTCGAAAAATACGAATGGCCCCACACTGCGGCATTTTGCCGAGGGCAGGGGGCGCAAAATCGGTTGGCCTTCTACGTCCTCGGCCCGAGGTCGGATCACGGTGAATGCGCGCATGGTGCTGGCCCGGCAATGGATAAGCGCTGAGCATAACCCAGCGCTTATCCGGGCGGCAGGCCGTTACTGGCTGAAAGCGCCTTCAGACAGGTGGGTTTCGATGGTGACCTCGGCGGTGGTCATCAGTTTATGCACCGGGCACTTGTCGGCCACATTGTGCAGTTCCTCGCGCTGAGCGTCGGTCAGTACGCCCTTGAGGGTCAGTTTGACGTGCAGGGCATATTTGCCCTTCAGTTCTTCGCTGGCGTCGTGTTTGACTTCAACCGTGACTCCGGTGAGCGGGATCTCTTTTCTCTGTGCGTATAGCTTGAGCGTCAGCGCTTTGCAGGCGCCAAGGGCGGCATCGAAATAATCATGGGGGGTAGGGGCGCTGCCTTCGCCGCCCATTGTTTTGGGCAGATCGGTGAACACTTCGTAATCGTCGATCTTGATGCTGTGACGAAAACCTTCGTGTGACACGGTATTAACGGTAACAGTCATGGCAAACCTCAGCGTGGAGTGATTAAACGTCCTGATCTTTATAGAGCATGCTGGCGGCTGTACGTTCCCTCGGACAAAAAAATGCCCCGAACCAGTCGGGGCATTTTTTACGTCGCGAGCGGGTGGCTTATTTGCCAGCCCAGCGCTTGAGGACCAGAGTGGCGTTGGTGCCACCGAAGCCGAAGCTGTTGCTCATCACGTTGTTGAGCGTGACGTTCTCGCGGGTCTTGGTCAGGATCGGCATGTCGGCAACGACAGGATCGATCTCATCGATGTTGGCCGAGCCAGCGATGAAATTGCCTTCCATCATCAGCAGGCAGTAGATCGCTTCATGAACGCCTGCGGCGCCCAGGGAGTGACCCGACAGGCTTTTGGTCGAACTGATGGCCGGGGCCTTGTCGCCGAATACCGCGCGCACACCTTCCATTTCCTTGGCGTCGCCTACCGGAGTAGAGGTGCCGTGGGTGTTGAGGTAGTCGATCGGGCCGTCAACGGTGGCCATTGCCATCTGCATGCAGCGGATGGCGCCTTCACCGCTTGGGGCAACCATGTCGTAGCCGTCGGATGTTGCGCCGTAGCCCACGATTTCAGCGTAGATCTTGGCGCCACGGGCCAGGGCGTGTTCCAGTTCTTCAACAACAACCATGCCGCCGCCACCGGCGATGACAAAGCCGTCGCGGTTTTTGTCGTAGGCACGGGACGCTTTTTCAGGCGTGTCGTTGTACTGGGTGGACAGGGCGCCCATGGCGTCGAACAGGAACGACTGGCTCCAATGTTCTTCTTCGCCGCCGCCGGCAAATACGATGTCCTGCTTGCCCAGCTGGATCTGCTCGACTGCAGTGCCGATGCAATGGGCGCTGGTGGCGCAGGCAGAGGAGATCGAGTAGTTCACGCCCTTGATTTTGAAGGGGGTGGCCAGGCAGGCGGAAACGGTGCTGCCCATGGTCCGCGTAACGCGGTACGGGCCAACACGCTTGACGCCTTTTTCACGCAGGATGTCGAGTGCTTCCATCTGATTCAGGGTCGACGCGCCGCCGGAGCCGGCGATCAGGCCGGTACGCGGGTTGGAGACTTGCTCCTCGGTCAGGCCCGAATCAGTGATGGCGTCTTTCATGGCCAGGTAGGCGTAAGCCGCTGCGTGGCCGACGAAGCGATAGATCTTGCGATCGATCAGCTCTTCGAGAGGCAGGTCAATGGAGCCGGAAACCTGGCTACGCAGACCCATTTCGGCATATTCCGGGTTGAATCGGATGCCAGGGCGACTTGCACGCAGGTTAGCGGAGACGGTCTCTTTGTCATTGCCCAGGCACGAAACGATGCCCAGACCAGTGATAACGACGCGGCGCATGCGGATAACCCTTAAAAGTTGTCAGTGGAAGTAAATACGCCGACCCGAAGGCCTTCGGCAGTATAAATCTCGCGACCGTCGACAGTTACCGAACCATCGGCAATGGCCAGGTTCAGCTTGCCCTTGAGGACGCGCTTGATTTGAATGTTGTAGGTGACTTTCTTGGCGGTCGGCAAGACCTGGCCAAAGAACTTCACTTCGCCCGAACCCAGGGCACGACCGCGGCCCGGCAGGCCCTGCCAGCCCAGGTAGAAGCCGACCAGCTGCCACATGGCATCAAGGCCCAGGCAGCCCGGCATCACCGGATCGCCTTCGAAATGGCAGGCGAAGAACCACAGATCCGGGGTGATATCCAGCTCGGCGACCAATTCACCTTTGCCGTACTTGCCACCCTCTTCGCTGATATGGGTGATGCGATCTACCATCAGCATGTTAGGGGCGGGCAGTTGCGCGTTACCCGGGCCGAACAGTTCGCCGCGGCTACAGCGCAGCAGATCTTCCCGAGTAAAGGCGTTTTGTTTGGTCATGCGAGCTCCTCAATAATCCCATGCGGCGGGTGGGGCAAATCTTCCCGACCAACTGAAACACAGGTGTTTCAGTTCGCCAGCCTACACATAGACTATTGCGTTGTAGTGAAAGTCACAGCGCAAAGGACAAGAATGTACACTTGTGCACTGAAAATTTAAATCGGGCCGGTTCAGTGGCCCATTCGGGTGCCTAAGACTGCCGCACTTTTGTCTTTTACGCCAGTCGCAGGTGGCCTTTTAGCCATAAGTTACTGGACCCAGCGCTGCAGAATTTGTTCCAGGTCAGCGCGTTTGAACGGCTTTGCCAGGTAATCGTTCATTCCGGCCTGCAGGCAGGTCTCCCGGTCGCCCTGCAGGGCATTGGCGGTCAGGGCGATGATGGGCAGGGCCCGGCAACCGGGCAACTGGCGGATTTGCCGGGTGGCTTCATAGCCGTTGATGATCGGCAGCCGGCAGTCCATCAAGATCGCGGCGAAGCGCTCGTTGTTGGCAAAGTGAATGGCCTGTGCACCGTCACTGACCATAGTCACTTCATACCCCAGGCTGCTTAGCATGGCCTCAATGACGGTCTGGTTGACCTGGTTGTCTTCCACCAGCAGCACTTTGCGCCCGGGTGCACAGATGGCCCCAGGCTCCAGCAACGGTCTCTGGCTGAGCGTGACGGGTTGATGCAGTTGCAGCGGGATTTCGAGAGTGAACACCGAGCCTTGGGCCTCTTCGCTCATGGCGTGCAGCGTGCCGCCCATTCGCTCCGCCAGTGTGCGGGCGATGGGCAGGCCCAGCCCGGTGCCGCCATAACGTCGGGAAATAGAGCTGTCGGCCTGCTGGAAGGCGGTGAACATGGCGTCCAGTTTTTCGCTGTTGATCCCGATACCGCTGTCACGTACGGCGCAGGTAAACCAGATTAGTTCGTGATCCAGTTGTTGCCAGAGCGGTTCGATAATGACCTGACCCCGTTCAGTGAACTTCAGGGCATTACCGATCAGGTTGACCAGGATTTGCCGGATCCGGGTCGGATCGCCCAGTACAGGCAAGTCCTGCAGGCCTTCAGGAATGTTCAGTTGCAAGTGCAGGCCACGTTGCACGGCATTGTGCTGGAATGCCTGGGCGCAGTTGCTGACCATTTCGGCGAGGTTGAAGGGGATACGCTCCAGCTCCAGCGCTGAGCGTTCGATTCGGGAGAAATCGAGGATATCGTTGATGACCTTGAGCAAGTGTTCGGTGGATTCCGATGCCAGGGCGGCATATTCGGCCTGCTCTTCGGTCATCTGCGTGGTTTCCAGCAGTTGCAGCATGCCCAGTACGCCGTTCATGGGGGTGCGCAGTTCGTGACTCATCATGGCCAGGAAGTCGGTTTTCGCACGGTTGGCACGCTCGGCTTCTTCACGTGTCTGGATCAATTGCGCAATGGCAGATTGTTGCTCGCGGCTGGCTTGCTCAAGGCCTGTGGCCAGGTTGTTGATGTGTTGGGCCAATGTGCCCAGCTCGCCGTCGTCGACCACGGGCAAGGGGGTTTTATAGTCGCCGTACTGGATGGCCTTGACCGCCTTGCTCATGTCACTGATGGGCCTGGACAGGTTGGACGCCAGGCGCTTGGCCAGCAGATAAGTGAAGCCCAGGGCAAACAAGGCAAGAATCACGGCCTTGAGCAGGATTTCCTGCTGGCGCGTGCTGAACGCTTCGCCGGACATGCCGACCAGTACCCGGCCCAGATAATCTTCTGTGAGGTCCGCAGCCTGTCGATTGCCGAGCAGTAAATAACCGCCGGAGGGGCTCTTCTGCACTCTGACCGGCGCCTGAAACACTTCAACCTGCGAGCTCTTGTCAGCATTGGGCGCGGGATGCTCGGCGTGGGCCAGTATGTCGTTGGCCCGGTTCTGTACCTGCACGAATTGAACATGGGGAATGTTCAGCGAGGCGTTGATCAGGGTTTCCAGCACATCGTTGTTCCCCGACATGATCCCGTACTCGGTGGCGGGTGCCAGCTGGTTGGCGATCAATTGGCCGGTGTGCTTGAGTTCCTGGCGCAAATCCTGGATTCGTACGAAGGTAAAAAAGCTGATCAGCAACAGCGTCAATAGCAGGGCCGGGCCCAGACTCATCATCTGCGTGCGGGTGTGGATGTCCCACCGGCTGCGAGTCATCATGGGAACGCGGCTCCGTCGGTCAGTCGCCAGTGCGTCAGTCCATTTCCACTGTCCATTGTCATCCTTGACCTGCGCGTGTTCATTTTGAAGTGCAGCAATGCTGCCTCTGGGTGTGAGTACCGGAACCGCATGGTAACCGAGGTCCTGTTCTTTTTCAGTCATGGCCATCTATATGCTGTGGGGCTGGTCGCGGGGGATGTGCTCCGTATAATGCCGTCATTGCCACTGCTAGATGGATAACGGGATTGCATATGACTGAACAGCACGCTATTGCGGTCTTGGGAGGCGGAAGCTTTGGCACCGCCGTGGCCAACTTGCTGGCAGAAAACGGTCATCGAGTGCATCAGTGGATGCGCGACCCCGAGCAAGCCGAGGCCATTCGCCTCAACCGTGAAAACCCTCGTTACCTTAAAGGTATCAAGATTCATCCCGGGGTCGAGCCGGTCACTGACTTGCAGGCCACACTCGATGCCTGCCAGTTGTGCTTCGTGGCTTTGCCGTCCAGCGCCTTGCGCAGTGTGCTGGCGGAGCATGCCGGGCGCCTGAGCGGCAAGATGCTGGTCAGCCTGACCAAGGGGATTGAAGCCCACAGCTTCAAGCTGATGAGCGAGATCCTTGAAGAAATCGCCCCGCAGGCACGCATCGGTGTGCTGTCCGGGCCCAACCTCGCCCGCGAGGTGGCCGAACATGCGCTGACTGCCACCGTGGTCGCCAGCGCCGATGAAGAACTCTGCACCCGCGTGCAGGCTGCACTGCATGGCCGCACGTTCCGTGTCTACGCCAGTGCCGACCGCTTTGGCGTGGAGCTGGGCGGGGCCCTGAAAAACGTTTACGCGATCATCGCCGGCATGGCCGTGGCGCTGGGTATGGGCGAGAACACCAAAAGCATGCTGATTACCCGTGCCTTGGCAGAAATGACTCGCTTCGCCGTCAGCCAGGGTGCCAACCCCATGACCTTTCTCGGGCTGGCAGGAGTAGGCGACTTGATCGTTACCTGCTCATCGCCTAAAAGCCGCAACTATCAGGTCGGCTTTGCCCTGGGGCAGGGGCTGAGCCTTGAAGATGCCGTTACCCGCCTGGGTGAAGTGGCCGAAGGCGTGAATACCCTCAAGGTACTCAAGGCCAAGGCGCAGGAACTGAACGTTTACATGCCATTGGTTGCCGGGTTGCACGCAATCCTGTTCGAGGGCTACACCCTGGAGCAGGTGATCGGGCAATTGATGCGTGGCGAGCCCAAGACCGATGTCGACTTTATCTCCACCAGCGGTTTTAACTGAGCACCACAGGAGCAGCACATGAACGACACTAAAAACGCACCCAAGTACGAGTCGCTTGTTTTGCGCGTGCTGTGGATGCTGGTTTTCCTGCTGGTCTGGCAGGTGGCACAACTGGTTCTTGGCGGGCTGGTGCTGGTGCAGTTGATTTACCGTGTGGTCTACGGTGCGCCCAATGGCGGCTTGATGAACTTTGGTGACAGCCTGAGCCTTTACCTGGCGCAGATCGGTCGTTTCGGCAGTTTTCACACCGAACAAAAACCCTGGCCGTTCGCCGACTGGCCAGTGCCGCGGGCACCTGAAGGCGAAGCGCCCTACACGCCAGGCGCCAATGGTGAAGGGACCAAGCCATGAAAGTCTGGATTCTGCGTCATGGCGAAGCCGAGCCCCATGCCCGCCGTGATGCCGAGCGTGAGCTGACCCCCCACGGGCGTGAGCAGGTGCTGGGCAGCGCCGCTCATTTGATTGGCCAGCCGCTGGACTGCATTCTGGTCAGTCCTTATGTGCGCGCCCAGCAAACCGCCGCGTTGGTTTGCCAGGCCCTGGGCTTTTCATCGCCACCCGTCAGCGTGCCCTGGCTGACGCCCGAAAGTGAACCCAAGTATGCGCTCGGCAAACTGCCGGACAGCGGCAATGTGCTGTTGGTCAGTCATCAGCCGTTTGTAGGTGAATTGATCAGCCTGATGCTGCACGGGCACATGCGGCAACCGCAGCCCATGCACACGGCCAGCCTGGTGGAGCTTGAAGGTGAGTGGCCGCTGGCGGGCAGCATGACATTGCTCAGCGCATATCACCCCTGAGCATTGCAGCGGTTGCACAGTACGGTCGTAGTGCAAGATAGTTGGGGGCGGGTTAATGGCATTTGACGCTTGCGTCGAGGGCCAGTGGCTCCGTCACCAACACTCACTGACCAAGGAATGACCACATGAGCTTGTGGACGACCCAGCCAGATCTGGCACGCCTCAATGAAATGCGCAAAAACACCATTTGCGATGTGCTGGACATCACGTTCGATGCGTTTGACGACAACTCCATCACCGCAAGCATGGTAGTGGACCATCGTACCCACCAGCCCTTCGGCTTGCTGCATGGCGGTGCGTCGGTGGTGCTGGCAGAAACACTCGGCTCGATGGCCAGCTACATGTGCATCGATACGCAAAAATTCTATTGTGTGGGCCTTGAGGTCAATGCCAACCACTTGCGTGGCGTGCGCAGCGGCCGGGTGAGTGCAATCGCACGCCCGGTCCATATCGGTCGCACCACCCATGTGTGGGATATCCGCCTGAGCGACGACAGCGGTAAAATAAACTGCATCTCGCGCCTGACCATCGCCGTTGTGCCCCTGGGTGAAACACCCCCAGCGCGGTGATCAAACGGTCAGTCAATGGCCGTAGTGTCGTCACTCATGGCGCATACGGTCATTGATATGAAGAATATTCCTGCAGACAATACGGCATTCTTCCTACATCTGGATGCCTTGTATGTCTCGGCAGATTTTTTTCGCCCATGCCAACGGCTTCCCTTCAGCCACGTACGGGAAGTTGTTCAATGCCCTGGCGCCGGATTTTTGCGTGACGCATTTGTCACAGCACGGGCATGACCCGCGTTACCCGGTGGACAACAACTGGCATAACCTGGTCGATGAGCTGATATATCATCTTCGCCAGCAAGCCGGGCCCGTATTGGGCGTGGGTCACTCGCTGGGCGGGATGTTGCATTTGCATGCCGCAATCCGCTGCCCGCAGCTTTACCGGGGCGTCGTCATGCTGGATTCGCCGGTGTTGACGCGCACTGATCAATGGGTGATTCGCGCGGCCAAGCGCTTTGGCCTGATTGATCGCTTGACCCCCGCCGGTCGCACGCTGGGGCGGCGTGAAGAGTTTGCCGACCGTGAAGCGGCACGCGCTTACTTTGCCGGCAAATCACTGTTTCGCAGCTTTGACCCCGATTGCTTCGAGGCCTATCTGGAGCACGGTTTGCAACCTGTGGATGAGTGTTTGCGGTTGCGCTTTGACCCTGCCACCGAAATCGATATCTATCGCAGCGTTCCGCATACCAGTCCGGGGCAGGCCTTCAAGTTGCAGGTGCCGCTGACCGTGGTGCGTGGTCGCGACAGCCGCGTGGTCATGAACCATCATGCCAGGGCGGTGGCGCGCATGCCCAACGGCGAGGCGTTGAGCGTGCCGGGCGGGCACATGTTCCCGCTTGAGCAGCCGCAGGATACCGCCAGCCTGCTGAAACAGATTTTTGCCCGCTGGGAACTCCGTCATCCCGGCCTTTAACGAGCATTTCGCATGAGCCCTGTGGTTGAAGAAATTCGTCTGAGCCTGCCGCATATCGAGCTGGCTGCACATATATTCGGCCCCGAGGATGGCTTGCCTGTTATCGCCCTGCATGGCTGGCTGGACAACGCCAACAGCTTTGCCCGGCTGGCGCCAAAGCTGGCGGGCTTGCGTATCGTGGCCCTGGATTTTGCCGGGCATGGCCATTCCGATCACCGTCCCCGTGGCGCCGGCTATGCGCTGGCGGACTATGCCTTTGATGTACTGTGCGTGGCCGAGCAACTGGGCTGGGAGCGTTTTGCTCTGCTTGGGCACTCACTGGGTGCCATTGTGTCTGTGGTCATTGCCGGTTCGTTCCCGGAGCGCGTGACCCGCATGGGGCTGATTGATGGCATTGTCGCGCGCAGCGGCCCCGAGGGTGATGCCGCCGAGCGCATGGGCCAGGCCCTGCAGGCGCAGCTCGATCTGGAGCACAAGCGCAAGTCGGTGCATCCGACACTCGACCGGGCTGTCGAAGCGCGGATGAAAGGCCTGGTAGCCGTCAGCCGTGAGGCCGCCGAGCTGCTCGCCCAGCGCGGGCTGATGCCCGTGCCCGGCGGCTACAGCTGGCGCAGCGACAGCCGGCTCACCTTGCCATCGCCCTTGCGCCTGAGTGACGAGCAGGCGATGTCCTTTGTACGACGGGTGAGTTGCCCGACCACCCTGGTGGTGGCGCAGCAGGGCATGCTGGCCAGCCACCCCGAGCTACTGGATCGGCTACCCTTCAACCTGGAACGGTTGCCGGGTGGCCATCATTTGCACCTGAATGACGAGGCGGGAGCGATCCTTGTTGCAGACTGTTTCAATCGCTTCTTCGCTGTTCCTTGACTTGCGGCTAGCAACTGTCGAGGCTTGGCGGGTTGAAATGGGAGACAACCATGATAGATCTGTACACCGCTGCGACCCCGAAAGGCCACCCGGTCTCTATCGTGAGGATGCTCAGCCACACGTCATCACCCGGTGATGTGCGCCGATGAAAATACCCAGCCGATTTATCCTGGCTCTGGGCCTGGGCTGTTTGAGCCCGTTACTTTGGGCCAGCGATGTGCCCGGCAGCAGTGATTTGCCGGATGTGCCGCGCCTCGCGGACGCGCAGATTGTCGATTACAGCGTGCGGCCCGATGTCGAACGTATCTACCCGATGGGCTCGATCCGCAAGATCAGCGGCCGCCTGCGATTCGAAGGGCAGGTCAATGCCCGTGGTCAGATAACGGCCGTCACCTACGAGCTGCCTGCCGAGCACTCGGCCACCGAAGCCTTTACCGCTGCACGCGAGGCGTTGCAAAAGCAGGGCGCCAAGTTGTTGTTCTGGTGTCAGGCTCGTGACTGTGGCGAAAGCAGCCTGTGGGCCAATGAAGTGTTCGGCAATTCCAAGCTGGTGGGCTCCGACGAGCAGCAGTCTTACTTGCTGCTGCGCCGTGCGGCCCCCGCTCAGAACCAGCTGGTTGCCCTGTACGGGATCAATCGGGGCAATCGCAAGGCCTATCTGCACGTTGAGCAGATGCAGGCGAGTGCCGATCTGGGAGAACTGTTGCCTACCTCGGCCACCCTGCAACGCCAGCTTAAAAGCACGGGCGAGCTGGATTTTCCCAAGCTTGCGGGCGACCCGGACACTCAGTGGCTGACGTTAATTTCAAGGGCATTGAACCTGGATGCAACCTCCAGGGTCAGTTTAACCGGTGCCAAGGCTGGCGCCTGGCGCGATGCGCTGATCGCTAACGGTGTACGGGCGTCGCGCCTGGAACTGGGTGACGGTCAGGCCAAAGGGTTGCGCATCGAACTGTTGCGTTAAGCCTGTGTAAACGACGACTACACTCTACGTAGTCGTCGTCCTTCTTTGATTTCTGAATTTTCTGTGGAACACACATGCTCAATAACGATCGCCTGCTGGTGCAGATTCTGCTCCTGGTGTTGTTCGGTGCCAGCCTGTGGGTGATGGCCCCTTTCTGGTCGGCCTTGTTCTGGGGCGCGGTACTGGCATTTGCCAGCTGGCCCCTGATGCGCCTGCTGACACGCTTGCTCGGTGGGCGCGAGTCGCTCGCTGCCGGCATCCTTACCCTGGGCTGGATGCTGTTGGTGGCCGGGCCTCTGGTGTGGCTGGGGTTGAACCTGGCAGATCATGTTCGCGATGCCACCACCTTCGTCAAGGATGTGCAGCTTGAAGGTTTGCCTGAAGCGCCGGCCTGGCTGGCCGGTCTGCCGCTGGTGGGGGAGCGTCTGGTGGGCATCTGGAACACCATCGACGAGCAGGGTGCGGCAATGCTGGTGGCCATCAAGCCTTACCTGGGGCAGGTCGGTAACTGGTTGCTGGCGCGCAGTGCGCAGATCGGCAGCGGTATTCTTGAACTGACACTGAGCATTGTTTTTGTGTTTTTTTTCTATCGTGACGGGCCGCGTCTGGCGAGTTTTGTACACGGTTTGCTGGAGCGCCTGATTGGTGAGCGCGCGGATTATTATCAGGAGCTGGTGGCCGGTACCGTGCAGCGCGTGGTCAACGGTGTGATCGGCACCGCAGCGGCGCAGGCATTGCTGGCATTGATCGGCTTCTTGATTGCCGGCGTGCCGGGGGCGCTGGTGCTTGGGCTGGCTACGTTCCTGCTCAGCCTGATTCCGATGGGGCCGCCGCTGATCTGGGTGCCTGCCACGGCCTGGCTGGTCTGGAAGGGTGACTACGGGATGGCGATCTTTCTCGGCATCTGGGGCACGCTGATCATCAGCGGTGTCGATAACGTGCTCAAGCCTTATCTGATCAGTCGGGGCGGCAACCTGCCACTGGTGATCGTGCTGCTAGGCGTGTTTGGCGGCTTGATAGCTTTCGGCTTTATCGGCCTGTTCATCGGCCCCACCTTGCTCGCCATCGCCTACAGCCTGCTGGTGGACTGGAGTGCCAGCCAGCAGAACAGAGGCAAGGTCTGACCTAGCCGAACTTGGGCCCGGAACGGGTATTGTTGCCCTTGGCCAAGCGGTCGTAGAGCACCACGTTGACTGTTGCAGCCAGGTTCATGCAGCCGGTGGTGGGGATGTAAATCACGTCCTCACACCATTCCAGCACATCCTTGCCGAGGGATCCGTCTTCCGGGCCAAAGATATAAATCGCCCGATCCGGGTGGGTGTACTCGGGCAATGGGCGCGCGCCCTCGACCATTTCTACGGCGACGGGGATACAGCCCAGGGGGATGATTTTTTTCAGGTCATCGATACCGATCAGCGGGATATCCTGATGGACTTTCTTGGTATCGGTGATGAAGTCGCGGGCGCGTTCATAGCGCTTGCCGGTATAAAACACCGACGCCACGTTGTAGCAACCAGCCGCACGCATCACCGAGCCGACGTTTTCCGGTGATTTGGGGTTATACAAACCAATGCAGCTGTACCGTTTGTTTGCCACGTGCCCGAGCCCTTGCGAAAAAAGACGCGAGTATACCTGTGTTGTCCCAAACTCCGTAGCAGCTGCCGCAGGCTGCGTCCGGCGACGGAGTCGTCGTAAAGCCCGAGCCTTGCGGTCTGCTCGTGAAGTCGCGGGCTCTGGTTTTACGATCGCTGCGCAATCGGACGCAGTTTCGGCAGTTGCAACGAAAACAGGCTACTCGTCTTTTTTCATCAGCCCGGCCAGCGCGGCGAACGGGTTGTGGGTGGCCTTGGCAATTTTCGGGCTGCTGGTGGAACTGTCCGAAAAATACTGCTGGTCTGTGTAGCGCGAGTGTTCGTTATCATGGCAGTACAGGCACAGCAGCTCCCAGTTGGAGCCGTCCTGCGGGTTGTTGTCGTGGTTGTGGTCGCGGTGGTGAACAGTCAGCTCGCTCAGGCGCTTGCCGGCAAATTCACGGGCGCAGCGGCCGCACACGTGGGGGTACATTTTCAGGGCCTTGTCGCGATAGCCCATTTCGCGGTCACGCTGGGCATCGGCCAGGATGCGATCCAGCTTGGCGGTGTGGGAGGGTGGATTCGCCGAACTCATGGGTTCACCTTGTAAGACTAATGACGGTTATGTCGTTAAGTTTAGCTGTTGATCAGCCTTTGATTTTTTCTGCAATCCAGATGGTGTGTCGGGTGCCCTTGTTGCCGTGGGCAAACACCTGGACTTCCTCAGCCTTGAAACCGGCTTTGCGCAGTTTGTCCGAAAATTGTTTGTCGGCACTGGCAGACCATACCGCCAGTATGCCTTTGGGGCGCAAGGCCTTGGCGCAGGCACTCAGGCCGCCGGCCGAATACAGCCAGCTATTGGCTTTTTGGGTCAGGCCTTCAGGGCCGTTGTCGACGTCGAGCATGATTGCGTCAAAACCGTTGGGTTCGGCTTGCAGCACCTTGGCCACGTCTTCCATGCGAATCACGGTGCGTGGGTCTTGCAACGGGTTGCCCGATTTTTCGCCCAGCGGGCCGCGGTTCCATTCCACAACGCCGGGTACCAGTTCGGCAACCACCACTTCAGCCGTTTTACCCAGATGTTTGAGTGCCGAAGCCAGGGTAAAGCCCATGCCCAGCCCACCGATCAGTACCCGCGATTGCTGGCGTCCTGCGACTTTGCGGCAAGGTATTTCGGCCAGTGCGTCTTCGGAGCCGTGCATGCGGGTGTTCATCAGCTGGCCGCCATCACCACCCTGAATCTTGATCACGAAGTCTTCGCCATACTCGAACAGGCACAAGGCGCCGCCGTTTTCGGGGATCGGAGTGGTGTCGAGCAAAACAAAACGTTTCATGGAAATCTCATTGAGGGGGGCAAAAACCGCAGGTTACGAGTAGCCTGAGGGCAGACAAGCCGGTCTGGCAACGGAGTGATTGATGAAACGAACTATTCTAACGGCCATTGCAGGGTGCGCGCTCTTGATAAGTGCGGCCCAGGCAGCGGAATTGACCACAGTACCGATTACCCCCGTGACAGCCGCGCCGGGTTCGCCGGGCACCGCCACGCCAACCCCGTACCCGCAAATCACCCCGCGCGCCGTGCCCAAGCCTGTGGACGGTAGTGGCAGCCTGATACCGCTGCCACCGATCGACCTGCCGCAGCCGCCCAAGGATCAGCCACTGCCGGGGCTGGAGCTTAAAGACCCGAAGGGCAAAAGCCCGCAGGATTGACCGTGCATCCACCGAGCTGATGCTTTGCCTTTGTGGGAGCGAGCCTGCTCGCGAACGATCTTCGCGAGCAGGCTCGCTCCCACGGTTACAGTATCTCTAACGGTTGAAGAGGGGTGTGATCGGCGGGGCTGTCAAATCCCCAGCACCTTGAACACAAATGCATATTCCAGCGCCACGTCGCGCAAGCCCTGATAACGCCCGCTCATGCCGCCATGGCCCGCCTCCAGTTCAGTCTTGAGCAACAGCAGGTTGTTGTCGGTCTTGCTGGCGCGCAGCTTGGCCACCCATTTGGCCGCTTCCCAGTACTGCACGCGACTGTCGTTGTACCCGGCAATCACCAGCATTGACGGGTAAGCCTGCGCGGTAACGTTTTCATAGGGCGCGTAAGCCTTGATCCGTTCATAGACCTCGGGGTCTTGCGGGTTGCCCCATTCGTCGTATTCGGTGACGGTCAGCGGCAGTTCCGGGTCGAGCATGGTGTTGAGCACATCCACAAACGGCACTTCGGCAATCGCTGCCTTGAACAGTTCCGGGCGCTGATTGAGTACGGCACCGATCAACAGGCCACCGGCGCTGCCGCCACTGATGACCAGTTGTTCGCTGCGGGTCAGCCCTTGGTCGATCAGGTGTTCGGCGCAGGCGATAAAGTCGGTGAAGGTGTTGTGTTTGTGTTCCTGCTTGCCCGCGCGATACCAGGCCTCGCCCAGCTCGCCGCCGCCACGCACATGGGCAATGGCAAAGGCCACGCCACGATCAAGCAGGCTTAGACGGGCATGGGAAAACCACGGGTCAAGGCATTCGCCATAGGCCCCGTAGCCATACAGGTAGAGCGGTACAGGTTTGCCCAGCACATCGCGTTTGACCACCAGGCTGATCGGCACCTGAGTACCATCGGGGGCGGTGGCCCATAAACGATGGCTGACGTAATCATCGGCGTTGAATGGCCCCAGCACAGGGGTTTCCTTGAGAACGCTTTGCTCGCCTGTGGCAAGGGTCAACTGGCGCACTTGTGCCGGGCGATTCAGCGCCTCGTAGCGAAGGCGAATGTACTTGCTGTCAAATTCCAGGCTGTCTTGCACATACAGGCTGTAGGCCGCGTCCGGCAATTGCACGCGATATGGCGCCAGGCCGTCGGGGCGGATTTCGATAATGGGCAAGCCGCCCTCGCGCAGGCTCAGGCACAAGGCTTGGGCGTTGAGGGTCATGCTTTCCAGCATCACGCTGTCACTATGGGCAATCAGTGGCTGCCAGTCATTGCGTGACGGCACCTCGCCGAAGGCGTAATACAGGGCAAAGTTGATGCCGTCCTGATTGGTGCGGATAAACCACGCCCACTGGCCTTCAAACAGGCCGTGATCGACGCTGTAGTCGTGGTTTTCAACCCGTAGTGCCAGACAGCTGAAGGGCTGGCGCGGCAGGTTGGCGTCCAGCACCCAGGTTTCGCTGGTGGTTTTACTGTTAAGCAACAAAATCAGTTGCTGTTCAGAGCTAGAGCGGTAGCAGTGCAGGAAAAACCTCCCGTCCGCTTCATGGAATACTTCATGGGCAGCTGTTTCGCCGAGGGTGTGGCGAAACAACTTGTGCGGACGATGGGTGTCGTCCAGCCCGGCGAAAAACAGGGTCTGGCTGTCATTCGCCCAAGTCATGCTGCCATCGCAGTCTTCAAACGGCAGCTCGGTGACCGTACCGCTGCCCAGCTCTTTTACAAACAGGCGGTAGGTTTCTTCGCCGCTGGTGTCCAGGCTGTAGGCCAGGCGCTGGTGATCGGGGCTGATACTGAACGCCCCCAGAGAAATAAAGCCACCATCGGCCAATGCATTGGGGTCCAGCAACAAATGTTCGGCGTTCTCGTCCACCTGCTGGCTGTCATCGGCCGGGCGCGGGCAACGGTAGTGGCGAGCGTATTCATCGCCGGCGTTGGTGCGCGTGTAATACAGATACGGGCCCCAGGGGGAGGGCAGCGACAGATCAGTCTCGCGAATCCGTCCCTTGATCTCTTGAAACAGCGTCTCCCGCAATTCAGCCTGGTCGGCCAACTGCGCCTCCTGATAACTGTTTTCGGCTTTCAGGTAGTCCAAAACCTCGTCACTGTCGCGGTTTTGCAGCCACGAGTAAGGGTCTGAGCCCTCGATCTTATGTGCGATAGGAGCGCTGATTGGGGAGGCTGATTGGGTCATTGAGTGTGCTCTGAAATCTGCATGAAAAATAAGTGACGCTGACGGCGTTGCAGCCGCACTGCCTAAAAGCCGTTATCATAGCCTCTCATTGCCTGCCGACCATGGATACCATGACCGAGAACGACTATCTGATCGCCTGGGGCCTTTACGCCTTTGCTGCTTTGGGCTGCCTGCTCGTATGGTGCCGCATGACCCGCTTTATGTGGCGCTGGTTGCGCGAACCGTTGCGGGTATTAATGGCCGTGTTGCTGTTCAGCCCGACCATCATTGACCCGGTCAAGGAAAAATTTGCCCCTGCAGTGGCGATTGCTGCTCTGGATCTGGCCTTTAAAGTGGGCGACAACGCCTGGCGCGCGGTCTCTGATCTGCTGATGTACGCCATAATTGCACTGTGCGTTTACGCTATATTTGTGCTGATCCGCTGGCCGATCGAGCGCTCCGGCAAAGCCCGCAAGGCGCAAGCCGCCGCGGCTGCCAAAGCCCGTCAGGCCGATCCTGAAGACGACCAGCCTTTTGGCCCGGCCGGCGATGACCGTCATGTTCCAAAGAGTGCGCCGCGTGCATCGGGCCCGTCACGGGTTGAGCCGCGGTTGTAATTTTGTTTCGTCCAGCCTGAATGCGAGAGTGCGAGCGTGTGTGAATTATTGGGCATGAGCGCCAACGTCCCGACTGATATTGTGTTCAGCTTTACCGGCCTGATGCAGCGCGGCGGGCGCACCGGCCCGCATCGTGATGGCTGGGGCATTGCCTTCTACGAAGGTCGTGGCCTGCGCCTGTTCCAGGATCCTGCCGCCAGTTGCGACTCCGAAGTCGCCCTGCTGGTACAGCGTTACCCGATCAAAAGCGAAGTGGTGATTGGCCATATCCGCCAGGCCAACGTGGGCAAGGTGTGCCTGTCCAATACCCACCCGTTTGTTCGCGAGCTGTGGGGACGCAACTGGTGTTTTGCGCACAATGGCCAGTTGGCCGACTTTTCTCCGAGTACGAGTTTTTATCGCCCTATTGGTGACACCGACAGCGAAGCAGCGTTCTGTGACCTGCTCAACCGGGTTCGTGAAGCCTTCCCGGAGCCGGTCGACGTCGAACGTATCCTGCCGGTGCTGGTCGAGGCCTGCGCCGAGTTTCGCAGCAAAGGCGTGTTCAATTGCCTGCTCAGTGATGGCGACTGGCTTTTCTGTTATTGCTCGACCAAGCTGGCGCAAATTACCCGGCGAGCCCCGTTTGGCCCGGCGCGCCTGAAAGATGTCGATGTTATCGTCGATTTTCAGGCAGAGACCACGCCCAACGATGTAGTCACCGTGATTGCCACCGAGCCACTGACTGAAAACGAAACCTGGACACGCTACGAACCGGGCCAATGGAGTCTGTGGCGACGCGGTGAATGCGTCAGCCAGGGCATAACCGAATAAGGATGGGTGTGTATGTTCCTGAGCTACCTGCGGTTGGTATTGTTTACCCTTGGCCTGCTGATCGGTGTGCAAGTGCCGGGGTTTATCAATGATTACGCCAACCGTGTTGAAGCTCATCTGATCGAGGCCCAGACCGGGTTGGCGGGGTTCCAGAACACCGCCAACCAGTTTTTCAAGGGTGATCTGCAAGCGCTGGTGGCCCATTACCAGGCCAGCGATGACCCGGTTTTTCGCAGTGATGCCGGCAGCCTCGGCACCTTGCTCAACCGTCAACGCCTGCTTGATGAGCAGTTCCAGGCCATGCAGGGCCCATGGTACATGCGCGCCCTGCAAGTGGCCTATGCGGCTGACCCGGCCATTCGCGAAGAAACCCTGAACGCCTACACCTACCAGGTGTTGTTGTCGCCGAGCGCCATTGGTTGGGCGATGGCGGGTGCCTTGCTGTTCTCCTTCATTATCGAAGGTTTCCTGCGGCTGGTGGACTGGGTCGTGCTCGGCGGCAAACGCCAGCGTGAGCGCATTGCCCGCCGCGAGCGCAGCTACTGACCCCGGGGGAATATCCCCTTTCACAAGAAATGTTAAGCAATCAAATTTTTCTTATGCCCGAGCCCGGCTTTTATTAGTTGGACGAATGGCCCGCGCCTGTCGAAAAATGCTCCTACCTAATCTATAAAAAGACCACAGGAGCATCATCGTGAGCCGCCTGTTATTGAATTGTGACATTGGTGAGAGTTTTGGCAGCTGGACCATGGGCCTGGATGCCGAAGTCATGCCGTTTATCGATTGCGCCAACATTGCCTGCGGCTTTCATGCCGGCGACCCGGGCATCATGCGCAAAACCGTGGCCCTGGCTGTGGCGCATAATGTGAAGATCGGTGCTCATCCGGCGTATCAGGATCTGGCGGGCTTTGGGCGCCGATCCATGAGCTATTCGGCGCAGGAAGTGCAGGATCTGCTGCATTATCAGATCGGTGCACTGGACGGTATTTGCCGCGCACAGGGTGTGCAGGTCAGCTATGTCAAACCCCACGGCGCGATGTACAACGACATGATGGCCAACCCGGTACAGCTGCGGGCAGTGGTTCAGGCTGTGGCCGCTTACGATTCCAGCTTGCCGCTCATGCTGATGGCCACGCGCGACAACAGCGCCGCCCAGGCAATCGGCGACGAGTTTGGGGTAACACTGTGGTTTGAAGCCTTTGCCGACCGCGCCTACGACAACGCCGGGCGGCTGGTCTCGCGACAACTACCGGGGGCAGTCCACCACGATGCGGATGTCATCGTGCAGCAGGCCCTGACCATTGCAGCGGGCAAGGCCTTGGTTGCCAGTGACGGCAGTGCCCTGCATTTGCACGCTGATACCCTGTGTGTGCATGGCGACAACATTAGCTCGATTGCTGCCGTGCAGCGTATTCGCGAAGCCCTTGAGCAGCAGGCGCGGGCATGAAGCCGCGTATCGAAGTGGTCGCCATCGATTGCCTGATGCTGCGCCTGTTTGATGAAATTGCCGAAAGCAACATGCCCTGGATACTGGCTGCCAGCGAGCGGATCCGCACCTGCTTTGCGGTGCATCTGATCGATCTGGTGCCGTCCTACACCACAATGATGGTGCATTACGACGGGCTGGCGCTGACCCCGGCCCAGGCCCGTGAATTGATCGCCCAGGCCTTGACCGACCTGCGCCCGGAAACCCGCAACCTTGGCCAGTGTCATGTGCTGCCCGTGTGGTACGACGTGAGCGTGGGCCCGGAACTGACGTTGCTGGCCCAGCGCGCCGGCTGCTCGGTAAGCGAAGTGATTCGCCGGCACAGTGAGCACGAATACCAGGTGTTTGCCCTCGGTTTTGCTCCAGGTTTTGCCTTTATGGGGCTGGTTGAAGAGGCTCTGGCCGCGCCACGCCTGAATACCCCGCGCAAGCGTGTGGCCAGTGGCAGCGTGGGCATTGCCGAGCGACAGACGGCAGCCTACCCGGCGCAATCCCCGGGGGGCTGGAACCTGGTCGGGCGTACGCCGAGCGCGCTGTTTGATCGCGAACGTGATGGCTACAGCCTGATGCAACCCGGTGACAGGGTGCAGTTTGCACCCGTGTCCCATGCTGAATTTATCCGCCTGGGCGGTGACGACACGCCTCAGGAGGCCTTGGCATGAGCCACTTATTGATTCAGGCCAGCACTCCATTGTGCCTGCTGCAAGACGCGGGGCGTTTTGGCGTGCGGCATTTGGGCGTAACCCAGGGCGGCGCCGCAGACTGGCTGTCGATGGCCTGGGCCAACTGGCTGCTGGGCAATTCGCCGGATGCAGCGGTGATTGAAATCACCCTGGGCGGCCTGACCCTTGTTGCCAAGGCCGATTGCACTCTGGCATTGGCGGGCGCGGACCTGGCGGCCACCATTGACGGGCAGCCGCTCAAGCCCTGGCGCAGTTTTGTCCTGAAGCAAGGCCAGACCCTTGTATTTACCCGGCCGCTGAGCGGTGCCCGGGCTTATCTGGCAGCGCCCGCGGGCTTTGTTGCGCCGCAAGTGCTGGGCAGTTGCGCGACTGTCGCTCGTGAGCAGCTCGGCGGGCCGGATGGTTTTGGTCGCGGGCTGGTGGCAGGTGATGAATTGACGTACGCCGGGCATGCCGGGCAATTGCGAGAGTTGCCATGCGAACTGCAACCGGTATTCAGCGCCAATCCGGCGCTGGACGTGGTAATGGGCGCGCAAATGGGTGCTTTCAGCGGGCAAAGTACCTTCGATGCTTTCAACAGCGCCTGGACGCTGGACACTCGCGCCGATCGCATGGGCATCCGTTTGCTGGGGCCTGCGTTGGTGTATCAGGGCGCACCGATGATCTCGGAAGGGATACCGCTGGGCGCCATTCAAGTGCCGCCGGATGGCCAGCCGATCGTGCTGCTCAATGACCGCCAGACCATTGGCGGTTACCCGCGACTTGGCGCCTTGACGCCTTTGGCGCTGGCGCGACTGGCCCAGTGCTTGCCGGGGGAGGGCGTGCATATGCGTCCAACCACGCAGGAGGCGGCGCAACGCCAGCATGTGGTGTTTATGCGGCGGTTTGTGGCTTAGCGCCATTTATGTGGGAGCGGGCTTGCTCGCGATTCAGGCGGCGCGGTAAAGCAGGAACACCGCGTCGAAACCATCGCGAGCAAGCCCGCTGCCACACTCACCGCGCTGAATTATTTGGCCAAAAACCGCATCCCTTCTTCCAGCCCTTCAAGGGTGAGCGGATACATGCGGTCTTCAATCAGATCACGTACGATCCCGATCGAAGCCGTGTAATGCCATGTGTCCTTGGGATACGGGTTAATCCACACCAGCTTTTTGTATTTCTCCATAAAACGCTGCATCCACTTGTAGCCCGGCTCTTCATTCCAGTGCTCGACACTGCCCCCGGCATGGGTGATCTCATAGGGCCCCATCGTCGCGTCACCGATAAAGATCACTTTGTAATCCGCGCCATATTTGTTCAGCAGGTCCTGGGTCGAGATGCGCTCAACCTGACGACGCTGGTTGTTCTTCCACACCGATTCATAGATAAAGTTGTGAAAGTAGTAGTACTCCAGATGTTTGAACTCGGTTCTGCACGCGGAAAACAGCTCTTCACAAATTTTGATATGGGCGTCCATCGAACCGCCGATATCGAATAGCAACAGCAGTTTGATATTGTTGCGCCGCTCCGGGCGCATCTGAATATTCAGCAACCCGGCATCGCGAGCGGTGTGGTCGATGGTGCCATCGATATCCAGCTCATCCGCTGCGCCCTGGCGGGCGAATTTACGTAGCCGACGCAGCGCGACCTTGATATTGCGCGTGCCCAGCTCGACCTGATCATCCAGGTTCTTGTACTCGCGCTGTTCCCAGACCTTGGCCGCCTTGCCCTGACGTGCGCCAGCATCGCCCACGCGGATGCCTTCGGGGTGATAACCGCCCGAGCCGAACGGACTGGTGCCACCGGTGCCGATCCATTTGTTGCCGCCGGCATGGCGTTCCTTTTGCTCTTCCAGACGCTGCTTGAACGCCTCGATCAGCTTGTCCAGCCCGCCCAGTGACTGCAGCTGGGCGCGATCTTCGTCGCTCAGCGAGCGTTCGAACTCCTTGCGCAGCCAGTCTTCGGGGATCAGTGCCTCCAGGTGTTCATTGAGGTTTTGCAGACCATTGAAATAGGCGCCAAATGCGCGGTCGAACTTGTCGAAATGGCGCTCGTCCTTCACCAGGATCGTACGGGCCAGATAATAGAACTCGTCCATATCGGCGAAGGTCACCCGGTTTTTCAGGGCGTTGATCAGGTCCAGCAGCTCACGCACTGAAACCGGCACCTTGGCCGCACGCATTTCATTGAACAGATTAAGCAGCATGCTTTTCGCCTTCTCGGAAATCAGCGATTGGGGCGGCGGCTCATAAACGCCAGGCGCTCAAGCAATTGCACATCCTGCTCGTTTTTCACCAGGGCACCGGCCAGTGGCGGAATGGCTTTGGTCGGATCACGTTCGCGCAACACCGCTTCGCCGATATTGTCGGCCATCAGCAACTTGAGCCAGTCGACCAGCTCGGAGGTGGAAGGTTTTTTCTTTAAGCCCGGGACCTTGCGCACATCGAAAAACACATCAAGCGCTTCGCTGACCAGCTCTTTCTTGATGTTGGGGAAGTGCACGTCGACGATTTTCTGCAGCGTGGTGCGGTCCGGGAAACTGATGTAGTGGAAGAAGCAGCGGCGCAGGAAGGCGTCCGGCAGTTCTTTTTCGTTATTGGAGGTAATGATGATGATCGGGCGCACCTTGGCCTTGATCGTCTCGTCCGTCTCGTAAACGTAGAACTCCATCTTGTCGAGTTCTTGCAGCAGGTCATTGGGGAACTCGATGTCTGCCTTGTCGATCTCGTCGATCAGCAGGATGACGCGTTCTTCGGCCTCGAAGGCTTCCCACAACTTGCCCTTTTTAAGGTAGTTGCGCACATCGTGAACCTTGTCGACACCCAGTTGCGAGTCACGCAGGCGACTGACTGCGTCGTACTCATAGAGGCCCTGGTGGGCCTTGGTGGTTGACTTGATATGCCAGGTGATCAGCTTGCAGCCAAAGGATTCAGCCAGTTGCTCGGCAAGCATGGTTTTACCGGTGCCGGGCTCGCCCTTGACCAGCAGCGGCCGCTCCAGGGTAATGGCCGCGTTGACCGCCAGTTTCAGGTCATCGGTGGCCACATAGGCGTGTGTGCCTTCAAACTTCATCTGCAATTCCTCAAACCATGACCCGGGTCCTGCAAGGGGCAGGGCGGGAGAACTGAAAAGTATGTCCGACTATAACGCGCTGCCCGCCTGACGTGAACGCAGACGCGCCATTCAGTCCCTGAATGAGGCGTCACGCCATGACTGGACGCATGTCAGCGTGAGGCCTACCCTTGGGATCTTCCCAAAAGGTGCACAAGGACCCCGCCATGAGCCGCATTTATGCAGACAACGCCCAATCCATCGGCAACACGCCTTTAGTCCAGATCAACAGCATTGCGCCGCGCGGCGTGACCATCCTGGCCAAGATCGAAGGCCGCAACCCCGGTTATTCAGTTAAATGCCGGATTGGCGCCAACATGATCTGGGATGCCGAAAGCCGTGGCGTACTCAAGCCGGGCATGACCATCATCGAGCCTACGTCGGGGAACACGGGGATCGGCCTGGCGTTTGTCGCAGCGGCGCGTGGTTACAAATTGATGCTGACCATGCCGTCATCGATGAGCATCGAGCGGCGCAAGGTACTCAAGGCGCTGGGTGCCGAGCTGGTCTTGACCGAGCCGGCCAAGGGCATGAAGGGCGCGATCGACAAAGCCGCAGAAATTCAGGCCAGCGACCCGGCCAGGTATTTCATGCCGCAGCAGTTTGAGAACCCGGCCAACCCCGCGATCCACGAAAAAACCACCGGCCCGGAAATCTGGAACGACACCGATGGCGGCGTTGATGTACTGGTTTCTGGCGTCGGCACCGGCGGCACGATCACCGGGGTTTCACGCTACATCAAGCACACCCAGGGCAAGCCGATTCTGTCGGTGGCCGTCGAGCCCATCACCTCGCCGGTGATCACCCAGGCGTTGGCCGGAGAAGAAATCAAGCCTTCACCGCACAAGATCCAGGGCATCGGTGCCGGTTTCGTCCCCAAAAACCTTGATCTGTCGATCGTCGACAAGGTCGAACTGGTCAGCGATGACGAATCCAAGGCCATGGCCCTGCGCCTGATGCAGGAAGAGGGCATCTTGTGCGGTATCTCCTGCGGTGCAGCGATGGCCGTGGCGGTGCGACTGGCGGAAACCCCGGAAATGCAAGGCAAGACCATCGTCGTGATCCTCCCCGATTCGGGCGAGCGTTATCTGTCGAGCTTCCTGTTCAGCGACCTGTTCAGCGAGCAGGAATTGCACCCGTAACATTGTGCGGGGGGTGGCGCGCCCGTTCCCCGCAGAGTTTGTGCAACTGACTCAAATCAAGTGGCTAATGCCCAAGTTTCTGAATAATCAGCCTGCTGTTGCGTAAGACTTAATACTGATTATTTGGATTCGTGGGTTTTGTCCTACGCCTGTAGTGTTTATCATGGCCTGCTGCTACATCGGGCTATTGATGCTGCACGGTATTTTTGAGGAGTTGTTGCATGACCTTATCCTTCGCCATCAAGGCAGGGCTCATACTGTTATTTGTCGGCAGCATTCTTTACGTGCACCTGCGCGGCAAGGCACGCTTGCCGGTGTTGCGCCAATTCGTCAACCACTCCGCGTTCTTTGCGCCCTACAACGCCCTGATGTACCTGTTCTCCGGGGTACCGTCCAAGCCGTACCTGGACCGCAGCAAGTTCCCCGAGCTGGATGTGCTCAAGGACAACTGGCAAGCGATCCGCGAAGAAGCCATGCACTTGTTCGATGAGGGCTATATACGCGCCGCCGAGAAGAACAACGACGCAGGCTTCGGTTCGTTCTTCAAAAAGGGCTGGAAGCGCTTTTACCTCAAGTGGTACGACAAGGCGCTGCCATCGGCTGAATTGCTGTGCCCCAAAACCGTTGAATTGGTCAACAGCATCCCCAACGTCAAAGGCGCGATGTTTGCCCTGTTGCCGGGCGGTAGCCACCTCAACCCGCACCGCGACCCGTTTGCCGGATCGCTGCGTTACCACCTGGGCCTGTCGACCCCCAACTCCGACGCTTGCCGCATCTTTGTCGATGGCGAGGAATACGCCTGGCGTGATGGTGAAGACGTGATGTTCGACGAGACTTATGTGCACTGGGTCAAGAACGAAACCGATATCACCCGCGTCATTCTGTTTTGCGATATCGAGCGGCCATTGACCAGCCCGCTGATGACCCGTATCAACCGTTGGGTCAGCGCGCAACTGGGTAAGGCGACTGCGCCGCAGAACCTGGACGACGAACGCGTTGGCGGGATCAACAAGGCCTACGCCTGGAGCAAAACCTTCAGTGACCGCTTCAGTGGCGTGGTCAAACAGTGGAAGCGCCGCAATCCCAAGCTTTATCGTATCGCCCGGCCGATATTGGCGGTGCTGGTACTGATACTGCTGTGGCGCTGGTTGTTTGGCTGATTGCATCAGACAAAAAAAACCGCTCTCTCGAGAGCGGTTTTTTTTGGATTGTTTTTAAGTCAATTGCCTGCCAAAACCCCACCACGGCATGTGATTATTTGGACGCTGCCATTGCCCCGGGCTTGAGCACCAGCCACAGCGCCACGGCGATCAGCAGACCTCCATACAGGTGCGCCATCGACAGCGGCTCGCCCAGAAACAGCGCGCCCCACAGCACGCCAAACGGCGGGATCATAAAGGTCACGGTCATGGATTTGACCGGGCCAATGCTGGTCAGCAAGCGGAAGTACAGGATATAGGCAAACGCCGTACACACCAGCCCCAGACCCAGCAACGATAACCAGACACTCGTCCCGCCCCAACTGACCGGTGGCTGATTGATCACACTCAGCCCGAACAGCGGCAGCAGGAACAAAGTAGCCCCGAGCATACTGCCCAGTGCTGAAAGACGAGGGTCGAGACCGCCTTGCTGATCCAGCCAGCGGCGTGCCAAAAAGCCGGCAAATCCATAAAAGGTGGTGGCCAGCAGACAGGCGAGGGCGCCCATCAGCAAGTCCAGATTGAAAGCAACCGGCCCGGCACGGGTCAAAATGCCTACACCGAGCAAGCCCAGAAACACCCCGGCCATTTTGGTCAGGGTCAATTTTTCGCTGAAAAACAGACCGCCGATCAATACGCCCATCAACGGTGTGGTGGCGTTGAAAATCGATGAGTAACCGGCAGGCAACACCTGGGCCGCCACCGAATACAGTGTGGCCGGTACCCCGGAGTTGATAACCCCCAGTATCAGGATTACCTTGAGTTTGCCGCCGAAATCCCAGCGCACGCGCATCAGCGCCAGAATCACCACCAGACCGGTTGCTGCGATGGAAACCCGGAAAAAAGCTGTCGGGATGGTCCCGAGTACCGGTGCAATGATCCGCATAAACAGAAAGCTGGCGCCCCAAATGCCTGCCAGCGACAGCATGCGCAGCAAATCGACAAGTCTCACGGGATTTTCCTTACAAGTTTCAAGGCGGGCAGTGTAGGGGATGCAGCGGACAAGACAACGCGCTAATTCCTACAGATTCGTGCATGAGCGTCCAAATCTGCGACAATCCGCCCCCTGCATTTACGAAGAATTCTGCGCACCTGATGACTGACGAATCGCCTGCTATCGACCAACTGTTGAAAAACCTCGATCAAGCCATGATTGCCGACCGCCACAAGCTGCGCCGGCAATTGCATGAGCTGCGCAAAAAGCCTGACGACGCCAAGCTGGCCGCCTGGGCCGAGCGGGTGCAGGCGTCGTGCGCGCAGGTGGCAGCGCGGGCGGCCAGTGTGCCGCAGGTTCGCTATGACGAAAATCTGCCGATCGCGGCCAAGCGGGACGAGATCAAGGCCGCGCTGCTCAAGCATCAGGTGCTGATCCTGGCCGGTGAAACCGGCTCGGGCAAAACCACCCAGTTACCGAAGATCTGCCTTGAAATCGGCCGTGGGCAGCACGGCCTGATCGGCCATACCCAACCGCGCCGCATCGCCGCCCGCAGTGTGGCCAGCCGGGTGGCTGAAGAGCTGGGCACGCCGCTGGGTGCGCTGGTCGGCTATCAGGTGCGGTTTGAGGATCAGAGCGATTCCAATACCCTGATCAAGCTGATGACCGACGGTATCCTGCTGGCCGAAACCCAGCACGACCGCTATCTCGAACGCTATGACACGATCATCGTCGACGAAGCCCACGAGCGCAGCCTGAACATCGACTTTTTGCTCGGTTATCTGAAGATCCTGCTGCCCCGTCGTCCCGATTTGAAGGTCATCATCACCTCGGCAACCATCGATCTTGAGCGTTTCTCCAAACACTTCAATGACGCGCCCATTGTCGAAGTGTCGGGCCGTACCTTTCCGGTCGAGACCTGGTATCGCCCGTTGACCTCCCAGCAGGACGAAGAGGGCAACAGCGTTGAAGAAGACCTGAGCGTCGACCAGGCCATTATTGCCACCCTGGACGAGATTGCCGCGTTCGAGCGCAGTGAGCGTAAAAGCCCCGGCGATGTGCTGGTATTTCTACCAGGCGAGCGGGAAATCCGCGATGCCGCCGACATGCTGCGCAAGGCGCAACTCAAGCACACCGAGATCCTGCCGTTGTATGCGCGGTTGTCGCCTGCCGAACAGCAGCGGATTTTCCAGTCGCACCCGGGCCGCCGTGTGGTGCTGGCCACCAACGTAGCGGAAACGTCATTGACTGTGCCGGGCATCCGTTACGTGATTGACAGCGGCACGGCGCGCATCAGCCGATACAGCTACCGGGCCAAGGTCCAGCGCCTGCCGATAGAAGCGGTTTCCCAGGCCAGCGCCAACCAGCGCAAGGGCCGTTGTGGCCGGGTCGAGCCGGGTATCTGCGTGCGCCTGTATGCCGAAGAAGATTTTAACGGTCGCCCGGAGTTTACCGATCCGGAGATTCTTCGTACCAACCTTGCGGCAGTCATCCTGCAAATGCTGCACCTGCGCCTGGGCGAAATCACCGCGTTTCCGTTTATTGAGCCGCCGGACGGCAAGGCAATCACCGACGGTTTCAATCTGCTGCAAGAACTGTCGGCGGTTAACCGCGAAAATCAGCTCACACCGCTGGGCCGTCAGTTGGCCCGCCTGCCGGTGGACCCGCGCATGGGCCGTATGTTGCTCGAAGCCGCCAAGCTCGGCAGTTTGCAGGAAGTATTGATCGTCGCCAGTGCGATGTCGGTGCAAGACCCGCGTGAACGTCCGCCGGAACGTCAACAAGCGGCAGATCAGGCCCACGCGCAATGGAAAGATGTCGACTCTGACTTTGCCGGTCTGATCAACGTATGGCGCGGTTTTGAGGAGCAGCGCCAGGCGCTGACGGCCAGCCCGCTGCGCAACTGGTGTCGCAAGAACTTCCTCAACTACCTGCGGTTGCGCGAGTGGCGTGATTCCCACCGTCAATTGAGCCTGATCTGTCGCGATATGCAGCTCACGGTCAATCAGGAACCGGCCGATTATGCAAAGCTGCACAAGGCTGTGCTGTCGGGGTTGCTGAGCCAGATCGGGCAAAAAACCGAGGACGGAGATTACCTCGGGGCGCGCCAGCGGCGGTTCTGGATCCATCCGTCTTCGGGGCTGGGTAAAAAGCGTCCGCAGTGGCTGATGACTGCCGAGCTGGTAGAAACGACCAAATTGTATGCGCGGATGGTGGCCAAGATCGAGCCGGACTGGATCGAACCGCTGGCCGGGCATCTGGTGAAAAAGAACTATTTCGAGCCCCATTGGGAGAAGAAGCGCGGGCAGGTGGTGGCCTATGAGCAGATCACCCTGTTCGGCCTGATCGTGGTCGGTCGCCGTGCCGTGCATTACGGGCCGATTGACCCGGTGCTGTCCCGCGAGCTGTTTATCCGTGAAGGGCTGGTGCGTGGCGAAATTCAGTCGCGGGCCAAATGCCTGACGGCCAACGCGCAGTTGCTTGAACAACTCGACGAACTGGAGGCCAAGGCCCGGCGCCGTGACATTCTGGCGGATGAAGAAACCCTCTACGCGTTTTACGACGCTCGCCTGCCGGCCGAGATTCATCAGACCGCGACATTTGACAGCTGGTATCGGGTCAACAGCCAGAAAGATCCACAGTTGCTGATCATGCGCGAAGAAGACGTGCTGGCCCGCGAAGCCACCGAAATCACGGCCATGCATTACCCTGACACGTTGCATCTGGGGGATTTGACCCTGGAGCTCAGCTATCACTTTGAACCCAACCACCCCCGCGATGGCGTGACGGTCAAGGTGCCAGCGCCGCTGCTCCCGGTTTTGCCGCCGGAACGTATGGAGTGGCTGGTGCCCGGCATGATAGAAGCCAAATGCATCGCCCTGGTGCGCAGTTTGCCCAAGGCATTGCGCAAAAACTTCGTGCCGGTGCCGGACTTCGTCAAGGCCGCGTTGCAGCGCATGGAATTTGCTGAGGGATCATTGCCACAAACCCTGGGCCGCGAATTGCTGCGCATGACCGGCGCTCGGGTGAGCGACGAGGCCTGGGCGCAAGCCGCGCAGCAAGTTGAAAATCATCTGAAGATGAATATCGAAGTGGTCGACGCCGACGGCAAGTTTCTCGGCGAGGGTCGTGATCTGGCCGAATTGACGGCCCGCTTTGCCCAGGCCAGTCAGGCAGCACTGGCCGTACCGCAAACCGCGAAAAATCAGCAGCCGGTCGAGGCCAAGGTGTTTGCCCCGGTGGCGGAGAAAACCCAGCAGAAGATCGCCGGGCTGTCGATGACGGTTTACCCGGCGCTGGTGGAAGAGGGCAATACGGTCAAGGAAGGGCGCTTTTCCACCCCGGCCGAGGCTGAGTTCCAGCATCGCCGTGCGTTGCAGCGTTTGCTGATGCAACAACTGGCGGAACCGGCGAAATTTTTGCGTGGCAAGCTGCCAGGGTTGACTGAGCTTGGCCTTTTGTACCGCGAGTTGGGTCGGGTCGAGAGCCTGGTGGAGGACATTCTGCTGGCCAGCCTCGACAGCTGCATCCTGGAAGGCGAGGAGGTATTACCCCGTGATGGCGCGGGGCTGGCATCGCTTGCCGAGCGCAAGCGCGGAGCCTGGACCGAACATGCGGAAAAGCTGGCCAGACTGACGCTGGAAATCCTCAAACTGTGGCATGGTCTGCAAAAACGCTTCAAGGGCAAGATCGATCTGGCCCAGGCGGTGGCGTTGAATGACATAAAGCAGCAACTGAGCCATCTGGTGTACCCGGGTTTTGTGCGCGAAACCCCGGCTTTGTGGCTTAAAGAGTTGCCGCGCTACCTCAAGGCGATAGAAATGCGTCTTGAAAAACTGCCGGGCCAGGTGCAAAAAGACCGGGTCTGGAGTGGTGAGCTGAGTGGTTTGTGGGCGCAGTACCAGGCGCGTGCGACCAAGCATGCGCAGGAGGGCAAGCGCGATCCGCAACTTGAGTTGTACCGCTGGTGGCTGGAAGAATATCGGGTGTCGTTATTCGGCCAGCAACTGGGGACCAAGGTGCCGATTTCGGACAAGCGCCTGAGTAAGCAGTGGAGTTTGGTGGAGGCTTGATCCTGCAGTCCTGTGGGAGCGGGCTTGCTCGCGATGCAGGCGACGCGGTCATGCATTTGCACCGTGTTGCTGCAATCGAGAGCAGGCCAGCTCCCACGGGGGATTACTGCAAGATCCGTAAATAACGCCAAATGCTGGCATTTATGGCAAACTTCGCGGCTATCCGTACCTGAAACGATTTCAATATCTTCTGCTTGAACAGAATAGAGGAACGATCGTGCATAACGTCGTCATCAGCGGCACCGGCCTGTACACCCCGGCCAACAGCATCTCCAACGAAGAGCTGGTGCAGTCTTTCAATACCTATGTACAACAGTTCAACGCGGACCACGCCGTGGCTATCGAGGCCGGTGAAATCCAGCCTCTGGCCGAGTCCAGCGCCGCCTTTATCGAAAAGGCTTCGGGCATAAAAAGCCGCTTTGTGATGGACAAGGACGGCATCCTTGACCCGCAGCGCATGCGCCCGCATCTGCCGGAGCGCTCCAACGACGAAATGTCGGTACTCTGCGAAATGGCCGTTGGCGCTGCCAAACAAGCGCTGGAACGCGCGGGTAAAACCGCCGCTGACATCGACGGCGTGATCGTGGCCTGCTCCAACCTGCAACGCCCGTACCCGGCCATTGCCATCGAAGTGCAACATGCACTGGGCATTCAGGGTTTTGGTTTTGACATGAACGTGGCCTGTTCTTCCGCAACGTTCGGTATCCAGACCGCCAGCAACAGCGTCCAGTTGGGCCAGGCTCGCGCGGTACTGCTTATCAGCCCTGAAGTATGCACCGGCCACTTGAACTTCCGTGACCGTGACAGCCACTTTATCTTTGGCGATGCCGCGACCGCGATAGTGGTCGAGCGTGCCGACCTGGCAACGTCCGAACACCAGTTCGACATCGTCAGCACTAAACTGCTGACTACGTATTCGAACAATATTCGCAACAATTTCGGCTTCCTCAACCGTGCATCCGACGAGCCAGCTGACAGCCCGGACAAACTGTTCGTACAAGAAGGGCGCAAGGTCTTCCGCGATGTCTGCCCGATGGTGGCTGAACTGATCGGCCAGCATCTGCAGGAAAACCAGCTGGACGTGGCGCAAGTCAAACGTTTCTGGTTGCATCAGGCCAACCTGAGCATGAACCACCTGATCGTGCGCAAGCTGTTGGGCCGCGAAGCTTCGGTCGAAGAAGCTCCGGTGATTCTCGACACCTATGCCAACACCAGTTCGGCCGGTTCGGTGATTGCCTTCCACAAGTACCAGGACGACTTGCCAAGCGGTTCGCTGGCGGTGCTCAGCTCGTTCGGTGCCGGCTACTCGATTGGCAGCGTGATTCTGCGTAAACGCTAAGGTCACAGCTGGTTTGTGGTGGGAGCGGGCTTGCTCGCGATACAGGCAGCGCGGTCTGACAGGCAAACTGCGGTGATGCTATCGCGAGCAAGCCCGCTCCCACACAGAAAAATCACTTTCCGGTTGCGGAGACCTGCATGGCAACTGTTGACGACGCTGACCTGCTCAAACGTCTGCTTAACGGCGAGCAACAGGCCTTCCGCGAGCTGGTCACTACCTATCAAGGTGCCATGCGCGCTGTGGCTTATGCGATCGTCGGCAATCGCCATGCTGACGAAATCGTTCAGGACGCCTGGCTGTCAGTGGTGCGCAACCTGTCCGGGTTCGAAGGCCGTTCGAGCCTGAAAACCTGGCTGCTGACCATCACGGCCAATGCGGCGAAACAACGCTACAAGCAAAATCGTCGTGAAGTGCTGCTCGACGATTTGCCTTCGCCCCACGGTACTGTCGACGATGAGCGGTTTTCCAGCGATGGCCACTGGTTGCTTGCCCCTTATTCCTGGCATCAGGACAGCCCTGACGCATTGCTCAGCGAAGATGAGTTGCGCGAATGTCTTGAGCAAACGCTCCTCAGTCTGCCGCAGTTGCAGAGCAGTGTGCTGGTGTTGCGCGAGCGCCAGGGGCTCGAACTCGAAGAAATTTGTAATATTCTTGAGATATCGCTCTCTAATGTCCGGGTGTTGATACATCGCGCCCGACTCAAAGTCTTCGCGACCGTGGAACATTTCGAGGAAACTGGCGAATGTTGACCTGCAAACAGCAAGTAGCGGTCTCAAGTGACTATCTGGATGGCCAGCTGAGTTTTCGTCAGCGGTTGTTGGTACGCCATCATTTGCTGTTCTGTCCGAACTGCAGGCGTTTTATCAGGCAAATGCGTTTGTTGAGGGGCACGTTGCAAAAACTTCCCGAACCGCCACCGGAGGATCTGGAGCAGACGGTTGAGCGAATGATGCGCGAGCAGTCGCGCTGATGGCGGGGCATGAACGAGAACACTGTCGGTGGATGTGATGGGGGCCGACGGCATCCTCGCTCTGCTTTTACGGCACAAAACGCTGAATGACTTCAGCGTTTTGTCTATTGAGTAAACCTTTCTTTTAGAACTTGGCTTCCAGGTCCAGCTGCAAGGTGTTGGCCTTGGCATCTTTCTGGGTGGAGGTCGCGTAGTCGGCCTTGGTCAGGAAGTAGGTCACGCCGACACCGAAGTTCTTGTCGATTTCATAACCCACTTTGAACTTGTGACCGCGGGAACCGGTAGTACCGTTGGCGAAGTCAGAATCGGTGAAAGCGCCGACCACGGCGTTACGCTGAATATCGCGGTAGTTGTAGTCCAGGCTGAAGGCGTTGAGCTTGGATTTGAAACCCACCAACCAGGCATCATCCTGATCGCTGTCGGTGGCAGCGTTATGCACGTATTGGCCGTACAGCGACAGCGGCACGGGCAGGTTGGCGATATCGACCTGGCCGAAGCCTTCGTACAGGCGGAACTCGTCAGTGCTGTTACCGTTGACGCCGAGTGCACATGGGGTGGTCTTGGTCCCGGTGGTCGGGCACTTGCTGTCCTTGTCGTTGTTGTAGCTGTAAACGCTGCCGCCCAAGGTCACTTTCAGGCTGTCGGTAGGGGCGAAGCGAGCACCCAGCTGGCCGGCGTACAGGCTCAGGTCGTGCTTGAATTGCACGCCTTCGCCGTCAACGTTGTCCTTGAGGGTGTAGTAACCGGCGCTACCAAACATTTCGACGCCGCTGTTGCCCAGGTTGTGTTTGTAAGTGGCGGCCAGACCTTCCGGGTTGATATCGCTATCCCAGATTACATCGCCCATATTGACCCACGGCTGTGGCATCTTGCCGGCAATCAGGTGCAGGTCCTTGACGGCGGTCGGGTGGTAGTCGATGAACGCCATGTCCAGCCACAGTTGCTTCTTGTCGAAGTAGTTGTCCAGATCCTGGTTGGTGGAACGTGCATCGTCACCGCCGCCAGTGGCGATACGGATACCGGTATTCACCTGCGGGTTGATTTCGGTATAGGCGCCCAGGCGGGCACGAATACGTTGGCGGTCCTTGTTCTTGCCATCGGATTCGCCGTCGATCTTGACGGTTTCCTGACGAACCCGTACATCCCCCTTGAGTTCGGTTTTGGCGGCCCAGGCGACTTTCTGTTCGAAGGCACTGAGATCGGATTTTTTCACCTGATCGGCGGCAGCTTCTTGCTTGGCTTGATTCTCACTGGCGAGTTCAGTTTGCAGCTCGGAGTACTGTGCAGGCGAAATAGAGCCGTTGGCTTTTAGCATTTCGAGCAGTTTGGCATCGACCGCAGCGCTGGCCGGAACGCTCATGGCCAATACCAGGCCACCACACAGTCCCGCAGCAACCCGTGTAGATACAAGACGCATTATGAATCTCCCAGTGCTGAGATGGCCCTAGCCACCCCAAGAAAAATCGGCCCTTTACGGGCTCACGTTAACGAGGCTTGGCGTGTCATGAGCGTGTTGGCAAACAGGTCGCTCATAACCCCGTGTTCTAAGAAGCGGCGTCAGTATCGCGGGTGGATATGACAGAAAAGTGGCAGACTGATAGCAAGTCTGTGACAGTGAAGCGATTCAGTGGTTGGGTGATACCATCGCGTCTACGCCGCGCCTTGAGGACTATTAATGCCGCTTCAACGACTCGACAGCCTGTCCACCATCCCCGCCCATGAATGGGATGCGCTGGTGCCGGTGGCCCAGCCTTTTTTGCGCCATGCCTTTCTCAGTACCCTGGAAGACAGTGCCAGCCTGGGCCCGCATTCAGGCTGGCAGCCCGAGCATTTACTGCATTATGAAAATGGGCAGTTGCAGGCGGCGTTGCCCAGTTATCGAAAATGGCATTCCTACGGTGAGTACGTGTTCGATCACGAGTGGGCGCAAGCCTGTGAGCGGGCAGGTATCGAGTACTACCCCAAGCTGCTTGCGGCAGTCCCGTTCAGTCCGGTCAGCGGCCCCCGGTTGTTGGCCGCCCGTGCCGAGGACGGGCTTGAGCTGCTGGCGGCCTTGCCCGGTTATCTGCAGATCGAAGGGCTGTCCAGCGCCCATATCAATTTCACCGACCTGCTGGCCGATACGGCGCTGGCGCAACAACCCGGCTGGATGCAACGGCTGGGTTGTCAGTTTCACTGGCAGAACCGCGGGTACCGGGACTTTCAGGATTTTCTCGATGCCCTGAGCTCACGCAAGCGCAAACAGATGCGCAAAGAGCGTGAGCAAGTGGCAGGGCAGGGGTTTGAGTTTGAGTGGCTGGACGGCCAGCAGGTGAGTGAAGCGCAATGGGATTTTGTCTACGCCTGCTACGCCAACACCTATGCTGTGCGACGGCAAACGCCGTATCTGACCCGGGATTTTTTCAGCCTGCTGGCCGAACGCATGCCCGAATCGATTCGCGTGGTGTTGGCCAAACAGGGTTCGACCCCGGTTGCGATGGCGTTCAGCCTGATCGGCGGCGACAGTCTCTATGGTCGCTACTGGGGATGTCTTGGCGAGTTTGACCGCCTGCATTTCGAGACGTGTTTCTACCAGGGCATGGATTACGCTATCGCCCACGGTATCAGGCGTTTTGATGCTGGTGCTCAGGGCGAGCACAAGCTGATTCGCGGCTTTGAACCGGTGATCACACACTCATGGCATTACCTGCGCCATCAGGGCTTGAAGGCGGCCGTAAGTGACTTTTTGCAGCGTGAGCGGGTCGGTGTGCTGGCGTATGCCGAAGAGGCGAGGTCGGCGCTGCCATATCGGCAGGCCTGACCCTCGCGTCCGGCCGTTTAGCTGCCTTCCTTGCCCAGCCAGCGATAGACCAGTGCGCCAATGGCCGCACCGAGCATTGGCGCCAACCAGAACATCCATAACTGCTGAAGCGCCCAGCCGCCCACGATCAGCGCCGGGCCTGTGCTGCGTGCCGGGTTGACCGACGTGTTGGTCACCGGGATCGAAATCAGGTGGATCAGCGTCAGCGCCAGGCCGATGGCCAGAGGGGCGTGCCCCGCGGATACCCGTTTGTCAGTGGCGCCCATGATGATCAGGATAAACATGGCGGTCATGGTGATTTCACAGATGAGCCCCGACACCATGGAGTAGCCCCCGGGTGAGTGGTCGCCATAGCCATTGGCTGCGAGCCCGCTGGCAGCCAGATCAAAGCCGGGTTTGCCACTGGCAATCATGTACAGGAGCCCGGCAGCAATCACACCGCCGAGGATCTGGGCAATGATGTAGGCAGGCAGTTCTTTTGCAGGAAAGCGTCCACCAACCCACAAGCCGAACGACACGGCCGGGTTGAGATGGCAGCCACTTATATGGCCGATGGCAAAGGCCATGGTCACCACGGTCAAGCCAAATGCCAGAGCCACCCCCAGCAGGCCGATGCCGACATCAGGAAACGCGGCTGCGAGCACAGCACTGCCGCAACCGCCCAATACCAACCAGAAAGTACCCAGCAACTCAGTGACGGAACGTTTGAACAAGGTCATGGAGGAGATCCCGGATGGATAAATCCATCGAGCAATTGAAGCGGCGTTGCCTCCTGCGATTTACTACAGGATTCTCCCGAATCCTTTACTAATTACAGCACTCGCCGATTTTTTTTCCAGTGCCATAAAAAACGCCAGCCCCCTTTGAAATCGGGGGCTGGCGTTGTGCTCCACGCGCTTTGCAGCTAGCGCTTTTTTGGTTCAGTCGATGCCGACAAAACCACCGGTCTGGTGTTGCCACAAACGCGAGTACAAGCCACCTTTGGCGAGCAGCTCGCTGTGGGTTCCGGATTCAGCGATACGGCCGTTTTCCAGAACCACCAGACGGTCCATCCGTGCAATGGTGGAGAGGCGGTGGGCGATGGCAATCACGGTTTTGCCTTGCATCAGGGTTTCCAGGCTTTCCTGGATCGCGGCTTCGACTTCGGAGTCCAGTGCCGAGGTGGCCTCGTCCATGATCAGGATCGGAGCGTTCTTGAGCAGCACGCGGGCAATGGCGATACGCTGGCGCTGGCCGCCGGACAGCTTGACGCCGCGCTCGCCCACATGAGCGTCAAAACCGGTGCGGCCCTGGGCATCGGATAGCAGCGGGATAAACTCATCGGCCCGGGCTTTGCGCACGGCTTCCCACAGCTCCTCGTCGGTGGCGTCCGGCTTGCCGTACAGCAAATTGTCGCGGATCGAACGATGCAGCAGCGAGGTGTCCTGGGTAATCATTCCGATCTGTTCGCGCAAGCTTTCCTGCGTCACTTCGGCGATGTTTTGATCGTCGATCAGGATGCGACCGCCTTGCAGGTCATACAAGCGCAACAACAGGTTCACCAGGGTTGACTTGCCGGCACCGGAAGGGCCGATCAGGCCGATTTTTTCACCGGGTTTAATTACCAGGTTGAGGTCGCTGATGATCCCGCTGCGCTTGCCGTAGTGGAAGTCAACGTGTTCAAAACGCACTTCGCCACGGTTGACGATCAAGCGTGGAGCCTGGTCGCGGTCAGTCACGGCGACAGGTTGGGCGATGGTCTCCAGGCCGTCCTGAACCATGCCGATATTTTCAAAAATGCCGTTGACCACCCACATGATCCAGCCGGACATGTTGACGATACGAATCACCAGGCCGGTGGCCAGGGCAATTGCGCCGACGCTGATCAGCGACTGGCTCCACAGCCACAGCGCCAGCCCGCTGGTGCTGACGATCAGCAGGCCATTCAGGCTGGTGATTGCCACGTCCATGCTGGTGACCACGCGACTGGCCAGTCGGGTTTTTTCGGTTTGCTCGATAATGGCTTCGCGCGCGTACTGCTGCTCAAAGTTTGTGTGGGCGAACAATTTGAGGGTGGTGATGTTGGTATAGCCGTCGACGATGCGGCCCATCAGTTTGGAGCGTGCATCAGAAGATACCACCGAGCGTTCCTTGACCCGTGGTACGAAGTAATACAAGGCCCCGACATAGCACAGGATCCAGGTCAGCAGGGGGATCATCAGGCGCCAGTCGGCTTCGGCAAACAGCACCAGCGAGCTGATGGCATAGATCAGGACGTGCCACAGCGCATCGACGGCCTGTACCGCCGAATCACGCAGGGAGTTGCCGGTTTGCATGATGCGCTGGGCGATGCGCCCGGCAAAATCGTTCTGGAAAAAGTTGAGGCTTTGCTTGAGCACATAACTGTGGTTTTGCCAGCGGATCATGCTGGTCATGCTGGGGCTCAGGGTCTGGTGCACCAGCAGGTCATGCAGGCCGAAGAACACCGGGCGGATGATCAGTGCGACCACGGCCATCCAGATCAGCTCACCGCTGTGGACCTTGAAAAAGTCAGTATTGGGCGTGCCCTGGGTCAGGTCGATCAGCGTGCTCAAGTAGCTGAAAAGCGATACTTCGATCAGTGCCGCGATCAGCCCGACCACCAGCAAGGCGGCAAACACGGGCCAGACCTGGCGCAGGTAGTAGAGATAAAATGCCCAGACAGTGCTGGGCGGAGCCGGAGTGGGGGCTTCGCGAAAAATATCGATCAGTTGTTCGAAGCGACGATAGAGCATTGGCACTGACGCCCGCAGCGCGGGCTCTCCTTATAGTGGTGTGACCGGCAGAGCAAAACACGGTCGCTGCAGGCGAAGGCAGCATAGCCGTCTGCGGCAGCAGCGACCGTGTATTGTTTCCAGTCAGCGCTTCCTGCGTGATAGCGCCTGTCAGTCGATACGCTTGGCCGACTTGATCAGTACCGGATCGATGGGCACATTTTGCATGCCTTGTTTGGTGGTGGTTTGCGAGTTGACGATCTGGTCAACAACGTCCATGCCATTTACCACCTTGGCAAAAACGGCGTAACCGGCATCACGGCCCGGGTCCAGAAACGCATTGTCTGCCACGTTGATGAAGAATTGACTGGTGGCCGAGTTCGGGTTCGACGTGCGTGCCATCGACAGGGTCCCGCGAACGTTATGCAAGCCGTTGCTGGCTTCGTTCTTGATCGGGTCGCGGGTCTGTTTTTGCACCATCTGCGACGTAAAACCACCACCTTGCACCATGAAACCCGGGATCACGCGGTGAAAAATGGTGTTGTTGTAAAAGCCGCTGTCGACATACTTGAGGAAGTTGTCAGTGCTGATCGGAGCCTTGACCGGGTCCAGTTCGATTTCGATCTTGCCAAAGCTGGTATCCAGTACCACGTGAGGCGCTTTGGCAGTTTCAGCCGCCATAAGGTTGGCAGCGAACAGCAGGGCGCCAGCGGCAAGAGCAATTTTTTTAAGCATGGTTCAGTGATCCTGAAAAGTTGGGTGACCGTTCTATGCCGCACCGTCAGTGAAGCTGGGGGGCATTGAACCAGTGCCCGTGCCACATCTTGCAATGGCAGATGTTCACGGGCGGCGGGTGTTGGACAGGATATTCTCGAATCAGGTTCCTGCCCACTGCTCATCACGCTTGCTGCGGTGCGGCGAAAGGTGCCTCGAGCGGTGCCGTGTCGAAAGTTCGCAACAATTCGACAAGGATTTGAGTTGCCGGGCCCAGGGGTTTGTCCTTGTTGGCGTACAGGAAAAACACCGGGTGACGATTGCCGCCCTGGTTGAGCGGCAACGGCTTGAGGAGACCTTCCTTGAGCTCGCGCTCGATCATGTGCCGTGGCAACCAGGCAAACCCCAGCCCGCTGCCCACAAAGGCAGCCGCCGTGGCCAGGCTGCCGACGGTCCAGCGCTGCTCGGAGCCCAGCCAGCCCACGTCGCGTGGTTGCTGGCGCCCGGAGTCACGAATCACCACTTGTAACTGGCTTTCGAGGTCCTGGAAATGCAACTCGCGTTGCAGGCGATGCAACGGGTGGTCGGGGTGGGCCACGGCGACAAACTCCACGGTGCTCAACTCGGTACCCAGGTAGCCGGGAATATTGAAGCTGCTGATGGCCAGGTCAGCCACGCCTTCGAGCAGCACTTCCTCGACGCCGGACAGGACCTCTTCACGCAGACGTACGCGACAGCCCCGGCTTTGCGGCATAAAGGCGGTCAGGGCGCGCACCAACCGGGCATTGGGGTAGGCTGCGTCGACGACCAGGCGCACCTCGGCTTCCCAGCCTTGCTCCATATGATGGGCAAGGTCTTCGAGCTGGCTGGCCTGCTTGACCAGTTGCCGGGAGCGACGCAGCAACACGCCACCGGCTTCTGTCAGCACCGCCTTGCGTCCGTCGATGCGCAGCAGCGGCACGCCGAGCTGGTCCTGCATGCGGGCCACGGTATAGCTGACAGACGACTGTGAGCGGTGGAGAACTTCAGCGGCTTGGGCGAAGCCTCCGTGGTCGACCACAGCCTGCAAGGTGCGCCATTGATCAAGGGTCACGCGGGGCGCTTTCACAATGAATTCCTCTGATTTTGGACTGGTTACAGGATACCGTTAAACAAACAGATTTATAGATAGGTTGTAGCAGGTAATTGCGCTTTTTTATCGAATCAATGACCCCTAATCTTGGCTCCATTCTTACAGCATTTACAGATGGAGCTTGTCCGCCATGTCCAATGTTCTGATCATTGAAAGTAGCGCCCGCCAGCAAGGCTCGTTTTCCCGTCAGTTGACCCAGCAGTTCATCAGCCAGTGGCAAGCAGCCCATCCGACCGATCAGGTCACCGTTCGCGACCTTGCCCTGCACCCGGTACCGCACCTTGATGCCAACCTGTTGGGTGGCTGGATGAAGCCCGAAGCACAACGCAGTGCAGACGAGCACGCCTCCCTCAAGCGCTCCGATGAGTTGACCGACGAGTTGCTGGCCGCTGATGTACTGGTGCTGGCGGCGCCCATGTACAACTTTGCGATACCGAGCACGCTCAAAGCCTGGCTGGACCACGTATTGCGCGCCGGGGTGACCTTCAAGTACACCGAAACCGGTCCACAGGGGCTTTTGACCGGCAAGAAAGCATACGTGTTGACGGCTCGCGGCGGGCTATATGCGGGTAGCACCTCGGACCATCAGGAACCTTATCTGCGTCAGGTCATGGCCTTTGTCGGCATTCACGATGTGACCTTTATCCATGCCGAAGGGATGAACCTGGGCGGTGACTTCCAGGAGAAAGGTTTGAATCAGGCCAAGGCCAGGTTGTCTGCCATCGCGTAGTCTGTTAATCGACAGATAATCGCCCGATGGCTTAATTGTTTCATTGCTCCTTCAAGCATGCGGTTCGCGCATCGAACCTCCCTTTGCACTTTATTGAGTGCCCGTACCCGATCAGCCTTTGCGCTGGATCGGGCTTTTTTTGTCTGGAGCATTTGTTGCGTACAAGCATGTTCACGCCTTTCAAGTGCGCTATGTATCTATCTTTTTACAGGTCCATGCTCTGTTAGCTTTGCCCTTTAATTGTTTTGCCCGGGATTCTTATCGGATGGCAAAACATCACTGATTAAGGGCTGTGTGCCATGTCCATGCTTTCGTCCCGCCCAGAGGCGCAACTCCAAAGAGAAGCGCTGGCCATTGCCGGCCACCTATCCCGACAGCCCACTTTTCTTGCGGCCGCCAGAGATTCGTTTCGCACAACGTTGCACCGGCGCTTTGCGTTTGTGTCACAAGCATTTGACCTGGATGCAATGCATGTCACTGATTATCGGCTTGTGTGGAATCAGGATCAGACCGAGCAGGTTGCCAGTCCCGCCACTTCCCGGACTCTGGGTGAGGAACTGAGTCGATATCTGGCGAGCCGTGAGCTGCCGGTTTTTCAGGGGTTGGTCGGTATCTTCGACAAGGCGGGAGTCTATGGGGATCTGGGGGCGCGCATTGTTGGCGGCGACACTACCGGCAGTGAGCTCGTGGCCATGTTGCAGGATGCAGGTGTCCGGGCCTGCTTGAACTACCAGCAACAGGTAGCGGCTTTTTATAGCGGTACACCGCTGGACGGGCTCAAGTCGGCAATGGCTGTTGCCTCGCCCCATGAGCTGGCAGGTGTCGATCCGCAGCGACTTGTCTTCGGCGTCCTGGGGGTATCCGGCCATGAATGGGAGAGCCGCAGCATTGTCCAGCTGTTCGCGGCCTACAGGGAGAGCGGCGAGTTGGCTGCGCATCCGGACGGCATGAGCACGGACGGCCAAATGACTGCCTGGACATACCCTGCGGCCAGTGCGGGCCATTTTTATCGCAGTCACTCCGGTCTGGAGAAGCCTGGGGTTCTGCTTAAACTTCTGCAGGACGCCGATAATCGCTATGCCCGTGACCTGCCGATGAACGAGCCTCTCAAGGCCTGGCTGGCACACAGAATGGCCAGACAAAGGGCCGCTGAAGCCAATCTGCGCTTGCGCGACGGTACCTTGACGGCTGAAGGGGCGGCCATGATCAAGGGGATAACCGGCGGCGTGCGCGATGCGATGGATCTGCACAGCCCCGGCGTGTATGAGCTGTTTCTGCGGGTGCCTGGAATCGAGGCCCGGGTTGCCGGATGTCTGGTTCTTACCAGCAGTCCGCGGGATCTGCCCATCTACAGTCCTGCGGGTGTCATCCTGTTGATTGCAGGTCAGGGACTGATCGAGTTTTCCTCGGGCAGTGAGTTCAGTGACTGCATGACGCTCTGGCTGGATCAACCACAAAACCATCCCTGGTTGCGAGCCGGGGTTGCGTTGGGCCACCGGGACGCTGTTTTTGCCCATCGTCCACGTGCGCTTGTGGACTATCCGGGTGTACCCGGCGGCGATGCCTTTGCCCACTGCCTGACAACATTGCTGAGCTGGCAGCAGGACAGTTGTACACACCTGATCCGTTCTGGCTCGGTGGAGCCCCTTTATCTGGAGCAGGCAATTGATCTCAGGGCCAGGTTTCGTGTCGGGCATGTGCTGCAGGTGTGCGAGTCAGCCCGACAGGGAAAGCACACCGCGCAAGCGTTCAGGAACACCGCCCTGAATGACGGGTTGGTGCAGGTATTCCCCCTGATCCAGCCGCTGGTTTCACCATTCGATATGGACAGTCTGAATCTCAAGGGTTACCGCGATGACAGCAAAGTCACAGATCTGTCAGCCGGGAGGATAAATCCAGAGCATTTGCAGCTTGTCAGTACCAGTCCGCTCGGCGATGTGCTACGTGAAATGGTTGCCAATCTCGAGGCATTCAACGTTTTTGCCCAAGCAGATCTTTTCTTTATCTGTGCGGGTGACAATTGCATCGAAATGGCAGCGCAGGAGTTTCGTGAAAGCATACAGGCTCTTGTTCGCCCATTGAGGTACATCGCTGTCGAGTACCAATTGCCTGTAGCACCCGAGGCGGTGCCAGATGAACCGATAAACACGTTCAAACAGCAGGCAGACGCTACCTTGGCGGACTTGCAGGCTATGTCCGAAATGCTCAAGCAGTCTGCTGTACCGTCTTCGCGCAGGCTGCGTCCAGTCATGCATTCAGAGCTGCAGTGCGCCATCAGTGAGGTAATTCGCCAGTTTCAGTTGTTCAAGGATGACTTGCGTGGCGAGGCTATACAGGTGCTGTACCAGCGCCTGCCGCTTGCAGAAACACTGCCGGTCAGACTGCGCGGGCATCTGGAGACCTACCTGCAGGGTGACGGGCAAACCTATCTTTTTGATTACGGTGAGTCCGTAACTCTGCCGGAAATGCTCGAGTACTACCGTGTCATTCCGGCTGACCCGACTACGGCTCCTGCCAGGCTGCAGGCACTGAACGATCTTGAAGAGCAGTATGCAGTTCGGTGTATGGGTATGGAGCGGGGCACGCCCCTGATTGACTGCCTTCTCACTGCGGATCAGGAGCGAAAGCTGCTGAATGCCGTCAAGGGTTTTATATCGTCCCGGCAGCCTTCACAAGGTGTTAACGCTCTGCCGCCGCTGGAATTGCTGGCACATTACCTGCCTGATTTTGACCCTGCCCGGTTCGCTCACACCAGGCCTGCAGTCGCGCTGCAACAGCTGCTGACTTCAGAATGCGGTCAGTGTCTCGGTCGCGAATTGCTCAAGGTCCTGGGGTGGCATGGCGCACGCGATGGTGAGACCAGCCCGGTGACGCTATGTACCCAACTGGTCTGGAAAACTCTTGTGCTTCGATACTCGCAGGCTGGTGAAGTGGCCGGTTACGACTTGCACTCGGATCGTCTATGGGGCAGGACCTATGCGTGGATCCGCAGCGATTTTGAGACCTTTTTGCTTACTTCGCGACAAGCTGCATCCTCGGCGTTTGCCGCGTTGCTGGCGCGGTTGTTGCGAACGGCCATGCCACCGGATTTCAGTGTCCGCGATATTCCTGGCGAACTGACTTACGGTTCGGCCAGTTGGGTCAACTTGCGCCATGGTGCCGAACTGGCGCATGCCATCGAGCCAGGCTCGACACTGCGCATGACATTTCAGGAAGTCATCCTGTTGCCTGGCAAGCAGGGGCAGGGGCTCGTTTTTTCCGCCAAAGCAAACGAGCAGAAACAGGTTCTGCTCCGCGAGAAGTCTTCAGCCATTCTTGCCTTGCGCCTGCCTCCACTGATGGCCTGGGCGGCCCTGCATGGCGTTGTACCTAAAATGCCCCTGGCTGCTTATTCCAGCGTGGAGATCCAGCGCGCAGTACAAGCGCTGGATGCGTATGAACACGCGATTTTCAAAGCAACCAATGACCTGTTCAAACCTGCCCCCAACAGGTTTGAAATTGCAAAAAAAGAGCTGGCCCGGCGCGGCCTGAATCCCTATTTCAGCGAGTTCACGGCTGCCAGGGGCAGAATGCCGCTGTTTGAGCTTTACGCTGCCGGCAAGCATATGGAGCTGGATTTTCCGCCCTACACATCAGCCACCATACCGAGTGCCGAGGAGGTTCGTGCAAGTGCCGAGCGCTTCTCACGGCTCAAGAAGTTGCCGGTGAATATCGAGCTGGAATTCAACCGGCAGTACAATGCCTATGAAGCGGCGCTTGTGGCAGCACAACAGGCGGTTGTCAGGTTTTTACTGGACAGCCTGCCCCCGCGGCAGCGTCAGGACATTGAATACAGCCATGTCAGGGTATTGCGTGTCAGAGCTGAAAGTACCGGCAGTGTCAGTGAGGACAGCCCCGAAATCACGGACTCACTGATGTTGCGTCAGGGGTTTATTCTCGAAGTGTGCAAAAAAGAAACCTGTGATCTCTACGAGATTTTCCCAAGGGCGCTGCACATACAAGAGAGTCCAAGGCTCAAGCCATTGCTGGTAGGAGGCGTAATCGCTCCAAAGAAAATCGGTATTCACACCTGGGTCCACACTTTTCGGCATGGCACGGTTTTGAATATTGACGAAAATGCCTATCGGACCGGGCACAAACCCATGCCCCATGAGACCTCCCGATCCAGGCTGATTATTGAGGAGCTTGGTAGCGTGCCAGCGGGAGACGAGACGAGCAGCCATCTGCCCGATACGTTCAACTCCTTGCGCAGCAAACAGATTGCCAGGCTGATTCCGCTCTATATCGACAAGGGGCAAGCTCGTGCGGCTGCCCGGGGAGTGACGGCTTTTGACCAGGCACATCCTGCCCTGTCATTGCTAAAGGCGATTACGCCTTTCTGGGGGGGCATCGAGGATCTGCTTTCGGATGATCAGAAACGCAGAGCTTCGGGGGCATTCGGGATGCTCCTGGACCTGCTGTTTTTGGTCCCCGTCGTAAGATTTGCCGGAGGGGCAGTGCGGGTGATCAACCTGGCTGGAAAGATCGGTTTCAAGGCCGTGTTGCCCCGGATGGGCAAGCTCGCCAGAACCCTGCTGGTGTCTCTGGCTCAGGAGCTGAACCCCCTGGATGGCTTGCCCCGTTTGCTCAAGTGGAGCGGTGCCAAACTGCTTGAGGGTGGTGCTTGTCTGGCTGAGAAAGGTCTCGGGCACTTCAGGCAAGTGACCAGCCTTTCAAGCGTGGCGCGTTACGACATTAAACAGGGGCTGGTAACGGTCGCGGATCCCGGGGCCTGGAAGCCTGTGGCTCAGGGCGATGAGCTGCGTACGGTCAGTGATGTTAAAAACGTGCAGGTTCGCAACACGGGCAGCGTCACGACCAGTGATTACCGCCTGATTGATCCTGTATCCAGTCTTCCCTATGGGCCGCGCTTGGCCTCAGGCGCCCGGTCAGTACATTTCGGCCAGCAAAAATTCTTTGTTTCTGCCAGCCCTGATCTTCCCGATGGTTATTACTTGCTGCGAGTCAGAAGTCCTGACAATCCCTCGCAACTGCTCAGCAGCGGGGTAATTGCCAAGCCTGAAGCGGGTGCTGCGGGGCAATGGAAAAGAAGAGGGATCAAGGGCGGGGGAGATGAAGTGCCAGAGACCGCCAGTTTGCATACCTGGAGACTGCAGGACGATAACGGGCTGGCCTCATTGGGGGACATGACCACATTCCGGCGCAGCGACGTTTCATTGAAAGGGCGGCAGCCCGATACGACAACAGGTGTCCATACCTTCGACAATAGATCCTATATCGCGGTTGGAGATCCGCCCGAGGCTTATGAGGTGGTGCGGGTCAGAAACAGATTCTGGCAGTTGCATACGGATGGTGAACAGGCTGGCCCCTTTGTTGCGTATAGGCCAGCTCAGGGCCATACCTCAGGTGTCTGGGACCTGGCCCCGCAGATTACTCTGCAACCCAAGCCAAGATCGAAATGGGAGACCGCCCCCGAGATCCTGTTCACCCCGGAGCCGGACGGGCCGCAGCTTTACCGCAACCTGAACAAGCTGCCGGCGAGTACCCCCTGGCAGGTTGAGAGCGGCATCGACTTCAAGCGAATTGAGCAGGAAATCCGCACCCGGTTCAATGTTGAACTGGAGGGCGTTGAAGTCATTTCGACAACGGCCAGTGATTTGGCGGTCAGGATGGATATCCCCTACGACGCGGCCTCTACGAAAGCCAGCCCTGTCGCCTGGACCTCCCCGCAAGGCAAGATCCATATCGCCACGGATCATCCGGATTATGTGGTAAACGGTCTGGTGGACTCCGACAAGGTGCGCTCCACGGTAGTGCATGAGTATGTCCATGCGGCCTCTCATCGCAGAGCCGGTTTGCAGGTCATTTCCGGGGAGGGGGTCAATTATGACGAAAGTGTGGTGGATTATTTCGCGGAAAAAATCTACTCGCAGATTTATCCCGGACGGCCCTACAAAAGCGGCTATTTCACCCCGGACGGAGCCCTGTGGCACGGGCAACTGGTGCCGTTTATGAGTCAAAGCGCAACCATGAACCTGGTTGAGATCCAGCAGGCACTCTTTCACGATCCGGCGTTGTTCAGGCCGCTGGGCCCGGACGCCTTGCAGGAATGGAAGCGGCTGACCGGTTTCTAGTGCTGTGCGCCCTGAGGTCTCAATTGCCCTGGAGCGGATGAGATTGGCAAGCCAGCATTTTACTTCCCCGGCAAACCCGCTAAGGTCGCCCATTCTTTCGAATTCGCCACGGCGTAAACGAACAGGCAACTACGGTTTTTGAGCGAGAGATTCATGGGCTATCTGTTAATTGTTACCCTGATTCAGGCGTTTTCATTCAGCCTGATTGGCGAGTATCTGGCGGGGCACGTCGACAGTTACTTTGCGGTACTGGTGCGTGTGGTACTGGCGGGGCTGGTATTTATTCCGCTCACACGCTGGCGTCAGGTCGAACCCGGTTTCATGCGCGGCATGCTGTTGATCGGGGCGCTGCAGTTCGGTGTCACCTACGTCTGTCTGTACTTGAGTTTTCGAGTGCTTACGGTTCCGGAGGTGTTGTTGTTCACCATCCTGACCCCCCTGCACGTGACCCTAATCGAGGATGCAATCAACCGCCGTTTCAATCCGTGGGCGCTTGTTGCGGCACTGGTCGCCGTTATGGGGGCTGCGGTCATTCGTTTTGACACCATCAGCCCCGAATTTTTCAAGGGCTTCCTGCTCCTGCAACTGGGCAACTTCACTTATGCCGCCGGTCAGGTGATGTACCGGCATCTGGTCGCACGCTACCCGAGCGATTTGCCGCATTACCGGCGCTTCGGTTACTTCTATCTGGGTGCGCTGGCTGTGGTACTGCCTGCTTTTGTGTTGTTCGGCAAAGCCGATTTCTGGCCTGAAGCCCCCTTGCAGTGGGGAGTGCTGGTGTTTCTGGGGCTGGTCTCCACTGCACTTGGCCTGTATTGGTGGAACAAGGGCGCGTGCATGGTCAGTGGCGCGACCCTGGCGGTCATGAACAACGTGCATGTGCCGGTGGGTCTGTTTTTCAGCCTGTTGATCTGGAATCAACACGAGCCTCTGGGGCGGTTGTTCCTGGGCGGGCTGGTGATATTGATTGCCGTCTGGATAAGCCGGCTAGACCGCAGGGCTGTGACGGTCTAAGGTCAATCTCAGTCCATCTATCGCCTTAAGGGAGAGTCGGAATGACAGTCAGGGTGTTGATCTTGCCGGGCCTGTTCAATTCAGGAACAGAGCATTGGCAATCTCACTGGGAGCAGCGCTACAGCGGTTTGCATCGGGTCAAGCAGGACAATTGGGAAACTCCCGCCTGTGTTGACTGGGTGCAGAACCTGCATAAAAAAATCACCAAGAGCGAGCGCCCCGTAGTGCTGGTGGGTCACAGCCTGGCGTGTACGCTGATAGCCCGCTGGGCCCAGCAGCACCCCAAGGAAGCAAGGCGGGTGCGCGGGGCGTTACTGGTGGCACCCAGTGATACCGAGGCCGACAGCTACCCGGCCGGGACCTCAGGCTTTAGCCCCATGCCGCTCAATACCCTGCCTTTTGATGCGATCACCGTAGCCAGTACCAACGACCCCTATGTCACCCGCGAGCGGGCCGAGGCCTTCAGCCAGGCCTGGGGGAGTGAACTGGTATGGTTGGAGAATGCCGGGCATATCAATGGCGAAGGTGGCTATGGCACCTGGCCGCAGGGCATCGAGTTGTTGTTCAAACTCACTGGCGACCCGCAGTTCAAGCACGCCTGAACATTTAGCCGCTGACGAGACAAGAGGCTGCGACAAGCCCCGCAGGGCTTTCAGATTCTCGCAGCCTCTCTGTACTCCTTAGCGGCTACACATCACTCTTCGATCGGTATTCTGGTCAACAGCCCCTTGCGCAGGTCATTACCGCTTGGTTGCTGGTACACGCTTAAACCGAACTCGGGCAGTACTGACAGCAGATAGTCGAAGATATCGCCCTGAATGCGTTCGTATTCGTCCCACACAGTGGTTCGGGTAAAGCAGTACACCTCCAGGGGTACGCCTTGAGGCGTGGTTTGCAGTTGGCGCACCATGCAGGTCATGTTCGGCTGGATATCGGCATGGCTTTTCAGATAGGCAAGGGCATAGGCGCGGAAAGTACCGATATTGGTCATGCGTCGACGGTTGGCTGACATGGCTGCCACGTTGCCCTGGGCTTCATTCCAGCTTTTGAGTTCGGCTTTCTTGCGATGCAGGTAGTCGCTCAGCAGGCGCACTCCCTCCAGACGTTGCTCCTGCTCATCGGTCAGGAACGCAACATCGCTTGCGTCAATAAACAGGCTGCGCTTGATCCGCCGGCCGCCGGACTGCTGCATGCCGCGCCAGTTCTTGAACGACTCGGACATCAGGCGCCAGGTGGGTATCGAGACAATGGTCTTGTCGAAATTCTGCACCTTGACGGTATGCAGGGTGATATCGATCACATCACCATCGGCCCCGACCTGAGGCATTTCGATCCAGTCGCCAACCCGCAGCAAGTCGTTGCTGGTCAACTGTACGCTGGCCACGAACGACAGCAGGGTGTCCTTGTAGACCAGCAGGATAACCGCAGACATTGCCCCCAGCCCGGAAAGCAGCAGCATTGGCGAGCGGTCGATCAGGGTCGCGACAATGATGATGGCCGAGAACACATACAGCAACATTTTGGTCAGCTGAATGTAGCCCTTGATCGGGCGGGTCTTGGCGTAGTTGGTGCGCGAATAGATGTCGAGCAAGGCGTCCAGCAGTGAACTGATAACCCGCGTCAGTACGAAGATGGTGATGGCCAGCGCCAGGTTGCCAAGGAAGTGGCGACCGTTGTCGCTCATGTCCGGCACCAGATTGCGCCCGAACTGCACTATCAGCGAGGGAGTCAGTTGCGCCAGGCGATGGAACACCTTGTGTTCGCGTAAATCATTGATCCAGTGCAGGGCCGGTTGGCGGCCGAGCATTTTGGTCACGCGCAGGATAATAATGCGTGCGATATGACCGGCCAGCAGGGCGACGCCCACGAGAACGATCAGGCCCAGTATGGCCGAAACCCAGGGATGTTGATCCAGATTGGCCCACAGGTCCTGGATTTGGCTCCAGAGTGCTTGAGTATCCATAAGCTAAAACGATATCCGGTAATAAATGGCCATGGGATTAGAGCACTTCAGGGCGATTTGTGGGCCTTGATTGGACTAAAGACCCTAAAAAACCATTTGTTTCACGCCGTTCGTGCAAAGTAACTCGGCCTTGGCGCTCGAAACCGTTACTCTATGCCGCTGATTTTTTGTATTTCTTCGAGGTAGCACCCGTGTTTTCCGATTTCGCCCTGCACGAACGCCTGCTTAAAGCTGTGGCCGAGCTTAAATTTGTCGAGCCTACGCCTGTGCAAGCAGCGGCCATCCCGCTCGCGCTCGAAGGGCGTGACCTGCGGGTTACAGCTCAAACCGGGAGTGGCAAAACTGCCGCTTTCGTACTGCCGATTCTGAATCGTCTGATTGGTCCTGCCAAAATCCGCGTCAGTATCAAAGCGTTGATTTTGCTGCCGACCCGCGAGCTGGCACAGCAAACGCTAAAAGAAGTTGAGCGTTTTTCGCAGTTCACGTTCATCAAGTCCGGTCTGATCACCGGCGGTGAGGACTTCAAGGTTCAGGCGGCCATGCTGCGCAAGGTGCCGGATATCCTGATCGGCACCCCTGGCCGTTTGCTCGAGCAACTGAATGCCGGCAACCTTGACTTGAAAGAAGTTGAAGTTCTGGTACTCGACGAAGCCGACCGCATGCTCGACATGGGTTTCTCCGAAGACGTGCAACGTCTGGTCGATGAGTGCCCGAACCGTCAGCAAACCATGCTGTTCTCGGCCACCACCGGTGGTTCGGGCCTGCGTGAGATGATCGGCAAGGTACTGAACAACCCTGAGCACTTGCAGCTCAACCAGGTCAGCCAGTTGAACGCCACCACGCGTCAGCAGATCATCACGGCAGACCACAACCAGCACAAAGAGCAAATTGTTAACTGGCTGCTGGCTAACGAGACTTATCAAAAAGCCATCGTTTTCACCAACACCCGTGCCATGGCTGACCGCATCTACGGTCGCCTGGTGGCTCAGGAGTACAAGGCGTTCGTCTTGCACGGTGAAAAAGACCAGAAAGACCGCAAGCTGGCCATCGATCGCCTGAAGCAGGGCGGCGTCAAGATTCTGGTGGCTACCGACGTGGCGGCCCGTGGTCTGGACGTTGAAGGCCTGGATCTGGTGATCAACTTCGATATGCCTCGCAGCGGCGACGAGTACGTTCACCGTATTGGTCGTACTGGCCGTGCGGGCAATGATGGCCTGGCGATCTCGCTGATCTGCCATGGTGACTGGAACCTGATGTCCAGCATTGAGCGGTACCTGAAGCAAAGCTTCGAGCGCCGTACCATCAAGGAAGTCAAAGGCGTCTACGGCGGCCCGAAAAACGTCAAGGCTTCGGGTAAGGCTGTTGGTGTGAAGAAGAAAAAGACCGACGCCAAGGGCGTCAAGAAGAAGTCGGGCGCCAAGGCACCGACCAAGCGCAAGATCGCCAACCGCCCGAAGACCGACGCTCTTTCGTTGGTCAGCAAGGACGGCATGGCGCCGCTCAAGCGCCGCAAGCCAGAAGCACCAGCGGCTGAGTAAATCGCTGGCATGGCTCACAAAAAACCCGGCCTGCGCCGGGTTTTTTGTTGCCTGAAACGCCGCAGATTTTGTGAGCGCCGCAATGTCTGCAGGAGCTGGCTTGCCTGCGATGGTGTCATCGTGGGGTGACTGGGAAACCGCGCCGTCTGCATCGCGAGCTAGCCCGCTCCGACAAAACCCGGGCGTTTCAGTAGAACGTCCGCTCGGCCTTAAATGTCAGTAAGCCATCACACTGGGAGTTCTGCCCTGAGTAGGCAGAGCAGTCGCTGCCGTCCAGGCTGGAATCGCTGTAGATCACGTTGAGGTCAATGCCCATCCAGGGGCGCGAGAGTTTGATCGACCAGTCATTGAATGCGCGTACGCTGCCACCGTCGGCAATGGACACCGGTGAGCCCAGTTGGTGGGTGGTGTATTTCATGCTTACGCCGATGCCAAAGGGCTGGTTGACCCCCAGATCGGCAAACAATGTGCTGTCGCGGCGCCCCGGATCATTGCTGAAGGCGGCGCCAAAGCGCGTGCCCAGCACGGTGAGGCCTGCAAAGATCTGCTGGCTGTCGAGTGAGTCGACTTTGGGGTAGCTGTAATGGATCACCCCCAGCTCATAGCTCAGGGTCTGGTCAAAGGGGCGCTTGTAGCCCAGATACGAATCCACTTCCAGGTTGCTGCCAGGCTTGATGCCCATGGTGGGTGCCCATTGCCCGACATACCAGCCGCTGTCGTGGGTCAGGTCCAGGCCGCCATGAAAGGTCGAGCCGGGGCTGGTGGGCTTGACCAGGCCCTGGGCCATGCTGCGGCTGGGCTGGGTGGCCAGCTTCAGGTCGAAGTCGCCCAGCTCGCGGGAAAACACCTGTGCGTCTGCAATGGTGCTGGTCAGCAGCGTGCTGGCCAGCAACACCGTCCGTGTCAGCATGATCGGCTCCCTATTTGGGCTCAAAGGCTTGATTCAGAGCCTTCGGAGCATACGCAGGAATATCGGCAACAAAGTGCCGTTCGTCGATTTATCGATGCGAATCGGGGGCGGGGCAGGGGAACAAAGGGGATAAATCGAGAGTCCTAGCGCCTTGAAGGGCAAAGCGCATAAGGACCAGATGAAGCGAGGGGGTATTACTTCTTGCCGAGCGTGATTTGCTTGGACGGGCCGAAAGTTTGGCCGCTGACGCCTTTGCTGATTTGCTGAATCTCGCCGCCGGATTTCAGGAATGCTTCGATTTGAGCATTGATGGAATCACTGGTTTCAACAGCGGGAGCTGGCTTTGCTTTGCTGGCGGATGCTTTTACACGCATGGCGGCTATTGACCTGTAGAAAATAACTTGGCCAGCGATAGTACCTGAAATACTTGACAATTGCTTGTTAAATATCTTCGTAAAATAATATCGGTGCAGTATGAGTCAGCATGAACGACTGCATAATTGTCGGCTAACTCGCTGTTTTAATTCATAACGTGGGAGGTTTTGTATACGTGTCCGGCCGTGCGCAGATGGCCTTTGAGCATCCGCCAGGCTGACGAGTGGCGTCCAAGGCGCGTTGGAAAAACCTGATAAATCAAACCTTTCGCAGATTTTTTGGATGGCGGGCTGCGGCACTCCAATTTGCCCCCCTAAACTCGGGTAGAATGCCGCCTACGTAATGAGGGTATTGGACATGGCTTTAATCGGTCGCTACAACAGTTTGCAAGTGGTTAAACATACAAACTTCGGTTTGTATCTGGATGGTGGGGCTGACGGCGAAATCCTGTTGCCCAATCGTTATATTCCAAAAGATATTCCCAGCGAAGATGAAGACTGGCTCAACGTCTTTGTTTATTTGGACAGCGCTGACAAGTTAATTGCCACCACTGAAAAACCAAAAGTTCAAGTCGGTGAATTTGCCAGCTTGAAAGTGGTTGAAGTTAACAGCATCGGCGTATTCCTCGATTGGGGTTTACCAAAAGATTTGCTGTTGCCGTATTCCGAAGAAAAGCGCCAGATGACCGCCGGCGAATATGTCGTGGTGCACGTCTACCTCGACAAGCACACGCGTCGTATCACCGCGACTGCCCGTCTGGACCGCTACCTGGACAAAACCCCGGCCAATTATCAGGTCGGCCAGGAAGTTGATCTGTTGGTGGCCGAGGCCACGGACATGGGCTTTAAAGCCGTGATCAACAACAAGCACTGGGGTTTGATCCACAAGAATGAAATCTTCAAGTTCATGCGTGCGGGCAAGCAGGAAAAGGGCTACATCAAGGAAGTCCGTGCGGACGGCAAGATCAGCCTGAGCCTGCAACCGGTTGGCCAGGAAGCAGCCAGCAGCCTGAATTCGAAGATCCTCAGCAAGTTGCGCGACAACAACGGTGTGCTCGCCGTGAGCGACAAAAGTGCCCCTGAAGTCATCAGTACTCATTTTGGCGTCAGCAAGGGCAACTTCAAGAAAGCCATTGGTGCGCTCTACAAGGAAGGCAAGATTGCGATCCACCCGGACCGTATCGAACTGATCTGATCCAACACGAGGGGCTGGCGACATGAGCAAGGCAGTGTGGGCGTATATCGGTGCGTTACTGGCTTTTCTGGTGCTTGACGGCCTGTGGCTGGGCCTGCTTATGAGCTCTACCTATAAAGAGCTGTTGGGTTCGTTGATGCTGGCTCAACCCAAGTGGGGCCCGGCCATCGTGTTTTACCTGCTGTATGTGCTGGGCGTGGTGTTCTTTGTGGTATTGCCGGCCCTTGCCCGGGCCAGTGCGCGCAGGGCTGCTCTGGCAGGTGCGTTTTTCGGGCTGGTGGCTTATGGCACCTATGACATGACGAACTGGGCCACGCTGCAAGGCTGGTCGCCCCAGTTGGCATTGATGGACATGGCCTGGGGCGGGTTACTGACCTGTCTTGCAGCCCTGTCGGGTTATTGGGCGGCACGCAAGCTGGCGTCCTGATTGTTTTCGACCTTTTTAGGTGTGGCTTTTTTCGGGTGAACTATGAGTGTTTCGCGGCGAGCAACGGATGCTTTCGCACTGCAAGTGATGCTGGGATTGTGCCTGATCTGGGGTGTGCAACAGGTCATCATCAAGCTGGCGGCACCCGATATCGCACCCGTGATGCAGGCCGCCATGCGCTCCGGTATTTCAGCACTGCTGGTTGGGCTGCTGATCTGCTGGAAGGGTGGCTGGAGCCAAGTGCCTGCCACCTGGCGTGGCGGTTTGCTGGCAGGCAGCCTGTTCGGCCTGGAGTTCTTCTTTATTTCCGAAGGCCTGCAACTGACCAGTGCCGCGCATATGTCGGTATTTCTCTATACCGCGCCCATTTTCACCGCACTCGGGATTAACTGGCTGTTGCCCAGCGAGCGCTTGCGGCCTTTGCAATGGCTGGGGATATTGCTTGCGTTTGCCGGGATTGCCTTCTCATTCGCGGGCGGTATGTCGTTTGCTGACATGGACCGCAACGTGCTGCTGGGCGATGCCTACGCCATTCTGGCGGGCATGGCCTGGGGCGCGACCACGGTGGTGGTGCGCGGCTCGCGGTTGTCGGAGGCACCTGTGACCCTGACCCTGTTCTATCAGTTGATTGTCGGTTTTTTCGGCCTGCTGGTGATTGCCGCTTTCAGCGGCCAGATCAGCCACGTCAGCCTGACCACCGTGGCGGTGGCCAGTGTGCTGTTTCAAGGGCTGGTCGTGTCGTTCTTCAGTTATCTGGTGTGGTTCTGGTTACTCAAGCGTTATATGGCTTCCAACTTGGCGGTGTTCTCCTTCATGACCCCGCTGTTCGGAGTGACATTCGGTGTGCTGGTGCTGCATGAGCCTCTGAGCGTCAACTTTGTGGTGGGCGCAGTGCTGGTGCTGTGCGGTATTACGTTTGTCAGCGCCGAGCAGTGGGTGCGTCGCAAAGTGCGTGCTCTGCTGGGGGGCTGACCGACTGCCAGGCCAGAGTGCCCGCTAGCAGCAGCCCGCTGGCCGCGATGATCAGTGCCGGTTGCAAGCCGCCGCTGAAATGGCTGCTCAATGCAGCCAGCAATGGCCCGCACAGTTGGCCCACGGCGAAACAGGCGGTCAGCATGGCCGCATTGCGCGCTGTGGCATTGGGCGCCAGATCCCGTGAGCACTGCATCACCAGCGGCATGCAGGCCAGAAACGGTGTGCCGCAGAGGATTACACCAAGTGCCAGCCCCGCGCTGCTCGGAAGCAGGCACGCCAGCACACCAAGGGCTTGAATCCATAACCCGCCCATCAGCCAGAAGCGCGTGGTAGCAGGGCGCGGCCGACGAAAGCTGATCAGTGCCACGCCAATGGCAGCACATAGCCCGAATGCTGGCCAGAACAGATCGGCTTGCCACTGGCCATGAAACCGGGCATTGGCCATCTGGGATAAAAATGTCGCCGGGATGATATAGCCCAGGCCATAGAGCCCATAAATTGCTCCCAGACGGGCGATCCCGGGTTGCCGGTTATCGGGCTGCATCGTTTGAGGCCGGGCGGCAAGTGCAGCGGGTTGCGGTAGCGCGGGCAAAATCACCAGCAACATCAGCAGTGCCGCCAGGGCATAAATCATCCAGAGCGAGGCCGAGTCTTGCCCGGTTAAATTGGCGGCCAGGGCCAGCAGTCCGGTCAGCATCACCCCGAGACCGGGCCCGGCAAAAACCAGAGCGCCCAGACGCGGTCGATTGGCGGTGATAGCGATGTGCTGACTCAGTGCGGTGATCATCACCATCACCCAGGCACTGGCGATCCCGGAGCCGAATCGTAATAACAGATGCGCCCAAAACCCCTGGGCCCAGTACGACGCCAGCGTCAGCCCAACGCACAGCCACAGGCCTGTATGCAATCGGTTACGCACCTGGTCGGGGCGCCTGGCGCGCATGGCATCCAGGGCGCCGAGCAGGTAACCCAGGTAGTTGGCGGCGGCAATCAGCCCTGCGCCGGTCAGGTCGATCTGGCCTTCGCTGATCAGGTGCGGCAGTTGCGGCGTCAGGGAAAAACGGCCAATGCCCATGGCCATCATGAGTGCAACAAGGCTGGCGAGCAGGCGAATCAGGGGTGACATGCTGGGATTTCCCGATAGTGAAGAATGACCGTCAGGCTAGTGGCATTTGACTTTCTCTAAAAATGAATAATAGTGATCTACTTATTCTGTTTTGGAGAATCGTGTGGAGTTCAGCCAATTACGTATTTTTCAGGCCGTGGCTGAAGAAGGGTCGATCACCCGTGCGGCTGAGCGTCTGCACCGAGTGCCTTCCAACCTGTCGACCCGGCTCAAGCAACTGGAAGAGCAGATGGGGGTCGAACTGTTTATGCGTGAGCGTCAGCGCTTGCAGTTATCTCCGGCAGGGCAGGTGCTGCTGGATTACACCGCACGTTTGTTTGCCCTGCACGATGAAGCGCTGAGCGCGGTGCAGGGTGGCGTGCCTTCGGGCAAGTTCACCCTGGGCACCATGTACAGCACTGCGGCAATCCATTTGCCGAACCTGCTGGCGCACTACCATCGCACCTACCCGGCGGTGAATCTGCATGTGCAATCGGCACCCAGCGGCGAGTTGCTCGAAGGGCTGCTGGGCGGGCGCCTGGATGCCGCCCTGGTGGATGGCCCGCTGGAATTGGCAGGCCTGGACGGGGTGGAGTTTTGTGACGAGCGCCTGGTACTGATCAGTGATCTGGATCATCCGCAGATCACCCACGCCAAGGATGTGCAGGGGCGTGAAGTGTTTACTTTTCGCCAGGGCTGTTCTTATCGGGCCCGGCTTGAAGCCTGGTACGCCAGTGATCGCGCAGCCATGGGCCGGGTAATGGAGATTGAATCCTATCAAGGCATGCTGGCGTGCGTGGCGGCGGGGTCGGGGGTCGCATTGATGCCGGCTTCGATGCTGGCCAGCTTGCCGGGGCGTGAAAATGTCCGTGTACACCCTTTGAAACAACCTTTTGCATGCGCCACGACCTGGCTGATGTGGCGAAAAGGCATGACGGGGGCAAACCTGAATGCCTGGATACAGCTGCAACAGGCCCGTTCGCTGCCAGTTCATGATTAATCGCTGCAACTTCAAGTGCTGGCCTGAATCCGATGTATGGGGCGACTTAGCCTAAAGTTCATTGACCTTAAGCAAGCATCTTGTAGTACTTAGGACTATTATCTGTACGAAGCGACCACTGAATTCCCGTCGCTCGAGTGACCCCAAGGGGGATATATGAAAGACAAACTGCAAACCTGGCTCCATGACCTGGGCGTGGCCCTCGGCCTGATCGAGCCGCCAATGCAACCTGTGCCTATCCCTGTCGAGGATCCGCGTCGTCGTCCGCAACGTCGCCGCTAAAGTTGCGTTTGCGTCGCGTGCTGTTCACGGCTCCCGGTGATTGCCGGCGAGAGGGGTGAAGGGCTGCAGGCAACACAAGGGCAGTGTGAACTGCCCCCATCCATCAGGGCTTGTCAGCCCATGGTAAAACGCACGCTGTAGTTTAGCGGCGCCTGGTCTGTTTTCTCCGTTATTCGCGCTTCACATTTCGCATCATCCATACCCGTCGAGGTTGCACTGGCAGATCGTGTAGAGCTCAGTGTGGGTTTGAATACGCCAAATGACTGGGTAACCCGCAGTGCTGTGTTAAAGGTGCATTCCCGATTGCCATTGGCGTATGAAAAGACTTCGCGAAGTATCGCAGGGGTTTTGCGCGGGTAGCCGAAGCTGGTTTTATAGCTGACTGCAATCGAATGCTCGCTTAACGGATCGACATCAAAGTAGCCGGGTTCGACCAGCGACAGGTTCCAGTTTGAACGATTGAGTTTGAGCGGCCCGGAGGTGTTGTTGATGATCTCGAATGTCAGTGTGGTGACATCGGCTTGAGCATTCATGCCGGTGAGCATCGTGGTGGTGGCCACCACGGCAATAGCCAGGTACGTCTTGAAGTGGGTCATGGTGTTAAGTCCATTTAATCAATCACAGGTAGTTTGAAGTTGAGCGGCTACATCCCCTGTAGCCGCTTTTCAAGCGTAGTTGGACTGACTAATGGGCTGGCAGCGACAAGGCGCTGCGTGGGCGGGGTATTGGTGTTTGCGGTTGTATGAAATGAGATCGGCAGAAAAACGGGTACGAACAGGAACGTCGGACCCGCTCAAGAAAGACCTTCTCAGGCGACGCTGGCCACCGCCACAGGGCGCCGATCTATCAGGCTGACCAGCACAAAGCTTGCCAGTGCCACGGCCAGGCTGTAGTAGATCGGGGTGTTGGCGTCCAGGCCGTCCTTGATCATGAATATCAATGCGGTGATAAAACCCAGGCTCATGCTGGAGATGGCGCCCGCTGTAGTGGCGCGTTTCCAGAAAATCGCGCCGATCAATGGCACCAGCATGCCGCCCACCAGCAGGTTGTAGGCCAGGGTCAGGGCGCTGATCACATCAGACACCACCAGCGCGATACCCAGTACGGCAATGCCCGTCAGCAGGGTAAACAGGCGGTTGATCCGCAGGCTCGACTGCTTGCCGCCGCGCAGCCTTGGCAACAGGTCTTCGGTCAGTACGGTGGAGGCTGCCAGCAAACCGGCGCTGGCGGTGGACATCATGGCCGCCAGTGCTGCTGCAATCACCAACCCGCGAATACCGTCTGGCAGCGACACTTTGACGATGGCGGCAAAGGCGTTGTTGACGTTATCCAGATCGGGAATCAGCACGTGTGCGGCCATGCCGATCAGTGCACAGGTCAGGCCATAGAGGATGCAGTAGAACCCGGCGAATGTGCCAGCATACTTGGCCACTTTGGCAGTTTTGGCGGTGAACACCCGTTGCCAGATGTCCTGGCCGATCAGGATGCCGAAAAAATAAATCATGAAGTAGGTGATGATCGTGTCCCAGCCGATGCTGGTGAAACTGAAGTTCGAGGCTGGCAACTTGCTCACCAGTTCGTCCCAGCCGCCGACGCGGTACAGGCAGATGGGCAGCAGCACGAACATCAGGCCGACCGTCTTGATCACGAACTGGACGATGTCGGTCAGGGTCAGCGACCACATGCCGCCCACGGTGGAGTAGATCACCACCACGCCACCACCGATCAATACCGAGATCCAGAAAGGCAGGCCGAACAGCACTTCCAGAACGGTGCCGATGGCCAGGATTGAGGTCACACCGATCATCAGTGCGTAGGCCAGCATGATCACCGCACTGGCCTGGCGGGCCATCGGGTTGTAGCGTTTTTCCAGCACCTGGGTGACGGTAAAAATTTTCAGTTTGAGCAGCGGCTTGGCCAAAAACAGGTTCAGCGCGATGATCCCGCAACCCAGAGCGGCACATAGCCAGAAGCCGGAAATCCCGTGTACATAGCCCAGGCGCACGGTGCCGACGGTAGAGGCACCGCCCAAAACGGTGGCGGCCATCGTGCCCATATACAGCGTGGGTCCCAGATTTCGTCCGGCAACCAGATAGTCTTCGTGGGTTTTGGCCTTGCGCATGCCGTAGTAACCGAGCACCAGCATTGCCGCTGCGTAGATAAGGACGACCAGTAGATCTAGAGCCATGATGGCGAATCTCCGATTATTTTTTTTATGGATGCAGCTAAAGCACGGTGGCTTGGTGCCATAAGCGCAAGGCTTGCTGGCACCGCAGAGATGTCCTTATCGATGTACTACGCCGGGCAGCACGCAGAGCATTTCGTAGAGCAGGTTGGCGCCAAGTAATGAAGTGTTGCCGGTGGTGTCGTACGGCGGCGAGACTTCTACCAGATCGCAGCCGACCAGGTCGAGGCCCTGGCAACCGCGGATCACCTCCATTGCCTGGATGGTGGTCAGGCCGCCGATTTCCGGGGTGCCGGTGCCCGGCGCCCAGGCCGGGTCGATGCCGTCGATATCAAAGCTCAGGTACACCGGGCCGTTACCGACTTTCTCGCGCACTTCGGCCATCAATGGCGTCAGGGATTTATGCCAGCACTCTTCGGCCTGCACCACGCGGAACCCTTGTTTGCGGCTCCAGTTGAAGTCCTCAGCGGTATAGCCCTGGGCACGCAGGCCGATCTGCACCACGCGGTCACAGTCCAGCAGACCTTCTTCCACGGCGCGGCGGAAGGTGGTGCCGTGGGCGATTTTCTCGCCAAACATGTGATCGTTTACATCGGCATGGGCATCGATATGCACCAGGCCAACCTTGCCGTGCTTTTTATGGATGGCCCGCAGGATGGGCAGGGTGATGGTGTGATCACCGCCCAGGGTCATGGGGATGACATCGTGTTCAAGGATTTCGTCGTAGGCCTCTTCGATGATGCGCACGGCGTCCAGCAGGTTGAAGGTGTTGATCGCCACATCGCCGATATCGGCAACCGACAATGAATCAAAGGGGGCGGCGCCGGTGGCCATGTTGTACGGGCGGATCATTACCGATTCGGCGCGGATTTCGCGGGGGCCGAAGCGGGTGCCGGCGCGCAGCGAAGTGCCGATATCCAGGGGCACACCGACAAAAGCGGCATCAAGGCCGGCGGCCGATTGCAGGTGGGGCAGGCGCATCATGGTGGCGATGCCGGCGAAGCGCGGCATTTCATTACCGCCCAGTGGTTGATGAAGAATTTTGTCCACGGGTAAGGCCTCGTCGTTTTGTAGGAGTTATGGCGCTCGATTCTGCGAAAGGTGCGAGGCGGGAAGAATCGCTGCGAACAAATACTTAGTTCAGGTTTTTCTAAACTGATAGCGGTAGACTTTGATCATTCATCATTGCCTGTGGGGGCGGGCTTGCTCGCGAATGCATCACCATAGAGCAGGCTGAAACCCGGGCGCCTGTATCGCGGGCAAGCCCGCTCCCACGGTGGAAAGTGAGTTACTGATGGCCAACGCTTTACCCGATCTGAAACTATTGCGAATTTTTGCCAGCGTGGTCAGGCACCAGGGGTTCGCCAATGCCCAGCAGGCGCTCAACCTCTCGACGTCTGCCATCAGCACTTATATGAGCCAGCTTGAAACCAATCTGGGGCTGGTGCTGTGCCATCGCGGTCGTGGCGGGTTCAGCCTGACCAGCAAGGGCGAGTTGTTCCATCAGGAAACCCTGCGCCTGCTGGGCGAACTGGAAGGTTTCGAGCAATACGCGGCAGCGCTCAAGGGTGAGTTGCGCGGTACCCTGAACCTGGGTGTGATCGACTCGACGGTCAACGACAAGGCCTTGCCCTTTGCCGAGGCCATTGGTGCCTACAGCCAGGAGCATCCAGCTGTGCACCTGCATTTATCGGTGATGAGCCCGTATGAATTGCAGCTCGGGGTTCAGGACAATCGCCTGGACCTGGCCATCGGAGCGTTTTCCACGCGCATGAGCGGGCTGGTCTACCAGCCGTTGTACCGCGAGCAGCACTGGCTGTACTGCAGCACACGACACCCTCTGTTCAGTGAGCGGCGTATCCCCGGGCCGGTGATTACCCAGCAGCGGATGGTCGGGCGCGGCTACTGGAGCCAGGCTGAACTGGCGCGCCACGGCTTCAAGCACAGCGCTGCGACGGTGGACAGCATGGAGGCACAGCTGATTCTGGTGCTCTCGGGCGCCTACATCGGTTACCTGCCCGAACACTATGCCGAGCCCTGGGTGGAGAAGGGTGACCTGCGCGTGCTGCTCCCCGCGACCTTTGGCTATCAGGCGCCGTTCTCGATGATCGTGCGCCGTGGTCGCAGCCGCGAACCCTTGATCCAGACGTTTCGCGACCTGCTCAAAGCCCAGCTTCATAAACCTTGAACGAGCCCGTTTACTCTATGTCCCGAGCCCAATGCCCGCGCTGTATGCGCCCGCAGTCCCACTGCCTGTGCGAACTTATTCCACAACTGGCAAGCCGTACCCGCGTGTTGCTGTTGCAGCACCCCAGTGAGGTCAATCACGCACTGAACACCGCCCGACTGGCAGCCTTGGGACTGACCAACGCACAATTGGTGGTTGGCGAGGTGTTCGAAGATTTGGCAACCTTGCTCAACCCGCCGGGGTATCGGGCGCGGTTATTGTTCCCCGGTGACGATGCGCAACTGATCGTGGCCGATGTTGTGGGCGAGCAGGACCTGCCGTTGCTGTTGGTGGTACCGGACGGCACCTGGCGCAAGGCGCGCAAGTTGCTGCACCTTAATCCGCTGCTGGCGCAATTGCCGCGGGTGACGTTGCCCGAGGGCGCTGTGTCACGTTACCGGTTGCGCAAGGCGCCGGGGCCGGGTGCCCTGTCTACTTTGGAAGCGATTGTGCAGGCGCTGGAAATTCTGGAGCCGGCCACCTCGTTCACGCCGTTGCTGCGCCCGTTCGAGGCGTTGATTGAAGGCCAGATCGAAGCGATGGGTGCCGATACCTATCTGAAAAATCACGGGCACAAGTCGTAATCTGTGGGCGCGGGCTTGCTCGCGATGCAGGCGGCGGGGTATGTCGGGGAAGCCGAGTTGGGGCGAACGCGAGCAAGCCCGCTCCCACAAGGGTTTCAGGGTTTTTCGAGGGTTTTTTGTCGCAGGATGTAGATGCTCACCAGCACGGCACTGGTCAGCATAAAGCCCCGGGCCCATGGCAAGGGTACCAGGTAGCAGGACAGGCCAATGCTCAGCCACATCAGGCCAATGGCGTAGACCTTGCCCTTGAGCGGGATGCCATTACCGTCCAGGTAGTCGCGGATCCATGGCCCGAGCCGTGGGTGCTCGACCAGCCATTGATAAAAACGCGGCGAACTGCGCGCAAAGCATGCGGCAGCCAATAGCAGAAAAGGGGTTGTAGGCAGTACCGGCAGAAATATGCCGATCACCCCCAGGGCTACGCTCAGCCAGCCAATGGCAAACAAAGCGTAGCGCAGCAACCGCGGGCGGTTGCCGAGTGGGGGCTGAACCACTAAAGGATCAGTGGTGGCGCGGTTTGAGGATCGCCGGCTTTTCGTCTGGCGCCTGGCACAGCAGGTACAGGGCCGTCAGCGCTTCCGGAATCTGAACGATCATGTCGTCCATCAGGTTGGCATCTTTGGCGATGTCTTCGAATTCTGGCTGATCATCGAACAGGCCCGAGCCCACCATGATTGGCAGCAGCATTTCGCTGACTTCTTCTTCGGCGGTTTCGAACCAGGCGGCTTCGCGCATGAATACGCCTTCCATAAAGCCTACACACCAGCCGCGCAGGTCGGAATCATCCGGCTCGTCGCCCAGATCCAGGTCGCATGGCAGTTCGAACTCTTCATCGGACGCCAGTTGACGGGCGATGTGAGCCTTGAGCTGGATCAGCGTGCCTTCGATTTCGGCGCGCTGGGCGTCGTCCTTGTAATGCGGGGCTTCGGAGAAGATCGCGTCGATCCATTCGCGCTCTGGCACTTCCTCGGAACAGATGGACAGGGCAGTCAGATAGCCGTGGGTGGCCACGTAGTCCAGCGCCTCGTCATGCAGCTCGTCGGCGTCGAGGAAGGCTTGCAGGCGGGTTAGTTGCTCAGCGAAGGACATTAAGTGTTACCTAGTAAATAAACGATAGTGAATTCTAGGCTTTCTTGAGCTTCCAAGCCAGCCGCAGGGCACATTTGCCATCAGTTCCCGGTTATCGGTGTTGCAATTACACCCCCCGCAGCGGGGGAGTGCTCGGGTATACTGCCGCGTTTTGTGATGCCCTGCGTTAAATGTCGCGTACCGGTGGCCTGGGTCCGAGCCTTTTAGAGGCTTGCGGGCGTGGCGGATCGTGCTGGCGCAGGGGTGTTTCGGCGATTTCTGGAGTTTCTATGCTCGAACAGGCTCAACGCGTACTCAAAGACATCTTCGGCTACGACAGTTTCCGTGGCCGCCAGGGTGACATTATTGAGCGCGTGGCCAATGGTGGCGACGCCCTGGTGCTGATGCCCACCGGCGGCGGCAAGTCCCTGTGCTTCCAGGTACCGGCCTTGCTGCGCGATGGCCTGGCCGTGGTGGTATCGCCGCTGATTGCCTTGATGGACGACCAGGTCGCGACCCTTGAGGAACTCGGGGTGGCCGCGGCGTCCTTGAATTCGACCCTGAGTGCCGAGCAGCAGCGCGAGCTGGCCAACCGTATCAAGCGCGGCGAAGTCAAGATGCTCTATCTTGCGCCGGAGCGTCTGGTGCAGCCGCGCATGATGGCGTTTTTGCAGAGCCTGGACATCGCCTTGTTTGCCATCGACGAAGCTCACTGCGTATCGCAATGGGGCCACGACTTCCGCCCTGAATACCTGCAGCTGGGCCAACTGGCTGAAGTGTTTCCCACTGTGCCGCGAATTGCCCTGACGGCCACGGCCGACAAGCGCACCCGCGAAGAGATCGTCACTCGCCTGCATTTGCAGAATGCCGAACGCTTTTTGTCGAGCTTCGACCGTCCCAATATTTTCTATCGCATCGTGCCCAAAGAGCAGCCGCGCAAGCAGTTGCTGGCGTTCTTGTCGGAGCGTCGCAGCGATGCGGGCATCGTCTACTGCCTGTCCCGTAAAAAAGTCGATGAAGTCGCGCAGTTCCTCTGCGATCAGGGGTTCCCGGCCTTGCCATATCACGCCGGCTTGCCCAGCGACACCCGGGCTGCCAACCAGAAGCGCTTCCTCAACGAGGAAGGGCTGATCATGGTAGCCACCATTGCGTTCGGTATGGGCATCGACAAGTCCAACGTGCGTTTCGTTGCGCATCTGGACTTGCCCAAGTCGCTAGAGGCGTATTACCAGGAAACCGGCCGCGCAGGCCGTGATGGTCTGCCGGCGGATGCCTGGATGGCCTACGGCCTGCAAGACGTGGTGATGCTCAAGCAGATGCTGCAAAACTCCGAAGGCGACGAGCGACACAAGCGTCTGGAGCACCACAAACTCGACGCCATGCTGTCGCTGTGCGAAGAAACCCGCTGCCGCCGTCAGACCCTGCTCGCTTACTTTGATGAAGAAATGCCACAACCTTGCGGGCATTGCGACAACTGCGTGGACGGCGTGCAGACCTGGGATGCCACCGAACCAGCGCGTCAGGCGCTGTCAGCGATTTATCGCACGGGCCAACGTTATGGTACCGGACACTTGATCGACGTGTTGCTGGGTCGCGAAAACGAAAAAGTCCGCAGCTTTGGCCATCAACATCTATCTGTTTTTGGTGTGGGCAAAGCCCGCGCCGAAGGCGAGTGGCGCACGCTTTTCCGCCAGCTGGTGGCCCGTGGTCTGGCTGACATCGATATTGAAGGCTACGGCGGCCTGCGCTTGAGCGACAGCTGCCGGCCTTTGCTACGTGGCGAAGTGACCCTGGAGCTGCGTCGCGAGCTCAAGCCGCAAACCTCGGTCAAGAGCAGCTCTGCCAGCCCGGCCAGCCAGCTGGTGCGTGGCGAAGAGCGCGAACAGTGGGAAGCCCTGCGTGCCCTGCGGCGCAAACTGGCCGAGGAGCACGGCGTACCGCCCTATGTCATCTTCCCCGACTCCACGCTGCTCGAAATGCTGCGCAGCCAGCCCACCTCGATGTCCGAGATGGCCAGGGTCAGCGGCGTCGGTGCACGCAAGCTGGAGCGTTATGGCGAGGCATTCCTCGAAGTGCTGGGCGGGCAGGGCGAAACACCGAAGGTGGTGGCCGATATCCGCCACGAATTGATCAGCCTGGCCCGCGCCGGCATGACTCCGCTGCAGATCAGCGGGCAATTGCAGTGCTCGGAAAAGAACGTTTACACCATGCTGGCCGAAGCCATAGGTCGTCAGGAGCTGTCGCTGGAGCAGGCACTGGACTTGCCTGAAGAGCTGATGGAGGAAGTGCAGGATGCATTCCTCGATGGTGAAGGCGAGCTGCCGAGCGTGGCCAGCATCGCCGAGCAGTTCAAGGGGCGGGTACCTGAGGGCGTGCTGTATTGCGTGCGTGCAGCCCTGCAATCGGAGTTTGAAATCTAGCTATTACGAGGATTATGTAACGATTGATTGACTTATAGGCCTTGCCTATGAGCAAACGGCATGCTTAGCTGACTAATAATTAGTTTCACTCTATTTTCAGTCTAAACATTGAGTTTTTTATGCCGTTAACCGATCAACACCGTTTTGGTATGCAACTGGCCCAAATGTCCCGTGGTTGGCGTGCCGAGCTGGATCGTCGTCTCGCTGGCCTGGGCCTGTCCCAGGCACGCTGGCTGGTGCTTTTGCATCTGGCCCGTTTTGACGAGGCGCCCACGCAGCGCGAGCTGGCCCAGAGCGTTGGCGTTGAAGGTCCGACACTGGCTCGTCTGCTTGACAGCCTCGAGGCGCAGGGGCTGGTGCAGCGTCACGCGGTGGTTGAAGACCGCCGTGCGAAAAAAATCGTCTTGAGTGATTCTGCCCGCCCGCTGATCGAACAGATCGAAGCCATTGCCACGGCGTTGCGTCAGGAGCTGTTCGTGGGTATTGATGAAGAAGAAGCGCGCATTTGCCTGCGTGTGCACAAGCGGATTCTGGATAACCTCGAAAAGAACTGATCTCACACATCCCTGTTGTGGGAGCGAGCCTGCTCGCGATGGCATCACTGCGGCCTGTCTAAAAGACCACGCTGCCAGCATCGCGAGCAGGCTCGCTCCCACAGTAGTCTGTTTTCAGCCGTCAGAACGTCTGCCCCAGGTTCAGATACAGCGCTTTCTGGTCATCATCGTTGAAGCCGTAGCTGAAGTTCAGCGGCCCCAGCGGCGTGTCAAAGCCGATAAAAATGCTCGCCGCATTGATATAGCCGCTGTTGTACTCGTTGTCGTTGTTCCAGGCACGTCCGCGCTCCAGAGAAGCGCCGGCATACAACGGAAAATCAAACGGCAAATACGAGCGGGGCGTGAGGCGACGATAATAAACGGCGCGCATCAGGCTTATATTCTGCGCCGAAATCGCATCTTCCCTGAAACCTGAGAGTTGTCGTGCCCCGCCGAGCAAGAAGCTCGAGGTGACAATTTCAGTCTTGTCCAGGGTACGTCCGTAACGCCCGCCCAATATCCAGGTATTGGGGCCTGAACTCATGGCTTTGTCCAGTTTGAATTCCCACTGTCGATAGCGCTCATCCGAGCCAAGGCTCGGGTCGAACTGGCGCAGGCTCAGGCTGATGTCTTCTCCTGAATGGGGGAAGTACACGTTATCCAGTGAGTCGAATGAGTACTTCAAATCATAGGATCCCTCTTTGAAGTTGAGGCTTGGCATGTCGCGCTCACCGATGCGTACGTCTGCCTTGCCCCATGCCTCACCGATGCCCAGGCGAATTTCACCGCTGTTACCGATTTGGCGACCAAAGTTAAGACCAAAGCCATAGCGCTCCAGCCGGTACTCGGCAATAGGGTCGTTCTCGTCGATGATTTCCACGTTTTGTGACTGGGCGCGGATATAGGGGGCGACAAAGTAGCGCGAGCCGGCATCCAGGGGCTGGTAAAATTCGCTGTACAGCTCTTGCTTGTCGCCAATCTGCACCCGCGTCAGCCATTCGGCACCCAGCCGGTTGATGCCGTTCACTCGGTAGCTGGCACCAATATTGAAGGCGCTGTCACCGCGCATGTCGTCCGACAGGTTCAGCCCCAGGCGCAGGTAGTCAGTACCGCTGCGCTTGCCTTTGGCGCTGATGACCAGGGTGCGCTCCTTGCCCTTGTGCACCACGCGGTATTGCACCTGGTCGAAGTAATCGAGCCCGTACAACGTGCCCATGTCACGTTGCAGGCGGCCCAGATCCAGGGGCTCGCCGATGGGCTGGCGAATATAGTAGCGGATTACCGAGTCGCCGATTTTCGAGTCGTTTTCGATCTTGATCGCGGTAATCACCGGAGTGCGTTCTTCGGGGGTGCGGGCTTCAGCCAGTTGCACGTCCGTAGGTTGACGCAGGCTGGCGAGGCGTTTCTCAAGCACCTGCGTGGCCCTGTAGCCTGCATTGATGATGTCAAGTGAGCGGCCAAAATCAGTGGCGCCATAGCTGGCCAGGGCGGGCTGAATCAAAATATCGTCAGGCTTCAATGATGCCAGCTGCACTTCTGAATTGCTTCGGGTCATCAGGGTGATCGACTGGTTGAGGATGTCGAACACGGTGTTGAGTTGTTTGCGGCCCCGCAACGGGGTGCCGATATCCACCACAATGACCATGTCCACGCCCATCTCCCGGGCCACATCCACCGGGATATTGTCGACCATGCCGCCATCGACCAACAGCTGGCCGTTGATCTCGACCGGGGCGAATACCGCCGGGATTGACATGCTGGCGCGGATCACCTGGGGCAGATGCCCCTTGCGAAACACCACTTTTTCGCCATTGACGATATCGGTGGCCACGGCGCGGAACGGGATTGGCAGTTTGTCGAAGTCGCGCACATCACTGCTGTGGGCCAGCAGGCTTTCGAGCAGCAATGCCAGGTTCTGGCCCTGAATCACGCCCAATGGCAGGCCCAGGCTGCCATCGTCGCGGAAACTGAGTTGTTGCTTGACCAGAAAGTCGCGGTCATCCTGCTTGCGCCGAAAAGGTATGTCTTCGCGCTCCGGCGCATCGGACAGGGCCTCTTGCCAGTCGATGCTCAGCGCGAGTTTTTCCAGCTCATCGATTTTGTAGCCGGAGGCATACAGACCGCCAATCACTGCGCCCATGCTGGTGCCCGCGATGGCATCGATATGAATGCCCTGTTCTTCCAGGGCCTTTAATACGCCAACGTGGGCCAGGCCACGGGCCGCGCCGCCGGACAGCACAAGGCCGACTTTGGGTTTGGCGGCTTCGGCGGCAAACAGCACCAAAGGGCAAAGACACAGGAACAAACAACAGAGCAGGCGGCGCATCATGAGTCTCTGGGCAAGCGAGAAAGGCGGCTATTATAGCGGCGCCTTCCTTTCAAGAGCCTTTGAAATCATGTCGATCAATAAACCCGAAATTGTCATTACCTACTGCACCCAATGCCAGTGGCTGCTGCGTGCCGCCTGGCTGGCTCAAGAGTTGCTCAGCACCTTTGCCGAAGACCTGGGCCGGGTCGTGCTGGAGCCTGGCACCGGTGGGGTGTTTCGCATCACCTGCGACGGTGTGCAGATCTGGGAACGCAAGGCTGACGGCGGCTTTCCCGAAGCCAAGGTGCTCAAGCAGCGAGTGCGTGACCAAATTGACCCGCAGCGCGACCTGGGGCACAACGACCGGGCTCAGTGAGCGGCGGCGTCCAGCCCTGCCTTATCGGGTGCGGGGCCGCTGCGCATGCGGCTCGACACCACGATGGCGACGATTATCAGTACACCGCCCAGCAACATGCGCAGCGAGGGTGTTTCGTGGAACAGCAACCATGCCAGGGTGATGCCATAGACCGGTTCCATGGCAAAGACCACGGCGGCAGTGCGCGCCTTGATTACTGCCAGGCTGGCGACGAACAGGCTGTGTGCCACGCCGGTGCAAAACACCCCGAGCAGACCGATCCATAGCCAGTCCAGCGGGCGGACTTCGCTCAATCCCGGGCCGGCAAAGGGCAGCAGGCACAACGCGACCACCGCGTTTTGCCACATGGCGGCCTGCACGGCGGGCATCCGCCCCGAGTTGGCGCGGTTGTTCAGCGACAGCAGTGAAAACAGCAACCCGGAAGCGACGGCCCACAGCAGCCCTTCGGTGGCCTGGCTGGCCAGGTCAAAGCTTGGCGTGACCAGGATCAGCCCGATGCTGACCAGCGCCACCAGAACTATTTCGTTGGGACGAATGCGTTCGCGAAAAATCAGTCCTTCCAGAATCACCGTGAACGCCGGGAAACTGGCAAAGCCCAGGGTTGCAATCGCGACCCCGGCGATTTTTACCGAGACAAAAAAGCTTATCCAGTGCCCGGCCAGCAGCACACCGCTCAGCAGCAAACTGCGGGCGTCGCGCAGGGTCAGTCGGTACCAGGCGCTGCGTTTGGCCAGCGCGGTGAAGCACAGCAATGCCAGCACTGCGAAAGCGGCGCGGCCAAATACGATGATCGAAGCCGATGCAGCGGCAAGTTTGCCGAACACGCCAGTCAGGCCAAACATCAAAGCGCCGATATGCAGGGCGCCCAGGGCAGTACGCGGAGTCATTGCAATCCTTGGTTCAATACAGGCAAGGCGTGCAGTCTACGGGGCAGGGCAGGGAGCTGTCTGTCGCGACACTGGCGTCAGTTGTCGCCAGACTCGCGTCTCAGCACCGAAGGCGAGGCACCGAATTCGCGCAGCATGGCGGCGGCGAACGCGCTTTGCGAGTTGTAGCCAACGCGGCTGGCTATTTCGCCTATGGCCAGGGCGCTTTGGCGCAGCAGCGTCAGGGCACTGCGCAGGCGTCGCTGGCGGATGTAGTCCATTGGCGTTTGCCCGCACTCGCTGGCAAAGCGGCTGTGCAAGCGGGCGCAGGACAAGCCTGCAATTTGAGCCAGATCCGCAACCTGTAACGGGTAGGCAGTATTCTGCTCAATATAGGCATCCATGGCCGCGTAGGGCAGGCGTTTGGGTTGCGCCCGTTCACCGGCAAGGTTAGTCAGGCTGGCGAGCAGCAGAATCGCACCCTGGCGGGCAATCAACGGGTCGTTTATCGGGCTGGTGGCGAGCCAGTCGACCAGTTGATGCTGTTTCGGGTCGAGAGGCAGCTGTGCGGGGTTGTCGAGCAATCGGCGGCTGGCATCGGCGTGCCCACCCAGGGACTGGCCCAGCCAGTTGTCACCAGGCACGTCCAGCACCAGGCAGTGGCTGCCTTGCGGGCTACCGCAGGTGTGGTGGGCGCCTGCAGGCACGACCATCAGCTGTTGCTGGCGCAGCAGGCTGGGTCGGCCCTCGACTTCGAAATCGAGCTTGCCCGACAAGCTGATCACCACCTGCGCATGTTCATGGCTATGGGCAATCAGGTCGTGGCGGTAATGGCGCAGTGACAGGATTTGGTCCATGACAGGTCTCTTCTGTGGATCAGTGCCGCCAAAATGCCGGAATGCACAATACAAACACGGTAATGATCTCCAGTCGCCCAAGCAACATGCCCAATGACAAAATCCACTTGGCCGCATCCGGCAGGCTGGCGAAGTTGCCGGACGGCCCGATGATCTCGCCCAGCCCTGGCCCTACGCCCGACACCGTGCTGGCGGCGCCGGTCAGGGCGGTCATCCAGTCCAGTCCCAGCAGCGACAGGGCCAGCGCGATCACGCAGATGGTGATGGCGAAGAAAAACGAAAAGGTCAGGATCGAGCGTACGATTTCTTCGTCGAGGCGGTGGCCGTTGTACTTCTGCTTGATCACCGCTCGAGGGTGGATCAGTTGATTAAGGTTGGCCTTGAGCAGGATATAGGCGACCTGAAAGCGGAAAATCTTGATCCCGCCTGCAGTCGAGCCCGAGCAACCGCCGATAAAGCCCAGGTAGAAGAACAGCATCAGCGAGAAATTGCCCCACAGGCTGTAGTCACCCAGAGCAAAGCCCGTGGTCGTTACTACCGAGGTCACGTTGAGCGCGACATGGCGGAAGGCGTCCCACCACGGCATGTTGGTAGTCCACCACAACCAGATGCTGAGCACGAACCAGGTCACGACCAGCAAGCCGAGCAAGCCTTGTACCTGCTGATCCTTGATCAGGGCCTTGCGATGGCCGCGCAGGGTGGCCACATACAAGGTAAACGGCAAGCTACCCATGATCATCACGGCAATGGCGACCCAGTGCACCGCCGGTTGCGACCACTTGGCCAGTGACTGGTCGGAGGTCGAGAAACCACCGGTGGAAATGGCCGACATGGCGTGGTTGATTGCATCAAACACGCTCATGCCCGCCCACCAGAACGCCAGGCTGCCCAGAATGGTGATGCCGACGTAGGTGGCGACAATCAGGCGGGCCACCATATGTGAGCGCGGCATGACCTTTTCGGAGCGGTCAGAAGACTCGGTCTGGAACAGGCGCATGCCACCGATACGCAGCAGGGGCAAAATGGCTACCGCCATACCGATAAAGCCGATGCCGCCCAGCCAGTGCAGCATCGAGCGCCACATCAGAATGCCGGGGGACATGGTGTCCAGGCCGCTCAACACCGTAGAGCCGGTGGCAGTGATACCGGACATGCTTTCAAAAAAAGAATCGGTATAGCTGATGTGCTGCGTCAGCAAAAACGGCAGTGCGGCGAAGATGCACACCACCACCCAGCTGGACACAGTCAGCAGATACATGTCCCGGGGGCGCAGATGCACCTGCTCGGGGCGGCCCGGTATGACCAGCGCCAGGCCGGCAATGAAGGTAATCAGGCTGGCCCACAAAAAGGATGGCAAGTCGCCCAGGTGGTCGTAAATCACCAGGGTCAGCATGGGCACGGCCATGCTGATCGCGAGCGTAATCAGGAAGATGCCGATAATGAAACCGATGATGCGTAATGTCGGCAACGCCATGAAGTCAGCTCGGGGATGAAAGAGGGGCGCCATTCTACCTGTGGTCCGGGCTATGTAAACCGCCAAGCCTTCGGGAGATACCGTTAGAATAGCTGCACATTTTCTTCAGGAGGTGGCCAATGGAGGCTCTCGACGCTTTGCTCAACCGTGTTTCTGCCCCGCGCCTGCTCGATCCGGCGCCAACGGCTGAGCAACGTGAAGTACTTTTCGCCGCCGCCTTGCGTGCGCCGGACCACGGTCAGTTGCGTCCTTACCGGTTTTTGACGGTTGAAGGCGCTGCGCGCAATCAACTGGGTGAAATCCTCGCCGAGGCCGTGCTGGCCCAAGGTGGCGAAGTGACCCAGGCCGCCCTGGACAAGGCTCGCGCCATGCCTTTGCGCGCCCCTTTGGTGGTGGTAGTGCTTGCCCGTTTGCAGGATCACTTCAAGGTGCCGAAGGCTGAACAGCTGATTACCGCAGGTTGTGCGGCCCATGCCATTGAGCTGGCAGCTTATGCCCAGGGCATTGGCGCGGTATGGCGCACCGGCGAGCTGTCGTATGCACCGCATGTGGCCAAGGGTTTGGGGCTGGGTGAGGGCGAGGAAGTGGTGGCGTTCCTGTATTTGGGCACGCCGCAGAACGAGTTGCGCGTTGCGCCCAAGGTGGACAGCGCCGAGTTTGTGCAGGCGTGGTCGGTTAAGTAGCCCTGTAGCAATATCCGTAGCAGCTGCCGAAGGAACGAGGCTGCGTTCGGCGGTGTAGCCACCGCAAAATCAGCGCACGCGATTATTCAGTTAAACCGCGGATTCTGATTTTACGATTGCTTTGCAATCGGACGCAGCCTCGTTCCTACGGCAGCTGCTAAGCGAGCAAATTGCTGCGAAACCTTTACAGGTTACCGTCCGGTTTCAGCGGTAACTCCAGGGTGGCAACAAATCCGCCATCCGGGTGATTGCCCAGCATCAGCCGCCCGCCATGGCGTTCCGCCGCCCGTCGCGCAATGGCCAATCCCAGCCCGTGGCCGGCCGCGGTCTGGCCGGGTGCGCGGAAAAACGGCTCACCCAATTGCGCCAGGTACTCTTCAGCGACCCCCGGGCCATGGTCGCGAACCTTGATGGTGATGTGTTCGCCTTCGCGCTTCGCACTCAGTTCAATCGGCTGGCCAGGCGGGTTGAAGCGCTGCGCGTTGCGCAACAGGTTATCCACGGCGCGCTCGATCATCGTTGGCCAGCCGTTGAGGCCCAACCCCTGTTCGGCTTGCAGCAGTACGGGCTGCTCGGGGGCCAGCATCGAGGCGTCTTTTTGCACGGTGTTGAGCAGTGCATTGAGGTCGACCTGCTCGGCGCTGGCCTGATCAGCATCGACCCGGGCCAGGGTCAGAATCTCGCTGATCAACGATTCCAGCCGGTCGCACTCGCGGGTCAGGCGTGGCCACAGTTTTTCACGTTCTTCAGGCCCGGCGCGTTCAGCCAGGGCCAGAGCGATCTTGAGTCGGGCCAGGGGCGAGCGCAGCTCGTGGGACACATCACGCAGCAGTTGGCGCTGGCTGCCGATCAGGCTTTGCAGGCGGGCACCCATGCGGTTGAAGTCGGTGGCCAGAACGCCAAATTCATCACGTCGCGACGCCAACTGCGCCAGGCTGTTCTGTTGGTAAGTGGTTTGCCCAAGGTCATGCACGGCAACGCGCAGACGCTTGAGCGGGCGGGTAATCGAGAGCGTCACCATCAGGCTGAACAGCGTCAGCACCACCAGCGCAATCCCCAGTGCGCTCAGAGGCCAGATCAGGCTCTGGCGGTGCCAGGCATCCAGTTCCGGGTGCGGAATTCGGTAAATCAGCAAATAGGTTTCGGCGGTTTTCGGGCTGGTGTATTCGACGGTCAGGCGACGCCATGGCAACTGTTCTGTGCCCGGATTCTGGCGGGCTTCCCAGGCGGCTGCCCGACGCGGGAAGGTGCCACGTACCAGCGGGTCGCCACTTTCGTTGAGCACTTGCACGTCGATGTGATAACGGCGCTTGCGCCGTTCAAGGAAATCCTGCGCCGCATCGGCGCCCTGAGTTTCGTAACGCTCGGTCCACTGTTGCGCCAGATTGGCGATCCCGGGATGACGGCTGAGAATCCATGCGTCCTGATTGAGCATATGCCCCAGCAGGATCGACAACCCTGCGACCAGGGCAATCGCCAGCCAGAAGCTGGCGAGAATGCGCCAAAACAGTGATCGCACGGTAATTCCTCACAAGTCATTGATTTAAAAGACCAAAGCCCAACGGCGTGAGCCGTTGGGCTTGGTGGGCAGACAGATTATTGCGCTTTTGGCGCTTGCTGTGCTTTCCAGTCCTTAAACTCTTTCATCTCGGCTTGACGCTCGGCGCGTTTCTTTTGCATCTCGTCGAAGCGTTTTTGCTGATCAGGCTTGAGCAAGGCGCGAATATCGCTCTGGGTTTTGTCGTGCTTGGCCTTCATCTCGTCTTTCAGAGCTTTCTGGTCGGCGGCTGGCAGTTTTTCCAGGTACTTCTCGACCAGTTGCTTGCGATCATGCATTTGCTCGCCCATCAGCTTGCCGATCTGCTGGCGCTGCTCGCGGGTGAGGTCCAGCTGGCTGTAAGGGGCGTCGCCGCGACCGTGGTGCTCGCCGCCGTGACGAGGGCCCATCTGGCCGTCACCACCAGGCATGGCCATTGCGACGGTTGGCAGTGCTGCAGCAAACATCAAAGCAATTAGAGTCTTACGCATGGTGTGTCTCCTTTGAATTTGGATTCCGGTTGTTCCGGATGCGCCCAGTTTAGGGAGATCAAGGTCAATCGCTGTCAACCGTGGGTAAAGCTTTGGTAAAGACGGTTTTGCCGGGGATTTACACAGGGTGAGGGCGCTTTTCTCAGACGCTGTAGAAATACCCGCGGCTGCGCAGTGCCACGATGCGCGGGCTGCCATCCGGGTGCGGGCCGATCTTTTTGCGCAGGTTGCTGATATGCATGTCCAGGCTGCGGTCGTACAGGGTCAGCTTGCGGCCCAGGGCGATCTGCGCCAGTTCCTGTTTGTCCAGCGGCTCACCCGGTTGGCGCAGCAGGGCTTCAAGGATGCGGCTTTCAGACACGGTCAGGGTAATGTCGCGCTGGTCGATGGTGACCACGCCGCGCATCGGGCTGAAACACAGGTCGCCCAGCTCCATCTGGCTGGACACCGCCGCCGGGTGGCTGCGGCGCAACACGGCGCGCAGGCGGGCTGTAAGCTCGCGAGGGTCGCAAGGCTTGGCCAGGTAGTCATCGGCGCCCAGCTCCAGGCCCAGGATGCGGTCCAGCGGTTCGCCTCGGGCCGAAAGCATCAGCACCGGCAGATCAGGGTGGTCGTTGCGCAATTGCTTGAGCAGCTCAAGGCCGCTGCCGTCGGGGAGCATGACATCCAGCACCACGGCATCGGGGCTGGACTCTGCCAGCGCCTTGCGGGCGCTGGCACCGTCGTGGCATGCGCGAACCTGAAAGCCTTCCTGGCTCAGCCAACTGACCAGCAGCTCACACAGCTCCAGGTCATCATCTATCAGTAACAGGTCGCTCATGACTTACTCGATTTGACCGGTGCCGATGCTGTTTGCGCCGGCTGCCGGTAAAGATACAGGTTACGGCAGGACTTGCTTGAACGGCTTGACGCTGACATTGGCATATACGCCAGCGGCAACGTAAGGGTCGGCTTCGGCCCAGGCCTGGGCAGCGTTCAGGGATTCGAACTCGGCCACGATCAGGCTGCCGCTAAAACCGGCAGCGCCAGGGTCATTGCTGTCGATGGCCGGGTGCGGGCCGGCCAGTACGATGCGGCCTTCGGCTTTCAGTTGTTGCAAGCGCTCAAGGTGCGCAGGGCGGGCAGCCAGGCGAGCTTCGAGGGAATTGGCGACGTCTGTTGCAATGATGGCGTAGAGCATGTCAGTCCTTGGTCTTGGGGGTGGTATCAGTCGGGTCGGTGTCATGCAGATGGCGCGACAGGTAAATGCCCTGGGCGATCAGGAACAACACAGTCATGCCCAGGCTGCCGAACACTTTGAAGTCGACCCAGATGCTTTGGTAAGTGAATGCCACGAACAGGTTGGCCGCGCCGCAGAACAGGAAAAACCCGATCCAGGCCACGTTCAGGCGGGTCCAGATGGCATCTGGCAGGCTCAGGGCGTGGCCCATCATGCGCTTGATCAGGACCTTGTCGCCGATAAAGTGGCTGCCGGCAAACGCCAGGGCAAACAGCCAGTTGACCACCGGGGCTTTCCATTTAAGGAAGGTTTCGCTGTGGAAGGCCAGAGTCAGGCTGCCGAATACCAGGCAGGCGATCAGGGTCAGCCATTGGCTTTTTTCGAGTTTGCGTTGCTTGATAAACAGCGCGCCATACACCACCAGCGAACTGATGATCAGCATGGCGGTAGCGCTGTAGATACCGCCGACCGACAGGCTGTGCCCGCCGATTTCGACGATGCGCGGTTCGATTTTGTAAACGATGAAAAACAGTAACAGCGGGATGAAGTCGATGAATTGTTTCACAGTGGCAGCCAGAAGCAGGATGTGGCGGCATAATAACAAACATCAATGACAGCGAAAGCGTCAGCTAGAGGTTATTAAATCCCCGTGGAAATTGACTTGCATTGCCATAGCACGGCATCCGATGGCGCCCTGGCGCCTGCGGTACTGGTCGCGCGTGCGTTCGAGAAAGGTGTGCGAGTCCTGGCCCTGACCGATCACGATACACTTGAAGGCCTCGACGAAGCCCGCGCGGCGGCGCAGGCGCTGGGCATGACATTGGTCAACGGCGTGGAGTTGTCCTGCACCTGGGGCGGAGCGACGATTCATGTGCTCGGCTACGGTTTCGATGTCAACGCCCCGGCGCTGGTCGAGGCCATTGCCAAATTGCACGATGGCCGCTGGCTGCGCGCCGAAGAGATCAGTCGCAAGCTGGCGCTCAAGGGTATGCCTGGTGCGCTTGAAGGCGCACGGGCTATCCAGCAAGCCCTGGGTGACAGCGGCAACGCCCCGGCCCGTCCGCATTTTGCCGATTTTCTGGTCGAGGCCGGTTACGTCAAGGATCGCGCCGAAGCCTTCCGCAAATGGCTGGGGGCCGGCAAGCTGGGGGACGTCAAGCTGCACTGGCCGACCCTGGAAGACACCGTCGCCACCCTGCGCGCAGCAGGCGCCTGGGTCAGTCTGGCGCACCCCTCGCACTACGATTTTACCCGCAGCAAGCGCCGACGGCTGATTGGCGACTATATTCAAGCTGGGGGTCACGCGATTGAAGTGGTCAACGGGTACCAGCCGGCCGATCAGGTTGGCAGCCTGGCGATCCTTGCGCGTGAGTTCGGTCTGCTGGTCAGTGCCGGCAGTGATTTTCATGGTCCAGGAGGGTGGTCCGAGATCGGCGAATACCGTCCGCTTCCGGAAGACTTGCCGCCATTGTGGTGTCGATTCAAATATGACAAACCCACTGCCAACGTCTGAACAGGTAAACACTGTGAGTCAATTTTTCCAGATTCATCCGGAAAACCCACAACCGCGTCTGATCAAACAGGCCGTTGAAATCATCAAGAAGGGTGGGGTGGTGATTTATCCTACCGACTCGTCCTATGCCGTCGGTTGCCAGATGGGTGACAAGGGTGCGATCGAGCGGATCAAGCGCCTGCGCAACCTGGACGACAAGCACAACTTCACCCTGATGTGCTGTGACCTGTCGCAGCTGGGGCTGTTTGCCAAGGTGGATACCGGGGTCTTCCGTCTGCTCAAGGCGCATACGCCGGGGCCGTACACCTTTATCCTCAACGCCACCCGCGAAGTGCCGCGCCTGCTGCTGCACCCTAAACGCCGTACCATTGGCCTGCGCGTACCGAGCCATCCGATTGCGCTGGCATTGCTTGAAGAACTGGGCGAACCGCTGATGAGCGTGACCCTGATCCTGCCGGGCGAGAGCGAGCCGATGGAAGACCCGTATGAAATCCGTGATGCCCTGGAAAAACAGGTCGACCTGATCATTGACGGCGGTTTTGGCGGCAACAAGGCCTCCACTGTCATCAGCCTGGTGGACAGTGGTGACCCCGAGATCGTGCGGGTGGGCTGCGGTGATCCTCAACCCTTTATGGTCGAGGCCTGATGTCTGACGTAGAAGCACCTGAGGCCCGGGCCGGTGCCCAGCAAGAACTGTCTCTGGCCATGGTCTATGGCCAGGCGGTCATCGAAATGCCGCAAGACCTGTATATCCCCCCGGATGCACTGGAGGTGTTTCTTGATGCTTTTGAAGGCCCGCTCGACCTGCTGCTGTACCTGATCCGCAAGCAAAATATCGACATTCTCGACATTCCGGTGGCGGAAATTACCCGCCAGTACATGGGTTATGTCGAGCTGATGAAAACCGTGCGCCTGGAGCTGGCGGCCGAGTATCTGGTCATGGCCGCGATGCTGGCCGAGATCAAGTCGCGGATGCTGTTGCCGCGTTCGGCCGAAATCGAGGAGGACGAGGGTGACCCCCGTGCCGAGCTGATTCGCCGCCTGCAGCAATACGAGCGCTTCAAGGCTGCCGCTGAAGGCATTGAGGGGCTCAGCCGGGTAGGGCGCGAGATCTATGTGCCCAAGCTCGATGCCCCCGAAGCACGGGCGCGCAAACTGGTACCGGATGTGGCGCTCGAAGAGCTGCTGATGTCGATGGCCGAAGTGCTGCGCCGCACCGACATGTTTGAAAGTCATCAGGTCAGCCGTGAGGCCCTGTCGACCCGCGAACGCATGAGCGACGTACTTGAGCGTCTCAAGGGGGGTGGCTTTGTGCCCTTTGTCGAGCTGTTTACCGCTGAAGAAGGCAAGTTGGGTGTAGTCGTGACCTTTATGGCCATTCTTGAACTGGTCAAAGAGTCGCTGATCGAGTTGGTACAAAATGAACCCTTCGCGCCGATCCATGTGCGGGCAAGAGCCGAATAAAGAGCTGAAACCATGAATTTGACTGAACCCCGCGAGCTGGCCCCCTTGCTTGAGGCCTTTCTGCTGGCCTCGGGAAAGCCGCAGAGCCTTGAGCGCCTGTTCGAACTGTTTGAAGAGGGCGAGCGCCCGGAACCGCCGGTCTTCAAGAAGGCCCTGGAACTGCTGCGCAAATCCTGCGACGGCCGCGCCTTTGAACTGAAAGAAGTTGCCTCCGGCTATCGCCTGCAGATCCGCGAAAAGTACTCGCCCTGGGTCGGACGTCTGTGGGAAGAACGCCCGCAACGTTACTCGCGAGCCATGCTGGAGACCATGGCGCTGATCGCTTATCGCCAGCCCATTACCCGTGGCGAGATCGAAGATGTGCGCGGTGTGGCGGTCAACAGCCATATCGTCAAGACACTGCTGGAGCGCGAGTGGATTCGCGTGGTGGGTTATCGTGACGTGCCGGGCAAGCCCGCGATGTTTGCCACCACCAAGGGCTTTCTTGACCACTTCAACCTCAAGAGCCTCGATGAATTGCCGCCACTGGCCGAGCTGCGCGAGCTGGAGCCGGATCCGATCCTCGATTTTGACGATGCCCCGGTGCCTGCGCATCTTCAGGCGCTGGCCGACGAAAGCGCTGAGCCGGAAGAGCCGAAAGACGAAACCAGCTTCCGCACCCTGCTGACGGAACTGGACTCGATGGAGGAAGGTCTTAAAACCGACTTTGATGATTTGTTGCGCGACGTTGCGCCAGTTGAAGCTCTAGAGCCTGAGCCTGAGCCTGAGCTCGAGCCGGAAATAGAAGCCCAACCACAACCGCAGCAACCCTCTGCGGCCGAGTTGGCCCGCGAGCGATTGCGCGCTGCGGTTGCTGCACTTGAGCAGCGATCTGCCTTGAGCGACGAAGAGCTTGAGGCTCAGGCCCTGGCCGAAGCCATCGAACAGGAACGCCGCGAGCAGGAAGACTGATGCACTCCCACTAAGGATCCTGGCAAGCCGCGGATTCTGCGGGCAATGCATGACCCGTGGGAGCTGGCTTGCCTGCGATGCAGACGACGCGGACTGTCAGGCACACCGCAGCGATGCCATCGCGAGCAAGCCCGCGCCCACACAATTTTCGGAGGGCTGCCATGACTGCAACCAAAGACCCCTGCATCGGTGTCTGCAAGTTCACCGACGACATTTGCCTGGGCTGCGGGCGAACCAAGCGTGAAATCAAGGCCTGGAAGAAACTCGACAAAGACGAAAAACGTGCGGTGCTGGCCGAATCCGCCCTGCGTTTACTGGCGCTTGAGGCCACCGGCCGGCGGAAAACCAAGTGAGCCACGCACTTCGTGACTAGCCTTTGATGCGCAATGGCCAATATCCGCGTATGATTCGCGACCCTCTGGGGCTCAGCAGAGCCCCAAGGCCCATTTTTAACACTTCAGGCGCTCGCCTGAATTGACACACCGGGAGGTGCCCAGATGAAAGATCTCGACCCTAAAGACGGCCAGGAAATTGGCCCTGCAGGCGAAAAACTGCAAAAAGTCCTCGCCCGTATTGGCGTTGGCTCGCGTCGCGACGTAGAGAGCTGGATCAGCCAGGGCCGGATCAAGGTCAATGGCAAGGATGCAACCCTGGGTCTGCGCGTAGACCTGCACGACGCCATCACCATCGATGGCAAGGTGATCAAGCGTGAAGAGGCAGCCGAATCGGTTCGCCGCGTGATCATGTACAACAAACCCGACGGCGAAATCTGCACCCGTGACGACCCTGAAGGCCGTCCGACCGTGTTCGACAAACTGCCGCGTCCAAAAGAAGGCCGCTGGATCAATATCGGTCGTCTGGACATCAACACCACCGGCTTGCTGATGTTCACCACTGACGGTGAGTTGGCCAACCGCTTGATGCACCCTTCGTACGAAATGGACCGTGAATACGCGGTACGTGTGCGTGGCGAAGTGGATGACGACATGATTGCCCGCCTCAAGGCCGGCGTTGTGCTGGAAGACGGTCCGGCGCGTTTCACCGACATCAAGCAGGCGCCAGGCGGCGAAGGCTTCAACCATTGGTACCACTGCGTAGTGATGGAAGGCCGTAACCGTGAAGTGCGTCGTCTGTGGGAATCCCAGGGCCTGGTGGTCAGCCGCCTGAAGCGCGTACGTTTCGGTCCGGTGTTCCTCAACTCCGATCTGCCGATGGGTCGCTGGCGCGAAATGAGCCAGTTCGAAGTGGACATTCTCAGCGCTGAAGTCGGCCTCACGCCGGTTGCCATGCCTGAGATGAACGCCAAGAGCAAAGACAAGCTTGAGCGCATGCAGCGCAAATCCTCGCGCCCTGTGGCCCGTGGTGACCGTGTTGCCCGCGTGCTGCGCCCGGCTGAAGGTGCACCTGTTGCGCCGCGTCCGGCACGCCAGCCGCATATCGAAGGCGAGCGTCCGGGCCGTCCGGCTCGTGATGAATCGGCTCGTCCGGCGCGCAAGCCTGCCGGCCGTACTGATCGTGTGCCAGCAGGTCGTGGTGCGCCAGTTGCCGAGCGTCCGAGCGAAATCAACAAGCGTCCAACCAAGCCAACCCGTAACGGGCCAAAGCTGGTTGACGATGCGCCGTCGGGCAAGCGTCGTGGTGCCCCGGCAGGTTCGGGCCAGCGCCCGGGCTTCGGTCGTCGCAAGCCGCAGTAAGCGGTAAGCGCGGTACAAAAAACGCCAACCCCCAGGGGTTGGCGTTTTTTTATGTCTGCGAAATGCTGATGGTTGCGTAGCAGCTGCCAGGGAACGAGGCTGCGTGCGGCGACGCAGTCGTCGTAAAAACAGGCACTGTGGTGTGCCAGGCCAATACGGTTTTCAGGATTTACGGTTGCTGTGCAACCGAACGCAGCCTCGTTCCTTCGGCAGCTGCTACGGGTCGTAATTCGCGTGGCAAATAATCGTTACACCATGTCAATAAATCTATACGAATTCAGCCACTTACCGACCCTAAACCGCTGAAATCATCCCTTTGTAATGAAAACCTTCCGAGATTTACAGAATTAGGACAGTTCCTACATAAATTGCGGCTTGTTTCGTATTGCAATCGGCTGTGTGATGGGATCTTGCCTTCGTGCGGGTGTACAATGCGCCGCGTTTTAACTGTGACTCAATTGCGTACCCGCGCATTTTGCGCCGCTCGGCGTTACACCGAACGGCCAAAACCTCAAGGCTATCCGCCTTGATAATTCCGCAATGCCACAAGCGTTGCGGGTTCGATTCCGTCACAGATAAAAACAAACAGGTGACGCATGACTCGTGAAACAACCTTGGATTCCTGGCGCCTGCGCTGGGGTTTGATTTGTGTTGTAGACCCTTCGATCACTGCCTCTGGTGCTCAAGTTACAACGCACTGAATCACATCAAACCTTGTGTGGGACCTTTGCAATGAGTGGAAATACCTCGCATTCGGGCGAGCTTAAACGCGGCCTGAAAAATCGTCATATCCAGCTGATAGCCCTCGGTGGCGCGATTGGTACTGGCCTGTTTCTCGGTTCGGCCGGGGTGCTCAAGTCGGCCGGTCCATCGATGATTCTGGGCTATGCGATCTGCGGCTTTATCGCGTTCATGATCATGCGCCAGCTCGGTGAAATGATCGTCGAAGAGCCGGTTGCCGGTTCTTTCAGCCACTTTGCCCATAAATACTGGGGCGGTTTCGCCGGCTTTATGTCGGGCTGGAACTGCTGGGTGCTGTACATTCTGGTGGGCATGTCGGAGCTGACCGCCGTCGGCAAATATGTGCACTACTGGTGGCCGGAGATCCCCACCTGGGCCTCGGCAGCGGCCTTCTTCGTGCTGATCAACCTGATCAACCTGACCAACGTCAAAGTGTTTGGCGAAGCCGAGTTCTGGTTCGCGATCATCAAGGTCGTGGCAATTGTCGGCATGATCGCCCTGGGCAGCTACCTGCTGGTCAGCGGCAGTGGCGGTCCTCAGGCTTCGGTCAGCAACCTGTGGGAACACGGTGGTTTCTTCCCGAACGGGACGACCGGCCTGATCATGGCCATGGCCTTTATCATGTTTTCCTTCGGCGGCTTGGAAATGCTCGGTTTCACCGCAGCTGAAGCCGATAAACCACGCACCGTGATCCCGAAAGCGATCAACCAGGTGATCTACCGCATCCTGATTTTCTATATCGGTGCCCTGGTAGTTCTGCTGTCGTTGACTCCGTGGGACTCGCTGCTTGAAACCCTGAATGCCGGTGGCGACAGCTACAGCAGCAGCCCGTTCGTGCAAGTGTTCTCGATGCTGGGCAGCAACACCGCTGCGCACATCCTCAACTTCGTGGTCTTGACCGCAGCATTGTCGGTGTACAACAGCGGCACCTACTGCAACAGCCGCATGTTGCTGGGTATGGCGCAGCAGGGCGATGCGCCGAAAGTGCTGGCCAAAATCGACAAGCGCGGCGTGCCGGTCAACTCGATCCTGGCCTCGGCGGCGGTGACGGTCATTGCAGTGCTGCTCAACTACCTGATGCCCCATGATGCGCTGGAACTGCTGATGTCCCTGGTAGTGGCGACCCTGGTGATCAACTGGGCGATGATCAGCTACTCGCACTTCAAGTTCCGCCAGCATATGGACAAGACCGCGCAAGTCCCGCTGTTCAAGGCGCTGTGGTATCCGTACGGCAACTACATCTGCCTGGCGTTTGTAGCGTTTATCCTGGTGATCATGCTGTTGATCCCGGGGATTCGCGTGTCGGTGTACGCGATTCCGGTGTGGGTGGCCTTTATGTGGCTGTGCTTCGTGATCAAGAACAAGCGCGCGGTACAGGCGCAGGCAGCGGCTTACAGTTCTGCCAAATAAACGCTGTGTTTAACCCTGCAAACCCGGCCATTGCGCCGGGTTTGTTGTTTGTGGGGTATCCTTGATGCTCTGAACACGGACCCTTTTTTGATGCTGGTGATTTCCAACAACGTGCATATCCCTGATGCCGAGATCGAACTGACGGCCATTCGCGCCCAGGGTGCGGGCGGGCAGAACGTCAACAAGGTTTCGAGCGCCATGCACCTGCGCTTTGATATTCCCAATTCGTCGTTGCCGGATTTTTACAAAGAGCGGCTGCTGGCGCTGCGTGACAGCCGCATCACCAGTGATGGCGTGCTGATTATCAAAGCCCAGCAATACCGCACCCAGGAGCAGAATCGGGCTGATGCGCTGGAGCGTCTGGCGGAGTTGATCGTCAGCGCCACCAAGGTGGAGAAAAAGCGCCGCCCGACCAAGCCGACCCTGGGCTCAAAAAAACGTCGGCTGGAATCCAAGACCAAGCGCGGCAACATCAAGGCGGGGCGGGGCAGGGTGGATTTCTAGAGGGCAGCAGCAGTCCTGTGGGAGCGGGCTTGCCCGCGATGGCATCACCGTGCTTTACCTGGCACACCACTCCGTCTGCATCGCGGGCAAGCCCGCTCCCACAGGTTTAATCACCCTGAGCGCGAGCTAGGACGCTCTTGCGTTCTGCGCCTGGCGATACAGATAAACACTCAGCATCAACCCGCCAAGCGCCGCCAGCGCCGCAAACAGAAAGATCGAAGCAAAGCCGAAGCCTGCCGCCACGGCACCCACCAGCGGCCCGGTGATGCCCAGCGACAGATCGATAAACAGCGAGTACGCACCCACCGCAGCCCCCCGGCTGGAGGCCGGCACCAGGTTGACCGCCTCAACCCCCAGCGCCGGGAACACCAGCGAAAAGCCAAAGCCGCTCAAGGCCGCGCCCGCCAGGGCCAACTCCGGGTTGGGTGCCAGCCACAGCAACAGCAGGCCCAGCGTCTCGACGCTCAGGCAGGCAATCGCCACGCGAAAACCGCCGATACGGTTGATCAGGTTGCCAAACAGCAAACGCGCACTGATAAAGCTGGCGCCAAACAGGCTCAGGCACAGCGCTGCGTTTTCCCAGTGGTTGGTCGCGTAATACAAGGTGATAAAGGTGGCGATGGTGCCAAAGCCGATCGAGCCCAGGGCCAGCCCGGTGCCGTGGGGCAGTACTCGTCCCAGTACATGCAGAAACGGCAGGCGCACGCCGCTGACAATGGGTGCTGCCAGTTTTGGCCAGGCCAGCAGTACGCCCAGCGCTCCCAGGGCAATAATGCTTACGCCCAGGCTCCACATCCCCAGGTGGCCGACCATGACCACGCCCAGAGGTGCGCCAATGGCAATGGCGCCGTAACTGGCGATGCCATTCCAGGAAATCACCTTGGCCGTGTTCTGTGCGCCGACCCGGCCTATGCCCCAGCCGATGGAGCCGGAGCCCACCAGGCTTTCCGCGCTGCCCAGCACCAGCCGGCCGATCAACAGGCTGGCCAGGCTCCAGGCCGGCATGCTCGTCAGCCAGCTGGACACCAGCATAAACACGCCACTCAGGCCGCAGCCGGCCAGGCCAACCATCACGGCGCGCTTGCTGCCCCGGGTATCGATGTAGCGGCTGGCGTAAGGCCGGCTCAGCAGCGTAGCCAAATATTGCACGCTGATCACCAGCCCGGCGATCACCGTGCCGTAACCGAGATGGTTATGCACGTAACCCGGCAGTACGGCCAGCGGAATGCCAATGTTCAAATAGCCGATAAAGGTAAACAGGACGATGGAAACCACTTGCAGCGTGATTGCCATGGGGCGCTGTGTTTCAGGCATGGGGTAGGGGTCCTGCGGGGAGCGGGTTGGTGCAGATTATAGTGGTGTAACCAGTTGCGTCGCGATTAAAGCGGCCAGTGCATTTTCCTGGGTGCCGAACCGTTTGAGCAGGAGAGCTTGTTTTTCGGGGCTGAGGCGCTCCCAGAGGTCGATCATTTTCTCGGCGGTGCCGATCAGAACGCTGGCCTGGGTATCGCTGAAGGTGTCAGTCACGCTTGATTCCGCAATAAGGGGCGATTGTGTCAGACGGTGTGAAAAACTGAATGCTTTTCGCACCGTCTGATTGTGCGCCGTCAGTCTTCGCTTTCGGCCTGCAGGCTTTCAGAAGCCTCGTCCAGTGCGGGGTTTTCGCCACTGGTGTGTTGCGGGGTTGGCTGCTCGGTTTCGTGCAGGCTTGGGAAGGGGAGGTTTGGGATCTCGTGCATCGTCGCGCTCCTCGTAAGGTGTGTTTTAAGTAGCTTGCTAAGGATACAGGAGGGAGTGTGACAATTTGTCTTTTTATTGCGTCTGGGGGGATTTGTATCAAACTTTTCATATTGCAGCTGTCGCTGCAAAAGGCAGAGCCCTGTAGCAGCTGCCTCGTTCCTTCGGCAGCTGCTACGGGTGGGGGGGCTAGTGTGTGCACACCTGCGCAATCGCCTTGGCCAGCAGGCTCAGGCGCGTGCCGTCGACCCCGGCCATATTGGCGCGCCCCGAACCAACCATGTACACGCTGTGTTTCTCGCGTAACAGCTGGACTTGCTCTTGGGTCAGGCCAGTGTACGAAAACATCCCGCGTTGCTCATTAATATGGGCAAAGTGCTCCGCCAGCCCGAACGGGATCAGGGCTTCCACCAAACCGCTACGCAATTGCGCGATACGGCTGCGCATGGCTTCCACTTCTGCGATCCACACGCTTTTCAGCTGGGCATCCCCGAGGATGGTTGCTACCACCGACGCGCCGTGATCCGGCGGGTTGGACCACAAGTTTCGCGCAATATAGGCCAACTGGCTGCGGATGTCGGTCAGCTTTTCGGCGTCATTGGCACACACAATCAATGCACCGACGCGTTCGCGGTACAGGCCGAAGTTCTTCGAGCACGAGCTGGTGATCAGCACTTCCGGCAGTTCACGGGTGAACAGGCGGGTCGACCAGGCGTCTTCCTGCATTCCGTCGCCAAAGCCCTGGTAGGCAAAATCGATCAAAGGCAGCAATTCACGACGACGGACCACGTCCAGCACCTGCAGCCAGTCCGCCTGGGACAGGTCAAAGCCGGTCGGGTTGTGGCAGCAGGCGTGCAGCAGCACCACATCGCCTTTTGGCGCGTGTTCCAGGGCTTCGAGCATGGCCGCGACATTGAGCTTGTTGTCGCTGCCCACGTAAGGGTAGTGACTGATCTTCAGCCCGGCTGCGGCAAAGATGGTTTCGTGGATCGGCCAGGTTGGATCGCTCAGCCAGATGCCACGGCCCGGCAAGCATTGCGCGATAAAATCGGCGCTCAGGCGCAAGGCCCCGGTACCGCCCGGGGTCTGGGTCGCTGCAGCGCGCTTGCTGGCCAGCAGGGGTGAGTCTTCGCCCAGCACCAGTTCGCTGATCAGTTGCCCGAATCGGCTGTCACCATGACCGCCGATATAGGTTTTGGTCTGTTGCTGATCGACCAGGCGCTGCTCGGCCAACTTTACTGATTGCAGGATCGGCGTCAGGCCATTGGCGTCTTTATAGACGCCCACGCCCAGGTCGAACTTGTCCGGATTGGTATCCTGTTGATAGGCGTCCATCAAACCGAGAATCGGGTCGCCCGGTACCCGACCAATATCGGCAAAGTGCATTACTTGCGACCTTCGGCAGTTTTGGCGACTTCATCAGTGCGTGCGGCCATGATGAAGTCGTTGCGGTGCAGGCCCTTGATCGAGTGGCTCCACCAGGTCACGGTGACCGAGCCCCATTCGGTCAGCAGGCCCGGGTGATGGCCTTCGGCTTCGGCGATCTCGCCCACGGCATTGGTAAAGGCCAGGGCGAATTTGAAGTTCTTGAACAGAAAGACCTTTTCCAGCTGCATGATGCCGTCGCGAACTTCGATGTTCCAGTCCGGGATCTGTTTGATCAGGATCGGCAGTTCTTCGTCGCTGACCTGTGGAGCATCGGCGCGGCAGGCTTCGCAGTGGGCTTGGTTCAGTGCGTTCATGGTGGATTCCTGAAATCAGTTTTTATTGATGACTAAAAAAAGGTTAAGCCGCTTTCGGCTTGGGCGTGAACTTCGGCGCGTGCAGGCCCATTGTCATGCCTTTTTCGACCATACCCATGATGTCTTCATGGGCCAGGTCAAACAGTCGCTTCAAGTCCGGCAGGACAAAATACAGCGGCTGCAAAATATCGATGCGATACGGCGTACGCATGGCTTCCAGCGGATCGAAAGCCTGATGTTCCGGCTCTGAAGACAGGCTGTAAACCGTTTCTTTGGGCGACGACAGAATCCCGCCACCGTAAATGCGTTTGCCTTCCGGCGTGTCGACCAGGCCGAACTCGATGGTCATCCAGTACAGGCGTGCCAGATACACCCGTTGCTCCTTGCTCGCTTGCAGCCCCAGTTTGCCGTAGGTGTGGGTGAATTCGGCGAACCACGGGTTGGTCAGCAGCGGGCAGTGGCCGAAAATCTCATGGAAAATATCCGGCTCTTGCAGGTAATCGAGTTCTTCGGGGGTACGAATAAAGGTGGCCACTGGAAACTGCTTGTTGGCCAGCAACTCGAAGAAGGTCTGGAAGGGGATCAGTGCGGGTACCCGGGCAACTTGCCAGCCTGTGGTGGCGCCCAGTACCTGATTGATCTCATCGAGTTGCGGGATGCGGTCGTGGGGCAGGCCCAGCTTTTCGATGCCTTGCATGTACTCGGGGCAGGCGCGGCCTTCCAGCAGTTTCAACTGACGGGTAATCAGCGTGTTCCACACCCCGTGCTCGGCAGGTGTGTAGTCGATAAAGCCATTGGCATCAGGCTCACGGGCGACGTATTTCGTTTGCTTCATGGGGCTCTCCGCAAGGAAATCGTTTTTATTATTCGGTGTTGTTGCGATGCCTTAGTGATACCCCATGTGATTGTCATGTGCAGCTAGCCTAAAGCCAGTAATGCTGGGATGATGGCGCTTATTCGTAAAGTATTCGTTACGATGTGAGGGGCAGGCTGTCATTCTTGACTGTGCGACAGCACAACTGTCACAAAATCGTGACGATGAAATGCCTCTGAAGCCGGAAAACCTCCCTGTGGGGGCGAGGCGGCTACCGGAAGGGGCGCGTTTTGACATCGCGAGCACGGTCGCCCCCACAAAGGGCAGCCAGG
>NZ_JAFCUZ010000007.1:0-186972 GCF_049896805.1 Pseudomonas sp. TWR1-1-3 | reverse complement strand
GAGGGTGATGATGTTCTGACAGCGCTCAGTACCAGTTACAGTCAGACCCTGTCCGGGGGCGCCGGTAATGATCGGCTGACCGGCGGTACCGGCAATGACACACTCATAGGTGGTACTGGCAACGATACGCTGCGTGGAGGCTCGGGTTCTGATACCTACCTGTTCAACCTGGGCGATGGCAAGGACCTTATTTTTGACGACTCCAGCTTCAACGCTGATACGGATGTCGTGAAGTTCGGTGCCGGTATCCTGGCAAGTGATCTCACGATCAGTCGCGCCGGTACTCAACTGGTACTGAGTCATCAAAACGGTCTGGACAGCATCACGATCGATAGGTGGTTCGATACGGCTGATGGTCGATACAAAATCGAACGGTTTGAGTTTGCGGATGGAACGGTTTGGAACAGCAGTGCACTTACGACTCCCTTCCTGACGCAAGTCGGGAGTGAGGGTGATGATGTTCTGACAGCGCTCAGTACCAGTTACAGTCAGACCCTGTCCGGGGGCGCCGGTAATGATCGGCTGACCGGCGGTACCGGCAATGACACACTCATAGGTGGTACTGGTAACGATACGCTGCGTGGAGGCTCGGGTTCTGATACCTACCTGTTCAACCTGGGCGATGGCAAGGACCTTATTTTTGACGACTCCAGCTTCAACGCTGATACGGATGTCGTGAAGTTCGGTGCCGGTATCCTGGCAAGTGATCTCACGATCAGTCGCGCCGGTACGCAACTGGTACTGAGTCATCAAAACGGTCTGGACAGCATCACGATCGATAGGTGGTTCGATACGGCCGATGGTCGTTATAAAGTCGAACGGTTTGAGTTTTCAGACGGAGTTCGCTTGAATAGTTCTGAGGTCGGGTTGATGGCAAGCTCTGCTGTAGTCAAAGCTTCCAAGGCTGTAACTGTGGATGGTTATTTAGATAGCAATAATAACTCTAGATTTGATGGGGAATATACTTTAACTAATGCTAATCCCTCAGATTCAGGTGGGCGTGAGGAATTGAAGCTCGATGATATTGATCTTCAGTATCTCAGCAGTTTTGACGGTGCTCGAGGCGAAGATAGTCTCGTAGAAGGGGGCGATGATCAAAGTCGTCGTGGAGGCATGAATGTTGAACTCGTACCGCAGATTGATTTTGTCGAAGGTTCAAGTACTGCTTTATATGCCAATGCGCTTGATGGGTTGATAAGTGCCATGGCTGCGTTCGGCTCATCAGCTGGTGGTGAAGTAAGTATTATATCTGTTTCGCGTAACCCTGAAGACTCGATTATTGCAGTGAATTTACAATAGTAAATATCTGTTAGCTTCAGGGGGTGACCCCTGAAGTGTGCGGCGTGTAGAGTTGCTTGTTAAGTGTGTATAATGATTCATTTTTTCGTTGGCTGCATGTTGTTATTTTATGATTGTTGTTATATGCTTTTCTGAGGTTTGAAGTGTTTTTGGGTTTTGGGCTATTTGAAAGGATTCATTGATGAGTTCGAAATGTTGTGCTTTTTTTTTGGTTTTTATGGTATCGAATATTTGTTACGCATTTGACAAGTGTCAGCATTCTTCAAGTCGCGCTGAATTAAGTTCGGTTTATCAAGAGGCAGTGCTTCAGAATTCCGAACTTGCAGCAGCAAGAGCTGAGTTTAAAGCCCAGCAAGAAGCAGTGCCTCAAGCTCGAGCTAATCTTCTTCCTGCGATTTCTAGTAATGCAACTTTTGAGTCTATCCGTCTAGAACGAGATTCGCCCCAATTAACTCGGGTGCGAAGTGGTATGACTTATCAAGCCAATCTAAAGCAGACTTTATTCAATGCTGAGCTTTGGTTTGCATTAAAGGCAGCGCAAGCATCTTCTGCTCAGAGTTGGATTGATTTATCTGTGAAAGAGCAGGACTTAGTACTCAGGACTGCAGAAGTCTATTTTGAGGTTTTACGAGCCTCTGATGATTTAGCGGCTACTAATGTAGAGGAGATTTCGTTTAAAAAACAAATGGACCAAGCACAGGCTAAACTTAAAGGCGGATTGTCCAGTATCACTGATGTGTTGGATGCTCAAGCGGCTTTTGATAACGTACACGCTAATCGCAAGCTCGCCGAACGTAAAGTGTATGATGGGTTTGAGCAATTGGAGCGACTCACCAACTGTGATTACAGTAGTATAGAAGGTATCGAGCATCAACTTCCAATTTTGCCTCCTGCTCCTCGAGATGCAAAACTATGGGTAGACGCTGCTGTTAGACAAAATTTGACATTGCTAGCCAGTGAGCGAGCGGTTGAAGTGGCAGCAGAAACATTCAATCAGCGGCGATCAGCTTATGTTCCAACATTGGAAGCTGTGGCGTCATATAGGAAAGGGGATAACGATAGCTTTGGCTATAGTAATCCTACTGATTTTGGGACAGGTGGGTATCAAGGTAATGTTGCTCAGAGCTCAATTGCTCTTCAGGTGAATTTACCTATTTACACCGGCGGGCGAATGACTTCTCAGGCCCGTGAGTCATATCAGAGGCTCATACAGAATGAGGAGCTTAATGAGACTCAGCGGCGTGATGTGGTTTTTAATACCCGAAATTATTATAGAGCAGTTAATTCTGATATCGAACAAATTTCTGCTCGAAAAAAATATATTCTTTCAAGTCAGGCCTCATTGAAAGCCTCTAAGGTTGGGGCTGATATAGGAACCCGAAACACTGTTGATGTATTGAATGCACAGCGTCGGCTTTTTAAAGCGGTTCGTGATTATAATAATGCCAGGTATGACTATGTTCTTAATGATTTGCGTTTGAAGAAGGTTGCAGGAAGTTTGGGGGCGGAGGATCTCTATAGTTTGGCTCGGTATCTAAAGCGCGACTATGAGCCTCGTCGTGATTTCCTGCCTTCGGAGTTAGGGGGTGCGGACTTTCATTAGTTGATGTGAGATTTTGATCTGGTTGAAAGTATTTGGTTGAGAGTGTTGGGTTTTTGCCGGTTTGCATGTTTCAGTGGTTTTGGTATATGCGCATTTTACATATTTTTTAGTGAGCTTAAGTCTGGTATTTGAGAGAGGAGGTTGTTTGGGGTTTATGTAGTCATATTTTTGTGGATATATAGATGGCTTCATATAGTTATACAAATGGCTCTTCCTTAGTTTCTGATGACTGCGGATATGCTATCAGTCAAGCCTATAAGGTCGCTAGCAGTTGAACCTCAACCTCCCGCCCCGATCCACCGCCCGCACCAACACCTCCTGCAACTGCTCAACCAGCACCGGCGCGCAAACCTCCAGGGTCTGCAGCGCATCTTTCCCTGGTTGTTGCAGCAAGAGGGTCAGGCTTTCTATCAAGTTCTGGGTCAGGCTATTTAGCGTTCTCATACCGGAGGCTCCAAGGCCGTGATGGGTTCGAGGAAGGTAATGACGTGAGGTTCGATTCCGCGCAAGCGGTCGATACGGGCGGCGACCTGGATCGCGGCATCGAGTTCGCTGACTCCCTGGCTTTGCATGATGTCGTAGCGTTCTTTCTTTTCTTCCGACTCGGTCATGGCCAGCGCCAGGTACAGGCTGGGCGGTACCGCACGGAATAGCACTTCCATGCTCTTGGAGAGCAGGACGCCTTCGGTGTATTTGCCGCTTTCTTTGCGCGCCGAGAGCATCAAGGCTTTTTGCGCGGGTGTCAGTTCGCGGAATCGGGAGATTTTTTCAACTTCGTCCGGCGGCATGTTCAGGCAGATCCACCACTCGATCATGTTCAACATCGGTGCCGCCGCCGGGGGCAGGTCGTCGATGTTTTGCGTGGCCAGCCAGAACCATGCGCCGAGCTTTCGCCACATTTTGGTGATCTTCACCACATAGGGGGAGAGCAGCGGGTTTTTGGTGATGATGTGGCCTTCGTCCGTCAGTTTGACGATGGGCCGGCCCTTGTATTGGTCGCGTTCGGCCAGGTTGTTGATGGTGTTCAGTAGCGAGATATAGGCGATCGACAATTGGGCGTTGTAGCCCTCCAGGGCATAGGTGGCCAGGTCGACGATGGTGATGTCGGCTTCAGGCCAGGGCGTGCCTTCGCGGTTGAAGATGTCGCCATCGCTGCCCATGCAGAATATGTCCATGGCTTCGGCCATTTCTTGCATGCGGTTGCGCCGGGTCTCAGGCGCGTCTGCGTCCTGGGCGGCGATTTTGAGGGCATCACGGATGTCCTGTGTCAGTACCGGCCGGCCTGTGCTGGCGCAGGTTCTGGCTGCGGCGAGGATGCCGTGGCGAATGGCGCTGCGATCGGCGCGGGTCAGGCGTTCTTCTTCCTTTGCTTCACCGCCGGTGATCATCAGGCGTGCGGCGATTTCCAGTTCTCCGAGGATGTCGCGCTGTTCGTCCTGGCTGCTGGTATGGGCGTCGGAGGTCTCCACGTCGTCGGGGCCAACGATTTTGAGATTGTCTGTGCTTTGTACCAGCCGGATGGCATCGGCAAAGGGCGCCAGGCTGACGCCTGAGCCGGGGCTCAATTTGATTCGGTTGACGGTCAAGCCCAGGCGTTTTGCCAGATCGCCGGTCAAGCCGAAGCTGTTGCCAGCTTCCACGATAAAGAGGCGTGGCCGGTACACCGCTATCAGTTGGCTGATCAGGTTACACAGGGTCGCCGATTTGCCGGCACCGGTCGGGCCGAACACAAACAGGTGAGCATTCATCTGCCGATCGAGCCGGTTTAGCGGGTCGAAGGTCAGGGGCGCGCCGCCGCGGTTGAACAGGGTGATGCCGGGGTGGCCGGTACCGGTGGAGCGGCCCCAGACCGGCGCCAGGTTGGCGATATGCTGGGCGAACATCAGTTGGGTGTACCAGTCCAGCGCACGGCGTTGGTTGGGGTCGAAGTTGCCCGGTAACCAGCGCAGGTAGGTGTTCAGGGGCGCTACTTCATCACGGGGCTCAACCGGCTCCATTCCGGCGCCAAGCAGGGCGGTGCTCAGTTGCAGGCTGCGCTCATGCAGTTGTGCGTGATCGCGGCCGCGCAGGTAAAACGCCACGCTGCCCCGGTAGAGTTTGTGTTTGCGGCCGAGCAGTTGGCGGGCTGTGTTGACGTCTTCGCGGGTCAGGATCGAGGCCTGGGTATCGCCGACGGCTTTGCGGGACAGCTTTTCCAGATGACTTTCCAGAGTGTCCTGCGGGGTGATGACCAGGGTTATGCAGAGGAGGGTGTCCTCTGGCATTTTGTCGAACAGGGCATTGAGGGCATCGCCGCCTTTGCGGGTTTCGCCGGTGAGGTGGCCGGTCTTGGGCGCTTCGCGCAGTCGATCGAGCATCACCACGCGATGGGGCAGGCCGTCGAAGTACCACAGGCCTTTGTCGGTACTCGACACTGGCTCGCGGTAGCACAGGTTCTGCGAGAAATCGGTGCCGCTGGCCAGGGGTAATTCGCCTTCGCACGGGGCAGGCATCTGCTGGCAGACCAGTTCATAGAAACGGCGGATATCGGCATCTGCTGGCCCAAGGTGGTCGGGCCGAGGGTTGAACCAGTGGATCAGCCAGTGGCGGATGGCGTGGCCATCCATGCGATGGCTTTTGATACCTGCATTGGCCAGGCCTCCAGTCAGTCGATCGCAGATGATTTTCAGATATGGGCCGGGGGCTTGGCCACGTACGTCCAGGTCTGCGCTCTGGATACGGCGATAGACGACCAGTCGCACACGGCGTTGCTGGCCCCGCCAGGGCAATTGGCTGACCGTGGTGTCCTCGAACAGGCCGCCAGGTTTGGAGATGGCCGCCAGATGTAGTTTCATCAGTTGCAGATACAGCTCGGTGAAGGCGGTGCCTTTGGCCCGGGGCTGGATGTAGTCGTGCAGGTGCTGCAGATAATCATCCCAATTGGTTTCGTCCTGGGCGTAGAGCTGAACCACCCAGGGCGAGGTTTCCAGTTCGTCGAAGGAGTCCTGCAGCGCGTTTTCCAGCGCATCGCGGACTTTGCGCAACCAGTCAGGGTCGCGACCCTCGGTGCCAATGGGTGTCAGCTCGAAGAAAGCCGCGCGGGATACGCCGTCCTCCAGCAGCATGGCTTGCTCTGCCGGCAAGTAGTCGACCCAGGGCAGCAGGTCGACGAAGGAAGCGTTGACGTCGTACAGGCGGGCGACGTCGGCGGTGGTGGCCGGTTTCTGTTTGGGATTGCGCCAGTCCTCTGGGGAGGGAACGCCTTGCGCGGCCAAGCGTTCGAAGTAGCAATCGGTAGCGGCCTCGAAAGCTTCTGATGTTTGAGTGTGATCAAGGTCAGGCTCTGATCGTTGGCGTGCTTTAAAACGTTGCCAAAGTCCCATTAATAGTCCTCCGTGCGCTCACCGGGCATGGCGTATTGCACGCGCTGATACAGCGGGAACACCGTTGAGTAGCCCGGTATCGGCGCCGGGTCTGAGCCGGCCAAATGCGGGAAGACGTACATCACCAGGTCGGGATTGGGCAGGCGCTTGAACTGGCTGTAGATCTCGTTTTGCGCTGTGCGGGTAAAGGTGGTTTGATCGACCGGCCCGGACTCAAACGGTCGGCGCAGGGCCTGGCGTGCGTCTATCAATTGACGGTTGCTGGCGCTGGTGCCTTGCTGCCAAACATCCATCATCGTCTGCTTGCCGTGGGGTAGCAGCTCGTCCTTGCTGGTGGAGCAGGCTGAAGTCAGCAGTGTCAGGGTCAAAACGACAGAGTGTTTAGTCCAGCGACGTCGAGACATGGCGCCCCCCTGAGCGGTAGTCGACCTTGCGGCCCTTGAGTTCGTAATCGATGGTCAACTGCTGGTCCAGATGCACCACGACTTTGGCCCCGGGCTGCACATATACGGCGGCGAAGGCCTGACCATAGAGCTTGTTCACCCAACTGGAGATATCGTTGACGCCTGAGCCGATGATCTTGCTCATGGCTTCGCTGCCGGACATGCCGACGCTGCCCACCGTTCCGGTCTGGGTGTTGACGAATGAGCTACCGCCATCCGACTTGATAAGAGAGGCGGCGCCCGCGCCGGCAGCGGTGATCAACACCTGCGAACCGATGTACTGCGAGGCATTGCTTTTGCGCTCGCCGCTGATGCAGGGGATGCCGTGGTCATCGCTGATCCAGCCCAGCCCGCCTTGAATGGTGGATTGGTTGCCGTTATTGCTGTTTGAGTTGCTTGTTGCTTCCTCAGACGGCGCGGGTAAGGTGCGGACAGTGCCGTCGTTGAACACGAAGGTCAGGCTTTTGATCTGCCCGCGCACGCAAGATAAGGTCCAGTCCCCGGACGCAGTTCCGCTGGCCACCGCCCCGGCGACATCGGGCAAGTCGATACCGTTGGCGGTGAGATTGTCCGGGCCGATCAGCACCTTGAACGGGTAGGGGTCATTGACGGTGCCGTCTATGGGCACCCGCCCAATCAATGCGGACATGGCCACCGAGCCCATCAAAGTCGAGTTTTGCGGCAGGGTATAGACCTTGCGCACCTGCTTGCGAGCGTCCTGCGGGGCGACTTCATTCGCCACGGCCTGTGCACCGAGGTTCAGGGCATGCTGGCCGCGATCCAGGGTTTCGCCAAATGAGGTCGGGAAGTTGAAGCCGTTAGCGGTCTGATTGGAGCCTGCGGCAATGGGTTTACCGTTGATATCGACGGGCGTGGCGTCTTGCGGATTTATCCACACTAGGTCCAGCTCCGGTGCTCCCTTGAAGTGCTGGCCATCCCCGGGCTGAATGCCAAAGCCAATCGGCAAGTCAGATCCGGTGGGGCTGCTTGCGCTCGGTTTGTTGCTCAGGGTGTTGTACTGCTGTTGCATCGTATCCAGGAAGGTCTGGCTCTGCTGTTGCGACTCTTGCTTGAGGGTGTCCTTGGCGTTTTGCAGGGTGGTCGCGATATTTTGATCGATGCTTTGCAGGCGCTTTTGCAGCTCGGCATTCTGTTGTTTTAGTGCGTCATTGTTCTGCAGGGCATTGCTGACCTGATCTTTGAGCTGGCGACTTTCGGCAACTATGGTGCGCAGCGTGTCGCCGGGGGTATCGCCGTCGACTCCGAGTTTTTTCGCTTCGTTTGAATTGAGGGAGAGGATGCCTGCATCTTGAGCGTCCTGCTGAGAGCTGCCGCCGCTAAACAGCTTGGCCATGACGATAACCGCGACGATCACGAACGGGATAACCAGAAACTTGATCAGCGGATTATTCTTCACGGCGCGCTCCTTTCGGATCGATCTGCCCAATAGTCACGGGCAGTACCGACTCGGGCAGGCCGTGGCCACGGGTTACCAGATAGACAGTCGTGGTGTCGCTGGAATTGCCTTTGGCGCCGAGATAGGGATGCTGGAAAGTGGCGGTGACAAAGTCGCCCATTAATTCACGCGGGTCCAAAGTCACAGGTTGGCTGCCGGTATTGCGCAGCTTGACGGCCGTGACCCATAAATCCTCCAGTCGCCATGCCCCCAAGGCTCTGGCCTCGACAGGCCGGGTGGGTAGCAGGGTGGTGAGATCCATATTGCGTTTGAGATTGACCTGGGCAATGCCTGGTACGGTTTCAACTGTGCGCAAGGGGGCATACAGCATCTGCGCGGCATAGCGTGTCATCACCACTGGCAGCGGTGTTTCACGCTGGGCTGGCGCTGCGGCGTCGCTAATATTCTCGGTCGATCGGTTGGCAGCTTTAGAGTCTTCAGCCTTGGGGGAGGGCTGACCATAACGCACCGCCAAGTTCTCACCGGCCACGATTTTAATTGGCTCGAGGGCTGGCTGGTTCGCCTTGCTGGGTGTCGCGATGATATCCACCAGCATGATCTCGCCGGTACTCATGTTTTGCAGTTGCAGGCGGGTCGGCTCAATGGGCTCCTTGGCCAGCAAATACAGGGTGCCACCTGTACTTTGCACACGCAGCTTGTCGACCATATGACGGGGCAGGCCCACCCGCACATTTTGATCAACGAAGACGATACGCTCCTGCCCGACGACCAATGGCAAGGCCAGCGGAATACGCTCCCAGCGCTGAATCTCCACGGCATGAGCGAAATTGCACGCAACCAGCGCAGCGAGCAGCAGAAGGCGCTTCATCCTTTATCTCCTGCCCTGATGGGTTCTGCGGCGACCTCTATTCGCTGCGGATTACCGCTGTAGCAGTCCCAGGCCAGGCCGAAGGGGTTCTTTTCGGGATCAACATCGGAGCGAATGATATGCAGGGGGTAGCGTGCAAATGCTCGTTTCACCCGCTCGCCGCCGTAATGCTCATCGGCGGTGATATCCAGGTTTACGGTCCAGTCATTGATGCTGTGTTGCTGAACATGTGGCTCTTGCTGGTTGTCGATGCCACGCCCGGGAATCTCGAACACCCCGCGTTCGCGTTTGCGCAGTTCACCGCTGTTGCGGCGCAGTTCGAAGTCCCGCTGCAAATAGGCTTTGCAGCTCGGCGTCAGGTAGCCGCTCAAGCGGATGATGTTGTCCTCGTAATCGGTCTCACCGTTCGAGGGCCAGCGGTTCATCTGCTGGAAGATATAGAGGCCAAAGGCATACACCGACTCTGGCGGCACATCCCACCACGGCCGCGTGCTGCCCGAGCGCAGGTCAGGCGGAACATGAATGGTCAGATCGCGGGGGGCGCTTTGCCAGCCATACGCCATATACAGGCCGAGTGCGATCAGCAGGCCTATCACCAGGCGCAGGCTTTTGATATGGGCCTGTTGGGCATCCACGCGCTTGCGGTAGGTCATGGCGCCTCCGAGTGACGGCAGGTCCATGCACCGGAGCGCGTGATCAGGCGTGCGCTGTTCCAGGTCGGGATATGCCGGGCAATCGCCAACTGCATCTGGCGGTACAGCCAGGTGCCCGGGCGTCCGCGCTTCATGCGGCGCAAGATCCGGCTGGCGATAGCCAGTCCCAGCACCCCGCCGACCATTGCTCCAGCAATAATCAGTGCCCAGATTTGGGTCAGAATTGCGGCGGGAATGCCAGCCAACAGTCCCGTTACGCTACAGACCAGCAATGTGGTCCACATCTCGTCGGCAGTCAGACCTCCCATGATCACGGGCTGGCTGTTCAGCCTGCCCGGAAGAAACATCAGCGTGCCGTCATCAAATAGCTCGGTCATAGCCCGTACTCGTTAAAGGATGGCGGTTGCCTTGGTTACCAGGAAGATGGCAACCCCGAGAATCGCAACACCCACCGCGGCGGTCGCTCCCAGGTCCATCCACTTCTTCTTGCCGAGCTGAATCTCGTGATAAGTGCCGAAGGCATGCCAGGCCACACCGCAAAACACCACGGCGCAAATGATCAGTCCAAGTAGAAGAAAGCCGTCATAGGCGTAGTTCTGCATGGTCTGAATCAGGTTCGAGCCCTCGCCACGAGAAGGCGCCTGAGCAGTTGGAAGCCCTGCCATGGCCAAACCGGGCAACGCGAATGCACTCGTCGCGATACAGCGTGTTTTTGAAAGTCGAAACATGGCGAAACTCCAAAGCGGTCAGCTAAGAACGAAAGCAGTGAGAATCATGCAGAGCAGCAGAATGCGGATCACAGAGGGTGCCGCGACGGACCGATCCAGATTGCCGGTGGCCCAGCCCCGGTAGCAGCTCCAGATCGCCCAAGCACCCCACAAAAAGCTGATCGCCACGGTGAAGCCAACGAACAGCAGATAACTGGCCGAAGGCGGGAACCCTCCAGCCGCCTGAAAGGCAGAGGCTTGAACGCCACTCATGCTCATGGCTTGCGTCCTTCGGTTGAGTAACTGCCCGAAAGCTCGACCGGGTCGCGAGGCTGGGCTCGACTGGGCGTCAGGTAGTTTTCCAGGCCCAGGCGGATGCGCTCGATATCCCGGGTCAGGCGCGGATAGTCGAAGTAGTAGCGTTTGCCGGGTTCATCGGTGAGTTGGGCACTGCGCTGGGCTGTGTCTTCCAGGGTGTTCAGCTGGCGGATCATGATGGCCAGGTTGGATTGTTCGGAGGCAGAGGTGGCTGATGCATGGGCGATCGGCAGGGTGAATCCAGCCAGTGCGATAAGGCACGCAAGGGGCATGCGGTAAGTGAGTGGTGTGAGACGCAGGTACTGGATCACGGCTGGGCTCTGGTTGTTCGTGTAGGTACCAGCTTGCCGAGTTCAGTGGGGGATTGCCGCAAGAAAAGAATATTTAGGGGGGAGGGATTTCTTAGGGACGATTCCGCCCTTTTTTTCCAGTGTTATGGAATACGATGTGAGAATTTTCTTCTCCCTTTCCATGAATAGATTCTGAGCATGACGACGCATTTTGATCAGGGCTTTAAGGAAGTTCGTGTCCTCTGCGACTGCGCCAAATCCAAGGTAAGCATTTAAAAAATGGCACGTACAGCATGCCTTTTTTAATTTTTCTTTTAGGTGAAGCATCGCAAAAGCTTGAACGATTGGTTGGGCCTATACGGGCTTGTAGTTAGGTTGCTGGGCAGCATGAGTCCCAATGGTTGAGACTTCGATTATTTAGCATAACATTCAAGTGGGAATGAGATTCGTTACTGTTTTTTTTGGATATTTTGCAAGCTCGAGAAATGATTCTTGAGCTCTTGATAAATAATGGCATAATGCCTCCATTTAAAAGGAGCGCACTATGGAATTGGCGAGTATAACTATCAGTGAATTTTTTCTTTGGGCGTTTGGAGGTGTGGGTGGATCATATTTTTTCTATATTTTGGCTTTGAAAAAAAATAAATCACCGGCTCCAATGATTGTTAAAGAGGCCGATAACTCCTTCTCAGATGCAAGCAGCGCTGAAAATAGTCAGATAAATAAAGTTGGCAATGGAGCAAGTAACTCTCAAGCTACTGTTTCAGTTAATATAGTTACTGCCGATAGTCGGAGTCATTCAGGCCCTGCTTCTTCAAGTGAGGGCGAAGTTGGAAACTTGTCGTTAGATTCTAAGAAAGGTACTACAAGGATTCTTTTTATTGATGATGAGATAAAGTTTAAGCTTGTGAAGATACTGCAAAAGTCAGGCTGGCTGCACACCAAGTTGATTAAGGATGTTGAAAGCCTTGATCAGATTGATGTCTATCAAGCAGATATAATTTTTGTTGATATTCAAGGGGTTGGTATCGAGCTGGGTTTTTCGGAACAAGGTTTAGGGCTCGCATCTGCTTTAAAGAAAAAGTACCCTGAGAAAAAGGTAATAATATACTCCGCTGAACAAACAGGGGATCGCTTTCACAAAGCCTTGCGGGAAGTTGATGATTCGTTGCCGAAAGATGCAGATCCATATCAATTTCAAATGATGGTAGAACAGTATTCTTAAAGGGAAGTTATGAGTTTTTATAAGGTTATAGATAAAGAAGGGAATTATATCTGTGATATTTTGCCTCTGGACGTTTCATCACTGTTCGAAGGTCTTTCAGATACAAGCAAAAAGGTTAGAGTGGGCGGGGTTGAGTGGAGGCTTGGTGCTTATGTTAGGGATGGGGTTGTTTTGCATGTTGCAACTTCAGAGTTGGACTTGATAAAAAGCACTAGGTTGTTTGCGCGGCAGATCGAGTTTTTATTTGGCTGCATGGGTGAGCTAAAACGTATACATCAATTAGTTTCGAATGAGGCCAAAACTCAAGCGAATCGAATGATTCATAATCTCGTGACTTTGAATGCTCATAATCTTCAAGAGGTTTACTCTATTATTCCTCAAGAAGTCATGGAGGATAAGAAACGTGGAGGATGGATAAAGCGCGTTACTGAGTGTGTCGAAAGTGATTGCTATGATGCTTCTTTGTCCTTGGTTAGGATCGCTAAAAACAGCCTTAAAATGAAGGTTGAAATTTCTGTTTATGACTCTTTGTCGAATGGGAATGCAGCGCCTGTGATGAAAAGACACTCTGTTCATCGAGTGCTCATGAATGTCTTTTATGTTTTTTTTCCAGACTTTACAGATAAAGAAGTTCTGGTTAATGTCGCAGAGAGTACTGAGTTTATAGATTGTGATTATGAAACGTTTCAAGTTGCTCTTTATCATATTGTAGAAAATGCTGTTAAGTATATTAAGCATAAAACTGTTCTTGATGTTGGGATTAGTAGGGGGGATGATGGGAAAATTCAGATAGTATTTTCAATGAACAGTCTTCAGATACGGCAGGATGAAATAGACAGGATTTTTGACGAAGGTTACTCGGGGCATTACTCTAAGAAAATCATGAAGTCGGGGAGTGGCATAGGTTTGGCGAGAGTCAAAGAGTTGTTGTCATACAATAATGCTGTTTTGCAAGTTTTTCCGGACTTTAGTACGGCCAAGCCATTTAGTACGATTCAAGATGTTTTGTATCAGGATAATGTATTTAAGGTGGTATTTCATTAGTTGCTTTTTGCTCGTGTTCCTAGCGCATGTGATAGTGTTAGAGATATTTTTTGAAGCTCGACACTGTTACATGTACTGCCACCCCTATCATCACCGCACATGGCCACAAAACCAACAACGGACTAACACTGACAGGCATAGCCAAATACACCGTCCAGGGCACGATCGTCAGCGGAATAATCGCCCCCCGAGCCTTGTGATACAGATAACTCGACTCCCGCCCCGAACCAAATTTGCGCAGGTCACGCCGAACCAACCCGTCGACCAGCCCTGTAAACCCTGCCAGTAAAAACAGCGGGATGGTCATCGTCAAAATGACCATCCGCACGCAGAAGGTGAGCACTGTATACAGCGCTGCCAATCCATAGTCCTGAAGCTTGATCACCACCCGGCCTGTTTCGTAGCGCAGGTCGAAATTGACGATCTGCTGTGGCGAAGTGGTGCGAGCGTACTGGCTCAGGGCATTGATGCTGTCCAGCAGCCGGTTTTCACCATCAGCCAGTCATAGACCCTTTGGGCCAACCAGGTTGCCGTGCGGCCCGGTTCTTTGATTACGACGCTATGGATCAATTCCTGGGACAACCAGCTCAACTCGTATTCAAACATCTGTTGCGCATGTCGCCAGCCAGCCTCTGGCCAGAACAGATACAGGCATATCCATTCGATGACGATGGCAGCCAGCAACGAGCCAAACATCACTCCCAGAAAGTGGAAGGGCGTTGCGATCAGAATGCCGAGAAAGGTTTTTTGCCCTTCCTGCTGCTGTTGGGCTTTTTCTGCGATGTCGGCCATCAGGTTTAAACCTTATGACCTTCATTGGCCATCTGGCGAAAGTCATCCACCAGATCTTCCGGTAATGACTCGCTCAACGTTTGATAACCGGGAGCCTGCCACCAGTCGCTACTGTCCACTGAGCCTTTGCGCATTCCTTCGGCCAGGGCCTGCAGGTCCTTGGGCATGACTTCGTCCGGGTCGCTCGCCGGTAATGGCATACGAATTTTCCACAGATTGCCGCCCTCGATCAGGGCAAAGCATTGCCCCTTGGGCAGGCTTACCACATGGGCGGGCTCGATCATTGGCACGCTGACGCTCTGGATCTGGTCGTGGGTGTTGGAAGTGAAGGCGGCGTTGCCATTGATCGCATCATTGGCGCTGCTGGCGGTTGTGCTGGTGAACACCTGGACCTTGGGTAATTGGTTGGTCAGCAGTTCGGCAGTGGCGGTTTCGCGAACACGTAACATAAAGAGGTTGTTGAAGTTGCCGATCACCTGGCCTGCCTTGGCCCGACTGCCGATTTTGGCTTCGATATCGCTCATGGTCTGGGTATAGGCGGTGACTTGCATGCCGGCACCACCGCCCTTGTTGATCATCGGGATAAATTCGTCGCCCATCAGTTCGTTGAATTCATCGGCATGCACATTGATTGCGACCTTGCCGCTGCTGGCGCCGGGCAGGCCGTCATCGATGCCGAATTTGTAGATATGCCCGGCGACTGACACCAGGTCGCTGAACATAGAGTTGCCCACGGCGGCGGCCACTTCGGTATCCGACAGGGCATCCAGTCCCACATACACAACCGCTCGTTTACGGATGACCTGCATCCAGTCGAAGATCGGGCGTGGGTCTTCAAGGTCCATATAGTCGGGTGACAGCAGCTCTGCGATACGGCCGGTGGTGAGTTTTTCCAGCAGTGGCAGCAGACTGGCGACGATCTTGTCGAAGTAGGTTTTGTCGTAGCGCACTGCCGAGCGCAGTCCATCCATGACCGGGTCAGAGATGCGTTTTTGGGTCAGGTACATATCCAGAGCGACCACACGCAGCGGGCGATCTTTCATGGCGAAGCTGAGGTTTTTGCGATCGATCTTGCCCTCGACCTCGACGATGGTTTGCCAGGCTTTGGGATCATGTTGCGCGAAGTAGCTTTGTGCGTACTCTATGAACAAGGCATCGATATTGATCACATGCTTGAGGATCTGTTCGTAGTTGGGACGACGGCCGAGTGCTACCAGGGCACGGGCGATGATATTGACGAAACGCCAGGCGAACTCGCGAAACGCAGCGGAGTTGCCTTCCCCCGACAGTTGACCGGCAATGCGCGTGGCCACTTCTGAGATCCGACCAAAACGACCCACCGCGTTGTAGCGGGCCGAGTAGTCAGGCCAGCCCAGATGAAAGACGTAGAACTCATCGAGTCGGCCTGCGCGTTTGCATTCAAGGTACATGCGCTTTAACAGGTCGGCATCACCCTTGGGGTCGAAGACGATCACGACCTCGCGATCAAGATGCTGAGTTCGGTGACGCCGGGTTCGACGTATGTCCTGAGTGATAAACAGCTCGGCAAGACGAGTCTTGCCCACCCGCGTTGTGCCCAGTACCAGTGAGTGGCCAACCCGTTCTCCCAGCGGCAAGCTGACGTCGCCCTCGTGCGGTTCTATGCCATGCAAACGCGGCAATCCACCTACGGGAGGGAGTGGCCGGGCCGGGTTCAAAGCGATATTCCAGGTTGTGACTTTGCTGAGCATCTTGAGCGGAAAAGGCGCGAACTCCAGCCGCTCTTCCAGGCGGCGTGCCGACCTGTAAATCGAAGTTGGCTCAACATACTCGGCGTATTTGGGCAGATAGGTGTCCATCAGGCGCTGGGTATGTTTTTGCGTCCAGCGAAAGCCTTTGCCGATAAACAGACGCTCGTTGCTGACCGGAATATCCTTGCTGGTCATGGTGTAGTGGGGCAGGCGGCGGATATTGCGGCGGTAACGTAACACCACCCATGCCTGTCGCAGGCGCACAAAGCCAAGGGCTATAAAACCTGTAGCAGCGACTGCCCCGAACAACGGAGTCAGGGCAAAGGCCCAGGGCGCGAAAACGCATAGCAAGGCTGCGGCGACACACACCAGGACTGTGTACAGCTCGACTGCGGGTCGCAGTAACGATTCGATGGTGTAGGTGCTGGTCATGATTTGAGTCAGCGCCTTACTGCTGGAGCGTGGTGGCGGTGATCAATAGAGGGTAGTGGCGAATGCCTAGACGCTGCGCCAGATCATCAGCCGGTGCGGGCACTATCTGCAGTGTTCCGGCCCAGCGTTGAACCTCGGCAAAGCGCTCGGCGCTGGCCACATTGATCACGATCCCTACGGCCTGCAGTTGTTGCAGTTGCTCGCGACGCTGTGAGAGCCAGGTTTTGGACAGTTCATCGTCTCCCACCAGAAATAGCGGCTGCAGGCCGGGTGCGTTGATCACTCGGCTCTTTTCTTGGCCTGGTGTCAGTTGCGTCGAGCGCACAGGAAATGCCCCGGAGCCACGAACACCAATGTTCAAAGCAGATATCGATTGGGCGGTTGGTTCAGGGTTGAGGTCCTGATAATAGGGCAGGGCAGACACGCCGCCCCTGTCCTCGACCACAATCAGCGAGCTGGCGTGTACAGCCTGCGCCAGGCTCAGGCAGGGCAGGAGTAGAAACGGATAACAGAGTCGATTCATGGAGTGTTCGCCATTAGATTGATGCCGGTGACGCGGCTCAGGTGTTTGGCAAAGGCCAGTCGATAACGAGCAGCGGGCTTGCCCCCGGCCGGGCGGTGATAGCGCCCGGCGGCCGTGATCCAGTCGCCGCCTTTGGCCTTGTGCTCGGCCAGGATCTGAGCAGTGACCGACAAATTTTTATACGGATCCAGTCCCTCGCATGGAGAGCTGTAGCGGTGGCCATTGGCGCCGATATTGGTCTGGCCGAGGCCCACGTCGACCCGGTGAGGGCCTGCGGTTTGAATGGCCTGCAGCAATGCGCTGCAGGCATCACTACGGGTCGTAAAGCGATAACCGGCGCCTGCAACATTCAATGTCCAGGGCCAGGGCACGAGTTGGCCGCGCAGTCGGGTGCCACTTTCCTGCAGGGCGACCGAGTACAGCACCTCTGACGGAACCCCTGCCGGCAGTGCTATCAGTTGGTACGCCGGAGGGGGTATCTCTGCGCTGTAGGTATTGGGAGAACCCAGCAGAAGGCTACTGAGCAGCACTACCCGAATTATTGACGTTGCCATTGACCATCGACCTCGCGCACCACGGCTGGAAGCTCGCCGCCGAGACCCAGCCCTTGCCAGCGCCCGGCGTCGTGATTCAGTGTGATAGCGCGGCTCAGGACACGGGTCGGTTCTATCCTGGCCAGGACTGCCCAGCGACGGATCATTTCGTCATTGCCCTGGCTGCCAACGAAGTACAAGTCGAAAGGCTGATTTTGCGCTTGGAGGTTTTGGATCCGCGTGACACAGGCCATGCAGTTGTCCTGCACAAAGATGGCCAAGCGACCGTCGCTTTTAAGCGCTCGTGGGGAACTGATCATGGGGGAGGCCGGGCTGGCTGACAGCTGAATAATCTTCTCGTCCGGGTACAACCGCTTAAAGGCCTGGTCATAGGCCTGTTGGTAGGCCAACTCCTTCTCGACCCGCTGGCGCTCGGCTTTGACCTGCAACTCGGCGTAACGACGACGATCCTCTGCCGACGTTGCTTCAATACCCAGGGTAGTCAGCGGATCCAGCCCGGGAGAGTAGATGCCCCGTGGACCTTTCATTACTGCCTGATAACGACTCCAGTCCTCAAGGGTTAGCCCCCACTCGCTAGCCAGCTCAATCTGGCTGCTGTCACGGTTTGAGCTGATTGCTTCAAGGCTTTCCTGAGATTTTGAAGTGCTGCTTGCTGCATTGAGACAGGGCGGTGCGACAGCCACCAGGCCTGCTATAGCTAACCCGAGCGCGGCTAAACGTGACGGTTTGCAGAGGATATTTGAGTCAGCCACGGCGACCTCCTATGGCTCAACAGTAAGAGTTCTCGACAGGCCAGCCACTTCGAAGTGGGCAAATCGGCCATCCATTGATTTGAGCTTCCAGGAAGTCCCCGTGACCCCGTCGCCGGGCCGGATCAGGTTGATCTGGCTCAGTTGCGTACTACCGGGTGGCGCCACGGACAGAAAGCGCTCGCCACCTCGATATTCGATACCGATTACGGTGAACGGAGGAGGTTGGGGCGCAGGTTGAGGTTTCTTGCGAATAACCGGTTTTGGGGGAGGGGCAACCACTGGTGGTTCTGTAGTTAGTGGCTTGCTTAATTCCTGCAGCCGGATATCGATCATCTCGATATTGGCCTTGAGCACCATTACCTGTTCCTCGGCAGCTGTTACGCGCAGGGAAAGGTCATGGGTGGTTTCAGTCGCTTGCTTGGCATACGCCTGAACGGCATCTATGCGATTGGAAAGCGCCTGTTGGCCCGAGCGGAAGTCGTCGTTGGTAACCAGGTGCCTGCCGTCAACGGCGTCCAGCCGCTCATCAACCTTGGCCAGTCGTGTGAGCAGCGCGTTCAGCGAGTCCTTGTCAGCGGTGGATGCCAAGTCATTGCTCACAAGGGAGAGCTGGTGATTCTCGTAGGCCAATACACTGGCCAGGGCGATCAGGCAGAGGCTGAAGATCAATGTGGTGCGGGTGGGACGTGGAAGTTTCATGGGCGGCCTCGCGTGTGAACGAGGGCATCCTGTCAATCCGGCTTGTGGAGCGCAGCAGGAAATAGGTTTTTCGCACGCCGTTGTTTTAAAGGTCGTGGAGGTCATCAACCGAGCAATATCACCTTGGCTTATAGGCCAGCGGTCTTAATGCTGAGCAGGCGGTTGATCTTTTTTGATGGATCATAAATAATGTTTTGGAGCGCGAAACCAGTTGCCTCCAGCGGCTATAACTGGCGTAGGAACCCCGTCGATGGCTGGCACATCAGCGTAGGGTGAGACCTCCACACCCCTGCTTGAGGGTGTGTATATGAATATCAAGCACACTCCCTAAAGGGCAGTTCTCAGGACTGCCCTTTTTCTTTGTCCGTGATTAAAGGCTTATAGCGCTGGTGCTGCAGCTCGCCATGTCGATGCTTGTTCAGTGATTTGGCATCCGTTTGCATGAAATTCCAGAACAAAAGCCCGTCTCGTACAGCGACAATGACCAGCATCTGGCGCTTTGCTTCGTAGGCTCCTATAAAGGCCAAGCGGTACGAGCCATCATCGTATTCGACCTTCCAAACCTCAAAAGGCCCAGTAAGCGTGTCCATGGCCATTTTCACATAGCGTTCGCGAGCATCGGCACGCTTTTCTACTATGTGATAGAAGCTTTTTCGGTCGACGGTTACTAACCCCATGGGTGTCTCAATGGTGAGGGACAAAATGGCCGGGTTAACAAAACCCAAATATTGAGCGACCAGCTCTATGGCTGCTTCATGGCTATCTGCTGCCGCCACCTCATCTACCGCAGATGATCGCAGCTCACGCTCAAGGGTTCTCAAATCAGGGAGCCGGTAATCAATCCACGTTGGCTGGCCTTTTATTTCTTTTATGGGGGGCATCTACCATGTCCAAAAAAGCATGCTCGGAAACGTCCAGGCGAGTTGCTGTCCACCAGTAAGGCAACCATGGAATTGGGGGCGTTAAATCTGTTCAATGATTCCATTGAACAACCCTTTCAATTGCTCGTTACCAGCATCCACCAGGTGGTTGTCGTCGTAGTACAGCGGCACACCGCCCCTTGAACCCATGCATTGTCCGTTTGGGCAAAGGTATGGGGTTGGGTCAATAACCTTGGCATTGCACTGCTTTGCCGCGACTTCAATGGCGTGGTTGGCTACGCGATTACGTCTCTCATAGTCCTGCAGTGAAACGGTGATGTCCGATGAGTACTGGAAAATGCGTTTATGCAGGTTCAAGCCTTTGTAGATGTTGAACGGCATTTCCGGGATCGGTTTGACGATATACACCGGACGATTTTCTGCGATGGCACACACAACCTTGGTGTACTCAGCGGCGTATGTATCGGCAAATGACTGCCCCGTGAGGTGCTCCTTACCCGGGAAGTACACGCGGTAACTGTTGCCTCTCCTCGTATCGGTGTACATGGCTGCTCTACTGAACAAAACGACGGGTACACCCTGGTGTGAGTTTTTCAATGCCAGAAACTTTTCGTTGTTGAATCCTTGGCATTTGCTCTCCAGATCTTTGTCATGCATTACAACAAGCTGCTCTTGATGGCCCTGATCAACTCGCGGTAGTCATCGAGGGGAAAATAGACAAACCCGAAGATCAGCAACGCTGCACACAGAGTCAGCAAAGCCGGAATGATTCGCCGTGCCCTGGAGGCGTAAAAGCCCAAGAGTGAGAAGTTTTGATTGTGGAGGCCGTTGACGATGATTCCGGTCATCAGAAAACCGGAGATAACAAAGAAGATGTCGACTCCAGCAAAGCCCCCGCCGAACCCTCCGATTTTGAAGTGAAACAACACAACGGAAATGACCGCGAGCGCTCGCAGCGAATTTATATTCTTTCGGAACTGCATTTGTGTAATCCATGAAATAGGTCAGTAGTGCGAGAGCACCGCATTGCGCGGGGTACTATAGGGAATAACCTATTTCAAAGAGGTAGGCTCGTATATATATGTAACAGTTAATACTTTAAGTAAAATCTGTAGTTTGGTTCTTGTGCTCCTCAGCGTTGCGACCTTGGGGCTGACGTTTGGTGGCGCTCCCTCGTTACTACAGACGGCCATTGCCGATACCGCCGGTGACGGGGCCGATGTAGCGCAGTCGATGCTGGTCGCCATCTTCAATCTGGCAGTGGCCGGAGGTGGCATTGCTGGTGGCTTGTTGCTGGAACAGGCGGGGCCGAGCTCTTTTTCCCCAACACGGCTGATACTGGCGCTGCTCGGTCTGTCCGTGGTTTGGTTCGCCAGGGCCGATGGGCCGCCAGGTGCATGTTGAAGATAATAAAAATAGCTTGAGAGCCTGCTTTCGGCACAAAGTGTGTAAAGACACCTCCGCGAACCCAGGCGATGATTGCTGAGGGTTTCACCGCAGTAATTCAATGCTGCGCTTATAGCAATATCTGTCCGGCCAGCACAGCTGCATATGGACGCTATGATTCGAGATGCTTTTCCAAAAATATACTATTGGGATCATATTCATACCCGCCGAATGGCCCTCGACGCTGATATCCGTTGCGCTCATAAAATGAAATTGCTTCCAGTTGTCGATAGCCGGTTTCAAGCATTAAATGAAAGCAGCCCTCCTTTCGAGCTTCGTTTTCTAGGGTTGTAAGAAGCCGACTGGCCAGCCCTTGTCCCCGGAATGTTGGTTTTGTAAACATCCGCTTCAGCTCGCCGTGCGTCGGGTGCACCACCAAGGCTCCACATGCCACGGCCTCTCCGTTACTGGAACGCCCAACAGCGAACAGCACATTTTTCGAAGAAAGAGCTTCGATGTTTATGCCGTGATGACTTTCTGCGGGGTAAAGCGGGGCTTGGTAAGCATCAAGCTCCTCAATGAGGGCAATCACTTCCGGTTGATCAGGGGATTCAAGCGAAATAAAGGGGGGAGTCTTCAAAAGATCTACGCTCAAATGACTGGTTCGGATTTATATATCAGTCTGAATATAAGGTGTAAAAATATACGTCAACACTCAATTTAACGTGTGCGTCTATCCACGTCATCTACCCAGCTCCCAAAGCTGTGACATGGTGTGCACTTTGATTTAAGTGGGCAGCAGTTTTAGCCTTTTAAGCGGGTATTTAATGCAGCCAAAATGACGTTCGTATTCCAGATCTTTCAAAGCCCAGGTCATTCAAGAGTGGGGCCAACCCGCAGCTTCGATTGCCAGCATCGTCCTCAGTCATAGCCTCAATCCAAACCAGCTGCAAAATCCCCAACTTCACAGGGGCAGTTCAGCCCTTGCTTCGTAGTGAATATCGACTGGTAGTACCTTCGCCCGGCTTCAAGATGAGGCCCGAACGTAAAACCTTGTTCCAGCATTGTGTTCATGTCGGCCTCGGTAATGCGCATGATGTAGCTGTGCCCGGTCGTGATCAGCGCACAGTCCGCACCTTGTGTTTCGCCCATATTGAACCATTTGCCCGCATCACCATGCCCGCTTGCGAAGGTATGGCCGTTGTAATGAACCTGCCATCCACCATCGAGCAGGATCCAAGTGTCCGGTGCCGATGCTCCACCCTGGTCCTTCTTGGCGATGACCGCTCCGGCTTCGGTTTCCCATTCGTTTGAGTGGTCGATGACCCACCGCAGTTGTTCGGTCGTCAACGACGTGAAAAACGGCGTGTGGCGTAGTAAATGTAGATACGTGATTGAAGGTTTCATGGTCATTTCCTGCATGGCATCGGGCGTACGATGATCGCCGCACGCTGCAAACCCCATAGTGGTCAAAACGCTCAGGCCCGCATTTCGAAAGCGCCTGCGCAGGGTAGCCGTACCGTGGCTCAAGTTGATGTTCATCATAGTCATGCCCTATGTGATTGGCGGTCTTGTGGGAGGTCGCCGGGGGGCTTTGGCCTTTGCGTAAAACCTGGAGTGTGTGTATTCCACTTAGTCGCCGAAGTACCCCTCGGGCCGCGAGGGCAGACTCAGCGAGCAGCGACCTTGAGCAGGTCTTCCAGGCCTATGCGGCGAAGCATTTCAGCGCGTACCCGGTCGGCCATGGCATTGACGACCTGGGCACCGTCCTGGGATGGATCGATATGACACCGAAATGGACGGGTACCCAATGGCATTCCGACGATTTCGACGATGGCTTTGGCCACTTCACCGACATCCGCGTCAGCCGGTTCCAGGGCTGCCAGACCTTTGAGTGCCTGATCCGGCACACCGGAGTAAGGGCCTTCGTTGTATTCGGCGGCTCGAACCTGGTCTGCAGGGGAACCGGAATGGGTGAAGTGGTTGGTGCCCTTGGTGAACGCACCCGGCACGATGATTGACGTCTCCACCCCCCAACGCGTCAGTTCGCTGGCGTAGGACACTGCCAGCGAGTCCATGGCCGCCTTGGCCGCAAAGTACGGAGCCAAATACGGCGGGGTGCCACCGCGCGCACTGCTGGAGGAAACCCACAGCACCAGCCCCCGTCCCTGTTTGCGCAGTTGCGGCAAGGCCGCTCGGTTAACGCGTTGAGTGCTCAATACGTTGATGTCGTAGAGCTGGGCGAACTGCTCGGGCGTAAAGGCTTCGGCGGGGCCAAAGGACATGTGCCCGGCATTGTGGATGATCACGTCCAGTTGGCCGCAATCGCCGATGATTTTCGCGACGCCCGCCTGGACCGACTCGGTTGAGGCGACGTCCAGTTCAACGCTGCGCAAGTCAACCCGGTGTTCGTCCGCGTAGCGCTGTGCTTCGAGTACTTGCGCTGCGTTGCGGCCCAGGGTTTCACGCATGCTGGCGTAGACGGTATGGCCAGCGTCGGCCAGGGCGCGTGCGGTGAGCGCGCCAAACCCGCTGGAGGCACCGGTAATCAGAATGACGGATTTCAAGATAAAGACCTCTCCAAAATCAGCAGATAAAACCTGCCGTCACTGCGCTGAGCAATGTGAACATCCGCTGCGATTGCTGGCAGCATGTTCACCTGCCCTGAGTCTCAAGCAGGACGGTTCAGACGAGGCCGCCGTTGACGCGCAGGATTTGTCCGTTCACCCAGGCCGAATCAGGGCCGATGAGGAAGGACACCACGCGAGAGATATCTTCTGGCTGAGCCAGGCGCTCCAGCGGAGGCATTTTGGCGAAGGTCTGGATTTGCTCTTCGCTCTTGCCATGCAAGAACAGATCGGTGGCGACCGGGCCAGGTGCCACGGCGTTGACGGTGATGTTGCGACCGCGCATTTCCTTGGCGAACACTTGGGTCAGGGATTCCACCGCTGCTTTGCTGGCGATGTACACGGCGTAACCCGGCAGGTTCATGCCGACGGTACTGCTGGAAAAGTTGATGATCCGGCCGCCATTGTTCAGGCGGGTAGCGGCTTCACGCAGCGTGTTGAAGGTGCCGCGGGCGTGGATATTGAAATTCTGATCGAACAGCTCGTCGCTGTGTTGCGCCAGCGGCATGACTTTGAGGATGCCCGCATTGTTGACCAGCACGTCGACTTTACCCAGTTGCGCTTCGGTTTCATCAAACAGGCGGCGTACATCTTCGGCACTGGCAACATCTGCCTTTATCGCGATGGCCTGGTGTCCGGCCTGACGCAATTGGGCAACCAGAGCCGTGGCTTCGTTGGCGCTGTTGGCATAATTGATTGCGACTGCGAAACCTTCGGTGGCCAGTTGTTTGGCAATAACAGCGCCGATGCCGCGGGAGGCGCCAGTGATAATGGCAACTTTCAAATTGTGAGTCGTCATGGCTGTCATTCCTTGTGTCAGTGGGGGGTGTTTGCTGGGGACGAGGCTAATTTCACATGTTTACTCTTGGTGTTAAATGCATGAAAGTTGGCTTAACTGTTCAATAAATACCAACAATCAAAAAGAGGGCGTTCAGCGTGGATCAAGTCAAGGCGATGAAAGCCTTTGTGCGAATTTATGAGCGCAGCAGCTTCACGAAAGCTGCCGATGACTTGAACCTGCCGCGGGCGACGCTGACCCATACCCTGAATCAATTCGAGGCCTGGCTTGGTACGCGTCTGCTGGAACGCAGTACGCGAAAAGTGCGCCCTACGCTTGATGGCGAGGCGTACTACCAGCGTTGTGTGCAGTTATTGGCGGAACTGGAGGAGGCCGAGCTGGCATTTCGCGGCGTGGCCCCCAAAGGCCAGTTGCGCGTAGATTTGCATGGCACTTTGGCCAAACACTTCGTTATCCCGGCGTTGCCGCAGTTTATGGCCCGGTATCCGGAGATAGAGTTGTCCATCAGCGAGGCCGATCGCTTTGTCGACCTGATTACCGAAGGTGTGGACTGTGTCCTGCGTGCCGGAACCCTTGGCGATTCGGCATTGATTGGCAAGCGTGTGGCCAACCTTGAACAGATCACCTGTGCAAGTCCGGGGTATCTGCGCCAATACGGTGTACCGAAAAGCCTCGACGACCTGGGCCATCACCGCGCCGTGAATTACGTCTCGCGCACCACCGCCAGGCAGTTTCCGTTTGAGTTCATGGTCGATGGCCAAGTCAAGGAAGTGGTCATTGACGGGGCGTTGTCGGTGTTTGGTGCAGAAATTTATGCGGCGTCGGCAATTGCCGGGCTCGGCATCATCCAGTGCCCGCATTACCGGATGAAAACGCAAATATCCCAAGGCCTGGTGCAGAAAATTCTCGCTGAAACGCCACCGCCACCGATGCCGGTTTCTGTGCTTTACCCGCAGAACCGGCACATGTCGCCACGGGTTCGGGTATTTGTCGACTGGTTGAGCGAGATATTCGCCGATGCATCGTGAGGGCATTGTGACGGCGCGTCTGAGTGCTTATTTCAGGATCAGCGACCAACGTTCGTTCAGAAGGGTGGGTAATCCCCCCATTTTTAGCACTCACCAAGTACAGAGGTCAGGCGGGGCAGTCTCTTTTTTACCCGGCAGATGATTAGGCGACTGATTTTAATCATGCTGTCCGTGAGTGGTTTATCGGTATGCGATCGGCAGTAAATATTCAAAGAGCGGCGGATTTTTAATCTGCTCACCCCGTTGGCCGTTGATATAAACCACGGATCGGCACTTATCGATAAGGCCAACGCATTGCTCTTGGGCGCTCTGATAATTTGGCTTTGCGCATGGGGGCAAGCGGATCCCCTCAACTACCAGATCTACCTGCTTCGAAAAATCTAGTTCCCTGGCGAGAGGTTTCGTCGTTGGTATAGGAAACGTCCTAAATCATTTCCCTCTGAGAGACTTAAAACTTACGCCATCCACGGGCGCTCCTAGGCATTTGCCTACGAGTTGCCCCTGTCAAAAGGCTTTGGCTCACACAGCAAGGTTTGCGAACCACGGATGGAGCAAACATGTCGGCATGTCACCTCGCTGTAAGGTTTTACTTTTCGTCTCTGCTGGTTGGTTTGGCCGGGGTGAGTTCCGCTGTGGCTGAATCGGGACCGACGCCGGGTGATCAGGATCTGATTCGCGATCGTCAAGAACGTCTGCTCGAAGAGCAACGGCGCCGGCTTGAGGAGCTTCAGGAGCTTCCCGGCAAACAGATTTCTCCTACGGCTCGAGCTCAGCCAGCCGACAGTCGCTGTTTCCCTATAGAAGAAATCGAGCTCAAGGGCGCCGACAGCCTGTCCGCCAGTGAGCGCGAATCGGTGTTCCAGTCCTATATCGGCCAGTGTCTGGGCGTGTCCCAGCTCAATGAACTACTCAAGGTCATCACCAACCGATATATCGACAGGGGTTTGGTGACCAGTCGTGCTTACTTGCCGCAGCAGGACCTTTCCCAAGGGCATCTGCAAGTCCTGGTGGTTGAAGGCAAGCTTGAAAGTTTCAAGGGCGACGACAACAGCAAGCTATCCAGCCGCGAATTGGCCATGAGCTTTCCCGGTCAGCCTGGTAATCAGCTGGATTTGCGGGAAATCGAGCAGGCGATTGATCAGCTCAACCGCTTGCCATCCAACCAGGCACAAATGGAACTGGCACCGGGCAGTGAGGTGGGGGGGAGTGCGGTAGTGGTCAAAAACGCGCCGCAAAAGCCCTGGCGTGTCGGCTTGTCGCGTACTAACGACGGTCAGAAAAGTACCGGTGAACAGCAGTGGGGCACGGGGTTTGAGTGGGACAGCCCGCTGGGTCTGGCCGATCAATTGGTGCTGCGTGGGGGCCACGATGCAATCAGCGACCACCGGAAAACGTCGAAAAATGCGAGCTTCTACTACAACCTGCCGTGGGGCTGGTGGAACTTCGCTTATACCTACAGCCAAAGCGATTATCGCTCGGTTGGCCAGGCCAATACGTTTGATTTCAAACAAACCGGGGACAGTGCAAACCATCAACTGCGTGCCGAGCGGGTGGTCCATCGCGACGCGATGAGTAAAACCTCCCTCAACACCGGTCTGGCGCATATGCGTTCCAATAACCACTTAAGCGATTCACGACTGCGCAACAGCAGCCACCGTCTTAGCGAATTCCAGGTTGGCATCAACCACGGTCGACGTATCGCGAGTTCCTTCGTCAACCTCGATGTCGGTATGCAAAACGGTATCGGCGCCTTCGATGCCCAGGGGGAGCACAGCCCCGAGCGGGGCATGCCAGAGGCCCGCTACCGCAAATACACCGCGACCATCAGCTATTTACAACCTTTCAAGCTGTGGGGTGAGTCCTTCAGCTTTACCAGTATGGCCACCGGCCAACGCAGTGAGGATGTGCTGTTTAGTCCACAACGCTTAAGCCTGGGCGGTACAGCCTCGGTACGGGGATACAAGGACCAGCAACTGTCCGGCGACAGCGGAGGTTACTGGCGCAATGACCTGCGCTGGTGGCGTCCGGTGACGTGGGGCTGGCTGCGCCCGGTATTTACCGATTACGGCACCAGCCTTGGCTACGACCAGGGCGTGATTCGCCACGGGCGTTACAACCGCGAGGTACATGGCCGGGTCTCCAGCAATTCGCTGGAGTTGTTTGCCCGGGGCCGCAACCTCAGCGCCAGTGTGACCCTGGCTCATTCCCTGGAGCGACCGGATGTGCTCACCGAGCGTGAAGCGCCGATCTACTTCCGTATGGATTTCTTTCTTTAATTCAACGCTGTGTTGTATTGAGAAACAGACATGGATGATCGACATTTAGCCTTTTTGGCCCGCCAGCCTTCAGCAACCCTTCAGCCCTGGGAATCCTTTTTGGGAGTACCCAAACGTGGCCTGGCCCTTATTTTGGCCAACACGATGTTCTGGCAACCTTTGCTTGTGCAGGCCGAAAACATTGTCGTCAGTCGGCCAGGGTGATCGTGGCCAACCCGTACGGTATTACCTGTAATGGCTGCGGTTTTATCAACACCCCGAATGTCACGTTGACGACCGGTAAACCCATGGTCGGAGGCTTGCTGGCTGAAACCATGGGGGGAGACTTCAAAACCGGGGCTTTGGCGGGCGGTGTCAACGAAGCGCTGGTTGGTCACTTGAATGACTTGGTCAATGGTGATGAAAAACTGCTGACCATGAGTTCGCAGATCGTTGGTGTGCTGGCGGCTGCCGCTCAACATGATGTGGACGCCAGCAAGCTTGAGAAAGGCAAATGGATTGCGCAGAACCTGACGCAATACAACTTCTTGAACCATCTGCCGCCTGGTTTGGTTGAGTATGGACAAGCAGCCACTACCCTCGCAGCAGATATGTAAAGCAAGGACGCTACGGGTGATGAAATAGCTCAGGCGCAACTGGAGTTGGCCCGAGGGCAAGGGTTTGATGGTGTCCAACCGGCTACTGAGTTCGTTGAGGCTTGGGGCAGGTTCTTAGCCTTTGAGAGTTAACTCCGGGAACACCAAGAGCCCAACCCGAGCTCTTGCGTGACTCCCATTAATTGCATGCGTTGCGTCAGGCTGGTAGTGATTTCCCAGCGCGGCCCTCCCTTAAACCCCTTTGGTATTCGGCAGCAAGATGGTCAATACCCCCAGCAGCGGCAGGTAGGAACAGAGTCCATACACATACTCGATGCCCTGGATGTCCGCCAGATGCCCCAGCAACGCGGCGCCAATCCCGCCAAAACCGAACATCAAGCCGAAGAACACACCGGCAATCATGCCGACGTTACCGGGTACCAGTTCCTGGGCATAGACGACGATGGCAGAGAACGCCGACGCCAGAATAAATCCAATAACCATGCTCAATACGCCTGTCCAGAACAGGTCCACATAAGGCAAGGCCAGTGTAAAAGGGGCTGCCCCCAGGATCGAGAACCAGATGACTTTTTTGCGCCCGATCCTGTCGCCAATCGGGCCACCAAAGAAGGTACCTGCTGCCACTGAGCCGAGGAACAAGAACAGGTAAAGTTGAGAGCTGGCCACTGACAGGTGAAATTTCTCGATAAGGTAGAACGTGAAATAACTGGTAAAGCTGGTCATGTAGAAGTATTTGGAGAACACCAGCATTGCGAGCACCACCAGTGCAAACGTTACTCGTCCCTTGGACAGGCCGTGGCTCGCCTGGCTGCCCTGTTTAAGCTTGAACAGGGCCAGGTGGTTGCGATACCAGCGGCTCAAGCCGTACAGCACGAAGATGGCGAAGGCGGCAAACAGGCCAAACCAGGCGACATGCCCCTGGCCATAAGGGATCACGATGGCCGCAGCCAGCAGCGGGCCGAATGCGCTACCGGCGTTGCCGCCGACCTGGAAGGTTGACTGGGCCAGGCCATAGCGCCCGCCTGACGCCAGTCGCGCCACACGGGAGGCCTCGGGGTGGAAGGTCGATGAGCCGATGCCGACAAGGGCGGAGGCCACCAGGATCGACGCAAAGCTGGCGGCAAAGGCCAGCAGCAGGATGCCGATCAAGGTGCACACCATGCCCGCCGGCAGCAGCCAGGGTTTGGGGTGGCGATCGGTGTGATAACCCACCCAGGGTTGCAGCAGGGAGGCTGTCAGCTGGAAGGTCAAGGTAATCAGCCCCACCTGGGTAAAGCTGAGCCCATAGTTGGCCTTGAGCATGGGATAGATCGAGGGAAGCACGGCCTGGATCAGGTCGTTGATCAAATGTGCCAGCGCGCAGGCGCCGATCACCTTCATGACCAGCGGGCTCGCTTGTTGGGCAACTGAGGCTGACGCAGACGCAGACGCAGACGCAGAGGCCGGGGATGCGGTTGTTGTAGACATGGCAAATCTTCCGGGGCGATAGGGGTGCGAGCTCAATGCTCGACGCTATCCTAGAATTCGCCTGCATGCCTGTCTCGCTGTATAAGGGAGCAAACCATCGCAAAAGGGGCGTCGCGATCAAACCACTCAATGATTTTTTGCTGGAGATCGATCGGAGCAACTGGACGGTGATCGGCAGCGCGACCGATTATCCCCAGGACTGGATCATCCCGGCCCATACTCATGAGAAGCATCAACTGCTGTATGCCATTGCAGGTGTCATGGTGGTTTACAGCGAGTCGAGCCAGTGGACCGTTCCCTCCAATCGGGGGGTGTGGATGCCCAGCGGCAGGGTTCATTCGATCCGCTGTGTGGGGCCGCTGAAAATGCGCAGTGTGTTTGTGCGACCCGATGCACTTGTGGACCTGCCTGCCGAGATAAGGGCCGTGAGCATCTCGCCGCTGTTGAGCGAGTTGATCAAGGTTGCCGTGGGCCTGAAGCTGCCATATACCGCGCACACCCGCGAAGGTCGGGTGATGCAGCTGATTCTGGACGAGTTGGCTCTACTGCCCGCATTACCCTTGCATCTGCCCCGGCCAGCCGATCATCGCATCAACGATATTTGCCTCAGGTTGCAAAAAAATCCCGCCGACAGTTCGACGCTGGCTGACTGGAGTACCCATCTGGGCCTCGACGAAAAAACCATCCAGCGCCTGTTTCGCAAGGAGACCGGCATGACCTTCGGCCAGTGGCGCCAGCAGGCGCGTTTGCTGCTGGCGGTTGAGCGCATGGCGGTGGGGGAGAAGATTATCGATGTGGCGTTTTCACTGGGGTATGAAAGTCCGAGTGCGTTCACCAACATGTTCAAAAAGCAGTTCGGCAAAACCCCCAGCCATTTTTTCAAATAGCCTTTCGCTCGCTGCTACGAACCGCTACACACCTTGGCAGCATCCGGGTCGTCGGGGATAAACGAGTCCTTGGCTGAGGGTTTAAGCACCACGTAGCCGCGGCGCCAGGGCTGGTCATCGACCATGCTCCAGCGATGCCCCGTACCGGTGTTGTCTTCGGCGATCAGCACTTCGCCCGGATGCAGGGTGAATTTCTCGCCATTGCGGGTCGCGAATGCCAGCGTGCCCGACAACGTGATGACGTACTGCGGCTCCGGGTCGTTGTGCCAGTCATAGGAAGCATGCGCCGGGCTTTGCTTGAAATGGATGGCGGTCACGTCGTTGCGCATGTTCTGGTCGATACGGCCTTGCAGAACATGGGAGGCGTTGTCCGCACCCGTACACAATTTGTAGGCCTTGATGGTGTCGGTAGTGGAGGTGGCGGCCTGGGCACCGCTCAGGCCAGCCAGGGTAATGGCGACAGCCGCTGCCGTGCGCAGGCCCAGGCGGTGGATTGCAGTGCGCTGCGGTGCGCGAGTGTGCTTATGCATGGAGCAGGGTTCCCTTGTGCTGAATTGACGTGACAGGCAGCCATGTTCTGCGGGGGAGCGGCTCTGGACAATTAACAATTTGTTTATGGGTTATAAAAGCCCGGCTGATCGAGACGGACTTTTGGTGAGCGCTGATGGGGTTGGTTGCCCGCTCATGCCATTGCCAGCATTCAGCGTTACTGCAAATGTGCCTTGAGTTCTTGCGAGGCTTGCAACATGGCAGAGCGTACTGCAGGCACCTGGCTGACCACGTTCAAAAGACCAAAGTCGTGAATCATGCCGTTATAGCGAACCGCAGTGACCGGTACTCCTGCCTGATCCAGCTTGCGGGCGTAGGCTTCGCCTTCGTCACGCAGTACATCGGCACTGGCGGTTTGTACCAGTGCAGGTGGCAACCCCTTCAACTGATCCACCGATGCGCGAAGTGGCGAGGCGTAGAGGTCGGCACGTTGCTTGGGGTCGGTGGTGTAGTTGTCCCAGAACCACTTCATCATGTTGCGGGTGAGAAAGTGGCCCTCGGCAAATTGCTTGTAGGATCCGGTATCAAAGTTGGCATCAGTCACTGGCCATAGCAGCACCTGGTATTTGATCGCCGGTGTGCCTTTGTCTTTGGCCATCAGGCTGACCACAGCGGCCATATTGCCGCCCACGCTGTTGCCTGCAACGGCCAGGCGTTTGCCGTCTACATTGATTTCGCTGCCGTGCTCGGCCACCCACTGGGTTGCCGCGTAGGCCTGGTTGATGGCTGTCGGGTACCTGGCTTCGGGGGAGGGGGTGTAGTCAACATACACCGCCACTGCCCCGGAACCCGCGACCAGGTCGCGTATCAGGCGCTCGTGGGTCGGGTAGTCTCCCAGCACCCAGCCGCCACCGTGGAAGTACATGAACACGGGCAAGATGCCTTTCACGCCTGCCGGGCGCACGATGGTCAGGTTGATATCCTGACCCTCGACGGAAATGGTCTTTTGGCTGATATCGGCTTTGGGCAGGGTCAGCTCTACCCCCGACTGGGCACTCGCCAGCACCGCACGCGCATTTTCAGGCGAGAGCTTCTCGATGGGCGTGCCGCCACTGGAATTCAATGCATTAAGGAAGTTCCGGGTGTTGTGTTCAATACCGGTGTCAGTTGCTGCGAACGCGCTACCTATAGATACAGCGAGGATTGACCCCGCCAGGATTTTAACAAGAGTGCTCATGTTTTTATCTTCATCGCAGTGGGTTGAGCGTACACGTACGGGTGTACATCGCAATTGCCTAAATGGGCGACGAAGTTATGCTCAAGCTGGCTGAAAGCGTCAACTTCCAGACTGTTAGAGGATTTGTAGTCGGAAAAACCAGCGGCTCATTCTGTATTTGTTTTGCACGACAGTTGTTTGATGAGCGTTTACAAGTTGCCCGGGTTTTATCTGGCGAGCGCAGGCCAACTCATTACCGTTAAGGGTGGCAATGAGCTGAAAACCGCGCCTGCGCAATAATCAGCCCTTGGCCACCCCCACCCGCCACTGCGAAGGGGGCACCAGGCCGTTGACCAGGTAGTTGCCGACAATGCGTGACTTGTAGACCCGGGGGTTGTGGTTGGCCAGGGTGCGGGCGTTGCGCCACAGGCGGTCCAGCGCCTTGTTGCTGGCGGTGGCACTGGCGCCCAGGGCATCGAACAGCGCCGTAGTCGCGGCCAGGGTGGCGTCTACCACGGGGTTGACCGCCAGGCACACTTCCAGTTCGGCCAGTGCCACCTGCGGGTCTTCATGGGTCAGCGGCTGCTCACTGGCAATGGTGTATTGCGCGGTGCTTTCCAGGCGCTGCGCCGCGTACCGGGCAATGGCCTGTGCCGCATAGGCCTGGCTGGCCACCTCGCCAATCACTTGCAGCAATTGCACGTCCTGCGCGGCGCTGTCGGCATTGCCCGTAGAGAAGGTTCTGGAGCGGCTGTGCAGTTCGTCGGCACCACTCAAGGCGGCGCGGCGGGCAATACCGGCCAGGGTGCTCAGGTGGTAGATCTGGAAGAACGATTGGCCATAGGCAAAACGCTGGTCGGTGGCACGGGGTTCATCGTTCACCCGCACGTTGTCGAAAATGCAGGTGCCGCTGGCCGTCAGGCGCTGACCAAAGCCGTTCCAGTCATCAATGATTTGTACGCCGGGGGCCTTGAGATCGACCACTACGCTGTACAACGTGCCATCGTCACCGGTGCCGATGGTGTTGATCAGGTCACTGTAAAGGGCGCCGGTGGTGTAGAACTTTTTCCCGCTGATACGCAGCGAGCCGTCTTCAGCCCGGTGGATGCGGGTTTCGAATTCGCCACGGGTCTGGGTGCCCACCTCGGTACTGCCCGGCGACAGTAAAACGCCCTGGCTGAGTGTGTCCAGCCAGCGGGCCTGCCAGTCGAGATTTTTCGAGACCAGCACTTCTTCGCAGAACCCAAAATGCCCGCGCAAGGCCTGGGTGATGTTGGAGTCGGCTGCGGACAATTCGGTCAACAGGGCGAGCAACTCAACCAGCGTGGCGTCCTGACCGCCATAGCTGGTCGGCAGACGCCAGCGCGGCAAGCCCAGGGCGTTCAGTTGCTGGATAACCTTGCCCAGGTGGCTGCGCGAGCCGTCAGCTTCGGCGGCTTGCGCGCCAATCTCTGCAAGCAGCGGGCGAAAGGGAGCGGCCAGTTGTTCGTAACGGGCGCTTGGGGCGCTGCCCCAGATATCAAGTTGTGGATTAGGCATGCAGTCTGACCTTGCCGGGCCTGCGCTCAAAGGCGCGCTGGCGCTGAAATGAGTGAAGTAAATACGGTTAGGCCCAGTGGTCTGGTGAAGCCACCCTAATACTAGATTGGTCAAATGCTTAATACCAAAAACAGCTAACCAAATACCCGGACAGGGTTCTATGGATATGCCTTAAAAGTATTGGTTGCTTATGTCTTTATTGCGCTAGCTTCTAAAAACGCCACGCTTGGCGACTCAAAAAGCCTCTTTTCTCAAAGCCAGACTGCATGCCTACAGATGGTTGATTCAGCTGTTAACTCTGTAGGAATCCTTAATGACAACACGTCAAAAATTGCTCGGCCTGTTGGGTCTGGCCTCTTTGGTGCTGCATGGCACTCCCGCCTGCGCCGCTACCCCGCAGACCCTGGTGGTGGGCGATCAGTTCTTCTCCAACCGCATTGTTCTCGAACTCTCGGGTGAGCTTAAAGATTTGCCCTATACCATCGATTTCAAGCGCTTCAATACCGGTTCGCCGGTAGCCTCGGCCGTCGCCAGCGGCGCCCTGGATATTGGCGTGGTGGGCGATACCCCGGTGATCAGCCTGGCGGCCAACGGTGCCCCGGTCAAAGTCGTGGCCAGCACCCAGACCAGCCTTAACGGTGTCGGCATTGTGGCCCGCCCGGGCATCCATTCGGTGGCGGATCTCAAAGGCAAAACCGTGGCGATCTGGAACGGCTCCTGGAGCCAGCAGATGATGTTCAAGGCCCTGGACGAAGCGGGCGTGCCACGTGACAGCGTGAACTACAAGTTCCTGTTGCCGGCGGAAGCCAGCATGGCCTTGAGCCAGGGCGACATTGATGCCTTCGGCACGTGGGAACCCTATGTGTCGCTGCAGGAAAAAGAAGGCAGCACCCTGATCCGCAACGCCAAGGGGCTGATGAGTGCACCGACTTATGTGGTTGCCTATGAGCCGGTGCTGGCGCAAAAGGGCGAGATCATCAAGGACTTTGTTGCGCGCCTGACCCGCGCCCGGGAGTGGAGCCAAAGCCATGTTGATGAATACGCTGCCGCCTGGTCCAAGGCCAACCAGTCCTCCCCGGAAATCGCCAAGGCCTGGTTCAAGCGTGACGCCATTACCGTGTTGCCGATCTCGCCCACCATTGTCAGCGAAGCCCAGGCCACTTCTGACTTTCTATACGACGCCAAACTGCTGAAAAAGCCGTACGACGTCACTCCCATGTTTGACCGCGCACTCTGACAACCAAGGAAAACCTTATGGCCAAGCAAATGGCACTGGCGGGGTTTATGCTTTCGGGCCCCGTGGTACATAGCCACGCGGTGTGGCGTCACCCGCAAACCCATAGCCACTTTCTCGACCCCGACTACTACATCGAAATAGCCAAGACCCTGGAAGAGGGTTGTTTTGACCTGTTGTTTTTCGCTGATCGCCTGGCGGTCGGCGATCAGGCCGGGCAATCCCGGGCGCGTTCCTTCGAGTTGGGTGCGCAGGATGCGGCGCGGCTCGATCCGCTACCGATTCTCAGCTTGCTGGCCGGTCACACCAAGCATATTGGCCTGGGGCTGACACGCTCTACCACCTACTACCAACCGCCCCATGTGGCGCGGGCCATCGCCTCCCTGGACCATATCTCCAGAGGTCGCAGCGCCTGGAATATCGTGACCTCGATGAACGACAGCGAAGCGCGCCTGTTCGGCCATGCCCAGCACCTGGCCCACGATCAGCGCTACGCCCGCGCCGATGAGTTTGTCGAACTGGTGCTCAAACTGTGGAACAGCTGGCAGCCGGATGCGCTGGTGCTGGACAAGGTGCGCGGCATCCTCGCCGACCCGAGCAAGATCGATGCCTTCAAGCACAGCGGCACCTACTTCGACTGCGAAGGCCCGCTCAATATTCCGCGAGTGCCACAGGGCCAGCCGGTGCTGATCCAGGCCGGAGCCTCGGGGCGGGGTCGCCAGTTTGGTTCACGCTGGGCTGAAGTAATTTTCAGCATCAACAGCCGGGTAGAGCGCATGCTCGAATTCCGCCAGGATATCCACCAGCAAATGCGCGCCATTGGCCGCAACCCGGATGACTGCAAAATCCTCACGGCGGTCATGCCATTTATTGGCGGCACTGAAGCTGAAGCGATCAAAAAGCGCGATGAGCACAATGCATTGGCCAACCCTGAACTGGGGGTTATCACCCTGTCGACCCAGTCCAATTTCGACTTTACCCAATTCCCGCTGGACACCCGCCTGCTGGATATCGCCCGGCACTCGGCCACCCCCGACGTGATCGCGCAAAAGTTGCGTCTGGAGCGTGACATTACTCTGGGCGAATACGGCGCGATCATGGCCGCCAGTATCCGCGTGCCGCAATTGGCGGGGACCGCAGAGAGCGTGGCGCAGCAATTGATCGACTGGCTGGAGTTGGGTGCCTGCGACGGTTATGTGGTGTCGCCTGCCTACCTGCCCGGCACTTTCACCGAGTTCACCGAATCGGTGGTGCCGATCCTGCAACGCCGCGGTTACCTGCGCAGCGCCTATGAACACCCGACCTTGCGTGGGCATCTGGGGTTGAAAAGTTTCAATTGAAACCGGAGTGCGAGGGGGGCAATCCTGAACCCCTCGCCAATGACGGATTGCTCGATAGCCCCTGAGGCCGGTTCCTTTACAGAATATTCAATGGGTAGCTGACAATCACCCGATGCTCGTCGCAGCCTCGCTCCGCTCGACAGCGGCTACAGGTGCTTGGCAGTTGTGCAAGGACTGTAAAGTTGGGTAAATCTTGGCTTCGAGCCTTGCTCGCACTGGTATAAGGGCGGCGTTTTGTCCCTGTTGAAAATGAGCGTTCGGTCATGAAATTGAAGTCTGTTGTTAAAGCGATGGTTGTAGCGGTGGCGGTATCGGCCTTGTCAGGCTGCTGGATGTTTATGCCGCCAGGCGGCGGTGGCGGTGGCGGTGGTGGCGGTCATGGTGGTGGTGGTCAGCACGGTGGTCAGCGCTGATCGGGTGAGTCGCTTTATTGTGGGCGCTGGCATTACAACTCCAGCTTGTAGCCCACGCCATACAACGACTGGATCGGGTCTTGCCCGGGGCTGGCCTGGGCCAGTTTGCGCCGCAGGTTGCGGATATGGCTGTCCACCGTGCGGTCAGTGACCACGCGATGGTCGGAGTAGAGTTTGTCCAGCAACTGGTCACGGGAAAATACCCGCCCCGGGGCGCGGGCGAAGGTGTTGAGCAGGCGCAGTTCAACCGGGGTCAGGTCCAGCGCCACGCCATCGAACGAGGCGCGATACTGCGCTTCGTCGATCTGCAGGCGGGCCCGGGCCACCTGCTCGAACTGCGGGCTGCGGCGCAGGATGGCCTTGACCCGGGCCACCACTTCACGCGGGCTGAACGGCTTGCAGATATAGTCGTCAGCGCCCAGATCCAGCCCCAGCAGGCGGTCCACTTCTTCTACGCGAGCGGTGATCATGATGACCGGGATTGCGCTGAAATCCCGCAGCTCCTTGCAGATTTCCAGGCCGTCGCGACCGGGCAGCATCAGGTCCAGCAGGATTAGCCGTGGCGCATGGCTGCGTACCCACGGCACCACGTCCAGGCCGTTGTCCAGGCAATGCACGGCGTAACCGGCGAGGGTCAGGTAGTCATGCATCAATGCGGCCAGTTTAGGCTCATCTTCAACGATCAGAATGGTGTCCATGCTTTACACCTTGCGTGGCAAGCGCAGGCTGAGCCAGAGGCCGCCCAGGGGTGAGTGGTCGGCCGTGAGGCTGCCGCCATGGGCCAGTACGATGCTGTGACAGATCACCAGTCCCAGGCCGGCGCCACCACTGGCGCGATTGCGCGAGGCTTCGCCGCGGTAGAAGCGCTCGAACAGCCGCGGCAGTTGCTGCGGGTCGACTCCGGGGCCGGAGTCCATAAAGCTGACCAGTATGTGCTCATCTTCAATGGAGGCGCTGATCAGCAGCATGCCGCCGGCATCGGTGTAGCGCACGGCGTTTTCCAGCAGGTTGCCGAATAGCTGTTGCAGGCGCTTGGCATCGGCTTCCAGCAGCAGGGCGCAGGATGGCAGGCGCAGCTCAACCCGCAGGCCGGCCGCATTGCAGCGTTCCTGATACATGGCCACCGAGGTCTGCAGCAGGTCGTTGAGGTCGCATTGGCTTTTGCGGTAGGTCAGGGCACCGACATCGGCCAGTGACAGCTCATACAGGTCGTCCACCAGTTTGCTGAGCATGCCGACTTCGCCTTGCAGTGACTTCATCGAACTGTGGTCGAGGGTGCGTACACCGTCCTCGATGGCCTCCAGTTCGCCGCGCAGGATCGACAACGGCGTGCGCAGTTCGTGGGAGACATCGGCCATAAATTCGCGGCGCATTTTTTCGTTGCGCTCAAGGGTGTAGGCCAGTTGATTGAAGTCGCGGGCCAGCTGGCCGACTTCGTCATTGGACGATACGGCTACCCGGTTGCTGTATTCCCCGGTGGCCAGTTTGTGGGTGGCCGCAGCCACGCGCTTGACCGGGTCGAGCAGGGTGCGGGCGATCCACCAGGCAATCAGCATGGCCAGCAGCAGCGAGAGCACGCCCATGCCCAGACTGGTTTGCAACTGGTATTGCTGGAAACGCTCGCCACCGGCCTCGGTCACGCTCTGGAACGGGGTCACGGCCAGCCAGCCGACGGTTTTGCCATTGACTTCAATTGGCCGCAGCAGAGCATCGTCGCCGATGGAGGGGTAGCCGGTGACGCGCTTTTTATCCTGGTCGAGCAGGGCAATGCGAAACAGCGCGCCGGTCAGGTCCGAGGGCAACGGGTTTTTAAGGTCGCCGCGTTTGGGTTCATCCCCTGCGTCTGGCCGCATAAGTTGAAACCAGCGCTCTGGATTGTGTCGCAAAAAATCCCAACTGCCTTCGCGCTGCCAGGCGCTAACCATACGCGGCTGCACGGATTCCATGCGCTCCAGCGCCTGTTCATTGAGGTAGCCGAGAAAGCCCCGGGTGAAACTCCAGCTCGTGGCCAGGCCCATGCTCAGAATCACGAACAGCACGCTGGCCAGGACGGCGATAAACAGCTTGGTGGAGATACTCAGTTTCATCGGCTCGGCTTACTGGCGAAATGGCCTGCTCATTTAGGCCCTGCGCCGGGGAAGATTCAAGGCTTGCGGGCAATCTTCAATTTTCCTGCACATTTGCCTCGCACCATGACATCAGCCAACTGTCTTGTAGAGGCCGCCATGTCGATCAAACTGTTTACCAAATCCCTGGTAACTGCCGCTGTTATTGTGTCTTTGCTGGTTCTCGTTGTGTTGAGCGGATGCTCGGCCGGTGACTCCGCGCCCGTTGCCGAAAAACCCAAGGTTTCGGTGCTCACTGTGCAACCGCAGCGTCAGGCATTGACCACCGAGCTGGCCGGTCGCACCCAGGCATTTATGGTTGCGCAGATCCGTCCTCAGGTCAGCGGCATTGTGCAGCAGCGCCTGTTCGTCGAAGGGGCCGAGGTCAAGGCCGGCGAGGCGCTGTATCAAATTGATGCGGCGCCATACAAGGCCGCCTTTGCCCAGATGCAGGCCACCGCCGCCAAGGCCCGCGCCACCGTCAAATCGGCTCAGGCCACGGCCCGGCGCGACGCGCAACTGGCGAAAATAGACGCCATCAGCCAGCAAGATAATGAAGACGCGCAGGTCAGCCTGCAAACGGCCGAGGCCGACCTGCAAGTGGCCTTGGCCGACGTCGAAACCGCGCGCATCAATCTGGCTTACACGCGCATCAGTTCGCCGCTCAGTGGCCGCATCGAAACCTCCACCGTGACCCCCGGCGCCTTGGTGGTGGCCAGCCAGGACACCGCGCTGACCACCGTGCAGCAACTGGACCCGATCTATGTCGACGTCACCCAGTCGACCAGCGAGTTACTGCGCCTGAAACGCGACCTGGCCAGCGGCACCCTGCAAAACAATGGCCAGGGCGAAACCCCGGTGTTGCTCAAACTCGATGACGGCAGCACCTACAATCACGCCGGCAGCCTCAAGTTCAGCGGCGTCACCGTCACTGAAGGCACCGGCACCGTGACCCTGCGCGCTGTCTTCCCCAACCCCGATCACCTGTTATTGCCGGGTATGTATGTACGCGCCGTGCTCGATCAGGCCACCGACGACAGGGCGATTTTGATCCCGCAAAAAGCCGTCACCCGCAGCGCCAGCGGCGTGACCTCGGTGCTGGTGGTGGTCGAGGGCAAGGTCGAACAGCGCGTGCTGACCATTGACCGTGCCGTGGGCAATCAATGGTGGGTCACTGCCGGTTTGAATGCCGGTGATCAGGTGATTGTCGAGGGCGGGCAGAAAGTCCGGGTGGGCAACGAGGTGCTGGCGCAAAACAGCGAAACCCGTTCGCTGCCGACCCGTGCGGCACCCACTGCAATTGCCCGGGAGGGTTGAACATGGCGCGTTTCTTTATTGATCGGCCGATTTTTGCCTGGGTGATCGCCATCGTGATCATGCTCGCGGGCGCGCTGTCGATCACCCAATTGCCCCTTGAACAGTACCCGGACATTGCACCGCCCACCGTGAAAATTGCCGCCACCTACACCGGCGCATCGGCCAAGACGGTGGAGGACTCGGTGACCCAGGTGATCGAGCAGCAAATGACCGGTATCGACAAGCTGACCTATATGTCGGCCTCCAGCAGTTCGGCGGGCAGCGCCAGTATCAACCTCACCTTTGAGGCCGGCACGGATCCCGACGTGGCGCAGATGCAGGTGCAAAACAAGCTCCAGCAAGTGGAATCGCGCCTGCCCAGCTCGGTGCAGAGCGAAGGCCTGACCGTGACCAAGGGCGGCTCGGATTTCTTGATGATTGCCGCGCTGGCCTCGGATAACCCGAGCGTAACCGGCACGCAGATTGGCGATTACATCTCCAGCACCTTGCTCGACTCCATCAGCCGCATCGACGGCGTCGGTGAAGTCAAAGCCATGGGCTCGGGCTACGCCATGCGCATCTGGCTGGACCCGGCGCTGCTGCAAAAATATTCCCTTATGCCTTCTGACGTGACCACCGCCCTGGAGGCGCAAAACACCGAAGTGTCGGCCGGGCAGTTGGGCGCCTTGCCCGCCGTGGCCAGCCAGCAACTCAATGCCACCATCACCGCGCGCAGCAAGCTGCAAACCGCCGAAGAATTTCGCAATGTGGTGGTCAAGTCCAACAGCGCCGGTGCCGTGGTGTTGCTCGGCGAAGTGGCCACGGTGGAGCTGGGCAGTGACAGCTATGACGTCAACTCGGCCCTTAATGGCAAACCGTCCGCCGCCATGGGCGTGCAACTGGCCACCGGCGCCAATGCGCTGGAAGTCGGTGAGGCGGTCAAGGCCAAGCTCGCCGAACTGGAACCGTACTACCCGAGCGAAATGCAGCTCAAAAACGTGATCGCCTACGACACCACGCCGTTTGTCAGCCTGTCCATCGAAGAAGTGGTCAAGTCCCTGGGCGAGGCCATCGTGCTGGTGGTGCTGATCATGTTCCTGTTCCTGCAGAATTTTCGCGCCACGCTGATCCCCGCCATCACCGTGCCGGTGGTGCTGCTGGGCACCTTTGGCGTGCTGGCGATGTTTGGTTACTCGATCAACACCCTGACCATGTTTGCCATGGTATTGGCCATTGGCTTGCTAGTGGATGACGCCATTGTGGTGGTGGAAAACGTCGAGCGGGTGATGAGCGAGAAGGGCCTGTCGCCGCTGGAGGCAACGCGCCAGTCGATGGATGAAATCACCAGCGCCTTGATCGGCATCGCCCTGGTGCTGAGCGCGGTGTTTATCCCCATGGCGTTTTTCAGCGGTTCAACCGGGATTATCTACCGCCAGTTTTCGGTGACGATTGTGTCGGCGATGGTGCTCTCGGTGCTGGTGGCCATGACCCTGACACCTGCCCTGTGTGCGACCTTGCTCAAGCCGGTTGACCCAAACGGGCACGGCCCGCAGACCGGCTTCTTCGGCTGGTTCAATCGCACCTTTGAACGCGGCGCCCAGGCGTATCAACGGGTAGTCGGCAAGATTTTGCAGCGCAGTGGCCGCAGCCTGATGGTGTACGTGTTGGTGGTTGCCGCGATGGCGGTGGGTTACACCAAACTGCCCACCTCGTTCCTGCCCGATGAAGATCAGGGCATCCTCATGGCGCAGATGCAATTGCCGGTAGGCGCCACCGATGACCGCACCCAGGCGGTGCTCAAACAGTTCGAGAGCTACATCCTGCAACAGCCGGAAGTCGAGGCCATGATCAGCATTTCCGGCATGGGCATGGGTGGCAATAGCCAGAACTCGGCGCGGGCGTTTATCCGTCTCAAGGACTGGAGCGAGCGCACCGGCGCCGGGCAGGATTCAGCGTCGATCGCCCAGCGCGCCACGCAGGCGCTGTCGAGCATCGGCGATGCCGATGTGTTTGTCATGCAGCCGCCAGCCGTGCGCGGATTGGGGCAAAGCTCGGGGTTTGATTTGCAACTCAAGGACGTCGCCGGGCTGGGTCATGAAGCGCTGGTGGCGGCGCGTGAACAATTGATCGAGCTGGCCAAGCAAGACCCGCGCCTGCAAGGCGTGCGCAGCAACGGTCTGGACGACACGCCGCAGCTCAAGGTGACGATTGATGACCGCAAGGCCGGGGCGCTGAGCCTGACCACCAGCGACATCAACACCACGTTATCCACGGCGTTGGGCGGCAGTTACGTCAATGACTTCCTCAATCAGGGCCGGGTGAAAAAGGTCTATGTGCAGGGGCAGGCGTCGTCGCGGATGCAGGCTGACGACCTTGATCATTGGTTTGTGCGCAACAGCAATGACGAAATGGTGCCGTTCTCCTCGTTCGCCAGCAGCTCATGGACCTCGGGTTCGCCGCTGCTGGAGCGCTACAACGGCAGTTCGTCGCTGGAAGTGGTGGGTGATCCGGCACCGGGAGTGAGTTCCGGGGTGGCGATGGACGCTGTGGAGTCGATCATCAAGCAACTGCCTGAAGGCATCAGCTACGAATGGACGGGGCAGTCCTATCAACTGCGTCTGTCTGGCTCGCAAGCGCCGTTGCTGTATGCGATTTCGGTGCTGTTTGTGTTCCTGTGCCTGGCGGCGTTGTACGAGAGCTGGTCGGTGCCGTTTTCGGTGATGCTGGTGGTGCCATTGGGCGTGGTGGGCGCGGTGCTCGCCACCCGCTTCAGCGGCTTGAGCAATGACGTGTACTTCCAGGTGGGGCTGTTGACCACCGTGGGGCTGGCGGCGAAAAACGCCATTCTGATCGTCGAGTTCGCCAAGCACCTGCAAGAGCAGGGCAACAGTTTGATCGACGCCACGCTGATCGCGGTACGGCAGCGCCTGCGGCCGATTTTGATGACCTCGCTGGCCTTTATGTTTGGCGTGTTGCCGCTGGCCATGAGTTCCGGTGCAGGTTCGGCCGGGCGTCAAGCCATCGGCACCGGCGTGCTGGGCGGCATGTTCAGCGCCACGGTGCTGGGAATCTTCTTTGTGCCGCTGTTCTTCGTGTTGATTCGCCGCCGTTTCAGCCGCGTGTCGACCCCCACCACTGACCGTACAGGTGAAGCATGAGTCGCTTTCGTTGGCCGCTGCTGGCCGTTTTCGCACTGCTGGGCGGCTGCATCAATCTGGCGCCTGAGTACGAGCGTCCGCAAGCCCCGGTGGCCGAGCAATGGCTGGCGGGTGCCAGCACGCCCAAAGGGCAGGTGGCGGCGGACATTCAATGGCAGCAGTTTTTCACCGATCCGCGTCTGGCGCAGTTGCAGACCCTGGCCTTGGCCAATAACCGCGACCTGCGGGTGGCCAGCCTGAATATCGAAAAAGCGCAGGCGCAATACCGCATTCAGCGTGCCGCCTCGTTTCCGGGGATCGACGCCAGCGTCGGTGGCAGTTCCAGTCGGGCCAACAGCAGCACCAGCCACAGCTACAGTGCCGAACTGGGGTTGAGCAGCTACGAAGTGGACGTGTTCGGGCGGGTCAAAAACCTTCAGGACGAAGCCTTGCAATCCTATCTGGCGCTGACCGAAACCCGCCGCAGCACTCAGATCAGCATGGTCGCCGAAGTGGGCACCGCGTGGCTGACGTTGGCGGCGGACAACGAGCGCCTGAAATTGGCACAAGAGACGCTGACCAGCCAGCAGTCCACCTACGAACTGACCCAGCGCAGCCATGGTTTGGGTGGTTCATCGGGGCTGGCAGTCTCTGAGGCGCAAACCACCGTGGAATCGGCGCGGGTCGATGTGGCCGAATACGCCAGTCAGGTGCTGCAAGATCAGAATGCGTTGCGTCTGCTGGTGGGCAGCGACATCCCGGCCAGCCTGCTGCCGGGCGACAGCCTGGAATCGGCGGCGATGCTGGTGCAAGTGCCAGCCGAGTTGCCGTCCACCTTGTTGCAGCGTCGCCCGGACGTACTGGCCGCTGAACATAGCTTGATGTCCGCCAACATCGACATTGGCGCGGCGCGGGCGGCGTTCTTCCCCAGCATCACCCTGACCGCCGGTGCCGGGTCAGCCAGCACCAGCCTGTCGAGCCTGTTCAAGGCCGGCAGCGGCGCGTGGAGCTTTGCGCCGAGTATCAGCCTGCCGATCTTCGACGCCGGCAGTAATCGGGCTACGCTGGACTCAGCCAAAGTGGAACGCGAGATACAGGCGCAGACCTACCAGCTGACTTTGCAGACTGCGTTCAAGGAAGTGGCCGATGCACTGGCGGTGCGCAGCACCCTGGACCAGCGCCTGAGCGCCCAGCAAGCGCTGACCGAGGCCAGCCGCAAAAGCTACGAGCTGTCGGATGCACTGTACCGCAGTGGTTCGCAAAGCTTTCTTGAAGCACTGGTTTCCCAGCGTTCGCTGTACAGCGCCGAACAAGACCTGATCACCCTGCGACTGGCCGAACAAAGCAACCGCGTGACGTTATACAAAGTGCTGGGCGGTGGCTGGAACTGAGCGCAGGTTTACCCCGGATTTTTCATTGAAAAGGAGCTGTCATGATCGCCCTCCAAACCCTGCGCCGGCTATTTCTCGGCAGCACAGTGCTTCTCCTGCAACTACCGAACCTGGCCCAGGCCGAAACGCCCATCGCCGCGCTGCCCGTGGTCAAACCCGCCATCAGCTGCGCGGCCCTGACCCGTGTTGATCTGCAGGCAATCGGCGGCAAGGGCAGCCAGGTGGTGTCGGCCAGCGAAACCACCAGCAATGGGGTTACCGCCTGTGAAGTGCAAGGCACGCTGGCGCCGAGCATCGGTTTCAAGGTCATGCTGCCAACCCACACCTGGACTCAGCGTTATCTGCAAGTGGGTTGCGGCGGCCTGTGCGGGCGGATTTCATTGCAGGTGGGCGCGGCCGAAGGCTGTGCCCCCCTGAACAGCGGCGGCTTTGTGCTGGCAGCTACCGATATGGGTCACGAGGGCATGGACAACAGTTGGGGCAACGATGCACAAAAACGTGCTGATTTCGCCCATCGCGGCGTCCACCTGACGGCACTGGCCGCCAAGCAACTGATTGGCGCCTATTACGGCCAGCAACCTGCGTACGCTTATTTTACCGGCTGCTCCGATGGCGGGCGCGAAGCCCTGATCGAAGCCCAGCGCTATCCCGACGATTTCAACGGCATCATTGCCGGGGCGCCAGCATTGAATTTTCTGGTGCAGAATTCGATTTATCATGCCTGGCAGGCCCGCGCCAATCAGGACGGGGAGGGCAAGGCGATTCTTGTCGCCTCGCGCCTGCCGATCCTGCACCAGGCTGTGCTGCAGCAGTGCGACGCGCTGGACGGGCAGGTCGATGGTCTGATCAGCGACCCGCGAGCCTGCCGCTTTGATCCAGCAACCGTGCAGTGCAAGGCCTCTGCGACGGACACATCGGACTGTCTGAGCGCCAGGGAGGTGGATGCGGCCCGAAGCCTTTATGACGGCCCGCGTGACCCGGCTACCGGTGAACGCCTGACCATTGCCGGGCCACAGCCGGGTTCCGAACTGGCCTGGGCCGGGGTGTTTGTGCCGGACAGCGTCGATCAGCCGATCAACAGTGAAAAGATGGCCCTGGATGTCTTGCGCAATCTGGCCTTCGAGCGCAATCCGGGAGCAGATTACAGCCTGGCGGACGTGAAGTTTGATCGCAGCACCCTGGATCAATTGCGCGCCCTGCACCCACTGTATGACGCCACCAACCCGGATCTGTCGGCATTCGCAGACCGCGGCGGCAAGCTGATCCTGTGGCACGGTTGGGCCGATCAGCATATCTCGCCACTGAACACCATCGCCTACCACCAGGCGGTGCAGGTGCAGATGGGCAAGTCGAAGGCCGAGTCCTTCGAGCGGCTTTATCTGCTGCCAGGGGTTTACCACTGTGGTGGCGGTGAAGGCCCGAGCCTGCTGGACCTGCTGACACCCATGATGTCATGGGTCGAAAAGGGTCAGGCCCCCGCTGCCATTGTGACCTTGCAGGCCAGCAGCAAACAGGCCGCTGCCAGCGAGTTTGGCGCACCGACCAATCTGCCGGGCCGGGCTGCTGCGGACCAAAAACCGTCAATGATGGCGCCCCGGTCTGTCGCCCAGGACCCTGCCAACGACGGGCGTAGACGCCTGGTGTTTCCGTACCCGGATGTGGCGGTGTATGACGGCAAGGGCGATGTTAAATCGGCCGACAGTTATGTGCGCAGCCCAAACGCGGTAGATGAAAAAACCCCGCAGTGGCTGGGCTCGGACTTTTTCACGCCCTATGCACCGCTGCAACGCTGAGGTCTTCAGCCCTCGGCACTGCGCGCCAGGCTCTGGATGACCTGGGTGAGGATTTCATCCGATAATGGCACATCACTGCGTCGCGCCTGGCGATACTCGCTGGGCGTACTGCCCGCGTATTGCTTGAATGCGCGGGCGAAGTAGGAGGGGTCCTTGAAGCCGACTTCATAGCCGATACTGGTAATGGGCATCTGGCTGTTGTCGAGCAGGTCCTTGGCGCTGTCCATGCGCTTGCCCAGTATGTAGTCCATAAAGCCCAGCCCGTAGACTTCCTTGAACAGGCGGCTAAAGCGAAAGGTAGTCATCCCGCAGCGCTTGGCCAGGTCTTTCTGGTCAATGCTTTCGCAGTAATGCTGATCGATGTACTGCAGCACATTGTGCAGTGCGTTGTGCTTTTGATGGTCGGTGGTCAGGCGGATGCTGTCGGGCAGAGCAGGACCATGTTCGATCGGCAATGCCTTGTTGTTCCCGGGGGCGCTTCTCAATGTACACAGTTGCTCAAGGGCGTTGAGGTAACGGTTGATCTCGGCCGCACTCAAGGGCAGCACCACGTATTCCCAGACTCGCGAACGCATGGCCCAGATCGCAAGCTCTTCGGAGTGCTGCACGGTAAACATGGTGATCGGGATAGAGGGCGACTTGAGTTTGATTTCCTGCAACAGGCTGAGCCCCGCCAGGTCGGGGCAGTCAAAATGCATGCAGATCATGTCTGGCACCGGTTCGCGGTGTTTGTTGGCCCAGGCCCGGGGGGTGTCCAGCAGGCAGTGGCAGGCGGAACGAAAGGGCAGCATGAGGGCTTCAGTGGATTGATTGCGGGTAAGGTCGAACCATAGGAGATGAGGTTGTTTGACAGCTTCAGATTTCATTCACCTAATCCTTTCTTGTGCAGAGCGCTGTCGGGTTGATAGGTCGAATCAATATGTACGCGCACTTTCAAGTTGGTTTTTAATTGGATCCGATCAGGGTGTTTGCCTATCTAATTAGTGCAAAAAAATCCTGCTGTTCGACAATAAACTCCTAACCGCTCCTTCCACCGATGGCTAGCCTTCAATCAGGCGGTGCATTTAGTAATCGCTTTGGGCAAGCCACTCGAGTGAGGTGAACAAAATGAACTTGCAAACCATTAAAACTTCCGTCCAGGCCTTTATTAAGGATGAGAACGGCCTGACCATTGTTGAATACGCCGTGGCCGGTGGCTTGATAACCCTGGGGGCGGTTGCGGCATTCGTCACCCTGGGTGGCAACGTCAAGGACGCCATTACCAGCCTGGGGTGTGCGGTCAAGGGTACTACCTGCTGATGCACGGGCAATGATCACTGGGGCATGGCTCCTTTGCAGTTGCTGGCTGCCGGTTTGCAGCGCCAATGATACCAACCCGTACATAAGTATCGCTGTTGCTGTGAGGTTGTGAAGATTAAATCCTGCTATGAAACCCCCGGCTTAGTCTGTTGCGCTATACGTCCCCTCTAGCCCAGCACCCTGAAGCCGGTTTTTTTGTGCCTGATTAGTTGTAGTACGGATTGCATATAAAGAGTCTGTTAGTGGCAGTTACCTGCTCTTGAATAGGTGGGGTTTAACTGTTTCTGGGTAATGTCAATAAAGTCCTAGCAGTCAGCAAAAATCTCCTAACCCTCAAATAACCCTCTGGCTAAGATCCAATCAAGCAGCGCAAATAGCCCTGCTTCTTGATATCAAACATTGAGTGAGGTGGACGAAATGAGCCTGCAATCAATCAAGACTTCCGTAGTGAAGTTTATCAACGACGAAGATGGCCTGACCATTGTGGAATATGCAGTGGCAGGCGGGCTGATAACACTGGGCGCTGTCGCCGCGTTTATCACCCTGGGCGGCAATGTGAAAACAGCAATCACCAGTCTGGGATGTGCTGTCAAGGGCACTGTCTGCTAACACGATGTCTCCTGTTGAGGGTGCAGCCATGAGCGAGTTACTGATTGCTCCTGTCGTATTGCTTTTAGGGCTGCTGGGAGTTGCGGTGGTGAGCGATCTTCGCAGTCACCGCATTCCCAACCTTCTTGTTTTGCTGGGGCTGGTACTGGGCCTGGTCGGCCAGACCTGGGCCGCAGGCTTTATCGGGTTGGGGCATTCACTGCTGGGCATGCTGATCGGTTTCGGAATTTTCCTGCCCATGTACGCCGTTGGCGGGATGGCCGCCGGGGACGTCAAGTTAATGGCCATGGCCGGCGCATTTTTAACCCCCCATGACGCCCTCTGGGCTGCGTTTTTCAGCCTGATTGCAGGTGGGGTATGCGGGTTATTGATCGTCCTGGTGCAGGGCCAGGCCCTGCAAACCCTGGGCCGCTACTGGTTGATGCTCAGGGCACGCGCCTACTTCCCCCCCCACGCTGCTGAAGTGGCCGGCAAACCTTTCCCTTATTCGGTCGCCGTTTTGCTCGGCACCTTGGCCAGCGTCTTTTGGCTGACCTTGGGCCACTAGTTCAGGAGAACACCATGTACGCCATCAGCAGCAACCGTGTTTCTCTCGATGAGCGCGAAGCGGTACAACTACTGGCTCCACAACCACGGACCATCCTTGAAACCGGATTGGCAGACAATTTTCTCGGTGATCTGGTGTGCAAGCATTTATACGATGCGGGTGTGCTGGACATGGTGCAGCTGGTGGCGCGACTGGCGCTTACCGGTGCGGTAATGGAAGAAATCCTCACGTTCCTGCGCAAGGACCGTCGCGTCGAAGTACTGGGCCAGGCAGGGGGGCAGGCCATGCGCTACGGCTTGACCGAGCGCGGCCGCAACAGTGCCCGCGATGCCCTGGCCCGCAGTGGCTACATAGGTGCAGCGCCTTACCCGGTGAGTGCCTACCGCTCGCTGCTGAAGTTGCAGACCATTCACCACGGGCGTATCAGCGCCCATGACATGCACCACTGTTTCGGTTCGATGGTGCTGGCGCAAAGCATGCTCGATCAACTGGGTGTTGCCTTGAATTCCGGGCGCGCCATCATGATTTACGGGCCTGCGGGTACCGGCAAGACCTATGTCAGCAGTCGGCTGATCCGCTTGTTTGCCGAAGCGATCTGGGTGCCTCATGCCATCGCCATCAATGAATCGGTGATCGAGATCTTTGACCCTCAGGTACACAAGCGCCTGGGCGATGACGAACATCAAAACGGCTTGATGCTCAACGAGGGCATAGACCGCCGCTTGCTGTGCTGCGAACGGCCGATCGTGATCACCGGTGGTGAGTTGACGATGGAACAACTGGATGTTCGTTATGACCCTTATGCCCGTCAGTACCAGGCACCGTTGCAACTCAAGGCCAGTAACGGCCTGCTGATCATCGACGATCTGGGGCGTCAGCGCATGACCCCGGGCGAGTTGTTGAACCGCTGGATTGTGCCCATGGAAGAGAGGCGAGACTTCCTCAACCTGGGGGGCGGGCGCCACTGCGAACTGCCGTTTGACCTGATCCTGGTGTTCTCCACCAACCTCAATCCGCTGGAGCTGGCTGACGAAGCATTTTTGCGGCGCATTGGCTACAAGCTGCAATTTGGCTACCTCAAGCCTGGCGAATACGAACGCATCTGGATTCAAGAGACGCAGCGCCTGGGTATCCCCTATGACCCGCTGTTGCTCAGTTTCGTGCTGCACGACCTGTATGGCGCCGAAAACATGCCCCTGGTGCCATGTCATCCCCGGGATCTGTTGAATATGGCGTGCGATCGCCAGCGTTATCTGGAGGGGGCGGGGCCACTGACTACTCAGGAGCTTGAGTGGGCGTGGCGCAACTATTTCGTCCAACTCGATTTTCTTGGCTAAGGAGTTACCGTCATGAACTCGCGCACGCTGACTTTGATTGTCCTGTCCGTGATCCTCGGGCTGGGGGCTACATGGATGGCCAATAACTGGCTCACGGCACGGCTGAACACCAGCCCTGACGATAACCAGCAAAACGTGGTGATTGCCACGGTGGAAATCGCTTTCGGGCAGATGATTGAGCCCCAGCAAGTGACGGTGGTGCGCATGCCCAGGGATGCAGCCCCCGAAGACGCCTTCGACACCCCTGAAAAAGTGGTCGGCAAGATCGCCACCTTCTCCCTGCTGCGCGGCGACATTCTGCGGGGGGCACGGTTGGCCGAGCATATGGGTGGCAGCACCCTGGCCTCGCTGATCGAACCCAGCAAACGGGCCATCTCGGTGCGGGTGGATGACGTGGTTGGCGTCGGCGGCTTCCTGCTGCCGGGTAATCGGGTCGACGTGCTGGCAACCCGGCAGGTTGGTAGCGAAGGTAATGCCGAGTCCAAGACCATTCTCCAGGACCTGCGGGTACTGGCTGTTGACCAGACCGCCAGCACTGACAAGACCCAACCGGTGGTGGTGCGTGCGGTAACCCTGGAGATGACCCCCGCCCAGGCCGAAGTGCTGGTCAAGGGCATGAGCGCTGGCAAGGTGCAACTGGCCTTGCGCAACCCTCTGGATAACAACAAGACACCCATTGCGGCTGAGCCCGTTGCCATGGCGGCGCCGGTACTGCCGACCGTGATGGCCAAGCCGGTGGCTCGCCGTCGTGCACCGGCCAATGACGGTGGCGTGATTGTCATCCGCGGTGTCGCGGCCACGGTTGAAAAAGCGATGTAGAGGGCCGGGCAGCGGCCGCGCAAGACTATCAAGGTGAACCATCATGAACGCGCGTATCCAACAGCCCCACACCGCGTTTCCCCGGCAACAGCGCGGCGCCATGCTGGTCCTGGTGGTGATTGCCATGGCTTCGCTCCTGTTGATGGGCGCCCTGGCCCTGGACGGCAGCCATATGCTGCTGAACAAGACCCGGTTGCAAAACGCCGTGGATGCGGCGGCGTTGAGCGGGGCCAAGACGCTCAGCATGGTAGTGGGGGCGACCGGCTCGGCCAGCCTGACGCAAACAGCGGCCCTCAATACCCTGAGCCTCAATGCCAATGCGACGGGCAACGAGGAATTGGGCAGGGCCATCACGGCCAACCCGTCAGGCTTTGCCTCGGTGGAACTGGCCACCAGTGTCTACGGGCCGTTTTCTTTCCCGGGGCCGACCAATGCGACCTTTGTTCGGGTCACGGTGAACAACTATCCCCTGAGCAGTTTTTTCTGGGGCGTATTCCAGGCGCTGGACAACGGTAACGCCACCGGCAAGGCCGTCGCGGCGGTGGCCACTGCCGGGCCCAGCCCGAGCAGCGGCCCCTGTGATCTGACGCCGCTGCTGGTGTGCGGCAACCCTGCGCAGAACAATCCGGCTGCGGGGATGTTCTGGGGTTTCACGTTCGGTGATCTGCAGGTACTGAAAACTGCCGCCAACAACAATTCGCCCATCGGTCCGGGCAATTTTCAGCTGCTGGATTTCGGTTCGGGCGGCAAGACGGTCAGGGAAGCGCTGGCGGGCGGGATCGACCAGTGCAATATCGTCGGTGCAACCGCCCAGACCAAGCCGGGCAACACCGTGGGCCCGGCCTCCCAGGGCCTCAATACGCGCTTTAACGAATACAAGGGTGGCCTCAGCGCTTCTGACTATCCGCCGGACCTGGTGGTAACCGTCAACCCCCAGTCGTTTACCTCTGCCGGCTCGCCTGCGCCGATTCTGTATGACGGCAATACGGTCACGTCCAGCAGCGGCAACCTGTCCACCAGCAGCGGTGCCCTGTACGACTACAACAACTGGAAGCAGGACGAGGCAGCTTGTGTGGGCGGCGGCGCCGGTTGCCAGGGCAATGGTGTATTTGAACGACGGATCCTGAAAATCGTGATCGGCGATTGCTCGGGCAAGAACGACGGAGCCTCGGCGATTCCGGTGCTGGGCTTTGGCTGCTATTTCGTGATGCAGCCAGCCGCTCAGCAGGGTAATGAAGCGCAAATCTTCGGCCAGTTCGTCAGCGTGTGCGAAGGCGACAACGTACCGGGTCCCAACCCTGCGGCCAACGCCGGGCCACAGGTGATCCAGCTGTACAAAACCTATATCGACAACAACCAGACGCCGAGCACCGACTCCTAGGAGGTCTCATGAGACGCTGTGGATTCAGGTCGTCCCGCGCCCAGCGGGGCCTGGCGATGGTCGAACTGGCGCTGACCCTGCCGCTGCTGGTGTTGCTGATGCTGGCCTTCGCCGAGTTCGGCCGCATGCTGTTCCAGTACAACAGCCTGCAGCAGGCCAGCCGTGATGCCGGGCGTTATGTGGCCAGCCAGGCGTGGAACGCCACCCTGGGCACGCTGGACCTGAACGCGGCGCTGGTCACCAAGACCAAGAACGTTGCCGTTTATGGCCTGCCGGCCAACCCCAACGGTTACCCGGCGGCGGCACCAGGCCTGACCACCGGTGATGTCACGGTGAGTGCGGTGGGCACCAACCATGTACGGGTCAGCATTGCCTACACCTTTGTCCCGGCGCTCGGCAGCGCCATTCCTGCGCTGTATGGCAGCAGCGTGCCACTGGGCCTGCTGTTGACTTCAACGGTCGTAATGAGGGCCTTGTGATGAACCGCAAACGCATGGGTGGCGTGTATATCGTCGAGTTCGCCATCACCGCTCTGGTGCTCTTCACCCTGCTGTTTGGCGCACTGGAAATGGGCCGGCTGTACTTCACCGTCAATGTGCTGAGCGAGTCGGTGCGTCGCGGCGCGCGGCTGGCAGCGGTGTGCAATATCCAGGACCCGGTCATCCTGCGTCGTGCCATGTTCAACACGGCGGGCAATGCCGGGCCAAGCAGCCTGATCGCCAGCCTGACCAGTGCCAATCTGAACCTGATCTATCTGGACGCCAACGGTGCAGTGGTCTCCAGCCCCAATGATCTGGTGGGGGCCGGCGGTTTTGCCGCCATTCGTTATGTGCAACTGCAGGTGACCAACTTCAGTTTCAATCTGTTGATCCCCGGCTTCAGGGGGGTCTTCATTCTGCCCACGTTCAGGTCGACCGTGCCTCGTGAGAGTCTTGGTCGCCAGCCTGATCCGGCGGTTACACCGGGGATTACGCCATGTTAAGTGTCCGAGAAGTGACGGCGGCTACGTCATCAGACCGCCAGGGAATGCGCCTGTTGATCAGCGGTCGTGATGCCGCGGCCTTGAATCATCTCAAGGCCTTGAGCCAGGGCATAGCCCACTTGCAGGTGAGTACGCGGCTGGTGAGCAATGGCCACACTGACCCGCTCTACGGCCTGGAACAGCAGCCTGATTTTCTGCTGTTGCGCGTCAGTCATTTATGGCGCGAGGAACTGGCGGCGTTGTTGCAGCATCCGCTCAAGGAGCGTCCGCCACTGCTGGTGTGCGGGTCGCTGGATGAGCATGAAGGCATGCGTATGGCCATGCAGGCCGGGGCCCGTGACTTTTTGCCGGAGCCAGTGTCGGCCGAGGACTTGCAGTCGGCGCTGGAGCGCATGCAGCTGGAGCAGCACAGCGAGTATGGGAGCAAGGGCAAACTGGTGTCGGTGATGAATGCCAAGGGCGGTTCGGGTGCCTCGATGCTGGCTTGCAATCTGGCTCATCAATTAAGTGTGCAGGGCGGCAGAACCCTGCTGCTGGATCTGGACCTGCAATTCGGCAGCCTGGCTCACAGTCTGGATGTGTTGCCCACCCACAGCCATACCGATGTGCTGCAACAGATCGATACCCTGGACAGCGTGGCGCTGCGGGGTTTCTGCAGTCATTTCAGCCCCAGTCTGCATGTGCTGGGCGGCCGCACCGATGAGCTGTGCCTGTCGCAGGAAATTCGTCTGGAGCAACTGGACAGTTTGCTGAAACTGGCGCGCAGCACCTATGACTGGGTCGTGGTGGATTTGCCGCGGCATATTGATCACCTCACCGGCATCACCCTGGAACAGTCGGACCGGGTCTATATCGTGCTGCAGCAAAGCTTGAGCCATCTGCAGGACGCCAACCGCCTGGTGCGCATTCTGCGCGACGACCTGGGCGTGCAGGGCAATCGTCTGCATGTGGTGCTTAACCGCTTTGACAAGGCGTCGCCCTTTAAACCCAAGGACATCAGCGAAGCCTTGCGCTGCGCGGAACTGCAAAAGTTGCCCAATGACTATGCGGTGGTCAGTGAAAGCCAGAATACCGGGGTGCCCCTGGAGCTGCATGCTCCCCGTGCCAGCATCACCTTGAGCCTGCGTGAGCTGAGCCAGAGCCTGATCGGCATCGAGGCCACTGAAGCAGGTTTGCTCAAACGTACTTTCAGCCGTCTGTTCGGAGGATAAGCCATGCTCAGCGACTTTCGTAATCGTCTGCGTCAGCAAGCCGGCAAGCTGGCCTCCGCAGAAGTGGTGGCACTGCCTGTCGAGGGCGCCGATTGCACCAGTGTATTGATGGCCTGGGAAGCCAGCGTGCCGGATGTGGTGTATGAAACCCGCACCAAGCTCAGCTCCATGGAGGCCGAGTGGCGGGAGAAGATTTACCAGCAGTTGCTCAAGGTCATGGACCTGTCCTTGCTCGACACCCTGGAGCTGGCCGATGCAGGGCGCCAGATTCGCGAGATCAGTCAGCGCCTGCTGGATGAATACTCGGCACCGGTCAGTGCCAGCAGCCGTCAGTTGATCATCAAGCAGATTACCGACGAGGTGCTGGGCCTCGGGCCGCTGGAGCCGCTGCTGGGTGACAGCAGCGTATCGGACATTCTGGTCAATGGTTTTGACTCGGTGTACGTCGAGCGCTTCGGTAAATTGCAGAGAACCGATGTGCGCTTTCGCGACGATCATCATCTGCTCAATATCATCGACCGTATTGTCTCCAGCCTCGGGCGGCGTATCGATGAGTCCTCGCCCCTGGTGGATGCACGGCTCAAGGACGGCTCGCGGGTCAACGCGATCATCCCGCCGCTGGCCATCGACGGGCCGAGCATGTCGATCCGCCGCTTCGCCGTAGACCTGCTCAATACCCAGAGCCTGGTGCAGATGGGCACCCTGACCCCGGCCATTGCCCTGATGCTCAAGGCCATCGTGCGCGGGCGGCTCAATGTGCTGATCTCCGGCGGCACCGGCAGCGGCAAGACCACCATGCTCAATGTGCTCTCCAGCTTTATCCCGCACAACGAGCGCATCGTCACCATTGAAGACTCCGCCGAGCTGCAATTGCAGCAGCCCCATGTGGTGCGCCTGGAAACCCGGCCCTCGAATATCGAGGGGCGTGGCGAGGTGGGTCAGCGTGAACTGGTGCGCAACAGCCTGCGTATGCGCCCTGACCGGATCGTGATCGGTGAGGTGCGTGGCGCCGAGGCGCTGGATATGTTGACGGCCATGAACACCGGCCACGACGGGTCGCTGACCACTATTCACGCCAATACGGCCCGCGACGCGCTGGGGCGGATCGAAAACATGGTGTCGATGAGCGGCGCCACCTTTCCGATCAAGGCCATGCGTCAGCAAATTGCCTCGGCCATCGGCGTGGTCATCCAGCTGGAGCGTCAGGAGGATGGTACCCGGCGCCTGGTCAGCGTGCAGGAAATCAACGGCATGGAAGGCGACATCATTACCATGACCGAGATCTTCGCCTTTGTACGCAGCGGCATGGGCGAAAAAGGGGAAGTGCTGGGCGAGTTCCGCTCAACCGGCATGGTGCCGGCATTTCGTGATGTGCTGGCCAAACGGGGTATTGAGCTGCCGCTCAGCCTGTTCCGGCCGGAATGGATGGAGGGGCAGTCATGAATCAGGTTCCTGGCGAATTTATCCTGGCGTTCCTGGGCATGGTGTTCACTGCCATGTTCCTGCTCAGTCAGGGTTTGACCATTCCGGTGTTCGGTGAGGCCAACCAGGTGCGCAAGCGCATTCGCGGGCGCCTGAACCTGCTGGAGCGGGCGAGTAACCTGCCCAATATGCAGTCGATCCTGCGCCAGAAATACCTGCGGCGTCTGCCACCCCTTGAGGCCCGCCTTGAGCAGTTGCCGATGATGGAAACCCTGGCGCAGATGATCGAGCAGGCCGGCCATGAATACAGGGCCTACCGCGTGTTGCTGCTGGGGCTGGTGCTGGCTACGGCGGTGGGGCTGGTGCTGTGGTCGTTGTTGCAGCTGTGGTGGGTGGCGTTGCCGGCGGCGTTTGTCTGCTTCTGGCTACCCATCTGGAAGATTTCCCACGATCGCATCAAGCGTTTTGCCCAGTTTGAAGAGGGTTTGCCCGATGCGCTGGATGCCATGTGCCGGGCTTTGCGCGCCGGGCATCCGTTTAACGAAACCCTGCAACTGGTTGCCGAAGAGCATCACGGGCCGGTGGCTTACGAGTTCGGCCTGGCCTTTGCCGATATCAACTATGGCAATGATGTGCGCCGGGCCATGCTCGGCCTGCTGGAACGGGTGCCCAGCATGACGGTGATGATGCTGGTGACCACGGTGCTGATCCACCGCGAAACCGGCGGCAACCTGACCGAGGTGTTGACCCGCTTGAGCAGCCTGATCCGCGGGCGCTTTCGCTTCCATCGCAAGGTCAAGACGCTCTCGGCTGAAGGGCGGATGTCCGGCTGGATTCTGGTGTCGATGCCCTTTGTGCTGGCGTTGGCCATCCTGATTTCCAGCCCGACTTATATGCCCCTGCTTTTCAAGGAGCCCATGGGCCAGAAGCTGATCATGGGGGCTTTTGTGGCCATGATCATCGGGATTTTCTGGATTCGCAAAATCATCCGGATTCAGGTTTGAACACGGCTCGCCCTGGAGGGTGACATGAACTATTTACTCGAACTGATCAACCGGATGGTGGGTAACGAGCAACTGACCCGCATGCTGTTTGCCGGGCTTATCGGCCTGAGTGTGGTGTTGGTGGTGGTCACCCTGGCGGTGCTGGTCAAGGGCCTGCAAAGCCCGGTACAGCGGCGCTTGATGTTGATCAAGCGCGGGCATGGTGTCGACCACCGGGCGCCGCCGAGCAATCTGCAAATGATGCTGGAGCAGGTCGGGCAGCGTTTCAGCTCCGGTGAGACCCGGGGGGCATCGGCCACCCGGACCCTGCTGATCCATGCCGGTTATCGCTCGCCGTCTGCGGTGCAGGTGTACTGGGCGATTCGTCTGCTGCTGCCACTGCTGCTGATGGGTATTGCGCTTCTGGCATTGCCGTTTATTCCCAACATGTCGCTGCTGCTGGGGGGCGGCATCCTGGCAGTAGCGCTCGGGGTGGGCTGGTTGATACCGGCGATCTATGTCAGCTCACGCAAGAAGTCGCGCATGTCGCGGTTGCTCATTGCCTTCCCGGATGCCCTCGACCTGATGGTGGTGTGTGTGGAATCGGGCCTGGCCTTGCCCCAGGCTATTGAACGGGTGGCCGAGGAAATGGCCGTCAGCCAGCCTGACCTGGCCATGGAACTGGCGCTGGTCAACGCCGAGGTGCGTGCCGGGGTGCCCAGTACTGAGGCGCTCAAGCACCTGGCCGAGCGTACCGGGCTGGAAGATATTCGCGGGCTGGTGAGCTTGCTGGCACAAAGCATTCGCTTTGGTACCAGTGTGGGGACGACCCTGCGGATTTATGCTGAAGAGTTTCGCGATCGGCGCACCCAGCTGGCTGAAGAAAAGGCCGCCAAAGTCGGTACCAAGCTGGTGTTTCCACTGATCTTCTGCCTGTGGCCGAGCTTTTTCCTGGTGGCCATCGGGCCTGCGATCATCAGTGTGTTCAAGGTGTTCGGCAAGATTTAAGTAGAAAAGCAAGGCGGTACGCACGAACGTGTGGAACACCTGATAAGAAAAATCGATACCCGCTTAAGGATTTCCCAGAGGCGGGGCAGGCATCGGCGGCCTTAGAGTCATGCCCAACAGTTCGACTGTTGGGCATGACTTTTTTTGGCCTGCGCTTATGCCAGTGCCAGTCGCAATTTCTACAAAAATAATAAGGTGGAAAACATGACTCACGAAACGGTCGATATCAAGGCCTGGATCGATGACAGGCCCGTCGCCAAATACCAGTGGTTGATTCTTGCACTGTGCTTTTTCGTTGTGTTGTTCGATGGTTTCGATGTGGCGGTGATGGGCTTTGTCGCACCGTCACTGATCCAGGAATGGGGCCTGTCACGCGCTGCTTTCGGCCCGGTGATGAGCGCGGGAATGGTCGGGCTGGCCATTGGCGCCCTGACTGCGGGGCCATACGCCGACCGCCTGGGGCGCAAGAAAATCATGCTGTTTGCCGTAACCGGGTTTAGCGTGCTGAGCCTGGCCTGCGCTTTTGCCCGTAATCCCTATGAGCTGGCAGCCCTGCGCCTGCTGACCGGGGTGGCGCTGGGTGCGGCGTTGCCCAATACCACCACACTGCTGGCTGAATACTTACCGGAACGCAACCGCTCGCTGTTTATCACCATCATGTTCACCGGTTTCAATATGGGCTCCGGACTCGGCGGCTTTGTCGCAGCCTGGTTGATCCCGAGCCATGGCTGGCAGTCGGTGCTGCTGTTTGGCGGAATCATGCCGCTGCTGCTGTTGCCGTTCCTGTGGTTGCTGCTACCCGAATCCGCACGTTTTCTGGCGGCCCATAATGCCTCGGCCAGCCAGATTGCCAAGGTGCTGAACAAGCTGGGCGGCACTTTCACTGCCGCCACCCGGTTTGTCATGTCCGAACCCCAGGTGCAGCACAAAGCGCCAGTGCGCATGCTGTTCACCAGGCAGTACCGCTTCGGCACGCTGGCCCTGTGGTTGACCTATTTCATGGGCCTGTTGGTGATCTACCTGACCATGGGCTGGATGCCGACCCTGCTGCGTGACGGTGGTTTGTCCATCGAGCGTGCCGCCACCATCACCGGGCTGTTCCAGATCGGCGGCACGGTGGGTGCCATCGTGGTGGGCTGGGCAATGGACCGACGCAATCCCAATGCCGTGATCGCCACCTCCTATGCCCTGGGCGGTGTCTTTATCCTGCTGCTGGGGGCATTCAGCCTGGAGTCCAGCCTGCTGGCCGTGGGCGTGATTGCCGCAGGCTTTTGCATGAGCGGAGCGCAAACCGGTCTTAACGCTTTTGCGCCGGGCTACTACCCGACCGACTGCCGCGCTACCGGCGTGAGCTGGATGTTGGGCATTGGCCGTTTTGGCGCGATTTTCGGCTCGCTGATCGGCGGTGCGGTGCTCAGCCTGGGGCTGGACTTACCGTTACTGTTCGCGATGCTGGCGGTGCCGGCCTTTATCGCTGCGTTGGCAATCATGGGCAATGGCCGGGCACGGCAACGGGCTGTCAGCCGTGCGGTGCTGGCGCAATAAACTCTTATTATTCAAGGAATTCGTCATGGCTCGCATCATAGGTGGCCTCGCTGTATCACACACCCCGACCATCGGCTTCGCCGTTGATCACGACAAACAGAACGAGGCCGCCTGGGCACCAATATTTGATGGTTTTGAACCCATCAAGGTGTGGCTGAAAGAGCAGCAGCCGGACGTGCTGTTCTACATTTTCAATGACCATGTGACGTCGTTTTTTTTCGACCACTACGGTGCGTTTTCTCTGGGGGTGGATGAGCGTTACGAAGTAGCCGACGAAGGCGGAAATCCGCGCGCGTTACCGGGAGTCGGCGGGCATGCGGCCCTGTCCCGGCATATCGGCGAAAGCCTGATGGCCGATGAATTCGACATGAGTTTTTTCCGTGACAAACCGCTGGATCACGGTTTCTTTTCGCCCATGTCGGCGCTGCTGCCCCACGAGCCGCACTGGCCGGTGCAAATCGTGCCGCTACAGGTCGGCGTGTTGCAGTTCCCCATTCCCAGTGCGTTGCGCTGCTACAAGCTGGGGCTGGCGCTGCGCCGCGCCATCGAAAGTTATCCAGAGGATTTGAAGGTCGCCATCGTCGCCACCGGCGGGGTTTCCCACCAGGTGCATGGGGAGCGTTGCGGCTTCAACAACCCGGAGTGGGATGCGCAGTTTGTCGACCTGCTGGTCAATGATCCGGTGCGTTTGACTGAAATGACCCTGGCCGAGTTTGCCACCCTTGGCGGCCTGGAGGGGGCAGAGGTCATTACCTGGCTGATCATGCGCGGTGCGTTGTCGGCTGTGGTGAAAAACCTGCATCAGGATTACTACCTACCGTCCATGACCGGGATTGCCACCCTGTTGCTGGAGAACCAGGATCGCCCGGTGCCGGCCGAGGTCAATGCCCGTCATCGGGCACATATGCAGCACCAACTGGCAGGGATCGAGAAGTTGCCAGGCACTTACCCCTTCACCCTGGCCCGCAGTGCCAAGGGCTATCGCCTGAACAAGTTTTTGCACCGCATGATCGAGCCCGAATGGCGCCAGCGCTTTTTGGCCGGGCCTGAGGCGATGTTTGCCGAGTCCGGGCTCAGCGAAGAAGAACGTGACCTGTTGCGTCGTCGCGACTGGCGCGGGTTGATCCACTACGGAGTGATTTTCTTTGTGCTGGAAAAACTCGCGGCGGTATTGGGTATTCCCAATCTGCAGGTATATGCCGCCATGCGCGGCGAAAGCCTGGAAGACTTTATCCAGACCCGCAATCAGCAAGTGCTCTATTCAGTGGCGGGCAAAGCTTCGCGCTGATCGTGTTGCCCCCGCAAAGGGGGCGATTAACCAATACAAACGGAAAACAATAACAATGACTGTCACCCTCAACTCACGCAATTTCTGCGCGTTGGCGCTTGCCTGTGCGTTGCCTTTACCAGGCCAGGCGGCCGGCTTTGTCGACGATGCCAGCGTCAACCTGAACCTGCGCAATTTCTTTATCAACCGCAATTTTACCAACCCGGGCAATGCCCAAGGGTTGGCTCAGGAATGGACCCAGAACTTTATTCTGGACGCCAAGTCGGGTTTTACCCAAGGCACTGTCGGCTTCGGGGTGGATGCGCTGGGCCTGTATTCGATCAAGCTCGATGGCGGCAAGGGCAGTGGTGGCACCCAATTGTTGCCGGTGGGCAGTGACGGGCGCCCGGCTGACGATTTCGGGCGTCTGGCGGTGGCCGGGAAAATGAAAATCGGCAAGACCGTGCTCAAAGTGGGGGAGTGGATGCCGGTGCTGCCGATCCTGCGTTCCGATGATGGTCGCTCACTGCCACAAACCTTTGAAGGCGCTCAGGTAACCTCGCAGGACTTTGATGGCCTGACACTGTACGGCGGCCAATTCCGCAAAAACAGCCCGCGCAACGACTCGAGCATGGACGACATGTTTATGCAGGGCAAAGCGACGGTTACATCCGATCGCTTCAACTTTGTCGGCGGCGAATACACCTTCAACGAAAAACGCACGATGGTCGGCTTGTGGAATGCCGAGCTCAAGGACATCTACCAGCAGCAATACCTGCAAGTGACCCACAGCCAGCCGCTGGGCGACTGGACGCTGGGGGCCAACCTGGGTTACTTCCGGGGTACCGAAGAGGGCAGTGCCAAAGCCGGCAACCTGGATAACCGCACGGTGTCGGCGCTGCTTTCGGCCCGTTATGGTGGCAACACGTTCTATGTGGGCCTGCAAAAGGTCAGCGGTGATGACGGCTGGATGCGGGTCAATGGCACCAGCGGCGGAACCCTGGCCAATGACACGTACAACTCCAGCTACGACAGTGCCCGGGAGAAGTCCTGGCAGTTGCGCCACGACTACAACTTTGCGGCGCTTGGGGTGCCCGGCCTGACGTTGATGAACCGCTATCTCAGTGGCAGTAACGTGCATACCGGCACCATCACAGATGGCAAGGAATGGGGGCGTGAAACCGAGCTGGCCTACACCCTGCAGAGTGGCACGTTCAAAGACCTCAACCTGCGCATCCGCAACTCGACGATACGCCGCGACTACAGCACCAGCGAGTTTGATGAAAACCGTCTGATTGTCAGCTATCCGTTGAATATTCTCTGACTTCGGGTTATTTCACGGATCACGTCCATCAACGCCTGCGCCACCGGTGAGTGCAGGCTGGCGGTGCGTGAGGTCAGGCCGATGGCGCGGGAGGTATGGCGCAGTTCCAGCGGCAGGATGCACAGCTCGCCACTGGCGATTTCAGGCTCCAGTTGGTGTGCGGACACCGCCGCGAGCATGTCCGAGCGCAGCAGCAGGCCGCGGATGATAGCCATGTCGCCGCTCTCGACCGCCGGGCGCGGCGGCGCAATGCCAAATGCCGTAAAACAGTCGTCGAGCATATGTCGCGCCGGCGAGCCGGCCCGTGGCAGTACCCATTGCGCATCAGCCAGTTCGGCCTGCAAGGCACTTTTCGAATACAGCGGATGACCGCGTCGCGCCAGCACCACCATCTCCTCCGTCAGCAAGGCCTCGCCCGACAGGTCGCTGGCGTACGCTGTCGAGCGCAAGGCGCCGAAAATAAAATCGACATCGCCCGCGCGCAACTCGGTGGCCAGCAGATCGAACGGACTTTCGTTGGTGATCACCTGGATGCCGGGGTGTTCGCGCATCAGGCGCACGATGGCCTCGGGCAGGATGCGGGTGCGGCCCAAGGGCAGGGCACCCACCTGAACCACGCCCTGCAGCGCTCCCTGCAGGGCGCTGATATCGGTGTCGATATGGCGCAGTTCATTGAGGGCGCGGCGCACCGGGAACAGGATGTCGAGGCTGGCGCGGGTGGGCAGCAGGCCCCGTGGCGTACGTTCGAAGAGGGTTTGGCCGCAACCGCTTTCGAGCACCTTGAGGGTCGAGCTTATGGCCGGCTGGCTCAGCCCGAGCAGGCTGGCGACGGTCTGCATATGGTGGGTTTCGCACAGTTTGACAAAGACTTGCAGGCGTCGGGCCTGAAACAGGTACAGCGGCTCGTTCTGGGCTTTGTCTGCACCGTTGAGCAGCTGCGGGACGCTGTCCAGTTCGGCCAGCACGCGGCGGGCGCGAGGCAGCAGGCGGGTGCCGTAATCGGTCAGGCGCATGCCGTTGGCATGGCGCTCAAACAACAGCACGCCGAGGCGAGCCTCCAGTTCGGAAATCGAGCGAGTCACGACCGACTGTGCCCGGAACAGGGCTTCAGAGGCTTTGGACACACTGCCGTAGTCGGCCACCCGGACAAAGGCGCGCACGTGCATCAGGCTGGGTAGCTCACTCGGCTGCATGGGGGCAGGCTCTTTGATTGGGCAGTACGGTGGGACTATGCCTGCCTGGAAGATGAGCTGGCAATAAATAAAACGCATACCTGTAACAAGCTTATGCATTACTCCGGGGCGGCAGGTGGGTGCGATCCTTTGGCCAACTGTTGAAGGAGCCCGCACATGAATGCATCACCCAAAACCGCACTGGTTGTCAGTGCCCACTCGGCCGATTTTGTCTGGCGCGCCGGCGGTTCCATCGCCTTGCATGCGCAACAGGGTTATGCGGTGCACATTGTTTGCCTGTCGTATGGCGAGCGCGGTGAATCCGCCAGGTTGTGGCGCAAAGGCGAGATGAGTGAAAAGCGGGTCAAGCAGGCGCGCCGCGAGGAAGCGCAGCAGGCCGCGGATATTTTGGGCGCCAGCGTCGAATTCTTCGATATCGGCGACTACCCGATGCGCGCCGACAAGGACACGCTGTTTCGCCTGGCTGATGTGTTTCGCCGCGTGCAGCCGGAGTTTGTGCTCAGCCATTCGATCAAGGACCCGTACAACTACGATCATCCGCTGGCCATGAACCTGACCCAGGAGGCACGCATCATTGCTCAGGCCGAAGGTTACCGGCCGGGCGAGAGAATCATCGGGGCACCACCGGTGTACAGCTTCGAGCCGCATCAGCCGGAACAGTGCGAGTGGCGCCCGGATGTGCTGCTGGATATCACCGATGTGTGGGACAAAAAATACGCGGCCATTCAATGCATGGCCGGTCAGGAACATCTGTGGGAGTACTACACCCGTGTTGCTTTGCAGCGCGGGGTGCAGGCCAAGCGCAACGTGGGTATCGCCTCGGGGCGCAATATCGAGTATGCCGAGGGTTACCAGAGCATCTTCCCGCGTGTGACGGAGAACCTGGCATGAGCGAACTGATGGGTAAAACCGGTCTGGTCGTGCGCAATATCCCCCGTGCCGACGCGGCGCTGGTCAACGAACTGGGACGCTACGGGGTGGCCACGATCCATGAGGCCCAGGGCCGCAAAGGCCTGTTGGCCCCTCGCATCACACCGATCCAGCGCGGTACGGTGATCAGCGGCACGGCAGTGACAGTGCTGGTAGCGCCAGGGGATAACTGGATGTTCCATGTTGCCGTGGAGCAATGCCAACCCGGCGACATTCTGGTGGTGGCACCGACTTCACCTTGTACCGACGGTTATTTTGGCGATCTGCTGGCCACCTCGCTCAAGGCCCGTGGTGTGCGTGCACTGATTATCGATGCGGGAGTTCGCGACACCCATACCTTGCGTGGCATGGGCTTCCCGGTGTGGTCGCGGGCCATCAGTGCCCAGGGCACGATCAAGGAAACATTGGGCTCGGTGAACCTGCCGATCATCTGCGCCGGGCAACTGGTCAACCCTGGGGATGTGGTGGTGGCGGATGACGACGGGGTAGTGATTGTGCGCCGCGTCGAGGTGGCGAAGGTGGTCGAGGCCAGCCGCGAGCGGGCTGATCTGGAAGACCACAAAGCCCTGCGCCTGGCCAAGGGCGAGCTGGGGCTTGATATCTATAACATGCGCGGGCGGCTGGCCGAGAAAGGCCTGCGTTACGTCGACAGCATTGAAGAACTCGGGGGCTGAGCATGACCCAGACCCGCATTCCTTGCCTGTTGATGCGCGGTGGCACCTCAAAGGGCGCGTATTTTCTGGCCAGCGACTTGCCCGCAGACCCGCTGTTGCGTGATCTCGTGCTGCTGGCAGTCATGGGTTCGCCGGACAGCCGGCAGATTGACGGCATCGGTGGTGCCGACTCGCTGACCAGCAAGGTTGCAATTATCCAGCCGTCTGCCCGGCCGGACGCTGATGTGGACTATCTGTTTGCGCAAGTGCTGGTGGATGAGCCGCGAGTCGACTACGGCCAGAACTGCGGCAATATCCTGTCCGGCGTCGGGCCGTTTGCCCTTGAGCGGGGGCTGGTGCCAGTGGCGGGGGATGTGACCCCGGTACGGATATATATGCAGAACAGCGGGCAGATCGCGATTGCCCATGTGCCCACATCTTCCGGCCGTGTCTGCTACAGCGGTGATGCGCGAATCGATGGTGTGCCGGGATTTGCCGCGCCCCTGGTCGTCGAGTTCGAAGACATCGCCGGGGCCAGCTGCGGTGCGCTATTGCCAACGGGTAACGCTGTTGATGTGCTGGACGGAGTTGCAGTGACCTGCATTGACAATGGCATGCCGGTAGTGTTGCTGCGGGCCCAGGAACTGGGATGCAGTGGCTATGAAAGCCCGGCACAGCTGGATGCGGACGTTGCGCTCAGAGCACGGCTTGAGTCGATCCGCATGCAGGCCGGTCTGGCCATGAACCTGGGTGATGTGCGCCAGCGTAATGTGCCGAAAATGTGCCTGGTGGCACCTGCACAGGCGGGGGGGGCGTTGTGTACACGTACATTCATTCCGCATCGCTGCCATACCAGTATTGGCGTATTCGGGGCGGTCAGCGTGGCTGCCGCGTGTTTGATCGAGGGGAGTGTGGCGGCAGGATTGGCCCGGGTAGGGAAGGGGGATGTGCGGCAACTTTCGGTAGAACACCCGACAGGAGAGTTCACGGTGGAGCTGCGTTTGCACCACGGCCAGTTGGCTGGGTGCGGGCTGATGCGCACGGCGCGGTTGCTGTTTGACGGGGTGGTGTGTGTGCCGGCGGCGGTCTGGGCAGGCTAGGACAAATGCGCGCTGGCGTGGTCTATGCTCTTGTTCCCACCGGTTTGCCGGTGTCCGCACAAACAGGAGGTTGACCATGAGCAAGAAGATTTTGGTGGTACTGACCAGCGTCGAGAAATACCCGAACCTTGATCGCGCCACAGGCTTATGGCTGGGCGAGGCCGTGCATTTTGTGCACAAGGTCGAGGCCGCAGGCTATGCCGTCGACTACGTCAGCCCGCAAGGTGGGTACACGCCGATCGACCCCCACAGCCTTGCCGCCGACATGGCGTCGCCGATTGACTGGCAGTGGTACCACAACAAGGCGTTTATGAACCGGCTTGGGGCAACACTGACGCCGGATCAGGTCAACCCGGATGACTATATCGCCATTTATTACGCGGGCGGCCATGGTGTGATCTGGGATTTTCCTGACAACGAGAAACTGCAAGCGCTCAGCCGTCATATCTATGAGCACGGCGGGGTGGTTTCGTCGGTGTGTCATGGCGCTGTGGGTTTACTGAATATCAAGCTGAGTAATGGTGAACTGCTGGTCAAGGGCAAGAAAGTCACTGGTTTTTCCAATGAAGAGGAAGACCTGGCCGGATTAAGCCAGCATGTGCCGTACCTGACCGAAACCGAGCTGGTGAAGCGCGGTGCCTTGTATCAAAAGGCCGGTACCCCATGGGCACCGTTTGCCATCGCAGACGGACGGCTGATTACCGGGCAAAACCCGGCATCGGGCGGGCCGGTGGCCGAGCTGGTACTGGCGGCGATTCAGTAAAATCCTCCGTTCTAAAGCCGATGCAGGCCCCTCAGCCTGCATCTACCTGCCTGATACCCACATTAAACTTTTGAATCCCAAGGATATTCTGTAGCCTTGTCGCGCTTCAGTGCTTGTCCGTGCCTGATACATACATTCTCCCAGCGGGGCTTGCCGGCCCGGAGCTGGTGGTACACTCGACTTTCGCGCAACAGCGCTTGCAGGTCTTGCGAACATGACGCAAATTTCTGAACGACTTCTGGTTCAAGCCCACCTTGATGCCAAGCAGCCCAAGCCGTTGACTGAGGCTCAAGCCCTCAGCCTGCGGGCGCAAATCGCGGCTGAACTTAAAGCCCGCGACGCGGTGCTGGTGGCGCACTTTTATTGTGATCCGGTGATTCAGGCCCTGGCCGAAGAAACTGGGGGCTGTGTCTCTGACTCCCTGGAGATGGCCCGCTTTGGCGCGGCTCACCCGGCCAAGACCATTCTGGTGGCCGGTGTGCGCTTTATGGGCGAAACCGCAAAAATCCTCACCCCTGAAAAACGCGTGCTGATGCCGACGCTGGAGGCCACCTGCTCGCTGGACCTGGGCTGCCCGGTGGAAGAGTTCTCCGCGTTTTGCGACAAGCACCCCGAGCGCACGGTGGTGGTGTATGCCAACACGTCGGCGGCGGTCAAGGCCCGGGCGGACTGGGTGGTGACGTCAAGCTGCGCGCTGGAAATCGTCGAAAGCCTGATGGATAACGGCGAAACCATTATCTGGGGGCCGGACAAGCATCTGGGCCGTTATATCCAGCGCCAGACCGGTGCCGACATGCTGCTGTGGGACGGTGCCTGCATCGTTCACGAAGAGTTCAAGTCCAAGCAGCTGGAAGACATGAAGGCGCTGTACCCGGATGCAGCGATTCTGGTGCACCCGGAGTCGCCAGAGTCGGTGATCGATCTGGCCGATGCCGTGGGCTCTACCAGTCAGTTGATTGCTGCGGCGCAGAACCTGCCCAACAAGACCTTTATCGTGGCCACCGATCGCGGCATTTTCTACAAGATGCAGCAGTTGTGCCCGGACAAGGTGTTTATCGAAGCCCCGACCGCGGGTAACGGTGCGGCGTGCCGCAGTTGCGCGCACTGTCCGTGGATGGCGATGAATACCCTGGAGCGCACGCTGGAATGCTTGCAGCAGGGCAGCAACGAAATCTTTGTCGACCCGGCACTGGTGCCCCATGCCATTCGCCCGCTCAAACGTATGCTGGATTTCACCCAGGCGGCGCGGTTGAAGCTGGCGGGGAATGCCTGATTAGCAAACCCGCTCCCACAGGAACTGAGCCAGTCAGGCTCAGTTCATCATTTCCTTGAGCGCCCGTTCCTGATCCATCAACTCCCGCTTGCGCGCATCCAGGCGTGCCGACAGCTGAAAGTTGTTGGTCAGCTTCTGGGCGAAATCCAGCTGCTGGATGGCCTGGCGGTAATCCCCCACCAATGCGAAGTACTCCGCACGGGCCTGGTGCAGGCCGATGATATTGCCTGACAAACCTCGGGTCTCGGCAACCGAATACCAGACATCCGGGTCGTCGGGGCGGCTCTTGAGCAGCGCCTCAAGGGCCTTGTCGGCTTCCTTGGGATTATTCTGCTTGAGCAGCAAATCAACCCGGGCCTGATTGAGCGGGTAATTGCCCGGGTACAGGGTGCGCATCCGGTCGATACGTTGCTGGGCTTCGCTCAGGCGGTTGCTGTCCATGTCCAGCTCGATCTGTGCCAGGTTATAGGTGATGTCGTTGGGCGCCTTTTCCAGCAGTGGCTTGAGGGTCTCGCGGGCTTCGTTGAACTGGCTGCCTTTTATATAGGCAATCGCCAGGCCATAACGGGCTACGTTATTTTTCGGGTTTTCATCCAGTTGCTGGCGAAAGCGTTTGGCCGCCAGCCCCGGGGTTTCTTCGTAATTGAGTTGCACCCGGGCGCGGATCAACTGATAGCGCAGGCTGTCTTCAGTGCCGCCTGGCCGGGCCTGTTCCGCGCGGTTGCGGGTATCGGCGATACGCGACTCGGTGACCGGGTGAGTCAGCAAAAATTCCGGCGGCCTGCCATCAAAACGGTACTGGCGCATCAGGCGCTCAAACATGGTGGGCATGGAGCGCGGGTCGTAACCGGCTTTCTCCAGGTTAAGAATGCCGATGCGGTCAGCTTCCTGCTCATTCTGGCGCGAGAAGCGTCGCTGCTCTTGCAGGGCCGCAGCCTGGGTGCCGGCAATCGCAGCGATGCCGGCATCTCCTGCGCCAGAGGCTGCAACGATGATCCCGGCGAGCAGCGCTGCCATCATCGGCAGTTGCATGCGCTGCTGGGCTTCCACGCCACGGGCAAAGTGGCGTTGGGACAAGTGGGCCAGTTCGTGGGCCATTACCGAGGCATATTCACCTTCGGTCTGGGCATTGAGGAACAGGCCGCCGTTAACCCCGATGATGCCGCCGGGTGCGGCGAAGGCGTTGAGCTGCGGGCTGTTGATCAGGATGAATTCCAGGCGGCGGTCCTGCACCTGGCTGGTTTCGACCAGTTTGTAGACACTGGTCTCGACGTAGTCCTTGAGCTGCGGGTCGTTGAGTTGTGACACCTGGCCGCGCAACATGCCCAGCCAGGCGCGGCCCAGTTGGTACTCTTGCTGTGGCGAGACAATGGACGAACTGGCGTCACCCAGAGACGGTAAATCGTCGGCGAAACTCGGTGATGCGAGCAGGCAAGCGAGCGTCAACAGGGTAGGGCGCAGAAAAGTCATGCACAAGGCTCTGGTCGGTAAAGCGCTTACTGTAGCTGGACACTTGGCTGGCGACCAGTGGCGGGGTTGCTTGGGGTATTCTAGCCCGCATAAAAAAAGCCCTCTGTGGAGACGTATGCAATGACTGATGTGCTGGCCCATGATGCCGAACTGGATGCTGCCGGGCTCAATTGCCCGCTGCCACTGCTCAAGGCCAAGATGGCGCTCAACAAAATGGGCAGTGGCCAGACCCTCAAGGTGATTGCCACCGATGCCGGCTCACAACGGGACATTCGTACCTTCGCGCGCCTGGCAGGCCATGAGTTGCTGCGTGAAGAAGTAGATGCTGGCACTTATCGCTACTGGTTACGCAAGGCCTGACCCTTGCTTGACCTCGCTGTGGGAGCGAGCCTGCTCGCGAATGAATCGCTCCCGCAGAAGCGCTGCACTTTCTTTTAAGGAATATCGATGTTCAAGGTTTTACGTGGTTGGGTGCAGCGCTATTTCTCTGATGAAGAAGCGGTGGTGCTGGCGGTGTTGCTGGTGTTGGCTTTCACCGCCGTACTGACATTGGGCGGCATGCTGGCGCCGGTGCTGGCGGGCATGGTGCTGGCGTATTTAATGCAGGGCCTGGTGGTTGCACTGGAACGCATGCGGGTGCCGGCCGCGGCGGCAGTCGGGCTGGTGTTTGCGCTGTTTATGGGGCTGTTGCTGGTGTTTCTGGTGGTGGTAGTGCCTTTGCTCTGGCATCAGTTGATCACCCTGTTCAACGAACTGCCGGGCATGCTTGCCAAGTGGCAATCGTTGTTGCTGTTGCTGCCTGAGCGCTACCCTCACCTCGTATCGGATGAGCAGGTGTTACAGGCCATCGAAGTTGCACGGGGTGAAATCGGCAAGTTCGGGCAACTGGCACTGACCTTTTCGCTGTCCAGTTTGCCGCTGCTGGTCAACATCATGATTTATCTGGTGCTGGTACCGATCCTGGTGTTTTTCTTCCTCAAGGACCGCGCGGTGATTGGCCGTTGGGTGCGGGGTTATTTGCCCCGTGAACGGGCATTGATTACCCGCGTGGCCGAAGAAATGAACCGCCAGATTGCTAATTACATTCGCGGCAAGGTGATCGAGATCATCATTTGTGGCGGCGTGACCTATATCGCCTTTGTCACCATGGGCCTCAACTATGCGGCCTTGCTGGCGCTGCTAGTGGGGGTTTCGGTAGTGGTGCCCTATGTCGGGGCGGTGGTGGTGACGGTGCCGGTGCTGCTGATTGCGCTGTTCCAGTGGGGCTGGAGCGATCAGTTTATCTACCTGATGGCGGTCTACGGGATCATTCAGACCCTGGACGGCAATGTGCTGGTACCGCTGCTGTTCTCCGAGGCGGTGAGCCTGCACCCGGTGGCGATCATTTGTGCGGTGCTGTTGTTTGGCGGTTTATGGGGGTTCTGGGGGATATTCTTTGCGATCCCGCTGGCGACCTTGTTCAAGGCCGTGCTCGATGCCTGGCCGCGCGAGCAGCAAGTCGTATCACCGCTGTTGTAAATCACTGAACGCCAGAGATGAAAAAGCCCCGGCTCGTAAGAGTCGGGGCTTTTTCGTTACTGCATCAGCTTACGCTTGAATAACCGGGATATTGGCATTGGCTGCCGCTTCACGGAATTCGGCGATCTGATCAAAGCTCAGGTAGCGGTACACGTCCGCAGCCATGGTGTTGATCTCTGCCGCGTAGGCCATGTATTCCTCAACGGAAGGCAGGCGACCCAGGATCGAGGCCACCGACGCCAACTCGGCCGAAGCCAGGTAAACGTTCGCGCCGTCACCCAGACGGTTCGGGAAGTTACGGGTCGAAGTCGACACAACAGTCGAGTTCGGCTCTACACGTGCCTGGTTACCCATGCACAGCGAGCAGCCCGGCATTTCCATGCGCGCGCCAGCTTTGCCGTAGATACCGTAGTAGCCTTCTTCGGTCAGTTGGTGAGCGTCCATCTTGGTCGGCGGCGACAGCCACAGACGGGTTGGCAGCTGGCCTTTGACCTTGTCCAGCAACTTGCCCGCAGCGCGGAAGTGGCCGATGTTGGTCATGCACGAACCGATAAACACTTCGTCGATTTTCTCGCCAGCAACGCTGGACAGCAGACGGGCGTCATCCGGGTCGTTTGGCGCGCAGAGCACAGGCTCTTTGATGTCAGCCAGATCGATTTCGATAATGTGCGCGTATTCGGCGTCAGCATCGGCTTCCATCAGCTCAGGGTTGGCTACCCAGGCTTCCATCGCTTGAGCACGACGCTCGAGGGTGCGTGCGTCGCCGTAACCTTCACCGATCATCCAGCGCAGCAGGGTGATGTTGGAATTCAGGTATTCGGTGATCGACTCTTTGGACAACTTGATGGTGCAACCGGCTGCCGAACGTTCTGCCGAAGCGTCGGACAGTTCGAAGGCTTGCTCGATGCTCAGGTTGTCCAGACCTTCGATTTCCAGGATACGACCCGAGAATTCGTTGATCTTGCCTTTCTTCTCTACCGTCAGCAGGCCTTTCTGGATAGCGACGTAAGGAATGGCGTGAACCAGGTCACGCAGGGTGATGCCCGGTTGCATTTCGCCCTTGAAGCGAACCAGAACCGATTCCGGCATATCCAATGGCATTACGCCAGTAGCTGCGGCGAACGCCACCAGGCCCGAACCGGCCGGGAACGAAATGCCCATCGGGAAACGGGTGTGCGAGTCACCACCGGTACCGACGGTATCCGGCAGCAGCATGCGGTTCAGCCAGCTGTGGATGATGCCGTCGCCCGGACGCAGGGAAACACCGCCGCGGGTCATGATGAAGTCAGGCAGGGTGTGGTGGGTGGTCACGTCGATCGGCTTTGGATAAGCCGCGGTGTGGCAGAACGACTGCATCACCAGATCAGCGGAGAAGCCCAGGCACGCCAGGTCCTTCAGTTCGTCACGGGTCATAGGACCGGTGGTGTCCTGAGAACCTACGGTGGTCATCTTCGGTTCGCAGTAAGTGCCTGGACGAACGCCAGTCACGCCGCAAGCCTTGCCGACCATTTTCTGCGCCAGGGTGAAACCCTTGGTGCTTTCAACCGGTGCTTCAGGCTTCTTGAACAGGTCGGTAGGGCCCAGACCCAGCTCGGCGCGAGCCTTCTCGGTGAGGCCGCGGCCGATGATCAGCGGAATACGGCCGCCAGCGCGTACTTCGTCCAACAGAACCGGGGTTTTCAGTTCGAAAGTGGTGATGACTTCGTCAGTACCGTGCTTGCAGACTTTGCCTGCGTGCGGGTACAGGTCGATCACGTCGCCCATGTTGATGTTGGAAACATCAAATTCGATTGGCAGTGCGCCAGCATCTTCCATGGTGTTGTAGAAGATCGGAGCGATTTTGCTGCCGAAGCAGAAACCGCCGGCACGCTTGTTCGGTACATAAGGAACGTCGTCGCCGAAGAACCACAGTACGGAGTTGGTTGCCGACTTGCGCGACGAACCGGTACCGACTACGTCACCGACGTAAGCGATAGGGAAGCCCTGGCCGCGCATTTCTTCGATTTGCTTCATCGGGCCGATGGAGCCTTGCACGTCCGGCACGATACCGTCACGGGCCATTTTCAGCATGGCCAGGGCGTGCAGCGGGATGTCAGGGCGCGACCAGGCGTCCGGTGCCGGCGACAGGTCGTCGGTGTTGGTTTCGCCGGTTACCTTGAACACGCGCAGGCTGATTTTGTCAGCCAGGGTAGGGCGGTTCTTGAACCACTCGCCGTCAGCCCAGGACTGCACCACGGCTTTGGCGTGGGCATTGCCGTTCTTGGCTTTTTCTGCAACGTCGTGGAAGGCGTCAAACATCAGCAGGGTGTGCTTGAGTTGCTCGGCGGCAACCGGAGCCAGCTCCGCGTCGTCCAGCAGGTCAACCAGGGTCACGATGTTGTAGCCGCCCTGCATGGTGCCAAGCAGTTCAACAGCGCGTTTTTTGCTGATCAGCGGAGAGGTCGCTTCGCCTTTGGCAATCGCGGCCAGGAAGCCGGCTTTTACGTAAGCAGCTTCGTCAACACCCGGCGGAATGCGGTTGGTGATCAGGTCTACGAGGAATTCTTCTTCGCCGGCAGGCGGGTTTTTCAGCAGCTCAACCAGGCCTGCGGTTTGTTCGGCGTTAAGCGGCTGGGGAACGATACCCAGTGCTGCGCGCTCTTCGATATGTTTGCGGTAGGCTTCAAGCACAGTTATTACCCTCATCATTGGTCCCAAATGGGTGTCCGGGACGCTCATCCAGGAATGCCGAGCACTCATGCGCTGCGCGGCTTTATGAGCCGCTTGGCCAGAGTTTCAAGGATTCCCAACAGAAGCTGTTTTCAAAGTTTTACGCCTTCCGAACGGGGGAGATGATGAATGTCGGTGGGGGTATCTGCAGTGCAAACACCCCTCACCAACACCGTTCTTCGGGATCAACTGTGCTCGTGACGCTTTGAAAACAGCTTCTAACGGACATTGGCGCCTTAAAAGGCAGGCCGATTCTACGGTAAAAACTTGTTAAAGGTAAGTTAGGCCCTGAAGGTTGAGGGGTGATCTGCGTTAGACAAAGGGCTAACATGGCCACCTGTTTCGTTCTGCAGTGCTCTATTTCGCCATGTCCAATCAAACCATCAAGACCCCCTGCATAGGCCTTTGCTCAACGGTTTACGGCGACCTTGTGTGCCGTGGTTGCAAGCGTTTCCATCATGAAGTGATCAACTGGAACGGTTACAACGAGGAAGAAAAGCGTGCCGTGTGGCGTCGGCTCGAGCAGCTTTTGGTGCAGGTGATGGCCGGTAAGGTCGAAGTGTTCGACCGGGCCACGCTGCGTGACCAGCTGGTGGCGCGCAAAATCCGCTTTGTGCCTGCCCAGTCCGAGTATTGCTGGGCCTACCAGCTGATTGCCCGCGGGGCGCGGGTGATCAACCAGCTGGAGCTGTACGGCATGGTGCTGTTGCCGGAGTTTCGCGGCTGGCCGCTGACCGATCTGCGCGATGCCATTGATCGGGAATTTTTCCTCCTGTCCGAAGCGCATTATCAGCGCTATATCGCCCCGGGCTTTCTGAAGGATGCGTTTGGCGAGTAAGCGCTCAGAGCTTGCTCGCCAGTTGCTCCAGATGTTCGACGATGTCATCGGGCTTGAGCACCAGAATGTCGCTTTCCAGCTTGTCGATCACCACTTCGGCGGTATTGCCGATCAGGGCCCCGGAAAAACCGGTACGGGCGACGGTGCCCATCACAGTGACCACGGCGTCCAGGTTTTTGGCTACCCGCGGAATGATCACGTCCGCCGGGCCTTCTTCAATATGCAGGCGGCTGTCGTCAATTTCGCATTGTTGCTGGAAGACTTTACATTCTGCGCGGTAGGTCTGTTCCAGCTCGGTATCCAGCGGGTAGACCGCGTCGACTGTTGCGAGCATTGGCGCCGGGTGGGCGCTGACCACATGCAGTTCGGCATGGGCCATGCTGGCGATGCGAAAGCCGTGGTCGACAATGCTGGTATGCAGGGCCATATGCTCCGGGTCGTTATTGCCCACGTCGACGGCTGCCAGTATCACGCCGTGCTCCCAGCTTTGTGCTGTTTTGGCCAGCAGCACCGGGCTAGGGCAATAGCGCAGCAGTTTCCAGTCCTCAGGGGTCAGCAGGACTTTTTTTAGCGGGTTGTCGGGCACATGCTGTTTGATCACCAGCCCGCAGTTGTGCGCCTGCTGCACTTTGATAATGGTGGCGTGCTGGCTTTCGTGCCAGGCCTGCTCGCTGCTCACACTGTAGGCTTCGCTTTTGAGGCTGCTTTCAAGCACGCTCAGCAGGGCTGAGTGGTCATTTTTTTTATCGCAGATCAATAGATGCAGATGCGCCTTGGTGTGACTGGCAATGTGCTTGGCCCGCTTGAGTGCGAGGCTTTCCATCAGGTGAGGCTCGATGACGACCAACAGGCTGTTAATGCTGTGCATGACCGGTGACTCCACATGTAATAGAAAAGGCGTGCATTCACTATAGTTGGTCGGCAGTTGAACCTGCGTTGATGCATATCAAGTTGTGTCGTTGGTGCTGCGCGCCGGGGCCCGTATAATCACCGGCTCGCCTCAATTCAGTCTTTGTGAGTCCCATGTCAGCAATTGTTCAAATCACTGCCGGTCTGCCGTGCAATTCCCAATGCCTGGGAGTGTGCGCGTGAATCTTCCTGAAATTCATGAGTTCCTGGGTTGCCGAACGCCTGACGGCTGGATTGCAGCGGCACTGGCTGATCAGGAAACCCTGCTGATCGATCACAAAAACTGCGAGTTCAAGGCCGCCAGCACGGCGCTGAGCCTGATCGCCAAATATCACTCCCATGTTGACCTGATCAATATGATGTCGCGTCTGGCTCGTGAAGAGCTGGTGCACCACGAGCAAGTCATGCGTCTGATGAAAAAGCGCAAGATCGAGCTGCGCCAGCTATCGGCCGGGCGCTATGCCTCGGCGCTGCGCAAGGTGGTGCGCAACCATGAGCCGGTCAAACTGGTGGATACCCTGGTGGTGGGGGCGTTTATCGAGGCCCGCAGCTGCGAGCGTTTCGAGGCTCTGGTGCCGCATCTGGACGAAGAGCTCGGCAAGTTCTACTTCGGTCTGCTCAAGAGCGAGGCCCGACATTTCCAGGGTTATCTGAAGCTGGCCTACCAGTATGGCGACGCCAAGGATATCGCCCAGGTGATCGAGCGGGTGAGGGCGGCGGAGCAGGAGCTGATTGAATCGCCGGATGTTGAATTCCGCTTTCATAGTGGTGTGCCGGCAGTTTCTTGAGTCTTCTGTAGATCTACTGTGGGAGCGGGCTTGCTCGCGATGCAGACGCTGCGGTCTGTCATGCAGGCAGGGCGATGCCCTCGCGAGCAAGCCCGCTCCCACAACAATCCCGCCATCATCTAGATAGTTGCTCTCTTAGGCACCGGTTTGCGTGCCCGCTGAAAAACCAGATAGATAGCCACCTAATAATCGGCTTGACATTAGCTGCCTAGACAGTAATATTTAGAAACATTACTGCCTAGGCAGCTTCCTGGTGCCCTGATGAAGCATTTTCACCCCGATAACTTTCAAAACTGCACCCTGGGTTTGCTCCTGGGGCGCACGGCCATGCTCAAAGACAAGATCATTGACCGCCATATGGAGCCTTACGGCATCACCGCGGCGCAGTTCAAGGTGCTGATCATCATGGCCCAGTTCGACGTCGACACTCCGGCTGAGCTTTGCCGCCATCTGTGCCTGGACAGCGGCTCGATGACGCGCATGCTCGATCGTCTTGAGCAGAAAAACCTGCTGGTGCGCCAGCGTTCCGAGGCTGACCGTCGCCAGGTGCGGCTGGTACTGAGCGAAGACGGCAAGGCCCTGGCAGGCCTTCTGCCGAAGGTCGGTGCCGATGCGATGAACCAGCTGGCCGGCGCCATCAGCCCGCAAGAACTGCAAAGCCTGGAACAGATCCTCAAGAAAATACTGTTGGCAGCGGGTGATCCCATCACTGTCATGCGTTTAGGTGAAAAATGAGCCACAAGACACTGCGTACAGGCCTGAGCCTGGTTTTTACGTCGATGCTGCTGGCCGGTTGTGCCAGCTACAGCGGGCTGAACACCGAGGGCGTGAGCCAGGACGGGAAAAACCTGGAAGCGGCCAGGACCCTTGCAGGCATTGCCGTCAGCCCGGCGGCATGGCCTGAAAAGGACTGGTGGAAGCGCCTGGGCGACACTCAGCTGGATGGCTTGATCGAACAAGCGTTGCGCGACAGCCCTGATATGCAAATAGCGAGTGCCCGCGCCCATCAAGCAACGGCTGCAGCCGGGGCTGCAGATGCCGCACGCATGCCGACCCTGGATGCCGAGGCCGATGTTTCGCGTTCGCGCCTGTCGCGCTCCCAGGATCCGACCGGCCAGGGTGGCCGTTACGACACGCTACGCAACGCCAGCCTGACATTTAATTACACCTTCGACCTATGGGGCGGCCAGCGTGCGGCCTGGGAAGCGGCGTTGGGCCAGGCCCGCGCTGCCGAAGTCGACACTCAGGCCGCGAGCCTGACCCTGGCTGCCGATGTAGCGCGGGGGTATAGCAGCCTGGGACATGCCTTTATCGTGCGCGACCTGGCCAGGGATGACCTGGAACGCACCGGTAAAATGCTGGACCTGAGCAAGCGCCGCCTGCAAGCCGGTATCGACAGCCATTACCAGTACCAGCAAACCGAAAGCCTTGAGGCCAGCTCCCAGGAGCAGTTGATCAATGCTGAAAAACAACTCAAAAGTGCACGCATCGCGCTGGCGGTGTTGTTGGGCAAGGGGCCGGACCGCGGGATGGATATCGCTCGCCCGAAAACCCTCGCCCCGGGCGCCGTGGCGTTACCGAGCAGCTTGCCAGCTGAACTGCTGGGGCGTCGCCCCGATCTGGTGGCTGCGCGCTGGCGGGTAGAGGCAGCGAGCAAGAATATTGCCGCCGCCCGGACGCGTTTTTATCCCAATCTCAATTTGAGTGCAGCGGCGGGAACCCAGTCGTTGCTGGGTGATGCGCTGTTCGGTTCTGCCAGTCGCTTCCTCAATATTGCCCCGGCGATTTCGCTGCCGATCTTTGATGGCGGGCGTTTGCGTGCCGGGCTGGACGCAGAGGACGCCAATTACGATCTGGCGGTGGCGCAATACAACAAGATCCTCGTCGGCGCCCTGGGCGATGTCAGTGACACCCTGGCGCAGTTAAGTGCCGTGGGCCAGCAGATAAGCGCCCAGCAACGGGCCACCCAGATCGCTCAGGAGTCGTTCGATACCGTCTTGCAGCGCTACGGCTCGGGTGTCGGCAACTACCTCGATGTGCTCAGCATCGAGCAGCAATTGTTGCAGGCGCAGCGCCAGCTGGCGGGCCTGAATGCCGAGCAGATCGACCTTTCGATTCAACTGATGCAAGCCCTGGGTGGTGGATTTGAGCCCGGCACTACCGCCGAGACCGCTCCCACTGAAGTCCTCGCTGGCAGAATAATTTAGGTACCCGTCATGGCCACTGTGCAAACACCGAATGAAACGCAACACCCCCAGGACGCTGCCAGCCAGCGCAAACGCAAGCTCTGGCTGAGCGGCCTGGCAATTTTGGTCATCCTGCTCGGGCTGGGTGTCTGGGCCTGGGAAGAGCTCTATGGTCGCTGGAATGAAAGCACCGACGATGCCTATGTAAATGGCAACGTGGTTGAAATCACCCCGTTGGTCACCGGTACGGTGGTGAGTATCGGCGCCGATGATGGCGATCTGGTGCATGAAGGGCAGGTGCTGATTGACTTCGATCCGAGCGATGCCCAGGTCGGCCTGCAGAGCGCTGAAGCCAATCTGGCCCGTACCGTGCGCCAGGTACGCGGCCTGTTCAGTGATGTGAAGGGCATGAAAGCCCAGGTGGCTGCGCAGAAAGTTGAAGTGCAGAAAAACCAGGACAACTACAGCCGCCGTAAAAGCCTGGCAGCAGGCGGGGCGATCTCTCAGGAAGAGTTGTCCCATGCCCGGGATGATCTGTCTTCGGCGCAAAGCGCCTTGCGCAATGCCGAGCAAAAACTCGACACCACCCTGGCGCTGGTCGATAACACCACGGTGGCCAACCACCCGGATGTGAAGGCTGCAGCGGCGCAACTGCGCCAGGCGTACCTGGCCAATGCCCGTTCCACCCTGATTGCGCCGGTCACCGGTTATGTGGCCAAGCGCACCGTGCAGCTGGGCCAGCGGGTTCAGCCGGGCACGGCGTTGATGGCGGTCATTCCGCTTAACCAGCTGTGGATCGATGCCAATTTCAAGGAAACCCAGTTGCACAAGATGCGTATCGGGCAGGCGGTGGATATTGAGTCTGATATCTACGGCAGCGGCGTGAAATACAGCGGCACCATCGACAGTATCGGTGCCGGTACCGGCAGTGCATTTGCTCTGTTGCCCGCGCAAAATGCCACGGGCAACTGGATCAAGATTGTCCAGCGTGTGCCGGTGCGTATTCATATCAATGCCGATGAGCTGGCCGAGCACCCGTTGCGGGTCGGCTTGTCGACGACTGTGAATGTCAACCTGCGTGACCAAAGTGGTCCGGTACTGGCTCAGCAGCCGCCGCAAAAAGCTTCGTTCTCCACCACGGTGTATGCGCAGCAATTGGTCGATGCCGAAGCCCTGATTACGCGTTTGATTGACAGCAACAGCGCTGGCACTGGCGACATGGCCGCCCAACGCTGATTCGCCAATCCATGAGCCCCGCCGCAAGGGTGGGGCTGCATCCCCGGTTTTAAAGGATTTGCGATGAGTACAAACGCGTCATTTTCCCCTCCCAGCCTGGTAATGGCCACGATCGGCCTGTCGCTGGCGACCTTTATGCAGGTGCTGGACACCACCATCGCCAACGTCGCCTTGCCCACCATCTCCGGTAATCTTGGAGTGAGTTCGGAGCAGGGTACCTGGGTCATTACGTCATTTGCGGTCAGTAACGCGATTGCCTTGCCGTTAACCGGCTGGCTCAGCCGGCGTTTTGGTGAGGTTAAGTTATTTCTGTGGGCCACGATGCTGTTCGTTCTGGCCTCGTTTTTGTGCGGTATTTCCACCTCGATGCCAGAGCTGGTCGGGTTTCGCGTGCTCCAGGGGCTGGTGGCAGGGCCGCTTTATCCCATGACCCAGACTTTGCTGATTGCGGTGTATCCCCCGGCAAAACGGGGGATGGCATTGGCATTGCTGGCAATGGTCACGGTGGTTGCACCGATTGCCGGGCCTATTTTGGGCGGCTGGATCACCGACAGTTACAGTTGGCCGTGGATCTTCTTTATCAATATCCCGATCGGTATTTTTGCCGTGATGGTGGTTCGTCAGCAACTCAAGGCGCGCCCGGTGGTGATTACCCGTCAACCGATGGATTACGTGGGGCTAATCACCTTGATCATCGGTGTGGGTGCGTTGCAGATCGTGCTCGACAAGGGCAATGATCTGGACTGGTTCGAGTCCAGTTTCATTCTCTCGGGCACGGCGTTATCGGTAGTGGCACTGGCGGCCTTTATCATTTGGGAAATGACAGACAAGCATCCGATCGTCAACTTGCGCCTGTTTGCTCACCGTAACTTCCGGATTGGCACCATTGTGCTGGTGTTGGGTTATGCCGGGTTCTTTGGTATCAACCTGATTTTGCCGCAATGGCTGCAGACGCAGATGGGCTATACCGCTACCTGGGCCGGTCTGGCGGTGGCACCGATCGGGATCTTGCCGGTTTTGATGTCGCCCTTTGTGGGCAAGTACGCGAATAAATTCGACTTGCGCCTGTTGGCCGGGCTGGCCTTTTTGGCTATTGGCCTGAGCTGCTTTATGCGTGCCGAGTTCACCAATGAGGTGGATTTTCAGCATATCGCGATGGTGCAGCTGTTTATGGGGATTGGCGTGGCCCTGTTCTTTATGCCGACCTTGACCATTTTGATGTCGGATTTGCCGCCGCATCAGATTGCTGATGGCGCGGGGCTAGCGACCTTCCTGCGTACACTGGGCGGCAGCTTTGCGGCGTCCTTGACCACCTGGATCTGGATTCGCCGGGCGGATCAGCATCATGCCTACTTGAGCGAAAGCATCAGCGCCTATGACCCTGTGACCCGGCATACGCTCGAAAGCCTTGGCGGTGCCAGCACGCCCGCCTATGCACAGATGGACAAGATTCTGACCAGTCAGGCCTATATGTTCTCCACCGTGGATTACTTCACCATGATGGGTTGGCTGTTTATGGGCTTGATTCTGCTGGTGTGGCTGGCGAAACCGCCGTTTATAGCCAAGGCGGGGCCGGCGACCAGCGGGCATTAGAGGTAGAGGGGCTGGAGCCCTGCAAGCCCCTTGTGGGAGCGAGCCTGCTCGCGAAAGTCGGCATGCGGTTTATCTGTGATGTTGCGCAGAAACCTTCGCGAGCAGGCTCGCTCCCACGAGTTTACTGTGCGCCAGGCGGAGCAAAATCAAACGGCGCCAGCTGCATGCCTTGCTCATCCACTTGCAGTACCCAGCCCTGGCGGTCCCAGTCACCCAGCACAATGCGCCGGGCGGTCTGTTCGCCGATCTGCAGTTTGTGTATCGCCGGGCGGTGGGTGTGGCCGTGAATCAGGGTGTGCACACCAAAGTGCGCCATGATCCGGGGTACTTCCTCGGGGGTCACGTCAACGATGTCGTTGGCTTTCATGCGGGTCTGGGCGCGGCTTTCGCTGCGCAGCTTGCGCGCCAGTTTATGCCGCGTGCCCAGCGGCAGGTGGCGCAGGATCCACAAAGTGACGGGGTTGCGCAGGATGCGTCGCAGGCGCATATAGGCTTCGTCGCGCGTGCACAGGCTGTCGCCGTGCATCAACAAAACCGGTTCGCCATAGAAGTCGACCACGCTGGGGTCTTTGATCAGGGTGCAGCCAGCCGCTTTACAAAAGGCCTGGCCCAGTAAAAAGTCGCGGTTGCCGTGCATCAGAAAGATCTGCGTGCCGGTCTCGCTCAGGGTGCGCAGCGCTGCACAGATCGAGCGCTGATAGGGGGTCATGGCATCGTCGCCAATCCAGGCTTCGAAAAAGTCGCCCAGGATGTAGAGCGCCTGAGCCGAGCGCGCACGCCCGGTCAGGAAATCCAGAAACGCCCGGGTAATGTCCGGGCGCTCCTCTTCCAGATGCAAATCTGAAATCAGCAGTATCACTCAATGATCTCTGCTTTCTCGACGATCACGTCATCTTTAGGCACGTCCTGGTGGCCGGCTTTGGACGTGGTGGCAACGCCTTTGATCTTGTCTACTACGTCCTGGCCTGCAACGACTTTACCGAATACGGCGTAGCCCCAGCCCTGAGCGGTTTTGCCGCTGTGGTTGAGGAAGCTGTTGTCAGCCACGTTGATGAAGAACTGGGCGGAAGCCGAATGCGGTTCCATGGTGCGAGCCATGGCCACGGTGTACTTCTCGTTCGGCAGGCCGTTGTCGGCTTCGTTCTGGATGCTTGGACGCTTGTCTTTCTTTTCTTTCATGCCTGGCTCAAAACCGCCGCCCTGGATCATGAAGTTGCCGATTACACGGTGGAAAACGGTGTTTTCGTAGTGGCCGGCTTTTACGTATTCGATGAAGTTGGCTACGGTGATCGGTGCTTTTTCAGCGTTCAGTTCGATCACGATGTCGCCGTGGTTGGTGCTCAGTTTTACTTGGGTCATGGTCGTATCGCTCTATCAGGGAATTCGTCGGGCCGGGGAGCGGGGTGAACACACCTCAATCTCCCGGGCTGGCTGGGTAGATACAGCCGCGGGCGGAGTTTAGCGTGCTCGCACGGCATTTCGATGGTGTTTTTCCCATATGGGGACTAAAAGCCGGCATTTCAATCGCTTTGATTGAGCACCTGCTCTGTCAGTGACTTGGCGGCATCGGCTATGATAGGCGCTTTGATTTAGTCGGCCGACCCAGGCCGCGCACCCTGTTACGTTCAAGGATCCTATGAGCAAGCCCACTGTCGACCCCACTCTGAATCCAAAGGCTGGCCCTGCTGTCCCGGCTAACTTCCTGCGTCCAATCGTTCAGGCGGACCTAGACTCGGGTAAATACACACAGATCGTGACCCGCTTTCCGCCGGAGCCAAACGGCTATCTGCACATCGGTCATGCCAAATCCATTTGTGTGAACTTTGGGCTGGCTCAAGAGTTTGGCGGCGTGACGCATTTGCGTTTTGACGACACCAACCCGGCAAAAGAAGACCAGGAATACATCGACGCCATCGAAAGCGACGTCAAGTGGCTGGGCTTCGAGTGGGCCGGTGAAGTGCGTTACGCGTCGCAATACTTCGATCAACTGCACGAGTGGGCGATTTACCTGATCAAAGAAGGCAAGGCCTACGTCTGCGACCTGACGCCCGAGCAAGCCAAGGAATACCGCGGCAGCCTGACCGAGCCCGGCAAGAACAGCCCGTTCCGCGACCGCAGCGTTGAAGAGAACCTGGATCTGTTCGCCCGCATGACCGCCGGTGAGTTTGAAGACGGCAAGCGTGTGCTGCGCGCCAAGATCGACATGGCCTCGCCGAACATGAACCTGCGCGACCCGATCATGTACCGCATCCGTCATGCCCATCACCACCAGACCGGTGACAAGTGGTGCATCTACCCCAACTATGACTTCACTCACGGTCAGTCGGATGCCATTGAAGGCATCACCCATTCGATCTGCACCCTGGAGTTCGAAAGCCATCGTCCGTTGTACGAATGGTTCCTGGACAGCCTGCCAGTACCGGCGCGCCCGCGTCAGTACGAGTTCAGCCGTCTGAACCTCAACTACACCATCACCAGCAAGCGCAAGCTCAAGCAGCTGGTCGATGAAAAGCACGTCAACGGCTGGGATGACCCGCGCATGTCGACGCTGTCGGGTTTCCGCCGTCGCGGTTACACGCCTAAATCGATTCGTAATTTCTGTGACATGGTCGGCACCAACCGTTCTGACGGTGTTGTTGACTTCGGCATGCTGGAATTCAGCATCCGTGACGACCTTGATCACAGCGCGCCGCGTGCCATGTGCGTGCTGCGTCCATTGAAGGTGATTATTACCAACTACCCGGAAGGTCAGGTCGAAAACCTCGAGCTGCCTTGCCACCCTAAGGAAGACATGGGTGTGCGGGTGTTGCCGTTTGCCCGTGAAATCTACATCGACCGTGAAGACTTCATGGAAGAGCCGCCAAAAGGCTACAAGCGTCTTGAGCCTGCGGGCGAAGTGCGTTTGCGCGGCAGCTATGTGATCCGTGCCGACGAAGCGATCAAGGACGCCGATGGCAACATCGTTGAACTGCATTGCTCGTACGACCCGCTGACCCTGGGTAAAAACCCCGAGGGTCGCAAGGTCAAGGGTGTTGTGCACTGGGTGCCGGCGGCTGCCAGCGTCGAATGCGAAGTGCGTTTGTATGATCGTCTGTTCCGCTCGCCGAACCCTGAAAAGGCCGAAGACGGCGCGGGCTTCCTGGAAAACATCAACCCTGACTCGCTGCAGGTACTGACCGGTTGTCGTGCTGAACCCTCGCTGGGCAATGCACAGCCGGAAGACCGTTTCCAGTTCGAGCGCGAAGGCTACTTCTGCGCAGATATCAAGGACTCGAAACCCGGTCACCCGGTATTCAACCGTACCGTGACCCTGCGTGATTCGTGGGGCCAGTGATCAAGTTTTGAAGGAACAAGCCGTGCTTACGATCTACAACACGCTCACCAAGAGCAAAGAAGTTTTCAAGCCGCTGGACGGCAACAATGTGCGCATGTACGTGTGCGGCATGACCGTGTACGACTACTGCCACATCGGCCATGGTCGCAGCATGATTGCCTTCGATCTGGTGACCCGCTGGTTGCGTTTCAGCGGCTACAACCTGACCTACGTGCGCAACATTACGGACATTGAAGACAAGATCATCAATCGTGCGCGTGAAAACGGCGAGCCTTTCGAGGTGCTGACCGAGCGCATGATCGCGGCCATGCATGAAGATGAAGCGCGGCTCAATATCCTCAAGCCGGATATGGAGCCTCGTGCCACGGATCATATCCCTGGCATGCACGCGATGATCCAGACCCTGATCGACAAGGGTTACGCCTATGCCCCGGGCAATGGTGACGTGTACTACCGCGTTGCCAAGTTCATGGGCTACGGCAAGCTGTCGCGCAAAAAGATCGAAGATCTGCGCATCGGCGCGCGCATCGAGGTCGACGAGGCCAAGGACGATCCGCTGGACTTCGTGTTGTGGAAAGGTGTCAAGCCTGGCGAGCCGAGCTGGGAGTCGCCGTGGGGCCCGGGTCGTCCGGGCTGGCACATTGAATGCTCGGTGATGTCTACCTGCTGTCTGGGTGAGACCTTCGATATTCATGGCGGCGGCAGCGACCTGGAGTTTCCGCACCATGAGAACGAAATCGCCCAAAGCGAGGCGGCTACGGGTAAAACCTACGCCAATGCCTGGATGCATTGCGGGATGATTCGCATCAATGGCGAGAAGATGTCCAAGTCCTTGAACAACTTCTTCACCATTCGCGACGTTCTGGCGAAGTATCACCCGGAGGTTGTGCGTTATCTGTTGGTGTCGAGCCACTACCGTAGTTCGATCAACTATTCGGAAGACAATCTCAAGGATGCCAAGGCAGCCCTTGATCGCTTCTATAACGCACTGAAAGGGTTGCCCAAGGTTGCTCCGGCCGGTGGTGAAGCCTTTGTTGAGCGCTTTACCCAGGTCATGAACGACGACTTCGGTACGCCGGAAGCCTGTGCGGTGCTGTTCGAGATGGTTCGCGAGATCAACCGGTTGCGCGAAACCGATCTGCAGGCGGCTGCCGGTCTGGCGGCACGTCTCAAGCAATTGGCCGATGTGCTGGGTGTGTTGCAGCTTGAAGCGGATGACTTTCTGCAGGCCGGTGCTGAAGGCAAGATCGATGCCGCTCAGGTGCAGGCCTTGATCGATGCGCGTCTGGCTGCCCGCGCTGCCAAGGACTGGGCGGAGTCTGACCGTATCCGTGATCAGCTCGCGGCAATGGGTGTGGTGCTGGAAGACAGTAAAGGCGGGACAACCTGGCGCTTGGCTGACTAGATTGCCCGTTGTGTGAACAAAAGCCCGTACGGGGCGTGATGCTGATGATTTTGTGGGGGCGAGCCTGCTCGCGAAGGTCTCGGGTGGGCTTTCGCGAGCAGGCTCGCTCCCACAATTGAGGTCATGGCATTGCGCCAAGTGCGGGCTTTTGTTTGCCCGGATTTTAGCGGCGCCAATAAAAACGGCACCCGAAGGTGCCGTTTTTTTGCAGCGCTTTGCACTAGTTGCCGTGCAATTCTTCGGCTGCGTACAAGGTGTTTTCCAGCAGGCAGGCACGAGTCATCGGGCCTACGCCGCCCGGTACCGGGGTGATCCAGCCCGCGCGGGGCAGGGCGGTCTCGTACACCACGTCGCCCACCAGCTTGCCATCAGCCTGGCGGTTGATGCCCACGTCGATGACGATGGCGCCTTCCTTGATCCATTCGCCTTTGACCAGGCCAGGCTTGCCGGCAGCTACCACCACCAGGTCGGCGCGGCCAACGTGGCCGGCCAGGTCCTTGGTGAAACGGTGGGTTACGGTCACGGTGCAGCCAGCCAGCAGCAATTCCATGGCCATCGGGCGTCCAACGATATTGGAGGCGCCGACAATGACCGCGTCCATTCCGTACAGGTCCTGGCCGGTGCTTTCCAGCAGGGCCATGATGCCTTTGGGGGTGCATGGGCGCAGCAGCGGGATGCGTTGGGCCAGACGACCGACGTTATAGGGGTGGAAACCGTCGACATCTTTGTCCGGACGGATACGCTCCAGCAGTTTGGAGGCATCCAGATGGGCAGGCAGAGGCAGTTGCAGCAGGATGCCGTCGATGTTCGCGTCGTCATTGAGACGGTCGATCAGGTCGGTGAGGTCCTGTTGGGTCGTGTCGGAGGGCAGGTCATAGGCTTGGGAAATAAAGCCTACCTCTTCGCAGTCTTTACGCTTGTGCGAAACATAAACCTGGGAAGCAGGATCGCTGCCGACCAGAATCACTGCCAGACCAGGGGTGCGCAGGCCTTGCTCGTGGCGCTCGGCGACACGTTTGGCAATCTGCTGGCGCAGGCTGGCGGCGATCGCTTTGCCGTCGATTAGTTGTGCAGTCATTACGCGTGATTAACCATCGTAAAGGGTGGAAAAAGGACGTGCATTCTCGCATGCCGCGGCGCGAGGGCAAAGGCGCCTGGTCTGTTTATTGCCCTAACTCCTTTATATTTCTAAACTTTTTTTAAAAAACAGTTGACGACTTACGGGCTCACCTATAACATTCGTCGCACTTGTCGGGCACAGCCTAGCACTGGTTAAGAAGGTAGAGCGAAGTTGTTGTCCAGCTTGGTGATACTGAAAGCACTTGGTTTGTAGTCGTCAAAGAATACAGGCTAACAATGCGCCCGTAGCTCAGCTGGATAGAGCATCCGCCTTCTAAGCGGATGGTCGCAGGTTCGAGTCCTGCCGGGTGCGCCATTAGGCAGCTTTGGCACAAGTAAAGCAGTACAGGCAATATGGTGGGCGTAGCTCAGTTGGTAGAGCACGGGATTGTGACTCCCGTTGTCGAGGGTTCGATCCCCTTCGTCCACCCCATATTTAGAAAGCCGCCAGATTAAAAGTCTGGCGTCTTTGCTTCAAGAGTTTGAAATGCGGATGTGGTGGAATTGGTAGACACACTGGATTTAGGTTCCAGCGCCGCAAGGTGTGAGAGTTCGAGTCTCTCCGTCCGCACCAAATTTTGATAGAGCCGCTTGTAGCGGCTTTTTCTTTGGTTGTAACTGTCGGCTTCCAGGAGCAGGCAGCGTTGTAAGCGCACTATGGTGGGCGTAGCTCAGTTGGTAGAGCACGGGATTGTGACTCCCGTTGTCGAGGGTTCGATCCCCTTCGTCCACCCCATATTAAAAGAAAACGCCAGACTAACCCTCTGGCGTTTTTTTGTATCTGCGGTTTGAGAATCGCATATAGGGGTGTCGTTCGGCGCCTTGTTTCCCGCATGCTTAGCGTCCTCTGTGATTTGTGTGACAATGCGCGCAGATCGGGGTAGCTCCAAAGGCTGCCCGTTATCGCCAATTGATCAGTGCAGTCTTCTATCTATATAGAAGGCGAGGCGGATGGCTGCTTTTACTTAATTTCTGTCGGCCGTTTCTTAGGGTGTTTGCGGTAGGGTGACTTCTTGAGTTTGACCCACTAGAATGCTTGCCCTTGATTATGGGGTCGGAAACGGCCGGCTAATGTCTGTGCAACGAGGAATATCCATGCAAGTTTCTGTTGAAAATACTTCCGCTCTTGAGCGTCGCATGACCATTGGCGTGCCAGCTGAGCGTATTGAGGCTGAAGTCAACAAGCGTCTGCAACAGACTGCCCAAAAGGCCAAGATCCCGGGCTTCCGTCCAGGCAAGGTGCCAATGAGCGTAATCCGTCAGCGTTACGAAGCTGATGCGCGCCAGGAAGCGCTGGGCAATGTAGTCCAGTCTTCGTTCTACGAAGCTGTGGTTGAGCAGAAGCTGAACCCGGCTGGTGCTCCTTCGATCGAGCCTAAGGTTTTCGAAAAAGGCAAAGATCTGGAATACGTTGCTACTTTCGAAGTATTCCCTGAATTCGAAGTGACCGGTCTGGACACCATTGCTATCGAGCGCCTGAGCGCCGAAGTGGCTGATGCCGACCTGGACAAGATGCTGGACGTGCTGCGCAAGCAGAACACCCGCTTTGAAGTGACTGATCGTGCTGCCCAGAACGATGATCAGCTGAACATCGATTTCGTTGGCAAGGTAGACGGCGAAGTATTCGCTGGCGGCTCCGCCACCGGTACTCAGCTGGTGCTGGGTTCGGGCCGCATGATTCCTGGCTTTGAAGAAGGCCTGGTAGGCGCCAAAGCCGGTGAAGAGCGCGTTCTGAAACTGACTTTCCCTGCTGACTACCAGAATCTGGACCTGGCTGGCAAAGAAGCCGAGTTCACCGTAACCGTGAACACTGTTTCCGAGCCTAAGCTGCCAGAGCTGAACGAAGAGTTCTTCGCCCAGTTCGGTATCAAGGAAACCGGTCTGGAAGGCTTCCGCGCCGAAGTTCGCAAGAACATGGAGCGTGAACTGCGTCAGGCCATCAAGTCCAAGGTCAAGAACCAGGTAATGGACGGCCTGCTGGCTGCCAACCCGATCGAAGTGCCGAAGTCGCTGCTGGCCAACGAAGTTGACCGTCTGCGCGTGCAGGCTGTTCAGCAGTTCGGTGGTAACATCAAGCCTGATCAACTGCCGGCAGAGCTGTTCGAAGAGCAAGCCAACCGCCGTGTAGTGCTGGGTCTGATCGTGGCTGAAGTGGTCAAGCAGTTCGACCTCAAGCCTGACGAAGATCGCGTTCGCGAAATGATTCAGGAAATGGCTTCCGCTTACCAGGAGCCAGAGCAGGTTGTAGCCTGGTACTACAAAAACGACGCGCAATTGAACGAGGTTCGTTCGGTTGTGCTGGAAGAGCAAGTTGTGGATACTGTTCTGCAGAAGGCCAAGGTGACCGATAAAGCGGTCTCTTACGAAGAAGCTGTCAAGCCGGTGGAAGCTCCACAAGCCGACTGATTTCTGACTCGTTAGAAAACACAACCATAAGCCAGCCTCGAGCTGGCTTATGCGTATCCAGACAAGACTATTTGGGAGTGACTGCCGGACATGTCCCGCAATTCTTATATTCAGCAGAACTCTGATATCCACGCCGCTGGCGGCCTGGTCCCGATGGTTGTCGAGCAGTCCGCCCGTGGCGAACGCGCTTACGACATCTACTCGCGCCTCCTGAAGGAGCGAATCATCTTCCTGGTCGGCCCCGTAGAAGACTACATGGCCAACCTGGTGGCTGCGCAGCTGCTGTTCCTTGAAGCCGAGAACCCGGACAAGGACATCCACCTGTACATCAACTCGCCGGGCGGTTCGGTGACTGCAGGCATGTCGATCTACGACACCATGCAATTCATCAAGCCTGACGTGTCGACCATCTGCATCGGCCAGGCCTGCAGCATGGGTGCCTTCCTGTTGGCCGGTGGCGCACCGGGCAAGCGTCACTGCCTGCCGAACTCGCGCATGATGATTCACCAGCCACTGGGCGGTTTCCAGGGCCAGGCGTCGGATATCGACATTCATGCCAAGGAAATCCTCAACATCCGTCACCGTTTGAACTCGCTGCTGGCTCACCACACGGGCCAGACTCTCGAAACCATCGAGCGCGACACCGAGCGTGACAACTTCATGAGCGCCGAGCGTGCAGCCGAATACGGTTTGATCGACTCTGTGTTCAGCAAGCGTCAAATGCCCGCTTAAGCAGCTCAAATGTGGGTGGTTGGGTTAACCGACCACCTGCGGGCTTGAAAAAGCCCGCAGTTGCCTTCATCTTGTGTTGCAAGCCTATCGGATTTGGATCGATCGAATGACTGACACCCGCAACGGCGAGGACAACGGCAAATTGCTCTATTGCTCCTTCTGTGGCAAAAGCCAGCATGAAGTGCGCAAATTGATTGCCGGCCCCTCGGTCTTTATCTGCGACGAATGCGTTGACCTGTGCAATGACATCATCCGTGAGGAGGTGCAGGAAGCCCAGGCCGAGAGCAGCGCGCATAAATTACCATCGCCAAAAGAAATCAGCGGCATCCTTGATCAATACGTCATTGGTCAGGAACGTGCCAAAAAGGTTTTGGCTGTAGCGGTGTACAACCACTACAAGCGCCTCAACCAGCGTGACAAGAAAAACGACGACGTCGAACTCGGCAAGAGCAACATCCTGCTGATCGGCCCTACCGGTTCGGGTAAGACCCTGCTGGCAGAAACCCTTGCACGCCTGTTGAATGTACCTTTCACCATCGCTGACGCAACCACGCTGACTGAAGCCGGTTACGTGGGCGAAGATGTTGAAAACATCATTCAGAAGCTGCTGCAGAAATGCGATTACGACGTAGAAAAAGCCCAGATGGGCATTGTCTACATCGATGAAATCGACAAGATTTCGCGCAAGTCTGACAACCCTTCGATTACCCGTGATGTTTCCGGTGAAGGTGTGCAGCAGGCATTGCTCAAGCTGATCGAAGGTACCGTGGCTTCCGTACCGCCTCAAGGCGGCCGCAAGCACCCGCAGCAGGAGTTCTTGCAGGTTGATACCCGCAACATCCTGTTTATCTGCGGTGGTGCGTTCTCGGGCCTTGAGAAGGTTGTACAGGCGCGCTCGACTCGCGGCGGCATCGGCTTCAGTGCCGAAGTGCGCAGCAAGGAAGAGGGCAAGAAGGTTGGCGAATCCCTGCGTGAAGTCGAGCCTGACGATCTGGTCAAGTTTGGCCTGATCCCGGAATTCGTGGGTCGTCTGCCTGTGCTGGCAACCCTGGACGAACTGGACGAGGCTGCCTTGATGCAGATCCTCACCGAACCGAAGAACGCCTTGACCAAGCAGTACGGCAAGCTGTTCGAGATGGAAGGTGTAGATCTTGAGTTCCGTGCCGACGCCTTGAAGGCCGTGGCCAAGCGTGCTCTGGAGCGCAAAACGGGCGCTCGTGGCCTGCGTTCGATTCTTGAAGGCGTGCTGCTCGACACAATGTATGAAATCCCCTCGCAATCCGAGGTGAGTAAAGTTGTGATCGACGAAAGCGTTATAGAAGGCAAGTCCAAGCCGTTGTTGATCTATGAAAACAACGAAGCGACTGCCAAGGTTGCACCTGACGCGTAAATGTAATGCTGGCATTCCACATTGCGTGTTAAAGAAGGGGCCTTCGGGCCCCTTTGTTTTTCCTGTCGTTCAACGCTTGTTTTTTTTCAAGACTGCCCCCATCTTGGCTTCAAGCTTACATCCATCTGATTACGGCCTTATGGCCGCCGTAGAGGCGAAATCATGAAGACAACCATCGAATTGCCTCTCCTGCCGTTGCGTGATGTTGTTGTGTATCCGCACATGGTGATCCCACTGTTCGTGGGACGCGAGAAGTCGATCGAGGCCCTTGAGGCTGCGATGACGGGCGACAAGCAAATTTTGCTGTTGGCTCAAAAGAATCCGGCTGACGACGATCCGGGCGAAGACGCCCTGTATCGCGTCGGTACCATTGCAACTGTTCTGCAACTGCTCAAGCTCCCGGACGGCACGGTCAAAGTGCTGGTTGAGGGTGAGCAACGCGGTGCGGTTGAGCATTTTGGTCAGGCAGATGGTTATCTGAGTGCCGAAGTCTCCCTGATTGACGAAGTGGCTGCCCCGGATCGCGAGTCCGAGGTCTTTGTGCGCAGCCTGCTTTCGCAGTTCGAGCAATACGTGCAACTGGGCAAAAAAGTCCCGGCCGAGGTTCTGTCATCGCTTAACAGCATTGACGAGCCAAGCCGTCTGGTCGATACCATGGCTGCCCATATGGCACTCAAGATCGAGCAGAAGCAGGAAATCCTCGAAATCATCGATCTGCAGGCCCGTGTCGAGCACGTTCTGGCCCTGCTGGATGCCGAGATCGACTTGCTGCAAGTCGAAAAGCGCATCCGTGGCCGCGTCAAAAAGCAAATGGAGCGCAGCCAGCGCGAGTACTACCTGAATGAGCAGATGAAGGCCATTCAGAAAGAGCTGGGTGATGGTGACGAAGGTCACAATGAAATCGAAGAGCTGAAAAAACGCATCGATGCTGCCGGTTTGCCGAAAGATGCAATGGCCAAGGCCCAGGCGGAGCTGAACAAGCTCAAGCAAATGTCGCCAATGTCCGCAGAAGCCACCGTGGTGCGCTCCTACATCGACTGGCTGGTGCAGGTGCCGTGGAAGGCTCAGAGCAAGGTGCGCCTGGATCTCAAGCGTGCTGAAGACATTCTGGACGCAGATCACTACGGTCTGGACGAAGTCAAAGAACGGATTCTCGAATATCTTGCCGTGCAAAAGCGTGTGAAGAAAATTCGTGGCCCGGTTCTTTGCCTGGTCGGTCCACCGGGTGTAGGCAAAACCTCGCTTGCTGAGTCCATTGCCCACGCAACAAACCGCAAATTCGTGCGTATGGCCTTGGGTGGCGTGCGTGACGAAGCGGAAATTCGTGGCCATCGCCGTACGTACATCGGTTCGATGCCAGGAAGATTGATTCAAAAGATGACCAAGGTTGGTGTGCGCAACCCGCTGTTCCTGCTTGATGAAATCGACAAGATGGGCAGTGACATGCGCGGCGATCCGGCGTCTGCACTGCTTGAAGTGCTCGATCCCGAGCAGAACCACAATTTCAACGACCATTACCTCGAGGTTGATTACGACCTGTCCGATGTGATGTTCCTGTGTACGTCCAACTCGATGAACATCCCGCCAGCCTTGCTGGACCGGATGGAAGTCATTCGTCTGCCTGGCTACACCGAAGACGAAAAAATCAACATTGCTGTCAAATACCTGGCCCCGAAACAAATTGAAGCCAATGGCTTGAAGAAGGGCGAGCTGGCATTTGATAACGAAGCCATCCGCGACATGATCCGCTACTACACCCGCGAAGCCGGTGTGCGGGGCCTTGAGCGCCAGATTGCGAAGATCTGCCGCAAGGCGGTCAAAGAGCATGCGCTGGAAAAACGCTTTGCGGTCACCGTCACGCCGGAGCTACTTGAGCACTTTTTGGGCGTAAGAAAATTCAGCTACGGTTTGGCTGAAGTTCAGGACCAGATCGGTCAAGTGACCGGCCTGGCCTGGACCCAGGTGGGTGGCGAGTTGTTGACCATCGAAGCGGCCGTTGTTCCTGGCAAAGGCCAGCTGATCAAGACCGGTTCGCTGGGCGACGTGATGGTAGAGTCCATCACCGCTGCATTGACGGTGGTGCGCAGCCGCGCCAAGAGCCTGGGTATCCCGTTGGATTTCCACGAAAAACGCGATATTCACATTCACATGCCCGAAGGCGCTACGCCTAAAGATGGCCCTAGTGCTGGTGTGGGAATGTGTACTGCCCTGGTCTCTGCATTGACCCTGATTCCGGTACGCGCCGATGTTGCCATGACCGGTGAAATTACCCTTCGTGGTCAGGTGTTGGCGATTGGTGGCCTGAAGGAAAAATTACTTGCTGCTCATCGTGGTGGCATCAAAACTGTAATTATTCCTGAAGAGAACGTTCGTGACCTGAAGGAAATTCCTGACAACATCAAACAGGATCTTCAGATTAAACCGGTTAAATGGATTGACGAAGTCCTGCAAATTGCGCTGCAATACGCCCCGGAGCCCTTGCCGGATGTGGCTCCCGAGATTGTTGCCAAGGACGACAAACGAGAATCTGACTCTAAGGAAAGAATTAGCACGCATTAATACGGATTCGCCTGACGGGCTTTCTTGACGCTTTTTAGAGCCCTTGTTATAAAGCGGCTCTATAAGTGTCCGTAAGTGCTTCAGCAGTCGTTTTGCTTTTACCAAAAAACTTTAGAAACATACTCAGACAGATATAAGGGGACTTAGAGTGAACAAGTCGGAACTGATTGATGCTATCGCTGCATCTGCTGATATCCCGAAAGCTGCAGCTGGCCGTGCGCTGGACGCAGTAATCGAATCCGTCACTGGCGCTCTTAAGGCTGGCGACTCTGTGGTACTGGTTGGTTTTGGTACTTTCTCTGTAACCGATCGTCCTGCCCGTATTGGTCGTAACCCACAGACCGGTAAAACGCTGGAAATTCCTGCTGCCAAAAAGCCAGGCTTCAAAGCCGGTAAAGCACTGAAAGAAGCGGTTAACTAAGTTTCTGTAACACCTTTTACCCAACCGGGTCAGGCGCACGCCAGGCTTGGCAGCGGAGCGGTAGTGCAGTCGGTGGCAACATCGATGTGTCACGCCGGGGGTCGCGGGTTCGAGCCCGGTCCGCTCCGCCAGTTACGAGAAGGCGCATCCTCGGATGCGCCTTTCTTCTATCCGGACTCTACCCACGCTCCACGGTTGCTCATTATGCAAGACCGTTTCTGGGGGAAGCATGCTGCAAAATATCAGGGACAATTCACAAGGCTGGATTGCCAAGACCATCATCGGTGTCATCGTCGCGTTAATGGCGTTGACCGGTTTCGATGCCATTTTTCAAGCCACCTCTACCAGCCAGGATGCTGCCAAGGTTAACGGTGAAGAAATCACCCAGGTTGAACTGAGCCAGGCCGTCGATATGCAACGCCGGCAGCTGCTGCAGCAGTTGGGCAAGGATTTCGACTCGTCGTTGCTGGATGAAAAAATGCTGCGTGAAGCGGCCCTCAAAGGGTTGATCGATCGCAAGCTGTTGCTGCAAGGCGCCAAAGACGCGAAGTTTTCGTTTTCTGAAGCCGCTTTGGACCAAGTCATTCTGTTGACTCCTGAATTTCAGGAAGACGGCAAATTCAGCCCTGAGCGTTTCGACCAGGTGATCCGTCAACTGGGTTACGGTCGCTTGCAGTTCCGTAACATGCTGGGCGAAGAAATGCTGATTGGTCAGCTGCGTGCCGGTCTGGCGGGCAGTGGTTTCGTGACCGACGAACAGGTGAATGCGTTCGCCCGTCTTGAGAAACAAACCCGTGATTTCGCTTCGCTGAACATCAAGGCCGACCCGGCTGCGGTGAAACTGAGCGATGACGAAATCAAGGCTTACTACGACGAGCACGCCAAGGAATTCATGACCCCTGATCAGGTCGTGATCGACTATATCGAGTTGAAGAAATCTTCTTTCTTTGACCAGGTAGCCGTGAAGGATGATGAGCTTCAAGCGTTGTATCAAAAGGAAATCGCCAACCTGGCCGAACAGCGCCGCGCTGCGCATATCCTGATCGAAGTGAACGACAAGGTCAGCGACGAGCAGGCCAAAGCCAAGATCGCCGAGATTCAGCAGCGTCTGGCCAAAGGTGAAAGCTTCGAAGCTCTGGCCAAGGAGTTCTCCCAGGATCCGGGTTCGGCTGCCAATGGCGGTGACCTGGGCTTCGCAGGCCCTGGTGTTTACGATCCTGTGTTCGAAACGGCTGTTTATGGGTTGAAGCAGGACCAGGTTTCGGAGCCGGTACGCACCAGCTTCGGTTATCACCTGATCAAGCTGCTGGGTGTTGAAGCACCTGAAGTGCCGAGCTTTGCCAGCCTGAAAGACAAGCTGACCCATGACCTGAAAACCCAGCAGGTTGAACGCCTGTTTGTCGATGCAACCAAGCAATTGGAAGACTCGGCATTTGAAGCGTCCGATCTGGCTCAGCCAGCTCAAGAGCTTAAGCTGACTGTGCATACCTCTGCGCCATTTGGTCGCGAGGGGGGCGAGGGTGTCACCGCCAATCGCGCTGTGATTCAGGCCGCATTCAGCACCGAAGTGATGGATGAGGGCGCGAACAGTACAGCCCTGGAGCTGGACCCTGAGACCGTAGTGGTGTTGCGCGTCAAGGAGCACCGCAAGCCTGAGCAGTTGCCGCTGGAGGCTGTTGCCTCGAGCATTCGTGCGCAACTGGTCAAGGAGCACGCCAGTGCTGCGGCCAAAGCCCGTGCCGAAGAAATCATCAAAGAGCTGCGCGATGGCAAACTGCCGTTGAACCAGCCGGTTGATGGTCAGGCGTGGAAGGTCCAGGAAGCGGTTGCCCGTGGTCAGGAAGGTATTGATCCTGCCGTGCTGCAAGCGGTATTCCGCATGCCGAAACCTGCAGCCAAGGACAAGCCGACATTCAGCAGTGTCACCCTGGCAGATGGCACTGTGGTTGTATTGCGTTTGAACGGCGTCAACGATGCAGTAGCGCCGACTGAAGAAGAGAAAGCGTCGTATCGCCGCTTCCTCGCTTCGCGTGTTGGCCAGCAAGACTTTGCTGCCTACCGCAAGCAGTTGGAAAACGAAGCCAAGGTTGAGCGCTACTAAGTTCAGCCTGCTTCGCTAAAAATGGCCGCTCATTGAGCGGCCATTTTTTTGCGCTGGTTTTTTTGTGGGAGCGGGCTTGCTCGCGATGGCATCCATGCGCTCTGTCTGACGTATCGCGTCGTTTGTTTCGCGGGCAAGCCCGCCCTCACAGATCATCTCCCAGAGATTGTCGCGAGGCAAAAAAACGCCCGATGCAATCTCTGCACCGGGCGTTTTTGAGTAGCGCTTGTAACGAAGGGTTTACTCTTCGAGGCTGCCCATGGCGGTAGTGTTGAAGCCACCGTCTACGTACATGATTTCGCCGCTGATGCCCGATGCCAGATCCGAGCACAGGAAGGCGCCGGCATTGCCGACTTCGTCGATGGTCACGTTGCGACGCAGTGGAGTCTGCGCTTCGTTGGCCGCCAGCATTTTGCGGAAGTTCTTGATGCCCGACGCTGCCAGGGTACGGATCGGGCCTGCCGATACGCAGTTAACGCGAGTACCCTCAGGGCCCAGGCTGCCTGCCAGGTAACGTACACCGGCTTCCAGGCTGGCCTTGGCCATGCCCATCACGTTGTAGTTAGGCATGGTGCGCTCGGCGCCCAGGTAGGACAGGGTCAGCAGGCTGCCGTTGCGACCTTTCATCATCGGGCGACCAGCCTTGGCCAGGGCCACGAAGCTGTAGGCGCTGATGTCGTGAGCGATGCGGAAGCCTTCACGGGTGGTGGCGTCGGTGAAATCGCCATCCAGCTGGTCGCCAGGAGCGAAACCTACGGAGTGAACGATGCAGTCCAGACCGTCCCACTTCTTGCTCAGGTCTTCGAAGACCTTGGCGATTTCTTCATCGCTGGCAACGTCGCAAGGGAAGCACAGCTCAGGGTTCGAACCCCAGCCTGCGGCGAATTCTTCAACACGACCTTTCAGCTTTTCGTTCTGATAAGTGAAAGCCAGCTCGGCGCCTTCACGGTGCATGGCGGCAGCAATGCCAGAAGCGATGGACAATTTGCTAGCGACACCAACGATCAGTACGCGCTTACCGGTGAGAAAACCCATGTGTTGTTCCTCTATCAGGTTAATCGACAGCCACTGGTGCCAAAAAGGCGGCTTCCAGCAGCTGTTGTGTATATGGATGTTGCGGTGAGGCAAAGATACTTTGCGCATCACCCTGTTCGACCACTTGGCCATGCTTGACCACCATCAATTGGTGGCTCAGCGCTTTGACGACAGCCAGGTCATGGCTGATAAACAAATACGTCAGGTTGTGCCTGGCTTGCAGTGAGCGCAGCAGTTCAACAACCTGGCGTTGTACTGTGCGGTCCAGCGCAGAGGTTGGCTCGTCCAGCAATATCAACTCCGGCTTTAACACCAGTGCGCGGGCAATGGCGATTCTTTGCCGTTGTCCGCCTGAAAACTCGTGAGGGTAACGGTGCCGGGTTTCCGGATCCAGACCTACTTCTCGCAAGGCTTCAATAATTGCACTTTCCTGTTCCGCTTCGGTGCCCATACGGTGAATGCGCAACCCTTCACCGACAATCTCGCTGACGCTCATGCGCGGGCTGAGACTGCCAAACGGGTCCTGGAATACCACCTGCATTTCCCGTCGCAATGGCCTGACTTCTTTCTGTGACAGACAGTCTAGCCGTTTGCCTTCAAAGCTGATCAGGCCCTTGCTGGCAATCAGACGCAAAATCGCCAGGCCCAGCGTTGATTTGCCCGATCCGCTTTCACCCACAATCCCCAGGGTCTGCCCCTGGGGCAAGCTGAAATTGATACCGTCCACCGCTTTCACGTAATCGACGGTCTTGCGCAGCAGGCCTTTCTTGATCGGGAACCATACCTTCAGGTCCTCGACTTGCAGCAATGGCGGACCGGCAATGGTGCTGGCCGGGCCTCCGCTGGGCTCTGCGCTGAGCAGTTCCCGGGTGTAAGGATGCTGCGGCGAACGGAACAGCTGCTCGCACGATGCTTGTTCGACGATTGAACCGCGCTGCATGACACATACGCGATGCGCAATTCTTCGTACAAGGTTCAAATCGTGACTGATCAGTAACAACGACATGCCCAGGCGGGCTTGCAGATCCTTAAGCAAGTCGAGGATTTTAAGCTGAACGGTCACGTCCAGGGCGGTGGTAGGTTCGTCGGCAATCAGCAGTTCGGGTTCATTGGCCAGGGCCATGGCGATCATCACGCGCTGTCTCTGACCCCCTGAGAGCTCGTGTGGCAGCGCCTTGAGGCGTTTGTGAGGCTCGGGTATGCCTACCAGCTCCAGAAGCTCCAGGGTGCGCAGGGTGGCGGCCTTGCCGGTGATCCCCTTGTGAATGCCGAGCACCTCATTGATTTGTTTTTCAATGCTGTGCAGCGGGTTCAGGGAGGTCATGGGCTCCTGAAAAATCATCGCAATGCGGTTGCCGCGAATGTTGCGCAGCTTTTTCTCGTCCACGCTGAGCAAATCCTGGCCGCCGTAGGCGATGCTGCCGCTGGGGTGGCGTGCAAGGGGGTAGGGCAGCAACCTGAGGATCGAGTGCGCGGTCACCGATTTGCCCGAACCGCTTTCGCCCACCAGGGCCAGGGTTTCGCCGCGCCTGATATCAAAACTGACGCCTTGCACCACCCGCTGCGGTGTGTCACCCGCTACAAACTCGACGCTGAGGTCGCGCACTTCGATCAGATTGTCCTGCGTCATCTTATTTCCTCGGGTCGAAGGCATCGCGAGCGGACTCACCGATAAACACCAGCAGGCTGAGCATGATGGCCAGCACTGCGAATGCACTGATGCCCAGCCAGGGCGCTTGCAGGTTGGACTTGCCCTGGGCCACCAGTTCGCCCAGCGACGGCGCGCCCGGGGGTAGGCCGAAGCCCAGGAAGTCCAGAGCAGTGAGGGTGCCGATGGCGCCAGTGAGGATAAACGGCATAAAGGTCATGGTGGAGACCATGGCGTTGGGCAGGATGTGGCGGTACATGATGGCCATGTCCTGCATGCCCAGGGCGCGGGCTGCGCGCACATACTCCAGATTGCGCCCACGCAGGAATTCGGCGCGCACGACGTCCACCAGGCTCATCCACGAGAACAGCAGCATGATGCCCAGCAGCCACCAGAAATTGGGCTGCACAAAACTGGCGAGAATGATCAGCAGGTACAACACGGGCAAGCCTGACCATATTTCCAGAAAGCGCTGACCGGCCAGGTCGACCCAGCCACCATAAAAGCCCTGCAAGGCCCCGGCGATCACGCCGATGATGGAGCTCAGTACCGTCAGGGTCAGGGCGAACAGCACCGATATGCGAAAGCCATAAATCACTCGGGCCAGCACGTCGCGGCCCTGGTCGTCGGTGCCCAGCCAGTTCTCGGCGGAGGGCGGTGCAGGGGCAGGGACTTTCAGGTCGTAGTTGATGCTTTGATAGCTGTAGGGGATGGGTGGCCACACAACCCAGGCATCTTTCTTGGCCAGCAGTTCACGGATATACGGGCTTTTGTAGTTGGCTTCGAGGGGGAACTCTCCACCGAAGTCGGTCTCTGGATAGCGCTTGAGCGCCGGGAAATACCACTCCCCGTCGTAATTGATCACCAGCGGTTTGTCGTTGGCGATGAACTCGGCGTTCAGGCTGAGCCCGAACAGCACCAGGAAGATCCACAGCGACCACCAGCCACGCTTGTTGGCTTTGAAACGGGCAAAACGGCGTCGATTGAGGGGGGATAGCTTCATCTCAATGCTCCCTGCTTTCAAAGTCGATACGCGGATCGACCAGGGTGTATGAGAGGTCACCGATCAGCTTCACCACCAGCCCGACCAGCGTAAAGATAAACAGGGTGCCGAAGACAACCGGGTAGTCGCGATTGATAGCAGCCTCGAAACTCATCAGGCCCAGGCCATCGAGGGAGAAAATCACTTCGACCAGCAGTGAGCCGGTAAAGAAAATTCCGATAAAGGCCGACGGGAAACCGGCAATAACCAGCAGCATGGCATTGCGGAACACATGGCCATAGAGCACCCGGTGGTTGGTCAGGCCCTTGGCTTTGGCAGTGACGACATACTGTTTGTTGATCTCGTCGAGAAAGCTGTTTTTGGTCAGCAGGGTCATGGTGGCGAAGTTGCCGATAACCAGTGCCGTAACGGGCAATGCCAGATGCCAGAAGTAATCGAGAATCTTGCCGCCCAGGCTGAGTTCGTCAAAGTTGTTGGACGTCAGGCCGCGCAGGGGGAACCAGTCCAGGTAACTGCCCCCGGCAAACAGCACGATCAGCAGGATGGCAAACAGAAAGGCCGGGATGGCGTAGCCGATGATGATCAGTGAACTGGTCCAGACATCAAAGTGGCTGCCGTGGCGCGTGGCCTTGGCGATCCCCAGGGGGATCGACACCAGGTACATGATCAGGGTGCTCCACAACCCCAGCGAGATGGAGACCGGCATTTTCTCCTTGATCAGGTCGATGACCTTGGCGTCGCGGAAGAAGCTTTCGCCGAAGTCCAGTCGGGCGTAGTTTTTAATCATGATCCACAGGCGTTCCGGCGCCGACTTGTCGAAACCGTACATCTTTTCGATTTCCTTGATCAGTTCCGGATCCAGCCCTTGGGCGCCACGGTAGTTGGAGCCAGCCACCGATACTTCCGAACCACCACCGGCGATGCGGCTGGTGGCGCCGTCAAAGCCTTCGAGCTTGGCGATCATCTGTTCAACCGGGCCGCCGGGGGCCGCCTGGATAATGATGAAGTTAATCAACAGAATCCCGAACAGTGTCGGAATGATCAGCAGCAGTCGCCTGAAAATATAAGCCAGCATTTAAGGCTCCTGGCTCGCGCTTGAAGGTTTGGTAGAGGGTGCAGGTTTTGCGTCAGGTTTGGCCCACCAGGTGTTCGTGCCGATATCGTATTTGGGCGTAACTTCGGGATGGCCGATATGGTTCGAGTAGGCCACGCGCCAGGTTTTGATATGCCAGTTGGGGATCACGTAGAAGCCCCACTGCAACACACGGTCCAGCGCCCTGGCATGGTTGATCAGGCTTTGCCGTGACTCGGCGTTGATCAGGCCCTCGGTCAACTGGTCGATGGCCGGGTCCTTGAGGCCGATAAAGTTTCGGCTGCCGGGTTTGTCGATACTTTGTGATTCCCAGTACTCGCGCTGCTCGCTGCCGGGTGAGCTGGACTGCGGGAAGCTGCCGACAATCATGTCGTAATCCCTTGAGCGCAGGCGGTTGAGGTATTGGGAGGTGTCGACCCGGCGAATCTGCAAATCGATGCCCAGGTCGCTGAGGTTGCGCTTGAACGGCAGAAGGATGCGCTCGAATTCGGTTTGTGCCAGCAGGAATTCGATCTTCACCGGCTTGCCCTGGGCGTCGACCATCTTGTCATCGACGATGCGCCAGCCGGCGTCTTGCAGCAGTTGGTAGGCGCGGCGCTGTTGCTCGCGAATCATGCCGCTGGCGTCGGTGACGCTGGGTTTGAACACCTGGCTGAATGCCTGCTCGGGAATCTGGCCGCGCAAGGGCTCCAGAATGGCCAGTTCAGCTTCGGTCGGCGGCGCCTTGGCGGCCATTTCCGAGTTTTCGAAGTAGCTGCCAGTGCGCGCATAGGCACCGTTGAACAGTTGCTTGTTGGCCCATTCAAAGTCGAACAGCAGGCTTAGTGCCTCGCGTACGCGCACATCCTGGAACATTGGCCTGCGCAGGTTGAAGACAAATCCCTGCATGCCTGTTGGATTGTGGTTGCGGATTTCTTCTTTTTTCAGGCGGCCCTGAGTAAATGCCGGAGAGTTGTAGGCTCCGGCCCAGTTTTTGGCGCTGATCTCCAGCCAGTAATCAAACTGACCGGCCTTGAGGGCTTCGAAGGCAACGCTGTTGTCGCGAAAGTAATCGACCGTGATGGCATCAAAATTGTACAGGCCCTTGTTGATGGGCAGGTCCTTGCCCCAATAGTCCTTGTTGCGCTCGTAGCGGATCGAGCGCCCGGGCTTGATCTCGGCGATGGTGTAGGGGCCGCTGCCGGGCGGGATTTCCAGGTTGCCCTTGTTGAAGTCGCGGGTTTCCCACCAGTGCTTGGGCAGAACCGGGAGCTGGCCAAGGATTAGCGGCAGTTCACGGTTTTTGTTGTGCTTGAAGGTGAATTTCACTTGCAGCGGGTTTTCCGCGATGGCCTGGTCGACATCGCTGTAATAACCCTTGTACAGCGGCGAGCCACTTTTCATCAGGGTATCGAAGCTGAACACGACATCTTCGGCGCGAATCGGATGGCCATCGCTGAACTTCGCTTCCGGGCGCAGGTAAAACCGCACCCAGCTGTTATCCGGGGCTTTCTCGATTTTCCCGGCAATCAGGCCGTAGGACGTAAAAGGCTCGTCGAGGGTTTGCCGGGCCAGGGTATCGAAGGTCAGATCAATGTCGTCGGCTGGCACGCCTTTATTGATAAACGGGTTGAGGCTGTCAAAGCTGCCCAGCGCAGACTTGCGAAAGGTACCGCCCTTGGGGGCTTGCGGGTTGACGTAGTCGACATGCTTGAAGTCGGCAGGATATTTCGGCGGCTCGTCATAGAGGGTCAAGGCATGCTGGGGAGCGGCCATGGCCGTGCAGGCAAAACCGGCAAACAACAAGCTGGCAAGGGGCTTTAGCCATGTACGCAAAGGCATCATTGTTTTTTCTCCGTAGGCTTAAGCCACCACGCGCTGAGGCCCAGGGTGTAGGGCGGCGTAGTCACAAAGGCGAACCGGTTGCGGTACGCCAGGCGGTGATAGTTCAGATACCAGTTGGGAATGATGTAGTGCTGCCAAAGCAACACGCGGTCCAGGGCCTGGCCGGCAGACAATTGCTCGTCGCGGGTCCGTGCGGCCAGCAGGCGCTCGAGCAGTTGGTCCACCACCGGGCTGGCTACCCCTGCATAGTTTTTGCTGCCCTTGACGTTGGCCTGGCTGGAGTGGAAGTACTGCCACTGTTCAAGGCCGGGGCTCAGGGTCTGGTCAAGGGTCATCAGGATCATGTCAAAATCGAACTGGTCCAGGCGCTGCTTGTATTGCGCGCGATCCACGGTGCGCAGCCGGGCATCGACGCCAATACTGGCCAGGTTCTCCACATAGGGTTGCAGGATGCGCTCAAGGTTCGGGTTTACCAGTAATATTTCGAAACGCAGGGGTTTGCCTTCACTATTGACCAGGCGCTGGCCCGACAGTTTCCAGCCGCTTTCATCCAGCAGTGCCAGTGCCTGGCGCAGAGTTGCGCGGGGGATGCCGCGGCCGTCGGTTTGCGGCAAGGTAAAGGCCTGGCTGAACAGTTCGGGCGGTAGTTGGCTGCGCCAGGGTGACAGCATCAGCCACTCATGCCCCTGGGGAATGCCGCTGGCCGAGAATTCGCTGTTGGGGTAATGGCTCACGGCGCGCTGGTAGGCGCCGTTGAACAGGGTGCGGTTGGTCCATTCAAAATCAAACATAAGGCCCAGGGCCTCACGGGTTTTGTTTTGCGCAAAGGTGGCGCGGCGACTGTTCATAAACAGCCCCTGGGTTTGTGTCGGGATCTGGTGGGTAATTTCGGCCTTGATGACATCGCCGCGGCGTACCGCCGGGAAGTTATAGCCATTGGCCCAGTTCTTGGCCTGGTGCTCGATGTAAATGTCGAACTCGCGGGCCTTGAACGCCTCGAAGGCGACATCGCTGTCGCGGTAGAACTCCACTTCAACCCGGTCGAAGTTGTATTTGCCGCGGTTGACCGGCAGGTTGGCGCCCCACCAGTTCTTGACGCGCTCAAAGACCAGTTGGCGCCCGGGGGTAACCCGGGTAATGCGATAGGGGCCGCTACCCAGCGGTGGCTCGAAGGTGGTGGCTTTGAAGTCGCGCTTTACCCAGTAATGCTGGGGCAACACGGGCAGTTCGCCCAGGCGCAAAATCAGCAACGGGTTGCCTGAGCGCTTGAAGACAAAACGAATTCGTTTGGGGCCCAGGATATCGACCCGCTGGACTTCCTGAAGATTGGTGCGGTACTGCGGATGACCTTCTTTTAGTAACAGGTCGTAGGAGAAGGCAACATCGTAGGCAGTGATCGGCGTCCCATCATGAAAGCGGGCTTCGGGTCGCAGGTTAAAGACGACCCAGCTGCGGTCCTCGTTGTACTCCACTGATTGAGCGATCAAACCATAGCTGGATGTTGGCTCATCGCCGGAGGGGGCATATTGGCCCGTACCGGCCATCAGGGTTTCGTTGAGTTCATTGACCCCGTACTGCAGGAAGTTGGGAGTCGAAACCGGGCTGGTGCCTTTGAAGGTGTAGGGGTTGAGCGTGTCGAACGTGCCGAACGCCATGACCTTCAAGGTGCCGCCCTTGGGGGCGTCAGGGTTTACCCAGTCGAAATGGGTAAAGGTGGCGGGGTACTTGAGTGTGCCGAACTGCGCATAACCGTGGCTTTCGCTCAGGTTTGCGCTGGCGGTGAAGCTCAAGGCCAGGCAGATAAATAGCGTAAGGAGGGGACGCGTCAAGTCAGAGATCCGATCCAGGCATTGGGCTTAAGGTTTCCGTACAGTAACAGCTTGTATCTGTAGGAAAAAGGCCACGCTGGTAAGCACGACGGGCAAGCTGCGGCCTACTTTTGTGTAGGAATCAGCTTGCCCGCGGGGATGTCAGCGCTGTGCTTATCGGGGTTTGGAAACGGTCAGCATTTGCCCCGGCTTGAGGGCTTTTGCGCTGTTTGGATTCCAGCGCTTGAGATGCTGCATTTCAACGTTGAAACGCTTGGCAACCATATACAGCGAGTCGCCTTTCTGGACCTTGTATTGGGTCGGCTTTTTGCCCGAGGGCTTGCGTGTGTCCTGCATCACCAGGACCTGGCCGGCCTTGAGGTTGTTGCCGCTGAGTTTGTTCCAGTGTTGCAAGTCTTTGACATTGACCTTGTTGGCCTTGGCAATCAGGGTCAGGTTGTCGCCGCTCTTGACCCTGTACTTGCGGTTCAGGCGAGCTGGGGATGTGCTTGCAACCTTGTCAAATACCGGCTTGTTGGGGCGCAGACTGACCAGTTGGTCGGAGCTGAGATTGGACAGGCTGGCAGTCAACAGCTGAGCTTTGGCCGTAGGTACCAGCAGATGCTGGGGGCCATCGGTGGTGGCGCGCTGTTTGTAGGCCGGATTGAGCTGGAACATTTCGTCTTCGTCGATTTCGGCCAGGGCTGCCACGCGGGACAGGTCCATGGACTGTTTGATCTCGACCATTTCGAAGTAGGGTTCGTTGGCGATCGGGTTCAGGTTGATGCCGTAGGCTTCAGGGGCCAGAACCACTTGTGACAGGGCCAGCAGTTTTGGCACGTAGTCTTTGGTTTCCTGCGGCAGTGGCAGGTTCCAGTAGTCGGTCGGCAGGCCGAGCTTTTCGTTGCGCTCGATGGCCCGGCTGACGGTACCTTCGCCAGCGTTGTAGGCCGCCAGGGCCAGCAGCCAGTCGCCGTTGAACATGTCATGCAGACGGTTCAGGTAGTTCAGGGCTGCCAGCGTCGAGGCGGTAATGTCACGGCGACCATCGTAGGCACGGGTTTGACGCAGGTTGAAGTAGCGGCCTGTCGACGGAATGAACTGCCAGAGCCCGACCGCATTTGCATGTGAATACGCCATTGGGTTGTAGGCGCTTTCAATGGCTGGCAGCAGGGCCAGTTCCAGCGGCATATTGCGTTCTTCGAGGCGCTCTACAATGTAGTGGATATAAAGGCTGCCGCGCTCGCCCGCATTCTCGAGAAACGACGGGTTGCTCGCAAACCACAGGCGCTGTTGTTCAATTCGGGGGTTGACGTTCTGGCCGTCCTGCAACTTGAAACCCTGGCGCATGCGCTCCCACACATCTTGAGGGGGGAGGGGGCTGGGCTTCTGGCTGAGCCAGAGTGGATCCTGGGGAATGCGTTTGGCGATTTTAAGGCTGGCCCGCTCCGTGGTCTGCGCCGAATGATCCATGGACTGGCAGCCCGCGAGCGTGGCGCAGACAGCCACCGCAATGGCTTTGACCATGCGCGTCAATGCGTCTGAATTGATGGAGTTACATTTAAATGACGACATTGTTTTGAAAAAAGTCAGGAAAAAATGTCGGGGGATTCTAGAAAGCAGGGGGGGCGCGGTCAACTGTTGAGAATTTTTGTTCTGACCGCGGCCGTTTTTAGAACCTGTCTTTCCAGCTGCGCAGGCTGGCAAAGACCGCACTGGGCGAGTCGTTGTCGCGGGAGTTCCACTCGTCAGCTTTTTCTTTAACAGATGTTTCGTGGACTCGCAGAAAGGGATTTGTGCGTAGTTCCAGTGCCATAGATGATGGCAAGCTGATACGACCTTCAGCCCGCCACTGCGTGACTTGCGCTACACGCGCGGCAATATCCGGGTTGTTCGGTTCCACGGCCTGGGCGAAGCGCAGGTTGCTCAAGGTGTATTCGTGGGTGCAGTACACGCCGGTGTGGGCGGGCAGCGCGGCCAGGCGAGTCAGGGAGTGATGCATCTGTTCCGGGGTGCCTTCGAACAGTCGGCCGCAACCCGCGGCGAACAGGGTGTCGCCACAGAACAGCAGGGGCGCCGTCGGGTCTTGGTGATAGTAGGCGATATGCCCAAGCGTATGGCCGGGTACCAGCAGGATCTGGAACTCCAGGCCCAGTACCTCGATGCGGTCGCCGTCGTTGAGTGCCACTTGTCGGGCCGGTATGGTCTCAAGCGCCGGCCCCCAGACCTTCGCGTTAGTGTGTGCGTGAAGTTGCGCGACACCGCCTACATGATCGAAATGGTGATGGGTGATCAGAATGTCGCTGAGGACCCAGTCCGGGTGCCTGGCCAGCCACTCCAGAACAGGCACGGCATCACCCGGGTCGACCACGGCGCAGCGCTTTTGGGTAGTGTCCTGTAACAACCAGATGTAGTTGTCGTTGAAGGCGGGCAGGGCGTCGATCTGTAACATGGTGCAATTCCCAAGTGTGAAACAATGGCGCATCTTAGGGGCTGTTGACGTTTTATTGCGAGTCGCGTCGTCAGGGCTTGCGACAGATAAAGGGCGAGTTGGAGGAGCAATGACCGATAAAGCATTGGCTCAGGCTGATCCTGAGTGGCTGGCACTGATCAGTTCGGCGCGTGAGTGGCTGTCTGGCCCCCATGGGCAGTTGTTGCTCGAAGATGAGCAACGGGTGCTTGAGGACGAGCTGGGACGCTTTTTCGGCGGCTATCTGGTGCATTACGGCCCTGCTGCCGACACCCCGCCCAAGGCCCCGCAGGTTCAGCGCAACGTACGCTTGGGCGCGCCATTACCGGGTGTTGAAATCATCTGCGAAGAACAGGCCTGGCCATTGTGCGAGCACGCTGCCGACGTGGTGGTGCTGCAGCACGGGCTGGATTTCTGTCTGTCGCCCCACGGTCTGTTGCGCGAAGCGGCCAGCAGCGTACGCCCTGGCGGGCACCTGCTGATTGTCGGGATCAACCCCTGGAGCAGCTGGGGCTTGCGCCATGTCATCGCCAAGGATGCCCTGCGCAAGGCACGCTGTATCTCACCTTCACGGGTCGCCGACTGGCTGAACCTGCTGGGCTTTGCGCTGGAGAAACGCCGCTTCGGGTGCTATCGTCCGCCGCTTGCTTCCAAAGTGTGGCAAAGCCGCTTGTCCGGCTGGGAACGCAAGGCCGGTAGCTGGCAATTGGCAGGTGGCGGCTTCTATGTATTGGTTGCTCGCAAAATGGTGGTGGGCTTGCGCCCTGTCAACCCGATGCGCCGGGAACCGATGGGCAAGCTGATTCCCTTGCAGATGGCCAAGGTCAATCGGCGCCACACAGACTCCTAAATTTATGTTGGGCCGGGTTTGCCCGGCTCAGGTGCTGGCCATTGCTGATGGTCAGGCCATAAGCAGCCTTACCTGGATAGTTTGCAATGATTGATAGCGTTGAAATGTTCACCGATGGTGCCTGCAAGGGCAATCCTGGCCCGGGTGGCTGGGGTGCCTTGCTGATCTGCCAGGGTGTCGAGAAAGAGCTCTGGGGTGGCGAGGCCAATACCACCAACAACCGCATGGAACTGATGGCCGCCATTCGCGGGCTTGAAGAGCTCAAGCGTCCGTGTGAGGTGCTGCTGGTGACTGACTCGCAGTATGTGATGAAAGGCATCACCGAGTGGATGGTCAACTGGAAAAAACGCGGCTGGAAAACCGCCTCCAAGGAGCCGGTAAAAAATGCCGACCTGTGGAAGCTGCTCGATGAGCAGGTCAGTCGTCACACCGTGAAATGGCAGTGGGTACGCGGTCACATCGGCCATCCCGGCAACGAGCGCGCCGACCAGTTGGCCAATCGTGGGGTCGATCAGGTACGGGGAATCAAGCATGCGTAGTGTTGTACTCGATACCGAAACCACCGGTATGCCGGTCACCGACGGCCACCGGGTGATCGAGATCGGTTGCGTCGAGTTGATGGGGCGCCGTTTGACCGGTCGCCATTTTCACGTGTATCTGCAACCCGACCGTGAAAGTGACGAAGGCGCCATTGGCGTCCACGGCATTACCAATGAATTCCTGGTGGGCAAGCCGCGTTTTGCTGAAGTCGCCGATGAGTTTTTCGAATTCATCAAGGGCGCACAGCTGATTATTCATAACGCTGCGTTTGACGTGGGCTTCCTCAACAACGAGTTTGCCCTGATCGGCCAGACCGATCGCGCCGACCTGACTCAGCACTGCACCATCCTCGATACCCTGGCCATGGCACGGGCCCGTCACCCGGGCCAGCGCAACAGCCTCGACGCGCTGTGCAAACGCTATGGTGTCGACAACTCGGGCCGTGAGCTGCACGGCGCCTTGCTCGACTCCGAGATCCTGGCCGACGTTTACCTGACCATGACCGGTGGCCAGACCAGCCTGTCGTTGGCCGGGAATGCTTCTGACGGTAATGGCTCGGGTGAGGGGTCGGGCAATCAGGCCAGCGAAATTCGCCGCCTGTCGGCGGACCGTCAACCGGGCCGGATTATTCGTGCAAGTGAAAGCGACTTGACCGAGCATGCGGCTCGACTTGAAGCCATTGCCAAATCGGCTGGCGGCCCGTCGTTGTGGGCGCAACTCCTCGACGCGAAAGGGCAGACGCTGCAGTAACCTGGCGCCTACCTGACTGCCGCTGCCGCTTATTGTCAGCGTCGACGACAGGAAAGAAGGATTTTTCATGCATCTGGTTATCAACCCCCAAGACCCTCAAGTCTCGGTACGCCTGGCCGACGAGGGTTTTGCGCCCTATGTCTGGTGCAACGATTTCAGCTTTGAAGTTCGTGCCTATGCCCGTGCCGACCGGTATAAAAAGGTCGAGCACTGGCCGCTGGAGCTGATTACGCCCTATCGCAAGTGCTACGGCATCGACCCGGATGAGTTCGCCAGCTACCGCGGTGGCAAGGGCAGCGACATCTTTATGGCGTACCTGGACAACCAGCCCGTGGGGCATGTGGTGGTAAGCACCCACTGGAACGGCTTTGCCCATGTCGATGAACTGGCCGTTATCGCGGGCGCCCGTCGCCACGGTGTGGCCAGGTCATTGCTGGAAGTGGTGAGGTTCTGGAGCCATAAAAAAAACCTGCCGGGGATCATGCTCGAGACCCAGAACAACAACCTGGGCGCCTGCCGATTGTATGAGCGTTGCGGGTATCAGGTAGGGGGCATCGATGATTTGCGCTATCGCGGTATTGACCCGCAGACCCGTGAAGTGGCTATTTTCTGGTATTTGATATTTGAGCGCAGGGATCTGTAGCAGTTGTCGAGCTCTGCGAGGCTGCGTTCGGCGGCTGCTACAGGGATCGTGTTTTAAAGCACCACCAAGCCCTGATCCGCCAGCAATGCCTCGGCCTTTTGCCGCACAATCTCCAGCAAGGCATCCAGTGCCAGCCCGTGCCGGGTGCCTTTGCGTGTAAGCGCATAGAGCGTCACCGGGATCGCCGGTGAGATCGGGCACACATCCAGCCCGCTTGCCCTGGCACCCACTGCCGTGAACGGGTCGACCAGCGCCAGTCCTTCTCCCGCTTCGACCATGCTGCGCATCATCTGGTAACTCTGCACCTGAATCTGCACCACCGGTGCCGGACGCAAGGCTTGCAGCTTGCTGTCGAGCAGGCGGCTCAACGGGTCGTGCTGATGCAGGCCGATCATTGCCTGTCCCGCCAGCTCTTGCAGTGCGATGTATTTGTGCTTGGGTGACAACCAGCCATGAGGCGCCAGAAACTGCACCTTGCCTTGAACCAGTGGCTGAGATTCGATCCCGGATTGCTCCGATTGCTGCAGGCTCAAGCCCAGATCGCATTCGTCCATTAACAGACGGCGCACAATTTCGGCGCAAGGCTGGCTGCTCAAGGTTGTCGGGGTATCGGGAAAGCGCCGTCTGAGGGCGCCTATGCAATGAGGCAGCAGCGGTTGGGCCAGGGTTTCGCTGCAGGCTATGCGCAAGGCCGGTTCCTGATGCTGGCGCAGCTCGTTGCCCAGCTGGCGCAGAGGCTCAAGTGCCTGGTACAGCTGATTGATAAGGGGTTGCAGCACAAGGGTGTCGCGGGTGGCTTGCAGCCTCCCGCGAATACTGGCAAACAGCATAAAGCCCAATTGCTGTTCGGCTTCCTGCAGCGTTGCGTTGAGGGTGGCCGTGGGCAATTGCAGCAATTCGGCAGCATGGCCGAGGTTGCCGGTTTGCAAGATGGCTTGAATCACTTCGATGTGGCGTAGACGCATACTGGTGTCCTGTCTCGCAAATACTGATCCTTTTTGACGGCGTCTGTTGTCGTCAAAAAGGATCGTAATCATGAGGCCCGACACCAGTGCCCGGCAGATGAGGTTTCAGCGTTGCGAAGCCTGATCCGTCTCTCATCCTTTGACTTCAACCTGTACGCCCTGAGTGGCAGGTCAGGCTGCGACGACGGGCGACGGGTCGCGAACCAGGATGACACCCGACTGCACCAGCTCGAAGTTGTTGTCATCGTTCTTTTTGACACGATCGCCAATGGCCAGTTTGTAGGTCATTACGGGTTGATCGCCGGTTGCTTGTGAATCTTCAAACTCATGCACGGAATAGACGCGACCTTCCGCATCTCTTGCATGAAATTGTCCAACGAGAACTGCCGCCATTTGTAGAGAACCTCTGGAGATAAACACCCAATTTGCGGTTCTGTAGACCGTTGTTCAGCAGGGGAAGTTTAACCATGTGAAAAAAATAGTCCCCCTACTTTACAGGCTTGCAGGCCGATAGGGTGAACTGGGGTGCAAGAAAGCCGTCCGATCATCTATAACTACTCTTCCTACAGCTACTGACTCGGGGTTTTCCATGAGCAAGGTCTACAGCGTTGCAGTGTTGGTTGGCAGTTTGAGGAAGGATTCCCTCAATCGAAAAGTGGCTCAGGCTCTGGCAGAGCTGGCTCCGCCAAGCCTGAAACTGTTTATTGTCGAAATCGGTGAGCTGGCGCTTTACAACGAAGACATTGATGGTGCGTCGCCACCTGCGCCATACACGGTTTTTCGCGATCAGATCCGCCCGGCCGATGCCATCCTGTTTGTGACCCCCGAGTACAACCGCTCGGTGCCAGGGGTGTTGAAAAACGCCATTGATGTCGGTTCGCGGCCCTATGGGCAGAGTGTGTTCAGTGGCAAGCCGGGCGCGGTGATCAGCGTTTCGCCTGGGGCCATTGGTGGCTTTGGGGCTAACCATCACTTGCGCCAGTCGCTGGTGTTTCTCGATGTGCCGTGCATGCAGCAGCCTGAGGCCTATCTGGGAGGAGCCGGTGATGCGTTTGATGCATCCGGTAAACTGTCGGATAAAACCCGACCGTTTTTGCAGAAATTTATCGATCAGTTTGCCGGGTGGGTAGAGCGCTAGGACTACAGCAGTCGCAAGCCGCAAGTCAGAAACTTGCAGCTTGCAGCTATCAACCTGCAGCTATCAGCTGCTCTGCGGCATCTCGCCCTTGGCCAGGCGCTGGTTGATATCGCTAATCACTGCGGGCAGGTCGCTGATGGTGTCGATCAGATAGTGGGGGCGAGATCCGGCGAACAGGGCGTGAATGCGGTTGCGTTCGCTGTCCAGGGTTGCCGGGGCCAGTGTCTTGTATTGTTCCCAGGTCAGGCCCAGGGCGTTGCCCGAGCACACCAGCGCCACGGTCCACATGCCGGCGCGGCGACCTTCAAGAATGCCCGGTACGGTGTCGTCGATCTTGACGCAGGCACCCACATCATCAATGCCCAGCGCGATCACGTTGGCCAGTGCCTGGGCCGGCCAGGGGCGACCGTTAGGGACTTCATCGGTGGCCACGACGTGGTCGGCCACATAGCCATTGGTGGCGGCCAGTTCAACCACTTTGGCCATGACCTGCGCGGGGTAGCCCGAGCAGGAGCCGATCTTGATACCTTGCTCACGCAGTTGGGCAATGGTGTCCAGTGCGCCGGGAATCAGGGCCGAATGCTCGGCGATCTTTTCGATCTGCAGCGGCATAAAGCGCTCATAAATCGCGGTGACGTCATCGTCGGTCGGTGCACGGCCAAACACTTTTTTATAGCGCTCGGTTATCTGCGGCTGATCACACAGGGTACGAATGTGGTCCCACTTGCCCATGCCCATCGGCCCGCGAGCTTCTTCGATGGACACCTGCACGTCAAACTCGGCAAAGGCTTCGACAAAAATCTGGGTTGGGGCGAACGAGCCGAAATCGACCACGGTGCCGGCCCAGTCGAGGATGGCGGCTTGCAGCTTGCTCGGGTTGGTGTAGTTCATGTCTGTTAATCCTGTAAGAGCGGGCTGTGCCGCACGAAGTAAATAGGGTTGTTCTAGCCTGTTCCTGCACCATCAAATATCGAAGACTTCCATTTCCTGCAGCACCTGGCCTATGGCGTCTACGGCTGCCTGCATCTCGGCCTGATTGACGTGGCCGATGCAGCCCACACGAAAAGTCTCAACCTGGGTCAATTTGCCCGGATACAGGATGAAACCCTTGGCCTTGACCCGCTCGTAGAACTCCTTGAACTGATAGCGGGGGTCTTTTGGCGCATGGAAGGTGACGATAATCGGCGCCTGGATAGCCTCGGGCAGAAAACTGCTAATGCCCAGTTTGGCCATGCCGTCGAGCAGGGCCTGGCAGTTGTTGGCGTAACGCTGATGGCGGGCAGGCAAGCCGCCTTCTTCGTTGTATTGCAGCAGTGCCTCGTGCAGGGCGGCTACCACATGGGTCGGCGGGGTAAAGCGCCATTGTCCGGTTTTGCTCATGTAAACGTGCTGATCGTGCAGGTCCATTGCCAGTGAATGGCTGTTACCGGCGGCATTGCCCAGGGCTTCTTTGCGGGCGAATACAAAGCCCATGCCGGGCACACCTTCGAGGCATTTGCCGGAGGCAGCGATCAATGCATCAAAAGGGACTTGCCGGGCATCGATCGGCAGGGCACCGAAGGAACTCATGGCATCGATGATCAGGCGTTTGCCGTGCTGAGCGATCACTGCGGCAATGTCGGGCAGCGGGTTAAGGATGCCGGTGCTGGTTTCGCAGTGGATCAACGCCACGTGGGTGATGCTCGGGTCTGCATGCAGCAGGCGGTCGACGTCTGCCGCCGTGGTGGGCTCGTCTTCAGCGGTTTCAAAGGTGCTGTAGCGACGGTCCAGCACTTCGCAGATTTTCGCCAGGCGTTTGCCGTACGCACCGTTGATCAGCACCAGTACATTGCCATCCCGGGGTACCAGGGTGCCGATGGCGGCTTCGACGGCAAAGGTGCCGCTGCCTTGCAGGGGCACGCAGTGATGGCTGTCGGCGCCGTTGATAATGGCCAGCAGTTGCTGGCACAGGCTGGCAGTCAGCTGGTTGAAGCTGTCATCCCATGAGCCCCAGTCAACCATCATCGCCTGGCGGGTACGCGCCGAGGTGGTCAGTGGGCCAGGGGTCAGCAGGATCGGCGCGGCAGTACTCATTCTGAATTCCTCACAAGCATGGGATGGCTACTTGGTACAGGACATAAATTGCAGTTTGTGTTGATATCAATCAAATTGTTTGTTGTTATGCCTGCCATCAGTGAGGCTTATAAATGAATTTATTCCAGCTCCGTGCGTTTGATGCCGTGGCCCGCGAGGGCAGTTTTACCCGGGCTGCGGCCCGCCTGTTTATCAGCCAGCCGGCGGTGACCGGGCATATCAAGGCGCTTGAGGAGCACTACCAGATCACCTTGCTGCGGCGTACGGCGCGGCGGGTGGAGTTGACTGAAGAAGGCACCAAGCTGGCGGCCATCACCCGGGCCATGTTCGGTTTGGTGGATGAAGCGCAGGTCATGCTGGAGGCCAACCGCCAGTTGCTCACCGGGCGACTTGAGGTGGCGGCCGATGGTCCGCATCTGGTGATGCCGATGCTGGCAAGCCTGCGCGCACGTTATCCGGGGGTTACCGTGAATTTGCGCCTGGGCAACGCTCAGGAAACCCTGGCGGCGTTGCTGTCGGAGCATGCCGATGTGGCGGTGCTGACCGAAGTGGAGCCGCGCAAGGGCCTGGCCTTGCGTGCGCTGAACGAGTCGCGGATTTGTGCGCTGGTTCCCGCCAACCACCCGTGGCTGGCCTTGCCTGATGGCATCGCGATCGGGCAACTGGATCAGGTGATCATGGTGCTGCGTGAACCAACCTCGATTACCCGTCGCACTTTCGACAATGCCTGTGAGCAGGCTGGAGTCAATCCACGGGTATTACTGGAACTGGACAGCCGGGAGGCGGTAACCGAAGCCGTCGCTGCGCAGTTGGGTGTGGGCATTGTGTCGTCGGTGGAAGTCAGTCATGACCCCCGCGTGCGTGCGGTACCGATCAACGGCGCGGGGCTGGTCAATCTGCATATGCTCGGCTGCATGGAACGGCGGGCCGAGTTGCGGTTGATCAAGGCGTTTATGGAGCTGGCGGTGTGATTTGTGCGGGAATAACACGCGTAGCAGCTGCTACGAATGGTGTGTTACAGGTCTGCCCGCACAATCTCCAGAAACGTTGCCACTACCCGCCGTGAGCTCTGCTCCTGCAGGCACACCAGGGTTTCGGTCAGGCGCCTTTTGCAGTCGATGATGGGCAGGGCGCACACCCGGGAGTCCGAGCCAAACTCCGCCGCCGACACCACCCCCACGCCAATCCCGACCACCACTGCTTCACGCGCCGCTTCACGACCCTCTACCTGGATCGCGGCGCGGATACGCAGGCCGGCCTGGCTCATTTCTTCTTCCAGGGTTTGCCGGGTTACCGAACCGACTTCGCGCAATACCAGCGGTGTGTCATCCAGGTCGGCCAGGCAGATCGAACGGCGGCTTGCCCAAGGGTGCGTGCGTGCTACAAACGCCACCATCGGGTCGCTGCGCAAGGGCACGCTCAGCAGCCGGTCATCATTCACATCGCGCCCCAGCAGGGCCAGGTCTGCCTGGTAGTTGAACAGCCGCGCCAGACATTCGTCGGTGTTGCCTGTTTCGATTTTTACCGTGATCCCGGGGTAGCGCTGGCAAAAGCGGGCGATTTGCGGCAACACATGAACAGGGGCGTCCACCGCCAGGATCAGGCTGCCGGTTTGCAGGGCCTGGGAGTCCTGCAGTAACTCCTGGGCCTCGGCCTGTACCCCGAACAGGCGTTGGGTGATGCTCAGCAACCGCTCACCCAGGTCGGTAAGGCGCACCGAGCGCTTGTTGCGGTGGAACAGCAACACCCCGAAGCGTTCTTCAAGTTTTCTGACCTGATCGGAGATGGCCGGCTGGCTTAAAAACAGACGTTCGGCAGCCCGCGTGAAACTGCCGTGAACGGCGACGGCATGAAAGGCCTTCAACTGCGCATGGGAAACTGACATTGAAAAACCTCTTACAAGCTGAGCTTATGAGTGAAATACGATAAATCGATTTTACCTATTAGTCAGTAATTGCTTTGATCGACCTCAGCCCGGCGTTATGTCCTCGATAACGGTGGGTCGCGACACACTGATGTGCAGCCCCTAACTCCAACAAAAAACGGGCCGTTCAGGGTGTGTCTGTCAAATACGGCTCTTGTCTGAAGGGCGGTATTGAAGTGCTCAACACAATAAAAAAACAGGCGTTCTCTTCTGATTCTGCCGGCACATTCCACCTCTGAGGTCAGACCCGACATGAACAACTCCTTTGCCACCATCAAGCGCTGGCGCGTGCAGATTTTTGCCATCACCTGGCTGGCCTACGCGGCCTTTTACTTCACTCGCAAAGCCTTTTCCGTGGCCAAACTGGGGATTGCTGATGACCCCGGCTTTCATCTGGACAAGATGGCAATGGCCAACCTCGATGCCATCTATCTGGCAGCCTACGCCGTAGGGCAATTTACCTGGGGCATCCTCGCCGATCGCTTCGGCCCGCGGGTTGTGGTGCTGGGCGGCTTGATCATCTCTGCACTGGCGGCGTTGGTGATGGGCACTTACGCCACCTTGCCGATCTTTGCCACCTGCATGCTGATCCAGGGTCTGGCGCAATCCACCGGCTGGTCGGGGCTGTGCAAAAACATCGGCAGCTTTTTCCCGGCGCAGCAACGTGGTCGGGTGCTGGGACTGTGGAGTTCGTGCTACGCCTTTGGCGGGCTGGTGGCCTCACCCTTTGCCGGGTGGTGGGCGTATACGCTGATCGGCAGCTGGCATGCGGCGTTTATTTCCAGCGCGGCGGTGGTGGCGCTGGTGGCGGTGCTGTTCTTTATCTTCCAGCGCAATACGCCGCAAGATGTTGGCCTGCCCGCTGTCGAGCCAGAGCCCGACATGAGTGCTGAGGAAATCGCTGCCGAAAAACGCATCAGCATCTGGGCGCCGCTGCGCGAGATCATTCGCAATCGCACGGTGCTGACCCTGGGTCTGGCGTATTTCATGCTCAAGCCGGCGCGTTACGCGATTCTGCTGTGGGGGCCGGTGATTGTGTTCGAGCAAATGCCGCAAGTGGGCAAGGTCGGCGCCGCGATTATTCCTACGGCCTTTGAGTTGGCGGGTTTGCTGGGGCCGATCATGATCGGCCTGGCCTCCGACAAGCTGTTCGGTGCCCGGCGCATGCCTGCCTGCATTTTGAGCCTGTTGGCGCTGACCGTTTCCCTGGCGTTTTTCATGGGTGCACTGCATTCCGGCAGCGTGGTGCTGGTGGTGGCCTTGCTGTTTGTCATGGGCCTGACCCTGTACGGGCCTGACTCCATGATCAGCGGCGCTGCAGCCATTGATTTTGGCACCGCCAAGGCCGGAGCCACGGCGGCGGGGTTCGTCAATGGCTGCGGCTCGGTCGGGGCGATTCTGGGCGGCCTGCTGCCCGGTTATTTCGACACGGTCACGGTGTTTATCGTATTTGCCTGCTGCGCGCTGTTTTCCTCGCTGGTGCTGATTCCGCACTGGAACAGCCGACCTGCGGGGCTCAAAGCCGCGTGCCCGTTTGTGCCCAATCATCCATTGCTGATCAAGCCTTTACGCACCTGAGCAGGAGAATGACCCATGCGACCTTTTTGGCTGGAACAGGCACTGGCCCTGGAAAATGAAGCACCCTGCGAGGCGCTGGCGGGTGAAACCCGTGCCCAGGTGTGCATTGTGGGGGGCGGTTATACCGGGTTATGGACGGCGATCATGCTCAAGGAGCAAAGCCCTGAACTGGATGTGGTGCTGATTGAAGCCGATATATGCGGCGCAGGTGCCAGCGGGCGCAACGGTGGCTGTGCGCTGTCATGGTCGGCCAAGTATTTCACCCTTGAGCGGTTGTTCGGCGTGGAGGAGGCCGTGCGGCTGGTCAAAGCCTCGGAACAGAGCATTTACGCAATCGGTGCATTTTGTGAGCGCTATGGTGTGGAGGCTGATTACCGCCTCGATGGCACGTTATACACCGCGACCAATCAGGCCCAGATCGGATCGACGGATGGCGTGATTGCTGCGCTGGAGCGCCAGGCCATCAACTCGTTCAGCAAGCTGGCGGTTGATGAAGTGCAGCGCCGGGCCGGTTCTGCCCAGCATCTGGAGGGCTGGTTTTCTCCCGCTGCTGCCAGCGTACAGCCTGGCAAACTGGTGCGTGGTTTGCGTCGGGTGGCCTTGCAGTTGGGGGTTAAAATCCACGAAAACACGCCAATGACCGGGCTGGAAGAGGGCGCGCCGGCGCTGATCCGCACGCCTGGCGGAAGCATTCGTGCTGACCGCGTGGTGCTCGCGATGAATGCCTGGATGGCCCGGGCATTCCCGCAGTTCGAGCGCAGTGTGGCGATTGTCTCCAGCGACATGCTGATCACCGAGCCGCGCCCGGACCTGCTGCAGGACATCGGCCTGACCAGTGGTGTCACCGTGCTCGATTCGAGAATATTCGTGCACTACTACCACAACACCCCGGACGGACGAATCATGTTGGGCAAGGGTGGCAATACCTTTGCCTACGGTGGGCGCATGCTGCCTGTGTTCGATCAGCCGTCGCCCTACGCCGGGCTGCTGGGCAAAAGCCTGGAGCAGTTCTTTCCGGCGTTTGCCGGGGTTGGGATCGAGGCGACATGGAATGGTCCTTCAGACCGCTCTGTCACCGGTTTGCCGTTTTTTGGTCAGATGAGCAGCCACGGCAATGTGTTTTATGGCTTTGGTTATTCGGGCAGCGGCGTGGGGCCTTGCCATATGGGCGGGCAGATTCTCGCCTCGCTGGTGTTGGGGCTGGCCAATGACTGGACCCGCTCGCCGCTGGTCAATGGACCGTTGGGGTATTTCCCGCCCGAACCCATTCGTTACCTGGGGTCGCTGATGGTGCGCAACGCCATTCGGCGCAAGGAACGGGCCGAAGATCATGGTCGCCGGCCTCGGCATCTGGATGTGCGCCTGGCCAGATTTGCCGCGGCGGCGGGCAAGGCTGACAAGGGTTAAGCAGGTATCAATTGGATTTTTTGGTCGATTGCCGACTTCTTGCCGTATAAACTTGCGCCCATTCGACGGCCGACAGGCTGCGACACACCAGATTGAGAGAGTGAGTAATGGGCGCACAGTGGAAGGTTAAACATAAAGCGGACGCCGCCAACAGCCGCGGCAAGATTTTTGGCAAGCTGGCCAAGGAATTGACGGTTGCTGCGCGCAACGGCGCCGACCCGGACATGAACTCGCACTTGCGTCTGGTCTATGAGCAGGCCAAAAAAGCCTCGATGCCGGCTGACACCATCAAGCGCGCGATCAACAAGGGCGCCGGTATCGGCACCGAGGCCGTGCAATACCACCGCGTTACCTACGAGGGTTTCGCTCCCCACCAGGTGCCGCTGATCATTGAGTGCCTGACGGACAACATCAACCGTACCGTCGCTGAAATCCGCGTGGCCTTCCGCAAGGGCCAACTGGGCGCTTCGGGTTCGGTGGCGTGGGACTTCAATCATGTCGGCATGATCGAGGCCAAGCCTGATACCCCGGACGCAGACCCTGAAATGGCCGCGATTGAAGCCGGTGCCCAGGATTTCGAAGAAGGCGAAGAAGAAGGCACGACCTTGTTCATCACCGAGCCGACTGACCTCGACGCTGTACAGAAAGCATTGCCCGAGCAAGGTTTTACCGTGGTTTCAGCCAAGCTGGGCTACCAGCCGAAGAACCCGGTAAGCGGTTTGACGGACGAGCAAATGGCCGAAGTACAAGAGTTTCTGGCCAAGCTGGAAGAGCAGGACGACGTGCAGGACATGTTTGTAGCGTTGGCGTAAGCCATCGAGCCTATCCCGTAGCAGCTGCCGAGGAACGAAGGCAGCTGCTACGGGACTTACTGTAATGCCCGTATAACCTCGGCAAATCCCGGCCGTGCCAGTACCTCTGGCTGAATACAGCGCTGTTGCAACCCTTGCAGCTCAATGCGCTGTTGATCGCTCAAGCCCGAGTCGATCCGCTCCAGCAACTCGCCCAGCAAAATCCCGAATGCTCGCACTTCGATGCGTTGCAGCGCCCGGCTTTGCGGGCTGTCGTTCAGGGCATGGAAGCACGCGGCACCGAAATCGCCCAGCAGGCAGTCACCCCGGGCATTGAATAAAATATTGTGTGCGTACAAGTCGCCATGGCAGATGCCCTGCGCGTGCAGGTGGCCGGCCGCCGAGGCAATACCGCGGGCAATGCGCAAGGCGCTGTCGCGGGTGAAACGGGTGCTGTCGGCATACACGTCGCGGCTACAGGTGTCGAAGCTGGGCAGGGCCGCGAGATTGATAAAGGACGGGTCGATCAGTTCCATCACCAATGCGGCCTGATCGTCGGGATGACCCGTGACGCGGCCCAGTACCTTGATCAGGTTTGGATGCTGGCCTGCCGCGATGCAGGCATTCATTTCATTGAGCGGCGAGCCATCACTGGTGATGCTGCCCTTGTACAGTTTGACCGCCACCGGTTGCAGGGATTGCCCCGGTGCGCGCCACTGCGCCTGATAAATGATCCCGGAAGCGCCTTCGCCCAGCTTTTGCTCAAGCTCGAGCTGCGAGCAGTCAATATTTGGCGTGGTGTCGGTCTGGTGCCGGGTGCTGGCATCTTCACGCAGCGGGTTGCCGGCATACGCCAGCCAGCTCAGGCCCGGCAAGGCCAGCAGGGTGTCGGGCAGTTCGCTGAACTGGTTGGCAGCCAGGCGGATCAGCTCCAGGCGCTCGCACTTGGCCAGACTGGCGGGCAGTTGCTGCAAGCGGTTACCGGCCAGCATCAGCTTTTGCAGCAGTGGCCGCTGGCCCAGCTCTTCGGGCAGTTGCTCGATGCAATTGTCGGTCAGGATCAGCCAGCGCAGTAAAGGAGGCAGTGCCGCACCGGGTACGTTGGCGATCCGGTTGGCCTTGAAACCAATCATGCTCAATTGCGCACACTGCCCAAGACAAACCGGCAGCTCGGTGAATTGATTGTCCGAGCAAAAGAGGATGCGTAACCGGGTCAGGCGATGCAGGTCAGCGGGCAGGCTGCTCAGGGCGTTGCCGCTGAGGTTGAGGATTTCCAGGGTGTCGGCCAACTGGAATATCTCGGCCGGAAACTCGGTCAGCCCGCACGACAGATCAAGACGTTTGAGGCCCGCCAGTTGGCCAGCGCGCAGTTTAGCGAGGGTATCCATATGCAGGGTCGGGACTCGTAAGCAGGATAAAAAGTGTCGCGCATGATAGCGATTTATCGGCTTGGGGCCGAGGATTTGTCGGCGGGTTATGAGCGCAAAACGTGATGCACCTGGGCTCTGGCCAGTCAGCGGTAAAGGGCCCTTGGTCGGGCCCGGTACTGCTTATGCAGCTTTTAACGCAGCTCTCTGACCATCGTCGAAAGGGTGGTCAGCACGTCCTTGGCCAATTGCTTAGAACGCTTGCCATCCCAGCCGGTCTGCGGGTCCGGCGCATCGTTGTTGTCCTTGAACGGCATCTCCAGGGTCAGCGACAGGCAGTCGAAGCGTTGGCCAACGCTGTTGCAGGCCAGGGTCATATTGGCTTGCCCGGGTTCGTCGCGGGTGTAGCCGTGGGTGGTCTGGAAATCTTTGGTCAGGGCGCTGAGGTGCGTGCGAAAGCGTTCTTCCAGAGTTGCCAGGCGCTGGGTGTAGCCCGGGTTACCTTCGCAGCCTGCGGTAAACACATAGGGGATTTCTTCGTCGCCATGAATGTCGAGGAAGAGATCGACGCCGTACTGGCTCATCTGCTCCAGGGCAAAAAACACTTCGGGGCTGACCTGCGGGCTGGTGTTTTGCCAGGCGCGGTTCAGGTCCTGACCGTTGGCATTGGTCCGCAGGTGCCCGTGGAAGGCGCCATCAGGGTTCATGTTGGGAATCAGGTAAAGATCAGCGTAGTCCAGCAGCTTGCGCATTTGCGGGTCGCTGCCTTGCTCCAGACGCTCCAACAGGCCTTCCATAAACCATTCGGCCATATGTTCGCCGGGATGTTGCTGGGCGATGATCCAGATCTTGCGCTTGTGGCTGGCGCCGCTACCTTTGCGCAACAACTGGATGTCGCGACCTTCAACGCTCTTGCCGGTGGCCAGCAGCTCGCAACCTGACCACTGCAGGGCATTTTTGATCAACTGATCATGACGTGCGCGGCTGTAGGGTTCGAAGTAGGCAAACCAGGCCTGAGGTTGCTCGGCTGCAAAATGAATATTCAGGGATGTGCCGTCGAAATCGCTCGGTACCCTGAACCAGTTTTCTTGATCGTAAGACGCCACTGCCTGGTAGCCATCCCACGCTTTATTGTAGGAAGACTGGCTGGCGTTGCTCAATTGGAAATGGTGGGTGTGACCGGGTGTCAGGCCATCGACCTTGAAATGGAACCACTGAAAATGCGGGCTCTTGGTGTCCGGCTTGATGGCAAGTTTTACCTGCAACGGGTTGCTGGTATCCAGCACCTGGATATTGCCGCTGTCGAAGTCGCTGCTGATATGAAGTGAAGAGGGCGCCACGGTCATCGTCCAAATCCCGAAATCTGATAATTGTGGACGTTACTGTACCGTGCTATGGCGATAGGCCAATACAGAATTTTAGGCGGGAGGAAGAAGGAAATAGCGAAGGGGGGCGTCATCCTTGACGCATCGCAATTGTAGAGTTTTTGCGAGTGATTCTCAAGTGCTAGATTGCCATTACGGCTATAGTCCTAGACTTCAGGCTTCCGTTTCTCGATGTTCTTTTGCTATCATCACCCTATCGTGACGGCCACCCAAGAAAATGGCTGCACACCAGACTTCATTAGCCTGAAGCACGCAGAGCCAGATAACTGGCCGCAAAAAAAAGACCCGGCCAGAAGCCGGGTCAAATAACCGTGATTAGCCTGATGAGGAGGTAATTCAAAAGACCGACCTAAGGTCCCTTGAATTATCGACTGATCTCGCGACCAGCTGCATGCAATAATAATCATTATCATTTGCAAATCAAGCTATTTCCCGCGCTTTTCCGAAATTAATTTTTCACTCCCCGGCCCAATGCTCTATCCAGCGGCCTGCAGACCTAATCGAGTAACAGTTCCGTGGTGCGTTTGACCTCACTCATGGCGATATTGGAGTGGGCTTCCTGTACGTGTGGTTTCTGCAGCAAGTGATCGCGCAAAAAACGTTCGTAGCTGTCGATATCGTGGGTGACCACCTTGAGCAGGTAGTCCATGTCCCCGGCCATGGTGTAGCACTCGATCACTTCGGGGTAATCGGTAATCGCCTCTTCAAACTCGGTCAGATGGCGACGGCCGTGGCCCGACAGCCGCACATTGACGAACACCACTACATTGAGGCCGAGTTTTTTCGGGTTGAGCAGGGCGACCTTGCGCTCGATCAGCCCTTCCTCTTGCAGGCGGTGGATACGCCGCCAGCAGGGTGACTGTGACAATTCCACGCGTTCCGCCACCTCGGCGGCAGACAGGTCGGCATTGTGCTGAAGCAGGCGAAGGATCTTGCGGTCGATGGCGCTTAACTTTATCTGCATGAATTGATCTGTTTTCTTATTGTTTTTGAATGATGCATGCAGATTAGCAGAACAATTCCTGCAATTTAGAAAGAAAAATCCTAGGTAAAACCCTCACTCTTTTGCCACGGGTCACAGACTGACTTTAAGGTCTGGCTCGCATTCTGGCTAAAAACAAGAGAGAGAACGCAATGCCGATTTTTACCCACCCCGAATTCGATCACCACGAACACGTCCAGTTCTGTCATGACAAGGCCACGGGCCTCAAGGCCATTATTGCGGTGCACAACACGCGCCTGGGGCCAGCCCTGGGCGGTTGCCGCATGTGGCCCTATGCCGACGAGCAGCAAGCCTTGAACGATGTGCTGCGCCTGTCCCGTGGCATGACGTACAAGTCGGCGCTGGCCGGGTTGCCATTGGGTGGCGGCAAGGCGGTGATCATTGGTGACCCGCGCAAAGACAAGAGCGAGGCGCTGTTTCAGGCAATGGGCGGTTTTGTCGAAAGCATGGGCGGACGCTACATCACGGCGGCGGACTCCGGCACCGGGGTTGCTGAAATGGCCCTCATGGGCCAGCGCACCCGCCACGTGGTGGGTGCTGGCACCCGCGAACAACTGGGCGGTGGCACGCGCAGTGGTGACCCGTCTCCGGCTACCGCCCTCGGGGTCTTTATTGGCCTGCGTGAGGCAGTGTTGCAGCGTTTGGGGCGCCACGACCTGACGGGCCTGCGGGTGGCCGTTCAAGGGTTGGGTCAGGTGGGATACAACCTGGCCCGGCACCTGAAGGAGGCGGGCGCCGAGCTGTGGGTTCACGATATCCAGGAGGCCAATGTGCGCCGTGCTGTCGACGAACTCGGTGCCCATGCGGTCAGTGCACTGGATATTTACGGGCTTGATGTCGACGTGTTCTCGCCCTGTGCCATGGGTGCCATCATCAACGATGAAACCTTGCAGGTACTGCGTGCACCGGTGATTGCCGGTGCGGCCAACAATCAATTGGCCAAGGCTTCCCATGCCGATGAACTGTGGCGTCGGGGTTGCTTGCACGCACCGGATTACGCAATCAATGCGGGCGGCATTATTGACGTGTCTTACGAGTACAACGGTGGCACGCCTGAGCAGGTTCGCCAGCACGTTGAAGGCATTGGCGAGACGTTGCGTCAGATCTTTCTAAGGGCTAAAGCGCAGGACATGAACACCACGCGCATTGCCGACAGCCTCGCCCAGGAGCGTCTGAACGCGTGATAGCCAGGGCGCTGGTGCCCGCAGCAGGCAATCAGCGCCTTTTCACTTCAGCGGGCAGTCAGTTGTTGCATGTCGATAGCCTTGTCCAGCAATTGCCGGGATGGCTCCATAAGCAGCAGCAGGCTCAGCAGCAGATCCCGTTGAGAGCCCTGCTGATGCTCGCTGGCGCTTTGCGCATTGGCAATTGCGCAGCGCAAGTAATCCGAGGCCAGCACCAGAGCTTCTTCCTGGCTCACGTCATCGCTGACCTGGAAAATTTTCTTACCCGTAGCGTGTTGAGAAACAGGAGGTTTCAAATAATAGTCGAGGGCACGCTGGGTCGCGATGCTGTCCTTGATGGATTCAAGCCCGGCATCGGACTCGGTTTCGAAAGGGATTTTTGTTATTGGAGTCATGATTTACCTGCGTCTCAGGAGTTGATCGAGTCAGCTAAAGCAGATTAATACATTAAGTATTTTTATCTTATAAGTAAATAATACAATTCGTGTATTGTTGCGTCGAATTCAATCCGTATTGTTCGGCAGATGGATAAATGGATCGCTTTAGTCAGAACCAAATTGCGCGAGCTGAAACTCACGCAAGAAAAACTAGCCGAACGCGTCGGGGCTTCCCAGGGCGGAGTCGGCCATTGGCTCAATAAACGCCGTCAACCCGACTTGCCGACGATGAACAACGTACTTCACGCCCTTGGGCTGGAGCACCTTGAGGTCGCCCTGGTGATTCGTGAGCGCAACGAGGCGGGCGACAAGCCCGGGGTTGACGAATACACCTACGAGATCACATCGGCATTCCGCTACCCGGTGCGCGACTGGGTAGCGGCGGGTCACGTCAGCGAAAAGCTGCTGCCCGGTTATGCACCGCCCGGTACGCTGTTTGAAGTGAGTGATCACTACGCCAAGGGCGCTGCGTTCTGGCTGCTGGTCACGGGAGACGCAATGACTGCCCCGGTGGGGGTCAGCATTGCGCAGGGGATGATGATTCTGGTTGATCCGGACATCGAGGCCACGCCAGGCAAAATGGTCATCGCTCTTACGCCGGAATCCGATGCCACGACTTTCCGGCAGTTGATCGAAGAAAGCGGGCAACGTTACCTCAAGCCACTTAATCCGACCTACCCGAAAACCCTGTTTGATGAAAACTGCCGGATTATCGGCGTGGTGGTACAGGCCACTGCCAAGTTTTAGAAGCGGTGTGTCCAAGCTGCAAGTGAAAAGGCGGATACCGGTCACGGTACCCGCCTTTTCTCATTCCAGCTCGACCAGTGCCGAGCCCTCACTGACCATTTCACCTTCCTGGAAAAACAGCGCCTTGATCACGCCTGCATGGGGGGCTCGCAGGCTGTGTTCCATTTTCATGGCTTCCAGTACCACCAGCTGAGCACCGGCCTCGACGGTTTGCCCAACCTCGACCAGCACACGTACGATGCTGCCGTTCATCGGTGCAGTCAGGCCGCCCTGGGCCGTGTGACTGGCGTCCACGGCGCTGATCGGATCGTGCAGACGCACGCAGTGCAGATCACCGTCCCAGCGCAGGTACAGCGCATCGCCCCGACGGATGGCCAGGTGCTGACGGCGTACACCGTCCTGCTCGATGAGCAAGTGTTCATCGCGCAAAGTGGTGGTGTTGCCACTGAGGTGGATAACCTGCTGTTCACCCTTGCAGGCCAGAACCAGCAAGGTGTTTGCCGGCAGGCCGCTACGAAAGCCATTGGCTGCCGACCAGGGCGATGCCGGGTCATCGTTGCGCACCCGTAGCGGTTGGCTTTGGCTGAATGCCTGGGCAGCGGCAGACCAGAATGCCGTAGGCAAAGGTTCGGCAGCAGGCAGTAATTCTTCCTCGTAGCGTGGGATAAATCCGGTATCGAGTTCGGCTGCGGCGAAGGCAGGGTGGCCGATAATGCGGCGCAAGAAATTCAGGTTGGTTTTCAGCCCGCCAATAGCGAATTCATCGAGCATGGCCATCAGGCGCAAACGTGCCTGCTCGCGGTCTTCACCCCAAGCAATCAGCTTGCCCAGCATCGGGTCGTAGAACGGTGAAACTTCGTCGCCCTCGCTGACACCGCTGTCCACGCGACGGCCCGGGCCAGCGGCCGACTCGCGATACACCTCAAGACGGCCGGTTTGCGGAAGGAAATCATGGCCCGGGTCTTCTGCATACAGTCGCACTTCTATGGCATGGCCGTTCAACGGGACCTGAGCCTGGCTGATGGGCAGGGTTTCACCCCGTGCCACGCGGATTTGCCAGGCCACCAGGTCGAGGCCGGTGATGGCTTCAGTGACCGGGTGCTCAACCTGCAGGCGCGTATTCATCTCCATAAAGAAGAACTCGCCTCGCGCATCCAGCAGGAACTCTACAGTGCCCGCGCCCACATAACCGATGGCCTGGGCCGCACGCACGGCGGACTCGCCCATTGCCTGACGCTGTTCGACACTCAGGCCCGGTGCTGGCGCTTCCTCTACGACTTTCTGGTGGCGGCGCTGAATCGAGCAGTCGCGCTCATTGAGGTACAGGCAGTTGCCGTGCTGGTCGGCAAAAATCTGGATTTCCACGTGTCGTGGCTTGAGTACGTACTTTTCCACCAGCATGCGCGCATCGCCAAAGGACGACAGGGCTTCGCGCTGTGCCGAGGCCAGCGCCTCTGCCAGCTGGGCGACGTCCTCGACCACCTTCATGCCCTTGCCACCACCACCTGCCGTGGCTTTGAGCAGCACCGGATAGCCGATGCGTTCTGCGGCGAGGCGAAAGGTTTCCAGATCCTGGGCTTCGCCGTGGTAACCCGGCACCAGCGGTACGCCCGCCACTTCCATCAGGGTCTTGGCGGCGGACTTGCTGCCCATGGCATCAATGGCACTGGCGGGCGGGCCGAGAAATATCAGCCCGGCAGCTTCAATGGCACGGGCAAAGCCTGCGTTCTCCGACAAAAAGCCATAACCGGGATGAATGGCCTGGGCCCCACTGGCCTTGGCGGCTGCAATGATCTTGTCGATTTTCAGGTAGCTGTCGGCCGCTTTGCTGCCCCCCAGGTCTACGCAGATATCGGCTTCGCGGCAATGCCGCGCATCGCGATCGGTCGCGCTGTGGACGGCTACTGTGGTGAGGCCCAGGGCCCTGGCTGTGCGCATTACCCGGCAGGCGATTTCGCCACGGTTGGCAACCAGTACGGATGTCAGAATAGGGGCGCTCATGAACGCGGCTCCAGGGTCGATGGATCGGCTTGCCAGCTGGGGGCACGTTTTTGCAGAAAGGCGCGCAAGCCCTCCTGGCCTTCGGGGCTGACGCGGATGCGAGCTATGGCGTTTTCGCAGTAACGGCGAATAGCCAGGGTCGGTGCTCCGTGGCTGACTTCCCGCAACAGGTCCTTGCATGAGCGCATGGCCTGGGGGCTGTTGAGCAGCAGGTTGTCAATCCAGAGGCCGATGTGCTGTTCAAGCTCGGCGAGCGGGTAGCACTCCGATAGCAAGCCCAGTTCCCGGGCACGTTCGCCGCTGAAGCGTTCAGCCGTCAAGGCGTAGCGGCGGGCAGCGCGCTCACCTATGGCCTGCACCACAAAGGGGCTGATCACCGCAGGTGCCAGGCCGATACGCACTTCCGACAGACAGAACTGCGCGTCTTCGGTGCCGATAGCCATGTCGCAGGCACTGATCAGGCCCAGCGCACCACCATAGGCCGCGCCCTGGACCACGGCCAGGGTGGGCATTTTCAGCTTGGCCAGGTTGTACATCAGCTCGGCCAGGTGGCGGGCGTCGTCAAGGTTGGTGTGGTAGTCCAGTTCGGCCGATTGCTGCATCCAGGCCAGATCGGCACCGGCGCTGAAATGCTTGCCGCGCCCGCGCAGCACCAGAAAACGCAGGGCAGGGTCGGCTTGTACGGCCTCCAGCGCCAGAATCAGCTCACGAATCATCTCGGCATTGAATGCATTGTTCTTCTGCTCGCGGCTCAACCACAGGGTGGCAAAGCCCCGGGGATCGGTGTGCAGTTCGAGGGTGTTGAAATCCATCATGTTTGTCAGTCCTGAAAGGCTGTGGGGTTACATCCGGAACACACCGAAACGGGTGGCTTCGACAGGGGCGTTCAAGGCCGCCGACAGGCCAAGGGCCAAAACCTCTCGGGTTTGCGCCGGATCGATCACGCCGTCATCCCACAAGCGCGCGCTGGAGTAGTAGGGGTGGCCTTGATGCTCGTACTGGTCGAGGATCGGCTGCTTGATCTCGGCCTCTTCCCGGGCTGTAAACCCGACGCCATTGCGCTCGGCCTGTTCGCGCTTGACCTGCACCAGCACACCCGCGGCTTGCTCCGCACCCATCACGCCGATTCGGGCATTTGGCCACATCCACAAGAAGCGTGGATCGTAGGCGCGGCCGCACATTCCGTAGTTGCCGGCGCCAAAGCTGCCGCCAATGATCACGGTGAATTTGGGCACCCTGGCGCACGCAACGGCAGTGACCAATTTGGCACCGTGCTTGGCAATCCCACCGGCTTCGTATTTCTGCCCGACCATAAAGCCGGTGATATTTTGCAAAAACACCAGGGGGATGCCGCGCTGACAGGCCAGCTCGATAAAGTGCGCGCCCTTTTGCGCGGCCTCGGCAAACAGGATCCCGTTGTTGGCCAGAATCGCCACCGGGTAACCCTGCAAATGGGCAAAGCCGCACACCAGCGTGGTACCGAACAGGGCCTTGAACTCATCGAATACCGAGCCATCCACCAGCCGCGCAATCACTTCGCGTACATCAAAAGGCTGCTTGGCATCAGCCGGGACTATGCCGTACAGCTCATCACGGTCGAACAGCGGTACCTGTGGTGTGCGCTGCTGCAACTGGCCCAGCTTGCGCCAGTTGAGGTTGGCAACGCTGCGCCGGGCCAGCGCCAGGGCGTGTTCGTCGCTGTCGGCATAGTGGTCGGCCACCCCGGAAATCTTGCAGTGCACATCGGCCCCGCCGAGGTCTTCGGCGCTGACCACTTCGCCCGTGGCGGCCTTTACCAGCGGCGGGCCAGCGAGAAAAATCGTTGCCTGTTGACGCACCATAATGGCTTCGTCGGCCATGGCGGGTACATAGGCACCGCCTGCGGTACAGGAGCCCATGACCACGGCAATTTGCGGGATACCCGCTGCGCTCATGTTGGCCTGGTTGAAGAAGATCCGTCCAAAGTGCTCGCGGTCCGGGAACACCTCGTCCTGGCGCGGCAGGTTGGCACCGCCCGAGTCCACCAGATAAATGCACGGCAAGCGGTTCTGCTCGGCGATGGTTTGCGCCCGCAGGTGTTTTTTGACCGTCAGTGGGTAGTACGAACCACCTTTGACCGTGGCGTCGTTGGCGACAATCATGCACTCCACGCCCTCGACCCGACCAATGCCGGCAATGATCCCGGCTGCCGGAACGTCTTCGCCGTACACGTTGTAAGCCGCTAACTGACTCAATTCAAGGAAGGGCGAACCGCTGTCCAAAAGGCGGTCAATCCGTTCGCGAGGCAGCAACTTGCCTCGTGAGGTATGCCGCTCCTGCGCCTTGGCGCCACCGCCTTGTTGCACCTGCGCTAGCAGGGCATGCAAGGCGTCGACCTGTTTGAGCATGGCGTCGCGGTTAAGCCCGAACTCGGCCGAACGCGGGTTGATTGTCGTCTGCAAGATGGACATGCCTGCGCTCCTTAGCGGGTTTCGTTGAAGAGTTCGCGACCAATCAGCATGCGTCGGATTTCGCTGGTGCCAGCGCCGATTTCATACAGTTTGGCGTCGCGCAGGAGGCGCCCGGCAGGGAATTCATTGATGTAGCCGTTGCCACCGAGAATCTGAATGGCATCGAGGGCCATTTGCGTGGCGCGTTCGGCGCTGTACAAAATCACGCCGGCGGCATCCTTGCGCGTTGTTTCGCCACGTTCGCAAGCGGCAGCCACGGCATACAGATAGGCACGGCTGGCATTGAGCTGGGTGTACATGTCAGCCACCTTGCCCTGGATCAACTGAAATTCGCCGATGCTCTGGCCGAATTGCTTGCGGTCGTGAATGTACGGCACGATCAGGTCCATGCACGCCTGCATGATCCCGGTGGGGCCGCCCGAGAGCACCACACGCTCGTAGTCCAGGCCGCTCATCAGGACCTTTACGCCGGCGTTGAGGGTGCCCAGCAGGTTCTCTTCAGGCACTTCGACGTCGTCGAAAAACAGCTCGCTGGTGTTGGAACCGCGCATGCCAAGCTTGTCGAAATGGCTACTGCGGCTGAAGCCTTTCCAGTCACGCTCAACGATAAATGCGCTGATTCCGTGTGGGCCTTTCTCCAGGTCGGTCTTGGCATAGATCACATAGGTGCTGGCGTCCGGGCCATTGGTGATCCAGGTTTTGCTGCCGTTGAGAACAAAGTGGTCGCCGCGTCTGTCGGCGCGCAGTTTCATCGAAACCACATCGGAACCGGCGTTCGGTTCGCTCATGGCCAGGGCACCGACGTGTTCGCCGCTGATCAGCTTGGGCAGGTATTTGAGTTTCTGTTCGTGGGTGCCGTTGCGGTTGATCTGGTTGACGCACAGATTGGAGTGGGCGCCGTAGGACAGGGCCACCGATGCCGAGCCGCGGCTGATTTCTTCCATGGCCACCACATGGGCCAGATAGCTCAGGCCGGTGCCGCCGTACTCTTCTGAGACGGTGATGCCGAGCAACCCCATGTCACCGAACTTGCGCCACATGTCGGCCGGGAACAGGTTGTCCTTGTCGATTTGCGCCGCCCGTGGCGCCAGTTCGGCAGCGACGAATGCCTGGACCTGATCGCGCAGCATATCGATGGTTTCGCCCAGGGCGAAGTTCAGGGTGGGGTAGCTCATGGGGCACCTATATTCATTGTTCTTGTGGAGGCGGTTACTGCGTCGCCATTGATAACCTTTACGTTAACGTAAACTTGGCGCCTTTAACTGTCAACGACCTTTACGTTAACGTCAACTTAGGCCAGAGTATTTGTTGTTCTTCAAATGAGCCGGTGCAGTACGCGCCTTGCTCATGCTCCCAAAACAATCACAAGAGGAGTTGCCATGAAGTTGCAATCCGTCCCCAGTTACAGCCAGGGTGCGCTGGACAAGCCGCTGCTGGCGATGACGATAGGCCAGGCTTTTGATCAGACTGCTGCGCGTTACCCGCAGGGGGAGGCGTTGGTGGTACGCCATCAGCAGCAACGTTATACATGGGCACAATTGGCCGAGGAGGTCGACCTGCATGCCAGGGCACTGCTGGCTTTGGGTTTGCAGGCAGGGGACCGGCTGGGGGTGTGGGCGCCTAATGGCGCCGAGTGGTTTATCAGCCAGTTTGCCAGCGCCAAGATTGGCGTGATTCTGGTCAATATCAACCCGGCATACCGGCTCTCGGAACTCGAATACGTACTCAAGCAATCGGCGTGTCAATGGTTGGTGTGTGCCGGCGCGTTCAAGACGTCCAACTATCACGCCATGCTCCAGGAGTTGATCCCTGAGCTGGCGGAGCAATCGGTCGGGGCGCTGGATTGTGTGCGCTTTGCCGATTTGCGTGGGGTCATCAGCCTCGCGGCTGAGCCGCCGGCAGGTTTTTTGCCGTGGTCGCACCTTGCCATGTTGGCTGACGAGGTCGAACCGGAGCAGTTACGCTGCCGCGAAGCCAGCCTGCACGTCGACCAGCCGGTCAATATCCAGTACACCTCCGGTACCACAGGCTTCCCCAAGGGGGCGACCCTTAGCCATCAGAACATTCTCAATAATGGCTATATGGTAGGCGAAAGCCTGGGGCTGACGGCCAGCGACCGTCTGGTAATCCCCGTGCCGCTTTATCACTGCTTTGGCATGGTGATGGGCAATCTGGGTTGCGTGACCCATGGCACTACCATGATCTACCCTGCGGAGGCCTTTGACCCGGGCCTTACGCTGCAAGCGGTTGCGCAAGAGCGCGCCACCGGGCTGTACGGTGTGCCGACCATGTTTATCGCCATGCTCGACCACCCGCAGCGTGCCTCGTTTGATCTGTCGAGCCTGCGCACGGGGATTATGGCCGGGGCCACATGCCCGATCGAGGTCATGCGCCGCGTCATCAGTGAAATGCATATGGGCGAAGTACAAATCGCCTATGGCATGACCGAAACCAGCCCGGTATCGATACAGACGGGGCCTGCGGATGAACTGGAATTGCGGGTTACCACGGTGGGGCGTACCCAGCCACAACTTGAGAGCAAGTTGATCGATGCTGCGGGCAACACCGTTGCCCGGGGTGAGATTGGCGAGTTGTGTACCCGTGGCTACAGCGTGATGCTCGGTTACTGGAACAACCCGCAGGCCACCGCTGATGCCATCGACGGTGACGGCTGGATGCATACCGGTGACCTGGCGCAGATGGATGAGCAGGGCTATGTACGCATTGTGGGGCGCAACAAGGACATGATTATTCGCGGTGGAGAAAATATTTACCCGCGGGAGCTGGAGGAGTTCTTTTTTACCCACCCGGCAGTGGCTGACGTGCAGGTTGTGGGTATCCCTGACGCCAAATATGGCGAAGAGATCGTTGCCTGGATCAAGTTTCATCCCGGTCATACGGCCAATGAGCTTGAGCTGCAAACCTGGTGCAAGTCGCGGATTGCGCACTTTAAAGCGCCGCGTTTTTTCAAGTTTGTCGATGCATTCCCGATGACCGTGACCGGCAAGATCCAGAAATTCAAAATGCGCGAGATCAGTATTCAGGAGTGCCAACAGAAATGACCAAACCCGTGGGAACGGGCTTGCTCGCGATGGCATCACCGCGATTTGCCAGACAGACCGCGCCGCCTGAATCGCGAGCAGGCTCGCTCCCACGGGGGTATGCAGTTAAGCAAATTATCAAACCACAGACAGCACAAAGGGGAGCCGAAGCTCCCCTTTAATATGTCGTTGCGTGCTCTTTTTTTATTATTGAAGGGCGGTCTATTGTTGTTTTTGGAACTCGCCCTTTTGCTGCGTTTTTGTGCGACCCCCATCCGGGGTCAAGAGCAAACGTATTTTTTTGAGCGCTGATCCACTTTTATCACCGGCTATCAAACCCGTGATCCAACCTGTGCGGGTGCTACCTGAAGGTAGTTTTATTCTTCTCTGCCCGGTTGCGAGGTGGTTTTTAGGCGCCTCGGAAAAGTAAACCTTCTCCAAAAAAATCTGTTAGCTGCGTCTCTGCCGTGTTGTTTTTGTTATGTCAGAGTCGTTTCGTATTGTTTTTATTATGTTGCTGCGGTTTTTATTCTTGTTATGCCATAGAGATAGCAGGAGCCGTGCCAACTTTTAAAAACCCTTATAAATCAACTACTTGAAAATTAAGGCAATAAAAAACCGGCCTTGGGCATGGCCGGTTTGTTTCCGTGTTACTCGTTTGTGTGGCGGCGAGGTAACACCCCGGAACACTTTTTAGCCCTGGCGGGCCTTTGCCACCCGTGATCCGGTAACACGACCCAGCACCTTGCAGATGTGCGCGCCGGCCAGTAACAGCTTGTCCATGTCGACCCCGGTTTCGATGCCCATGCCGTTGAGCATGTACAGCACGTCTTCCGTGGCCACGTTACCGCTGGCACCCTTGGCATAGGGGCAACCGCCGAGGCCGGCGATGGAGCTGTCGAATACCGCGATGCCTTCCTGCAGGCTGGCGTAGATATTTACCAGCGCCTGACCGTAGGTATCGTGGAAATGCCCGGCGAGTTTTTCCCGCGGGACGCAAGCCGCTACCGTCTCAAACAGGGTGCGTGTGGACGTCGGTGTACCGGTGCCGATGGTGTCGCCCAGTGACACCTCGTAACAGCCCATGGCGTACAGCTCCTGCGCTACCTGTGCCACCTGCTGCGCACTGACCTGGCCTTCATAAGGGCAGCCCAGCACACAGGACACATAGCCGCGTACGCTGATGCCGTGCTGCCTGGCCGCTTCAATAATGGGCACAAAGCGCGCCAGGCTTTCGCTGATCGAGCAATTGATATTGCGTTGCGAGAACGCTTCGGATGCGGCGGCAAATACCGCGACTTCCTTTACCCCGGCGGCCACGGCATCTTCAAAACCACGCAGGTTCGGTGCCAGCGCACCGTAGACCACGCCCGGCTTGCGGCGGATTTGTGCGAAGACTTCAGCCGAACCGGCCATTTGCGGCACCCACTTGGGGGAGACAAAGCTGCCGGCTTCGATATAGCCCAATCCGGCGTCGGTCAGGGCGTCAACCAGTTGCACCTTGTCCGCGACACTGATGGGTTGGGCCTCGTTTTGCAGTCCGTCGCGCGGGCCTACTTCGATCAGCCGCACATGGGTTGGAAGTGTCATGGGGATCACCGTGTCCGTTGAAATGGGGTCTTGCCCAACCCTCACCCCAGCCCTCTCGCGGAGGGAGAGGGGGCAGATGGGGGTGTGCTGGAGTTCGCAGGCGGTCAGTCAGAGCGAGGGACTGTTAGTCGTCTGTTTTTTTATGGTCTGTTCCAGCGCCTGGAGACACCGCTCTTCAGCGGTATCGAGCTCCAGCTGCATCTGCTGGATATCCAGCAACTGCTGCTCAAGCTGCTCGCGGCGTTCGGCGATTTTGGCCAGCATGCTGTTGAGCTGTTTCTGGTTGCCGCTGGTGGGGTCATAAAGCTCGATCAGTTCGCGGCATTCGGCCAGCGAAAAGCCGATGCGCTTGCCGCGCAGAATCAGTTTCAGGCTGACTTTGTCCCGCGCCGAATACACCCGCTCCTGACCGCGTCGTTCAGGGGCGAGCAGGCCTTGCTCTTCATAAAAGCGAATGGCACGGGTGGTGATGTCAAGTTCACGGGCAAGGTCGGAAATACTGTACGTCTGGCTGCTCATGGGCGGGCTCTGGAGAAATCGTGTTGCTAAACTAAAGGTTGGTTGACGTATACGTCAAGCAGGCTTGCGGCTTCGAATTTCTGTTGTTGCTGGCACAGCTCTATCAGTTGCTCGCGCATCCAGCGATTGGCCGGGTCTTGCTCGGTACTTTCGTGCCAGTACAAATGGGTTTCCACATTGGGCAGTTCATTGAGGGGCAAGGCTACAAAGTGCAGGCCATGGCGGCGGGCAAAACGCTCGGGCACGGTCATTGCCATGTCGGTTTGCTGCAGCACATTGGAGGCCATCAGGTAATGCTGCGAGCGCAGGGTGATCTTGCGCTGCAGGCCCATCTTGCCCAGGGCCAGGTCGACCTCGCCGAGGCCGTTGCGTCGGGTCGAGATATGAATGTGGGTCAGCGCCAGGTATTCATCCAGGCTCAGGGTTGCCTTGCCGGCCGATGGGTGGCCCTGGCGCATGGCGCAGACGTAACGGTCTTCCATCAACTTGACATGGCGTACCTGCGGGTCGGTATTGAGGGGGGCATCTATCGCAAAATCCAGACGCCCGGCAGCCAGATCACTGGTGGTCTCACGCCGATGAGAGAGAAAACTCTCGACCACCACCGAAGGCGCCTGACGCCGTAGCCGCTGGAATAGCGGCGGCAAAATCACCGCTTCTGACAGGTCTGTCATGCTGATGCGGTAGGTCTTGTTGGCTTGCAGGGGGTTGAAGGTGCGGCTTTCCTGCACCGAAACACGCAACAGCGCCAGGGCACTGCGCACCGGGCTGATGATGTTCTGTGCCATGGGGGTGGGCACCATGCCCTGGGCGGTGCGCACGAACAGCGGGTCATTGAAGCTCTCGCGCAATCGCGCCAGGGCATTGGACACGGCTGGCTGGGTGATGCCGATAATCTGCCCGGCGCGGGTCAGGTTGGCTTCGGTATAGATGGCGTCGAAGACGATAAACAGATTGAGATCGACCTTGTTCAGGTTCATGACGCGCTGGCTCTTGTTGTTGGAAAGGAAAACGCGCCCCGATCATATATTGCTTATGAATGGTAATACACGTCGTTAATAGATGGCGCAAATAAAGGGTGGCTAATCTAGCATCGGGTATCACTTTTCAGCAGCCCGGTAGAAGGTAGTCACTTATGGATTTCGCTTACTCTCCGAAAGTTCAGGCACTGCGTGAGCGTGTGACAGCGTTTATGGACGCCCATGTTTACCCGGCGGAGGCGATTTTTGATCAGCAGGTGGCTGAAGGTGATCGCTGGCAGCCCACAGCGATCATGGAAGAGTTGAAACTCAAGGCCAGGGCTGAAGGGCTATGGAATCTGTTTTTGCCAGAGTCCGAACTGGGCGCCGGGCTGACCAACCTTGAATACGCGCCGCTGGCAGAAATCATGGGGCGCTCGATGCTGGGTTCCGAGCCCTTCAACTGCTCGGCACCGGATACCGGCAATATGGAAGTACTGGTGCGCTACGCCAGCGAGGCACAAAAAAAGCAGTGGTTGGAGCCGCTGTTGCGGGGTGACATTCGCTCGGCGTTTGCCATGACCGAACCGGACGTCGCCTCGTCGGATGCTACTAATATGACGGCATGCGCCGTGCGTGACGGTGACGAGTGGCTGATCAATGGCCGCAAATGGTGGACGTCGGGAGCTTGTGACCCTCGCTGCAAGATCATGATTTTCATGGGCTTGAGCAACCCTGAAAATCCGCGGCATCAGCAGCACTCAATGATCCTGGTGCCGGTAGACACCCCAGGGGTGAAAATCGTACGGCCACTGCCGGTATTCGGCTACGACGATGCTCCTCATGGTCATGCCGAAGTGCTGTTCGACAACGTACGAGTGCCGTATGAAAACGTTTTGTTGGGTGAAGGCCGGGGCTTTGAAATTGCCCAGGGGCGTCTTGGGCCGGGCCGGATTCACCACTGCATGCGCTCGATTGGCATGGCCGAGCGGGCACTGGCTTTAATGTGCAAGCGTTCGCTGGCACGTACCGCGTTCGGCAAGCCGCTGGCACGTCTGGGGGGCAATATCGACAAGATCGCCGACTCGCGCATGGAGATCGACATGGCGCGCCTGTTGACCCTCAAGGCTGCGTATATGATGGACACGGTAGGCAACAAGGTGGCCAGAAGTGAAATCGCCCAGATCAAGGTTGTCGCGCCCAACGTTGCCTTGAAGGTGATTGACCGGGCCATTCAGATGCATGGCGGGGCAGGGGTTTCGGCGGATTTTCCGCTGGCTTATATGTACGCCATGCAGCGCACGCTGCGCCTGGCGGATGGTCCGGACGAAGTACACCGGGCGGCAGTGGGCAAGTTTGAGCTGGATAAATATGCACTCTAGGGAGAGGGGGCATTTGACCTTGCACACTCAATAAACCCACACCTCAACCCGACGATTCTTCTGGCGCCCTTCATCTTCGATATTGGCTGCCACCGGCATTTGTGCGCCATAGCCCCGAATTTCCCTGGGCACCACGCCGCTTTTCACCAGCTCGCGGCGTACGGCCATCGCCCGCAACGTTGACAGCAATTGTGCACGCTGCGGGTCATCCTTGGCATCGCCAAAACCCACCAGTGTGATCTGTTTGTCGAGTTTGCCATGGGCGCTAAGGTAGTCGGCCACACGCAGCAAGTCCTGACGCGCCTTGTTATCCAGTGAGGCGCTGCCTTCTTCAAAACGGAAGTTGACTGACAGGCGCTGTGCCTCCCGGGTCAGCGCCTGATACGCCTGGGGCATGTGCGCGCCCGGTAGCACGCTGCCAGCTTGTACGCTTTGGGCGACAAAGCCGTTTTGCCCGACAATGGCCTGACCTTGCGGGCTTTGGGTGAAGGCAACCAGTGCTTTTGCCCAGGGATTTATCGTCGAGGGAGGCAGGTAAAAGAACAGACGCCGCGACAAGGGGTAGTCTTCGCTGGCAATCAGGCTGGTGAGCGGCAGCATGGGCTGCGATGCGCCATCAACGATAGCCAGGGTCTTGGCCTCACGGATATACGGCAGGCCGATAAAGCCGATGGCTTGTGGGTCACGGCTGACGGCATCGGATAGCTCTTCGCTGGATTCGAAACGCTGTGCCGTACTGCTCAAGGACTGCCCGTTGCGGTTCAAGACCAGCTCTTTAAAGGTCTCCCAGGTGCCGGACTGGCCATCGCGGGCATATAAATGAATGGCACCACCGACCCCGCCCAGCTGTTCCCAGCGGCTGATCTGGCCACTGAAAACCTGTGCCAGTTGCTCGGTATCAAGCTGATTGAGCGGGTTGCGCGGGTGGAGAATGATCGCCAGGCCATCGATGGCAATTACTTGTTCGGCGCTCGGGCTTTTCAGGTCTCCCAGGCGCTCAAGGTCTACCAGTTCGCGGTCCTTGATGGGGCGCGAGGACGCCACCAGATCCGCATGCCCGGCGGCCAGGGCAGTAAAGCCGGTACCCGAGCCATGGGCGGCGACATCCACCCGGATCTGCCGGCCCTGCGCCGTGGTGCCGACAATAGTGTGCTCGTTGGGCGGGATGACCGGGACACTGTGGATGTCATGCAGGCCTTGCTCGGCGAGCATGGCGCTGACCAGTGCAGGGCCAAGGTTGGCGCCGATGGTGTTGGAGCCCTGGATGCGCAGGTCGGCAGCGCAGACCAGGCCGGTCAGCGCGCATAACAGGGTCAAGGACATAAGACGCAGCATCGGCAGGCACCTTCCTGGAGCCATAGAAAGGCCTGCAATTTAAGTCAGAAAGGTTTCAAGCCGATGACAGGCCCCTCTGTAGCAGCAGCCTCGTTCCTTCGGCAGCTGCTACGGGATTGTTCTTAGCTCAATTCCAGCCAGATCGGCGCATGATCCGATGGTTTTTCCATGCCACGCAGGTCGTAGTCCACACCCGCTGCCTTGATTCGTGGCACCAGCCCCTGGGAGGCAAGGATCACGTCAATGCGCAGGCCACGCTTGGGCTCATCCTCAAAACCACGGCTGCGGTAATCGAACCAGCTGAAACGGTCGGCCACGTCCGGGTGCAGGTAGCGAAAGCTGTCCACCAGGCCCCAGCCCTTGAGACGTTCCAGCCACTCGCGTTCTTCTGGCAAAAAGCTGCACTTGCCGGTTTTCAGCCAGCGCTTGGCGTTGTCCGCGCCGATACCGATATCGCAGTCCTGCGGCGAGATATTGATATCGCCCATTACCACCAGTGGTTGTTCATTGCTGAACTGGCTTTCAAGCAGCTGCTGCAGGTCGCTGTAGAAACGCTGCTTGGCCGGGAATTTGGTGGGGTGATCGCGGTTTTCGCCCTGTGGGAAGTAACCATTCATGATGGTCACCGGCTGGCCGTTTTCGTCAGCGAAAGTGCCCCAGATAAAACGCCGCTGGGCGTCATCTTCATCACCGGCAAAACCCTTGTGCAGCTCCAGAGGTGCCTGGCGCGAGAGCAGGGCGACCCCGTAATGGCCTTTTTGACCATGGAAGTGCACGTGATACCCCAGCGCTTCGATGTCGGCGATGGGGAACTGATCGTCATGGACCTTGGTTTCCTGCAGGCCTATCACGTCAGGCTGGTGTTTCTCGATCAGCGCTGCCAGCTGATGTGGCCGAGCGCGCAGGCCGTTGATGTTGAATGAAACGATTTTCATGGGCGGGCAGTCCTGAACAAAACTGCGATGCTAGCGGACTGACGCTCTGGCTGCCAGCGTGCAGTGGGGCAAATGCACTGCTAACGTAGGATGCACTTGGCCATGATGGAACTGTTGTGGCCCTCGGGGGTTCGTACGCATTAGAAGCGCCGCTATCCAGGCCGCGCCGGGGAGTTGATCGCATGACGCAAACGCCGAACGCCACCAGTCAGATCCAGTTGCTTGACAGTGGCTATTCAAGAGAAGCGCGCTCCTTGCTGTATCAGGCCTATCGCCATGAGCCGACATTCCGCTTTCTGTTCAACGCCGAGCGCAGCGGTTACGAACAACGGGTTCGCGCGACAGTGCGGGAGCTGGTCAGGCAACATTTTTTTCAGGACTTGCCGGCGCTGGGGTTGCTGGTCAATGACCGCCTGGTGGGCATTGCCCTGATTGCCCCGCCGCAGCGGCGCCTGGGGATTACCGAAAGCTGGGCCTGGCAGTTGCGCATGGTGCTCAGTGCCGGGCTGAACTGCACGCGGCGGTATCTGGACTACCACCAGGCAGTGCAGGCCTGCGTGCCGGGAGATGCCGTGCATATGCTGCCGTTGCTGGGTATTCATCCCGAATTCCAGGGTTTGCATTACGGTGAGCAGTTGCTTGAAGCAGTGCATAACTGGTGCGCCGAGGACGAGCACTCCGAAGGTGTGGTGCTCGACACCGGAAACCCGCATTACCTTGAATTCTACAAGCGCCAGGGCTATGTGGAGATCGGGGAAGTTGCGGTGGGGCCGGTGATAGAACATGTGTTCTTCCATGCCAATCCGCAGGTGTCACATACCGCAACGGTTTGAACACGAACTTTTTGCCCGTTGACGCGCTCTATGAGCACCCCAGCCCGTGATAGCATCCGCGCCTATGACGTTCCCAGGAAGATTTACCAGTGGTGTTGTCCTGCTGCTCAGCAGTTTTGCGGCGTGTGCCCAAAGCGAGTTGGTGGTCAAGGTCAAACCGGCAAACGACGCCCTCAAGGCCAACGTGGAAGGCTATATTGGCAGCCTCGGCGATCGTGACGAGAAAGCGCTTTTGCGTTTTCAACGTGGCGCGCAGGAGCAGGCCCTGAAAGCCTCCCAGGCCTTGGGTTACTACCAGCCCTCCATCGACGCCGAGGTCAAGCCCGGCGATCCGCCGCGTCTGGTGTTGAGCATCGACCCCGGCGAGCCGGTGCATCTGCGCAACGTCAACGTGCGCGTCGAAGGCCCGGCCGCTTCGCTGAAGGCCTTTCAGATACCGGCCAGCGATGATCTCAAACCCGGCGCGGTGCTCAATCAGGGCAACTACGAAGACGCCAAGCGCCTGATCCAGAACCGTGCCCTGCGTTACGGTTTTTTCAATGGTAAATTCACTCAGCATGAACTGCTGGTCGACCCCAAGGGCGGTTTTGCCGATATCAATCTGGTCTACGAAAGCGGCCCGCGTTTTTTTCTCGGTAAAGTCAGTTTTGCCGGCGATGCACCCTTTGACCAGACCTTGCTGCAACGCATGGTGCCGTTTACCCCGGATACCCCGTACGACTCGGAACTGGTTGCCGAACTTAACCAGAACCTGCAAAGCAGTGGCTACTTTGAAGTGGTGCGCGTCGATGCCGCACCCAGTACTGCGGTGGGGCAGGTGATCCCGGTCGACGTCGACCTGGAAACCCGCAAGCCGCGCACCATGACCCTGGGCCTGGGTTACTCGACCGATACCGGAGCCCGTGGCAAGGCCAGCTGGATGCGCCACTGGGGCAACCCGCGCGGTGACAGCTACGGCTTTGAATCCGAAATATCCCAGCCCAAGCAAAACGTCGGTGCCTGGTATGACATCCCGCTGGATCCACCGCTGACCGATAAACTGCGTCTTGCTGCGGGTTATCAAAACGAAGAAATCGCCAACACCGACACCTTGAGCAAGCTGCTCACGGTCGGCCCGGAGTGGCACAGCAAACTGGATAACGGCTGGACGCGCGTCATCTCGCTCAAATGGCAGCATGAAGAGTACCGCCTGGGCGATGACTCGGGCCTGAGTACCTTGCTGATGCCGGGCGTCAGCTATTCGGTATTGCGCAGCGACAACCGCATCGACCCCAGTCACGGCTACAGTGTGACCACGGATATGCAGGTGGCCAAGCAAGGGTTGATGTCCGATACCAACCTGCTGCATGGCGATGTGCAGTTCAAGGCGTTGACCACCCTGTGGGAAAAACACCGCTTTTTGGGCCGGATCCAGTTTGGTGGCAGTGCCACCAACGGCTACAAATCGATTCCACCGTCCCTGCGCTTCTTCGCCGGTGGCGACCAGAGCGTGCGTGGTTATGATTACCAGAGTCTGTCGCCGAAAAACTCCGAAGGTGATCGTATCGGCGGGCGCTACATGCTCGCGGGTAGCCTGGAATATCAATATCAGTTCGCCGAAAAGTGGCGCTGGGCGACCTTTGTCGACCAGGGCAATGCGTTCAACACACTGGACTTTCCGAGCCTGAAAACCGGGGTCGGCGTTGGTATTCGCTGGATCTCGCCGGTAGGCCCCATACGTCTGGATCTGGCCCATGCGCTGGATGACGATGGCGGTGTCCGTTTGCACTTTTCGATGGGGCCAGAACTGTGATTCGTGGTTTGAAAATAGCCGGGCTGGTGCTGGTGGCGTTGGTGCTGCTGGCCGTTGTCAGTGTGGGCGTGATTCTGGGTACGCAAGCAGGCAGCCGCTGGGTGCTGGGGCAGGTACCGGGTTTGCAGGTGGAGAATTTTGCCGGGCGCCTGGGCGGCCAGTGGGGTGCCGATCATCTCTTGTGGGAGCAAGGCACCAGCCGGGTGGAGGTAAGCCGGCCGATCTTTGCCTGGTCGCCGGGTTGTCTGACCCGCATGACGCTGTGTATCGATCAATTGCAGGCTGACGCCATCAGCCTGCAATTTCCGCCCAGTGAAGACAGCAGCAGCGGGCCGATCAGCCTGCCGGAGCTGAAATTGCCGCTGGCGATTGAAGTGGGTGTGGTCAAGGTCGGCAATGTACTGTTCAACGGCATCGAGCAGCTCAAGGGCATGCAGATGTCGGCGCAGTGGACGGCCAAGGGCTTGCAGCTCGACTCGGTGCAGGTCGAGCGCGAAGACCTCAACGTTGAACTGTCCGGCCTGCTGCAACCCAATGGCGACTGGCCGTTGACCTTGCAAGGTAACGTCAGCCTGCCAGCTCCGGATGGCAAACCCCTGGCGATCGCGCTCAAGGTTGATGGCAATCTGCGTACTAGCTTGAACCTCAAGGCCGACACCACCGGTTATATCAATGCGCACCTGACGGGCGAGCTGCAGCCTTTGGCCGACAACTTGCCGGCGCAATTGAAAATCACCGCCGAACCGTTCAAGGCCAGCCCCGATCTGCCGGACACCCTGGTGCTCAATCAGTTGTTGCTGACGGCCAAGGGCGACCTCAAGGACGGCTATGAATTGAATGGCAGCGCCCTGTTGCCTGCCGAAAAACAGCCAGTGAACCTGCAGCTCAAAGGCCGCGTGGATGCCAAGGGTGCGCAGATCGCTGCGCTGGACCTGACCGCCAACCCGCAGCAGCGCCTGAAACTGTCGGGGCAAGTGGACTGGCATGAAGGCTTGAGCGCCGAGGCCAAAATCGACTGGCTGGAGTTTCCCTGGCACAACCTGTATCCGCTGATCGACAAGCCTGATGTGGATTTGCGCACGTTTGTGGGTGAAGTGTCCTATCGCGACGGTAATTATCTGGGCAACTTCAAGGCGGACCTTGATGGCCCGGCGGGCAAGTTCAGCCTCAGCAGCCCGTTCAGTGGCGATCTGGGCAAGGTCTTCCTGCCGCAGCTCAAACTGGTGGCCGGGCAGGGCAAAGCCGAGGGCCACGTCAATGTGCAGTTTGCCGATGGCGTGGTGTGGGACACGGCGCTGGACCTGAGTGCGCTCAACCCTGCGTATTGGGTGGCCGAGTTGCCTGGCACGCTGGCAGGCCCGTTGCGCAGCAAGGGTTCATTTAAAAACGAGCGTCTGGAGCTGGATGCCAATCTCGACCTCAAGGGCCGTTTGCGCGGCCTGCCTGCGGTGCTGCAAGCCAAGGCCCAGGGCGCCGGTGAGGCCTGGACCGTCAGTGCGCTGGATATTCGCCTGGGCGATAATCGCATCAATGGTAGCGCCAGTTTGCAGCAGCAAATCAAGGCCCAGCTTGATCTCAATATGCCGCGTCTGGGCCAGCTGTGGCCCGAACTGCGCGGTCAGCTCAAGGGCCGTGTCGATGTAGGCGGAACCCTCAAGGCACCGCAAGGCAAAGTGGCGCTCAATGGGCAGCAACTTGCGTTTGCCGACAATCATCTGCAAAGCCTGACCCTGGATGCCAGCCTCGATCGCAACCAGCGTGGCCGCATCGACCTCAAGGGCAGCGGCATCCGCGCCGGTGACACCCAACTGGGCGTGCTCACCGCCAACGGCAGTGGCGATATCAAGCGTCAGCAGCTCAAGCTGGATTTGCAAGGACCGTTGGTGCAACTGGGCCTGGCCGTGGATGGCGGCCTGGACAAAGGCAACTGGCGCGGGCGACTGGCCAGTGGCGACGTCAAGGCCGGCGGCCAGGCCTGGGTGCTGCAAAACCCGGCACGGCTGGAGCGCCTGGCCGATGGCCGGCTCAATCTGGGCGCGCAGTGCTGGCTCTCCGGCCCGGCGAGCTTGTGCAGCGAAGAGCAGCGCCTGGTGCCGGACCCGAAACTGCGTCTGCACCTCAAGCAGTTCCCCCTCGACAGCCTGGCTGAGTGGTTGCCCAAGGACTTCCAGTGGCAGGGCCAGCTCAATGCCGACTTGATGCTGGACTTGCCTGCCAGCGGGCCTAAAGGCCAGGTGGTGGTGGATGCCAGTGGTGGCACGTTGCGCTTCAAAGACAAGGGCCAGTGGCTGGACTTCCCGTACCAGGCGTTCAAGCTGACCAGCAACCTGACCCCTAACCGGGTTGAATCGCGGCTTGATTTCGATGGTGGCAAGCTGGGGCAGTTGATGCTGGCAGCGCGGATCAATCCGCTGCCCAAAAGCAAACCTGTTACCGGTGAATTCCGTCTCACCGGGCTGGATGTGTCGATGATTCGTCCGTTTGCGCCGATGGTGGAAAAACTCACCGGCCAGCTCAACGGCTCTGGCACGATATCGGGTGCTTTGCTGTCGCCCCATGTCAACGGCAATGTGGCCCTGACCGGCGGTGAAATCTCGGGGCCGGAGCTGCCGACCAACTTCGAGAATGTGCAGCTTTCGCTGGCCATCAACGGCGAAACGGCGCAGATCAATGGCGGCTGGACCAGCGGCGACAAGGGCCAGGGCAGCGTCAGCGGCAATGTGGCCTGGGGTCAGGCAGTGGCGGTCAATGTGCTGGTCAAGGGCAACAATCTGCCGGTGACGGTCGAGCCTTATGCCAAGCTGGAAGTCGCCCCGGACCTGAAAATCTCCCTCAACCCCGACAACACCCTGTTGATCGCCGGTACGGTGAACGTGCCCAAGGGTGAAATCGTGGTACGGGAATTGCCACCCTCGACGGTCAAGGTGTCAGATGACACGGTGATTGTGGGCCAGCAGACGACGGGTGAAGCCGCGCCGATGCAGGTCGACATGGATATCACCGTGGTGGTGGGGCAGGAGTTGCTGACATTCTCCGGCTTTGGCCTGAACGCCGATCTGGCGGGGCAGGTGCATATTGGCAACGACATGGACACCCGTGGCGAGCTGCGCCTCAATAACGGCCGCTACCGTGCCTATGGCCAGAAGCTGACCATACGCCGTGCGCGTTTGCTGTTCGCCGGGCCGATTGACCAGCCTTATCTGGATATCGAAGCGGTCCGCCAGACCGACGACGTGATTGCCGGGATTCGCCTGACAGGCAGTGCGGAACAGCCCACTACGCAAATCTTTTCGGAACCGGCCATGAGCCAGGAACAGGCGTTGTCCTACCTGATTCTTGGGCGTCCGCTGACGGGTACCGGGGAAGATGAAAACCTGCTGGCGCAGGCGGCGCTGGGCCTGGGCCTGATGGGCAGTTCGGGGATTACCACCAGCCTGGCCAACCACCTGGGGATCAAGGATTTTGAGCTTGATACCGAAGGCACCGGCAACAGCACTGCAGTGGTGGCCAGTGGCAAGATCAACGAGCGGCTGAGCGTACGCTATGGTGTGGGTGTGTTTGAACCTGCCAGTACCATTGCCCTGCGCTACAAACTGAGCAAGCGTGTGTATGTCGAAGTAGCCAGCGGTTTTGCCAGCTCGCTGGATATCTTCTACAAACGGGATTTCTGACGTGCTGTGATATGACCTGATGGTGTGGGAGCGAGCCTGCTCGCGAAACAGGCGACGCGGTTTGCCTGTTTCGCGAGCAGGCTCGCTCCCACAGGATAGGGTAAAGGTAGTGCAGTCTCAGAGCGTGAGCTGCTTCATCGTTGCTTCGGCATAGCGCAACCCGGCCACGGCGCTGGCCGGGAATATGCTTTCCAGTGCGGCCAGCTCGCTGGCGCTCAGCTTGACCTCCAGCGCTCCCACATTCTCTTGCAGATACTTGCGTTGCTTGGTGCCCGGAATCGGGATCAGGTAATCGCCCTGTGCCAGTACCCAGGCCAACGCCAGTTGCCCGGCCGTCACGCCTTTTTCGGCAGCCAGGGTTTGCACTTGTTCGACCAACAGCAGGTTTTTGCCGAAGTTCTCACCTTGAAAACGGGGATTGAAACGGCGGAAATCGTCTGCGGCAAAATCGTCCACGGTTCTTAGCGCACCGGTCAAAAACCCCCGACCCAGCGGGCTGTAGGGCACAAAGGCAATGCCCAGGCGCTGACAGGCTTCAAGGCAACCGTTGCCTTCCTGGTCGCGGCTCCACAGCGAGTACTCACTTTGCAATGCGCTGATCGGATGCACTTTGTGCGCTCGTTCAAGGGTCGCCACCGATGCCTCGCTAAGGCCCAGATAACGCACCTTGCCTGCCTTGACCAGAGCTGACAGCGCGCCGACGGTTTCTTCAACCGGTACGTTCGGGTCCATGCGGTGCTGGTAGTACAGATCGAGCGTCTCAACCCCAAGGCGCTTGAGGCTGCCTTCGACGGCCTGGCGGATGTACTCGGGGCGACCATTTATGTCGCGAAAGGCCGGATTGGCCGGGTCGCGGACGATGCCGAATTTACTGGCCAGAAACACTTGCTCGCGTTTCCCGCGAATGGCCTGGCCAATCAGTTCTTCGTTGGTGTGTGGCCCATAAATGTCGGCGGTATCGAGCAGGTTGATGCCCAGTTCCAGAGCGTGGTGCAGGGTGGCCACGGCTTCGCGGGTGTCGCTGCCGGTGGTGTAGAAGTCGCTCATGCCCATGCAGCCCAGGCCAATAGCGCTGACCTGAGGTCCGTCTTTACCCAGTTGGCGAGTGTGCATGCGAGGTGCTCCTGAATGAGTGGGGTAGAGCTATTCTTCACCTCGACAGTGGCAAGATAAACAGGGTAAATACACCATCACTGTTCGTAATTTCTAAACAATGGAGGGGTTATGGACCGTTTCAACGCGATGCGGGTCTTCACTCGCATCGTTGAACTGGGCGGCTTTACCAAGGCTGCCGACAGTCTGCAATTACCTCGTGCATCGGTGACGGTGTTGATCAAGCAACTGGAAGCGCATTTGGGCGTGCAGCTGCTGCATCGCACCACTCGCCAGGTCAGTCCGACCCTGGACGGCGCGGCGTACTACCAGCGCTGCGTCAACCTGCTGGATGATCTTGAAGATGCCGAAGGGCTGTTTCGCGGCAGCCAGCCCAAAGGCACGCTGCGGGTCGAGATGCCCGCTTCGGTGGGGCGTCTGGTGGTGTTGCCGGCCTTGCCGGAGTTCACGGACCGTTACCCGCAGATCGAACTGGAAATCGGCCTCAACGACCGCCCGGTGGACCTGATTCGGGAAGGTGTGGATTGTGTGATCCGCGGTGGACTGACCATGGACGACTCCCTGGTGGCGCGGCCCCTGGTGCAGATGGATCAGGTGACATGCGCCAGCCCTGCCTATTTGCAAGCTCGCGGTGTACCGCAATCGCTCGAAGACCTGAGCGGGCATCAGGTGGTGGAATATTTCTCCAGCGCCTCGGGCAAGCGTTACGGGCTGGAATTCCAGGTCGATGATGAAGTGCGCCTCGTCGACTTGCCCAAGCGGCTTGCGGTCAACAGTGCCGAGGGGTATCTGGCGGCGTGTGTGGCGGGGTACGGGCTGGTGCAAACCCCCCATTACCATGTTGCGCAGCTGGTGCGCGAAGGGCGCCTGCAAGAAGTGCTCAGAGACTGTTTGCCACCGCGGCTGGCGTTAACAGCCTTATATCCACACCATCGGCAATTGTCGCCGCGGGTACGTGTCTTTGTGGATTGGCTGGTGGACCTGTGTGCCCGGCCGGGGAGTGCCTTCAAACGTTAGCCCGGGCCTGCAGGGCAGGCCCGGGATGTTCGTTGGTGGCAGCCAAAAAGCTGGCTTGGCTGTAAGATGGGGCCCGATTTTTTCAATTTCTCCATGAAAACCGACCCGGTTGGCGGCTTTCGTATACGGACTTACTGTCAGGAACAGGTCATGACCCCTTCGCAGCGCTTGAAATACTCGATTTTGATATCACTGGTGGTTCTGGGCATCATGTTCGGCCTTTCTTACTTGCAAAACGCCGGCATGATCACCGAGAAGATGTTCCAGTACATCGCCATCGGTGTGGCCGTGATCGTGGTTGTCATCAACGGCGTCATGCGCCGCAAGACCAAGATCTAAGCTTCGATCTTGCCGGTCAAAACGGCTTCAGCCTGTGGATGCAGGCTGTAGCTCTTGTCGCTGTTGAGTACCACCACCCCTTCGCTGCACAGGCGCTTGAGTACCTCGCGCACACTCAAGAATGACAGCGGGATATCCAGCGCCTGCAAGTGGCTGTGCATGCCGCGCACCCCCAGCCTGCGATCATTGCCTGCAGCCGTTAACAGCGCGTCAATGACCTTGAGCCGCACCAGGCTGGTACGCAGCCCGAAACACTTGAGCAGGTGGCGGATCCGTTCGTTGCCTTGCAAGGGCGCGAGCGCTTCCAGCAGCCCGGTATCGGGCTGAAAAGCGACTTCGCGATGCGGGTTTCTACCATCCGTTGGTATTTGCTGGTTATGCATGCAAAAAACTCCTTTTCAGAGCCTGATCAGGAAAAGAAAAAAATGCTCTTACTTAACTAGACGAATGAGCGACAGAAATCATGAACATTCAAATGTAGAAATTTTGTCGTGAATTCGTCTCAATCGCGTTTGCGACCAGTGTAGGCGGGGGTTTGGAGCGATTATTAAATTTTTTTAATCGTGAAGGGCATGCTCTGGCCCTCTACAGGGCCTGGCGGGCAGTCAGCACCGGCCGACCCTCGGTGTTGCGGCTCAGGTATACCGGCAACACTTTGGGCAGGGAGGTCACCAGATGATCGATTTCCCGGGTATTGAATACACCCCCAATGCGCAGTTTGCCGGTGGCGCTGTCGGCCAGGGCGAGGGGAGTGTCGAGGTAGCGGTTGATCAGGGGCAAGGCGTCAGCCAGTGACAGGTTGTCCAGCACCAGCTGGCCGTTGCGCCAGGCCAGCTCGGAGGTGACGGCCGCGACCGGGCCAATTTGCGCGGCATGGTCGCCTGCCTTGTAACGCGCCTGCATGCCCGGCTCCAACCGCAGGCCATCGCCACTCAGGCGCTTGTTGCTGGTGACCAGCACCGAACCTTCGAGCAGGGTGATCCGCACCTGGTCTTCGTACATCCACACATTGAACTGGGTGCCTGTGACACGCACCTGGCCTTCTGCCGCCTGCACCAGAAACGGGTGGGATGCGTCGTGACTGACCTTGAAAAAGGCCTCGCCCTTGCTCAGGGTCACCTGGCGCTGATCCTTGTAGTTACTGAAGGTCAGTTGGCTGCCCAGGTTGAGTTCGACCTGGCTGCCATCGGGCAGTGTCACCGTCCTGGCACTGGCATCGGCGCTGTAGCGCTCATGGGCATTGGGCACCCAGCCCAGTTGCCAGCCGCTGTAGGCCGCCACGGGAAGGGCGAGCAGGGTAATGGCGGCGGCCACGGCAAAGCGCTGCCAGGTGCTGCGACACGGTGCGGGAGGCAATGCAACCACCCGGGCTGGAGCGGGGGCCGGGCGTGTCAGGTGCGCACTGATGTCCCAGACATCCAGCATCGCTTCATATTCCAGCGCGTGGAGGGGGTTGGCATTTAGCCACACAGCGAAAGCTTCACGTTCCTGGCAGGTGCAGTCGGGCTCGTGCAAACGCAGGCACCACTGAGCCGCAGCTTCGGTGATGGCCTCGTTTTCAGCGTCTGTGTGGCGTGTTTCACTCATTGATATTTCCCGGTTTTGCGCATTCTAACCCCGTGCCAGAGCTAACGAGAACATGAGCCATGTCAAAAGCATGTCATTTAGCCCTATGGCCGGGTTTTTCTCTGCTACGGTTGTTCCAGTCACATTGAGTACCAGACGCAACATCAATTAATGGAGTTAAGACAATGTTGAAGAAAACCTTTGCTGCTGTGATCACTACTGCTGCTTTGTTGGGTGCCGGTGCAGCGATGGCTCAGCCTGTTGATCCGAACTGGGCATTCTCCAAGGAGTTGGTCGAAGTTCTCAAGAACAAGAACGGCTACACCGTGATCAAGAAAATTGAAGCCCAGGACCCGGCTGCCGGTATCTGGAAGGCCGAAGGCATCAAGAAGGTCGATGGCCTGGAATACGAAATTATTTTCGATTCGACCGGTAAGGTAATTTCCGAGAAGAAAGACTGATTCCCGGTACCTGAAACGAATCGTGCACTGAGCGTTTCTACCCGGCCCTGATCGTTTGTTTTGACAGGGTCGGGTGTTTTTACGCCTCAGGTTTTCTGCCGGGCCAACCATTGTTCGCGAGTTATTCCCCACAGCTCGCATGGCAGCCTGCCGCTGACAAAGTCTTTCTCTTCCCTGCCTATCAAGCGCATTCCGCCTCGCTCGGAAATAAGTCGTGAAGCCGTATTGGGCGCCGCTTTGGGCACGTGCATGCACGCGCGGTGCAAGGTCTTGAACCAGTAGGCATCGACCACCTCGCAGGCTTCGCTCATCAACCCCTGACCCTGCCATTGCGGCGCCAGCCAGAACCCCCGGTTGTTGTCCACGGCATCCATCAGGCTGATGCTGCCAATCAGCTCATCTGGCTCTGCTAACAGGCGAATCGTCCAGTGCCACTCTTCGCTGCGGGCCATGGCTGGCAGCGCCACGTCACGCACATAGCTCAGTGCGCCATCGTCCGGGTAGGGCCATGGCACGACTGCATTCAGGTAGCGCACGACTTGCCAGTGGGCAAAGCGCCTCTGGATGGCGGGCGCGTCGCTTAGTTGCAGGGGTTGCAGTACCAGTCGCGAGGTCTGGAGGGTAGGTAGGGGCTGCATCGTGGGTGGCTCCTTGCCATTGGTTTGCGTCGAGAGTACCGCGCAATGCCATCCATAAAAAAGCCCCCGTTAAACGGGGGCTGTATGGGGATAGTTGCGCCTGGCGATAATATCAGCCGTTACTGCAACCATTGCCCATCACGCGATACTCAAGAATATGACGCTGACCCTGGTGGTCTTCGTAGGTCATTTGTGCGGGTACTACTTCACAGACGTCGGCAGCCGGTGACACGCTGATAACTTTGGCAATATCCAGGTCGGTGGCATAAGTGTAATGCTCGACCACCGGTTGTAGTTGCGTAACTTGAAGTTCGTCAGCAGCCGCCAGGGTAGAAAAGCCAATAAGTGCAAGAGCGATCAAATGTTTCATTTATAAGACCTTAAAACAATCACGAATCACTGACTTCAGTTGCCATGGTGGCGGTCGAAGTTGTTACGCCCTGGAGTAAGTGGCGTAACACGAAGTACCGTGCCCTGTTTCAGTGTTGCGTTGAGGGATGTACATAGAATACGCGCGCTTCGTATTGATTAAAGTCAAAAGATCGTCATGGAGTCTTTCCGGATCAGTAACAATCGACGCTTTTTCCGCTGCACCACGAAAAAGCCCCCTCAAAGAGGGGGCTGGGGTCGCATCCGTGCGTGCAACCATTGAACTTTAGTGGGTGCTGCAGCCGTCGCCCATCACCTGGTATTCAAGGGTGTGGCGCTGGCCCTGGGAGTCTTCATAGACCATGGTGGCCGGTACCACTTCACACACCTTGGGTATGTTGGACAGGCTGACCACCCGCGCAATATCCAGTTGGGTACCGTAGTGGTAGTGTTCTACAGTCGCAGGCTGAACAGTGGAAGTTTCACCTGCAACAGCCAATGTGGCAAAACCGGCAAGAAACAGTGCAATAAGATTTTTCATGTGATTGGCCTCTAAAGTAATCAAGATTTAAAGCTGACTGACTTCATTTGCCGATAAGGCGGGAAGAAGTTACGACACCCGGCAAGGTCGCCGGGTGCGTACGAAGTACCGGAGTTTCAAGTGCAACTGATAGTTGAGTCATGTGAGTGAGGTTACGCTGATTTGCAAAAGTAAAAATAGCTGATGGCAAAATGCTCTGTTACCACATGGGTAACAATGTGAGGGCCCTGCGTTATTTTTCAAGTGCCTGGGTCGTCTCCTGGCTGGCATACTGGCCTCTCTGGTTCAGGAGCCATTTATCGATATGAATGTCGTGTCCCCCCTTAATGCCTATCAACAAGCTGTCGAACACCAGGGCTTTGTCCACGACCCCGCCCAATGGGTTGCAGTCCAGGCCTTGCAGCGCTGCCATGAGGCCCTGCACTCGGGTGCGCAGCCGGTCAATGGCGTGTATTTGTGGGGGCCGGTGGGGCGGGGCAAAACCTGGTTGATGGATCAGTTCTATCAAAGCCTGCGGGTGCCCGCACGGCGTCAGCATTTTCATCACTTTATGCAATGGGTACATCAGCGCCTGTTTCAGCTGACCGGTACGGCGGACCCGCTCAAGACACTGGCTAAAGGCTTGGGCGCGGAAGTGAAGGTGCTGTGCTTTGACGAACTGTTCGTCAATGACATTGCCGATGCGATTATTCTTGGGCGTCTGTTTCAGGTGATGTTCGATGAAGGCGTGGTGCTGGTTTGTACCTCAAACCAGCCACCGAACGACCTTTATGGTCACGGTTTTAACCGTGATCGTTTTGCTCCCGGTATTACGGCGATTCTCAAGCATATGGAGGTGGTGGCGGTAAACGGTATTGAAGACCACCGCCTGCATCCCGGCATTGCACATCAGCGTTACTGGGTGACCGGGCCGGGCCGGCCGAGTGCCATAGAGCCGGTGTTCAGATCCTTGACCGAGGGCCAGGCGGTGTCTGACCAACCCATTGATGTGGGCCATCGCTCGCTGAACGTTGTGCAGGCCAGTGATGGGGTGCTGTGGTGCAATTTTCATGAGCTGTGCGAGCAGCCGCTGGCGGCCACTGAGTTCATGCAGATTTGTGATCGTTACAAGGTCATGTTGCTCAGCGAAGTGCCCTGCCTGAGTGCCGAGCAGCGTGAAGGCAAAATAGCCCGTGGTACGGAAGACGGGGCGGTGAAGGTCGAGGCGGGGGATCGTGAGCTGCCGCAACTGTCAAAATACGATGACAGTGTGCGGCGTTTTATTGCCCTGATCGACGAGTGCTATGACCGCAAGGTACCGGTGTGTATTGAAGCGCAGGTGCCGATGGATCAGTTGTATACCCAGGGGTACCTGGAGTTTGCCTTTCGCCGCACCTTGAGCCGGCTGCAGGAAATGCAGTTGCAGCGGTTTGGCCTCCAATAACCCGTGATTGCGTGGGCCGTGTAGTCGCTGACTCGCGGAGCGAGGCTGCGAGGGGGGCTTGAAAGCAATGGGAGGGTGCCCCTTCTGAACGTGTCCAGCCGCTCGCAGCCTTCGTTCCTCGTCAGCGACTACAAGGAGCTTGAAGGATTCAAGGTCAATCCCACGCTGGCGCAACGCTCTGCGGGTTGGTCAGGCGATGGCCGCGGTCAAGGTCGGCAATCCGGGCCATGTCGTCATCGCTCAGTTTCAGTGCGCAGGCCTTGAGGTTGCTCTCAAGGTTGCTGCGCCTGGTCGAAGACGGAATCACCGAATAGCCCAATTGCATTGCCCAGGCCAGGGTCACTTGTGCCGCAGTGGCGTTATGGCGGTCGGCAATGGCCATGATCACTGGATCTTTAAGCACTTCGCCGTAAGCCAGGGTCATGTACGAGGTTATATGGATGCCCTGGCTTTGTGCGAATTCCACCACTTTGCGGTTTTGCAGGTAGGGGTGCAGTTCGATCTGGTTGGTCGCGATATTTTCCGCGCCCACCGCGGCAATGGCTTCTTTCATCAGGGCGATGGTGAAGTTCGAGACGCCAATCTGCCGGGTCAGGCCCTTTTCTTTGGCTTCAAGCAATGCGCCCATAAACTCGGCTACCGGGACTGCATTGTCAGGGCTCGGCCAGTGAATCAGGGTCAGGTCCAGATGGTCGGTGCGCAGTTTTTTCAGGCTCTCTTCAAGGCTGGGGATCAGTTGCTCCCTGGCGAAATTACTGACCCAAATTTTGCTGGTGATAAACAGTTCGTCACGCGCCACGCCGCTTTCGGCAATGGCCTGGCCGACTTCAGCTTCATTTTCGTAAATCTGTGCGGTGTCGATGGCGCGGTAGCCCAGGTCCAGGGCATTGCTGACCGAGTCTATGACTACCTGGCCTTTAAGGCGAAATGTACCGAGGCCAAATGCTGGAACTGTCATGGATATCTCCTTGGTGGACGTAAGAATGAGGTTGAGTATCCTCGCCCTTCACCGGCGGAAAAACCGCTGGCCAAGCAAAGCACTCTTGACCACAGATCATGAATCTTCAGCTGACCCCTCCCGACTGCCACCCCATTAGCGGTTTGCCGATTGGGATGCTGCTGAATGTTTCGCATTTGTTTGAGGGGGTGGGGTTTAAATCTATATGAGAATTACTATAAATTACATCTACAAAAGTGCCATCATCACGCCGTTATCCCATTAGATCTGTTTCTGCGCTCATGGAGTGTTGCCGCTGCTGTTGCGGCCAGGAGTCCTGTTGGAAAACTACTATCGCGAACTGGTGGGCTTTTTGAGTGCCAGGCTGGGTAATGCCCAGGCGGCCGAAGACGTGGTGCATGACGCTTATGTGCGAGTGCTGGAGCGTTCAGGCGACGAGCCGATCGCACAGCCACGTGCTTTTTTGTATCGCACTGCGCTTAACCTGGTGATCGACGGCCATCGCCGCAGCAGCCTGCGCCAGGCCGAACCGCTGGAAGTGCTGGATAGCGAAGAACGTTTTTACAGCCCCTCGCCTCAACTATTGATGGACCACGACCAGCGCCTGGCCATGATCCAGAAAGCCCTGGCTGAGCTGCCTGCGGCGTGTCGCGAGTGTTTTCTGCTGCGCAAGATCGAAGGACTGTCGCACCCTGAAATCGCCGAACGCCTCGGGGTATCGCGCAGTGTGGTCGAGAAGCATATCGTTAACGCCATGAAGCATTGCCGGCTACGTATCAGGCAGTGGGATAAAACCTGAAGTTTATTCCCGGGAATGCCTAAATAACTAACACCTTGAGTTTTCTGTCCGTTGTTTTACTGGGTGCTCCTTTTGATCGAGTGAGCGCCATGACCTCCAGAAAGTACGTCAATACACTGCCTGATGATTTGCACCTGCATGCGCGGTTTTCGATTGAGTTAACGCGCGCGGTTGAAAGAGCCAACAAGCCCAGTGAGCTGATTAACAGCTGGCAGGCGGCGTTGATCTTGAACCAGTATTTACTGGAGCAGTCCAGCCTTCTATTTAATGAGGCCCCTACTCTTTATAAGGTTATTTACTTCGAAGTGTCGCGGGCGTTTGGGTGCGATTGCGATCAGGTGCTCTGGACAAGTTCGTACGTACCCTACCAGCCAGTAACCCTGACTCTTACGCAAATAGCCGCCGAGAACCTGCGCGAAGATTTCAGGGATGCCGATCTGAGCCGTGATGTCACTCTTGGGGGCGAAGCGCTGCCTGACCAGACTCTGATGAAAATCCCGGAACAAGTTCTTGATCAACTCCACGGGCTTGATCTGAAGGGGCGTTACAACCTGGCAGTGGGCGATTATTGGCAGAACATTGCGCGGGGCCAGAGCGTAAGCCGCGCTGATTTTGCTGGGGAGCTGCGTTGCGGGCTGATTCAAACCCGGGCGCTGATGGCTCAGGCGTGCGGTCAGATCAGCGAAGCTGGTCTGATGATGTGGCAGCAAGTTATTGATGCGCCAGATGAGCAGGCACGCCGTAATGCAGGAGGTGGAGCAGAGCTCCTGCAGGTAAGTGAAGTAAGTTTGGTCAATGGCAATGGCCGCGAGATGGTCTTGAAAGGGGCCTTGGTGATTCATGCCCGCGATGGGGAGCAAAATCCTCTCGAAATGTTATTTGTCCCGGGGTTGGACAACGAACTGTTCGAGTTCGATTCGCGTGCCGAATTGTTGGCGCAGATGCAAAGCTGGTTTGATAGTGAGTCCAGATCTGCCTGGTTGTTATGGCAGCTCTTGCCCTACCACAGTCGCAGTTTGATGGATAACCGACAGAGCGCCCGGCCGGTGCTCACCTTCAGTTACCGCGCGATCGCTGGCGACTGCTTTCAGCTCAGTGCCCGTGCCAGTATCTTCACCCAGCATTCCAATGAGCTGATCAGCGCCGTGATGATCCGCCCCGGACTGCTAACGGGAGATGCTGGCGACATATTGGCGACGGATGCCAGCGGTGTGGCCATGAGTTACGCCCAGTCAACCGAGCAGTGGCGCCATGCTGTAGCAGGCACGAGCTTGCCGGCAGAGTTGATTGACGTAGTTGCAGAGCTTATTCGCTGTGATGCTCGCTGGCATGAGGATGATATTTCGTTCGGCAGTTTGGCATCGACTCTTGCACTGCGTAATCGTCAGGAAAAAATAGTGCTTGAGGAGCACGGCATTGTGCAGCTGTTGAATGAGGCTGATTTGACACTGACTACACCTCGATTCAACGCTTTGGTCAGCCATCGGGCGGCATTGCAGGCTCAGCGCGAAGCGGCACTGAACTGCTTGAAAGGTTTGCTGGCGCCATCATCCATTGACAATGCCCAGTGGTTAACAACCGACTCCGGTCAGGGATCGCCCCAGCAGCATTTGATCTCGAGCCGAAGCCTGGCGCTTGTGCTCGAGGGTGAGCTGCAAGTGCTGCAACACCGACTGGAACCAGCAGATTTCGCGCTGCTGAGCCAAGCCTTGAAACACAATTTGACGGGATACGACAGGGGCAGCAACCTGCGAGTGATGGCCGTTGCAATGGGAACTGCACAGCAGGCGTTTCCACTGGTTGGCACCTTTATTATCACTTCACGGCAGGCGCTGCTCACGCCGCTCAGGGAGGAGCCAACGCTATTGTACGTGCCGGGACATAACGGCGGTCTGGCCCGGTTCAAGTCCCTCATGCAATTGCAGGCCAAAACGGGCAATACGCTGTCCCGTAATCCCGATTGCGCCCTGTGGATGACGGTTGCGCTGCAGGAACAGGCACCCGCTCGAGCCTGGGTTGATACGTTACCCGGAGCATCACCGGTTGAGCTGCAACTCAGTGAAATAAAGGTTGGAGTCATTGAGCACAGCGTCAAGTCGCAAATCAAGGCGCACAAGGGAAGCCTGCTGGCGATCAACAAGAACGTGCTGGTCATCGAAGGGGCAGACCGCAATAGCGCACTGTCATTTTTGGCCCAGAGCACCTCTACGTTATTGCAGGTGCCTGAAAATGCGGCACGTGAGCAGGCATTCGCGAATATAGAAATGCAGCGCCAGGCTCGTTTGTTGAAACAAAAGCAGGTGCCTTGGCTATCGGCCAAAGATGAAGCCGTGCAAGTCGACTATGCCCATCGGTTTTCAGATATCAGTGAGAGCTATCTGGCGGTAGAGCACTATTTATCGACGAACTTGCCCTCTATTGTCGATTTTGCAGTGGCCAAATTGCGTGAGCAGTTCGTGCATGACGGTTTCAATGGGGAACTCGACCCTTTGGCGGACATGATCCTTATTCCTGATGCAGTTAATATTGTGAAGACCCTAAGGTCTCCGCTCAACTTGCCTGGCGAGTTTGTGCCGGAGATTGAGCTGGCACAAATTCCTCAAGGCATGCGTACCTACAATATGGTGCAGTTGGCCCTTGAAAATTTTGATCTGGAAGATCCGCAGATTGCCCTTCGTTTCAAGCATATGCAGGTACTGCAACCTCGATGGCGCTCGCGATTGACCCTTGCCTACCTGCAGCGGACCATTGGCGTACTGGACGTCAGTGGCGCTTATGAGCGGAAAATCAATCGGGTCTTTCGCGGCCAGGATATATCTGGGGTAAGCAACCCCGCATCGATGCCGGGCAATCAAGTGTTGCATCAACTGATGGTCCGGCCACATCGCCAGACTCTGGAGCTTGAGTTGTGGAAGGCCCGCGAACAAGGTCTGGACGTTGCGGCCCTGACACTGTTCAGCCATGCAATTAATGCTCGTAAAGCGGATGATCTTGAGCGTACAGGGCTGCACATTAAGCTTGGCAGGCTCACATACGGCAGTGACGTCGAACGTTACGGATTGACCTCGGTAGCCGGGGCACGGGTCATTCATGAGGTGCGCTCAGACCTGGCTCTGGTTTATATGCCTGATTTGCCCGGTGGGAAAACCCTGGTTTCGTACCCGTCTCTGCAATCTGCCAATACCGCATTGGCGGCCTTGGGAGCTGTACCTGCGGCACTGGCCTGGTTCTCACAGCGTACTGCGGCCGAAGAAGAGCTGGTGGAGGTACAGCATCATCTGGAAGCTGCTTACAGTCATGGCCCTCACGACTGGCTTGCAGCTCAGTTCATCGGTGACGTCGATCTGGCCTGGAGCCTGGCTCTGGAACGTCCTGATCGCCTGATCAACAGGCTGCGCCTGACAACCCAGTCGACGGCAAGGCGGGATGTCGTGCGCAGTGAGCGCGAACATCAGGAACGCATCGCGACGATGTTCAAATGGATGGGGCTGGTACCGGGTCTGAATCTGGCAGCCGATATCTACTACATCATTCAGGCTTTCAAAGCATTGCAAACGGCAAGCTCTACTTTTGAAGCGTTTCAGGATGTGCTGCAGATAGGCATGTGCCTGGTCGACATAATTATCACTGTCGCTTCATTTGGCGGTGACAGATTTCAGCTCGGCTCGGGGGAGCGGATACTTCCCGCTGAGCATGTTCAGGCCCGGTTGGCTCTGCAGTCCTTGAAAGTCCGCCAGGCCATAGGTCGTGGCGGTTGGGAGGCGCGGGGCATCAAGCCTGCCCCAAGACCTTTTATGTCCCCTGACTTCACGGGCTACGAGGTCAGTCTTTCGCCGCAGGATGCCTGCCGCCTGAGCGGCAAGTACGATAACGGCAGCTACCTCAAGGATGGGGTGCAATTTATTGTGCAAAAGGGCAAAAGCATCCAGGTCACCCGTCCCAGAAATGCCCAGGCCCTGCATTTGCAAGACCCGGTAAGCGGTCGCGTAGGCCTGCCGGTGCGGATGACAGCATCGGGTGAGTGGCAGCTCGCAACGGGTTATGGGCTGCCGGGAGGTGGCAAGGCGGCTGAAGAAATTCTGAATGCGTGCGGAATGTCGCAGGAAGTGGCGCGAGGATTGCTGGCCGATTACGATTTTCCGCAGGACTCGGGGCTGGATTTGTTGTTTGCCTTGAGCGTCAAAAAAAATGGCATCCGCCCTGAATGGGCGAACAGATTCAGAGCTTCTGGCTCCGGGCCGGTAGCCGGAACCTCGCAAGGTGCAACGAACATCGCGCAGTCAAGTGCACGGCACTCCGAAGCAGCCCCGCCTGCCATCGAGCTGCAGGGCTACGAAGTGGAACCTATGCCTCGCCCGGCATCCTCTGGCAGTCAAAGCACCTTCGACAGTGTCGTGATAGGGAATGACATTATCTATATTGCGCGAGACATCGACGGCGACGGCTTTTATACACTGTATCGGACAGATCCATTGGCCCCCAGGCAGTTCGTGGAATGCGGGCGTTTGTCGCAAGCGGGTGTTTATCACATCCAGGACCCCCTTGAGCGGGACTATGTCGCTATTGCCGGGCGTTTTTATGAAATTCACCATGACTTCCATCTCAACCGCACAACAGTGTTAAAGCCCAATACAAGGGACGGCGTGGGACCGATAGTGGTTCCGGGGCGAGTTTTCCGGCGAATGGGAGAGTGGCGGTTACCTGAAGCCCCGGTTTCTTTGATCAATCATTCCGTCAAGCTCGAAAACCTTTTGCACCAACTTCTGCCCCAGGCCTCCGAAGTCGAGATAAGGCAGCGAATTTTGCGTTACGGTCGCCAGATCAACAAAGCGACAGTGCCTGAGTTGCGTCTGGCCCGTGGGGTCGCCGAGCTGGAAAGAATGGCAACGCAACATACCTACCGGGAGGGGTTGCCTTATGAGCAAATGATTCAGATATTCGAGGCGCAGAATGCAGGTTTACCGCTTCCTGAAGGCATGCCAGTTTACGACGAACTGCAGGGGCTTGCGCCTTTGGAAGTGTTTGAGGGCAATTATCTCAATGTAAGGGATGGGGTTGAAATTGGTAATTTCATGAGCATTCTGCCTCTGGCCAATGATGAATCTTTGCTGGTGACCATGTTGCGGATTGAGTTGAAATCGCGGGAAAAAATGCAGTTGTCAACGTCTGGTGTCATGAATCAATTGTTACGAAGTATTTTTAGCCGTAAAGGTTATGAAATTTTAGGTTCGGGCACTGAAAGCCTGTTCAAGCGAGGCTATTGCAGTCTGGTATGTAAAGGGCCTAATGGTGATGCGTACATAGTGACCATCAAACTCTCGGGTAAGCGTCCAACAGGTGGGAAGCTGAGAAGCGCCTCCATGAGTGATACTCGTCATGGCGTGCATTTTTCCGATCCGTGGGCCACCGCTGTTCTGAGGGAGCAACTCACAGAGTTCCCGGACAGTCTTTTAATCAGCACAATGCGTCAGGCCCACGAGCGCGGGCGCTTGTTCAAAGTACTGGCTGTGTTCTCGCGAGAAGGGGATCTTTATATCTTCAGGATCGTTTTACCCAAAGACCTTTAAACGCCTGGACACCTCTGACTGAACCTTCCCTGAAGAAATTTTTGATTTATCACATGGAAGTTTTCCTGGGGTTTACTCTCTAAAACGCCGGGCATGGGTTGCCGGCGTTTTTATTTTCAAGCGCAGCTTTTCAGCGTGTTCAAGCTCAAATGACAGCTTCCAACTGAGGTTTCAGGCAAGCCGGGCCTTGGCATGTGAGTGCACAGGTTCCCCTGCTGCTTTGGTGCGCGCCAGCGAGAAGCGGCATCTTGATTTGGCCCGTGGTCGGCAGTCTCGACACGCTTTTTTCTGCGCCCCCTCATCACGCCGCAGCCCTCGAGCTTCAGATCAGCTCCCGAGATTCCACTCCATGAAACTCTCCCTGAAAGAATTTTTCGCCGGCTTTTTGCGGACTCGCCATATTGGCCGGCATTTCCGGCGTCTGGTCCTGCTCGACAGCCTGACCAACACCACGGTCAACCGCGAAGTACCACCCACGCTGGCACAGATGCTGGTGGTCGCGGCCAACAGTGACAGCGCGGTACTGATCGACAACCTGGGCACCCACACCGACGGTTTGAGCGACGCCGAGGTCGATGTGCTGCGCGATCGCCACGGCCTCAATGAGATCGAACACGAGCAACCGCTAAGCCCCTGGGTACACGCGTGGCATTGCTACAAAAACCCGTTCAACTTGCTGCTGACCTTGCTCGCCGCAGTTTCCCTGGCCACTGATGACATTCAGGCGGCGGTGGTGATCGGCACCATGGTGGTGCTGTCGACCGTACTGCGCTTTTGGCAAGAGGCCAAGTCCAACAAAGCCGCCGATGCGCTCAAAGACATGGTGAGCAACACCGCGACGGTGATGCGTCGCGACTTCAGTGCAGACGCTTCGCCCGTGTTCGGCAAGTTTTCCGGTGCGTCACGCCAGATCAGGGGAGCGCAGCGTATCGAGCTGCCGATCAAGCAGTTGGTGCCGGGCGATCTGATCGTATTGTCTGCTGGCGACATGATCCCGGCAGATTGCCGGGTGCTCAGCGCCAAGGATTTGTTCGTCAGCCAGGCCGCGATGACGGGCGAATCCATGCCGGTGGAAAAGTTTGCGCGTCAGCTCGACAGCCAGACCAGCAACCCGCTGGAACTGGACACTATTTTGTTCATGGGCACCAACGTGGTGTCCGGGGCCGCCACTGCGGTCGTGCTGACGACCGGTAATAACACCTATTTCGGTGCTCTGGCGCAGCGCGTCGGGACCACTGAGCGCGGTGCGACCTCATTCCAGGCCGGGGTCAACAAAGTCAGCTGGTTGCTGATCCGGTTCATGTTTGTGATGGCGCCGCTGGTGCTGTTTATCAACGGCTTCACCAAGGGCGACTGGACTGAAGCCTTGCTGTTCGCACTTTCCGTTGCGGTGGGGCTGACTCCGGAAATGCTGCCAATGATTGTGACCTCGACGTTGGCCAAGGGAGCCGTCTTCCTGTCGCGTAAAAAAGTCATCGTCAAACGCCTGGATGCCATCCAGAACTTTGGTGCGATGGATGTACTGTGCACCGATAAAACGGGGACCCTGACACAGGACAAGATTTTTCTGGCCCGGCATGTGGATGTCTGGGGGCAGGAGTCTGACGACGTACTGGAAATGGCCTACCTCAACAGCTATTACCAGACCGGGTTGAAAAATCTGCTGGACGTGGCAGTACTGGAGCACGTCGAGGTCCACCGCGAATTGAACGTGGGGACGGCCTTCAGCAAGGTCGATGAAATTCCGTTCGACTTTACCCGTCGGCGCATGTCGGTGGTAGTGGTCGAGCAGGACCGGCCGCACTTGCTGATCTGTAAGGGAGCTGTCGAGGAAGTACTCTCCGTATGTAAGACAGTTCGTCATGGTGAGCAGGAAGAAACCCTTGGCGATGAACTCTTGGTGCGCATTCGCCAGGTGACTGCGGCATTCAACGAAGAGGGCTTGCGCGTTGTGGCCGTGGCTGCGCGGTCCATGGCTGATGGGCGTGACGCTTACAGCCTGAGTGATGAGCAGGAGTTGACGTTGATAGGCTATGTAGCGTTCCTCGACCCGCCCAAGGAGAGCACCGCACCGGCGCTCAAAGCCTTGGCCGAGCACGGGGTAGCGGTAAAGGTTCTGACAGGTGACAACGAACTGGTTACGGCCAAGATCTGTCGTGAGGTGGGCCTGGAGCAGCAAGGCTTGCTGATGGGCAATGATATTGAACGGATGACGGATGCCCAACTGGCCGTGGCTGTGGAGACCACCAACGTATTTGCCAAACTGACACCCACGCACAAGGAACGCATCGTGCGTTTACTCAAGGCTAATGGCCATGTTGTGGGTTTTATGGGTGATGGCATCAACGACGCTCCGGCACTGCGCACGGCGGATATCGGCATATCGGTGGACAGTGCCGTGGATATTGCCAAGGAAGCAGCTGACATCATCCTGCTGGAGAAAAGCCTGATGGTGCTGGAGGAGGGCGTGCTGGAAGGGCGTAGAACCTTCGCCAATATGCTCAAGTACATCAAAATGACAGCCAGTTCGAACTTCGGCAATGTGTTCTCGGTGCTGGTGGCCAGTGCATTCATTCCTTTTTTGCCGATGTTGCCAATGCATTTGCTGGTTCAGAACTTGCTGTATGACGTGTCACAAATTGCCATCCCGTTCGATAACGTCGATGAGGAAATGCTGAAAAAGCCACAGCGCTGGCAGCCTGCGGATGTAGGCCGTTTCATGCTGTTTTTTGGGCCGATCAGTTCGATTTTCGACATCCTGACGTTTGGCTTGATGTGGTACGTGTTCAAGGCCAACACACCTGAACACCAGACCCTTTTCCAGTCGGGCTGGTTCGTGGTCGGGTTGCTGACTCAAACCCTGATCGTGCACATGATTCGCACGCCTAAAATCCCGTTTCTGCAGAGCCGCGCAGCGATGCCGCTGATGGTGATGACAGGGGTGATCATGGCAGTGGGCATCTTCCTGCCGATGGGGCCACTGGCGGGCTACTTCAAATTGCAGGCGCTGCCGCCACTGTACTTTGTGTTCTTGCCCGTGATTTTGCTGGCTTACATGGCGCTGACCCAGGCCGTGAAAAGCTTTTATATTCGCAGGTTTGGCTGGCAATAAGGCCTGGCGGGGCAGTTGGGCGAAAAAACTGCAGTCTTTTGTCTTTGCGTGGTCCCTGGTCTTAAAGGGCCGGTGTGATCGATCAACAGACTGCAGTGATTTACCCACAACCATTTGGAAGATTAAGAAAATTCGCACATGACGTGTAGCTATTTCCCTTCTCGTAAATCGTATTCGATTAGTGATTATGCGCGGCGCGATTGCGAACGGGCTATGTGTGTTATGCGCGAATATTGTCGCAATGGTGGACGCTGATTGCAGGATTTATCCTATAATTTCAGTATCACTCATTCGGTTGTTTTTTTGAGAATAACCAATTGAACCTATTCAAAACGATACATTCACGCCTGACATACGCTGATGCCCGGCTTACTACCAGAGGGTTAAATGTATGAGAGTGTTGATTGCTGATGATCATCCACTTATTCGATCGGCGATGAAGTTGTTGCTGGAGAGTGATGGTCATGAAGTCGTGGCTGAAGCAGACAATGGCGCCGATGCTGTTCAATTGGCTCGCAAGCATAATGTTGACTTGATCATCCTTGATATCACCATGCCAGGCCTGGATGGTCTGGAGGTGATCAACAGAATCAGGGCTTCGGAGGTTAAAAGTCGCATTTTGGTGGTCACGTCCCAATCCCCCCTGTTTTATTCGCAGCGGAGCATGAAAGCAGGGGCGGCAGGTTTTATTACCAAAGGCCAGGATCTCACTGAGTTGATGAGAGCGGTAAAAGTAATCATGGACGGCTATACCTTTTTTCCATTTTTGGCGGCCAGCTCAGTGCGAAACAGTGATACAAGTATGAGCGACATAGAATTGATACAGAATTTGTCGGCGCGAGAATTGTACATACTGCAACAGCTTGCCCGGGGCCTGAGTAATAAGAAGATTGCTGAAGATATGATTCTTAGCAGCAAAACCATCAGTACTTACAAGGCGCGCCTGATCGAAAAGTTGAATATAAAATCGGTCGTCTACTTGGCTGAATTTGCCAAGCGCAATGATTTGATTTAATTGAACATCCTTCAATGTCTGGGGCTTGCCGGGCTGCTCCTGGTTCTTGGACAGCCCGTTGCAGCCGCTGACCCAAAAGTACAGACCTTGCAATTGATGGGGCGCTCCAATGTCGAGGCGTACAGCGTGGCACTTGAACCATCAGACAGGCAGTGGCTCAAGCAACACGGACCTTTGCGTCTGGGTATCTCCGCACCTGACTACGGTCCTTTTGAAATGACGGTAAACGGTCAGGACTTTGAAGGGTTGACGGCCGACTACGCGCAACTGCTGTCGCAGTTGCTACGCACTGACATTGTGGTCAAGCGTTACCCTTCAAGGCCGCAGGCGATAGAAGCGCTCAAGGGTGGTGAGCTGGATTTGTTGAGCAGTTCCAATGGTTTCGAAGCGCAATATCCTGAGCTGGTGTTAAGCCGTGCGTACGCAGACGATTCACCTTCTCTGGTGACCCGCAGCAGTAACCAGGAGCGTCCGCCAGTCGATCTGGCGGGGCTGCGTGTGGCCATGCTGGATCACTACCTGCCGCCGCAGAAGGTCCAGGACTTCTACCCCAAAGCTACCTTGCAGTTGTATCCGTCAACCCTGACGGCCATTGGCGCCGTGGCGTTTGGCCAAGCGGATGTATATCTTGGGGATTTTATTAGTGCCAGTTACCTGATTCACAAGAACTACCTGAACAATGTGCAATTGGCCGATTTCTCGCGACTGGAAGACAACCCCTTCGCCTTTGCGGTGAATCGTAAAAATCCGGGGTTACTGCGTATCGTCAATACAGCGCTGGCGGCGATCCCAGCCAGTGACCGCATGACAATTCTGCGCCGCTGGAGCTTCGACGGGCCAAAAACGTATGCCCCATGGCAGTTTACCCCTGCAGCCAGCGAGCAGCGCTGGATAGCTGAGCATCCGCGGTTAAAAGTGGCAATTTATGATGCGTTCCAGCCACTGTCCTTTTTTGATGAGCAAGGCAGGTTCAAAGGCTTGATTGCCGATCTTTTATCCAGCATCAGTACACGCACAGGGCTTAATTTCGAGGCAGTGCGAGTGTATACGCTGGCGCAGGGGATTGAACTGGTCAAGTCGGGCAAGGCCGATGTGTTGGGGGCTATCACGAGCAGTACCGCCCGAGAAAATCAACTGAGCTTTACCCGGCCCTACCTCACAACCCCTTTTGTGCTTATTTCCCGTATCGGCTCAGAGGGACCTCAAACCCTGGATGAAATGGCTGGCGGGCGTGTCGTGATGGTTCGCGGCAATGTACTGCGCGACTTTATTGCGCAGAACTATCCGCAGGTTCAGATTCAGGAAGCAGACAACCCGCCTGCGGCCCTGGCCATGGTGGCAGAGGGAAGCGCTGATGCCGCGATCAGCGTGTTGGTCAATGCGCGTTATCTGGTTTCGCGACGCTTTGACAATCAGCTGAAAATCACCAGCACCGTAGGTACTCAACCCGAGCAGATCGGTTTTGCCACTGCCGGCAATGATCAGCAGTTAAGCGCCATTCTGGACAAGGCCTTGCTCAATATCACTCCAGGAGACTTGAGTGAGCTGACCGGTCGTTGGTTCACTGACACACCAGAGGTTGAGAGCTACTGGCTGCGCAACCGTCCTGCGATTGTAAGAGGGTTTGCCATTGCCGCGGCGTTGCTATTGGTTGCCATTGTATGGATTACCTATTTGCAGAGAGTCATAGGCAGGCGCCAGCAGCTGGTGAATGAGTTGAATGCTGCCAAGCAAAGTGCCGATGCGGCAAACCGGGCAAAGACCACCTTTCTCGCAACCATGAGTCATGAGATCCGCACCCCCATGAATGCGGTCATTGGCATGCTCGAATTGGCCATGAAAAAGGCCGACCAAGGCGTTATTGATCGTTTCGCAATCGAAGTGGCCTCAGTCTCGGCCCACGAGTTGCTCGATTTGATTGGCGATATTCTGGATATCGCGCGCATTGAGTCCGGTCATCTTTCATTGCACCCCAAACGCTCAAATATCAAGTCGCTGGTAGAAGCCGTGGCACGAATGTTTGATGGGCTGGCGCGGCAGAAGCAATTGAGCCTGGTCTGTGAATCGAGCCCGGCAGCGGATGTGGATGTGCTGATTGATCCGATACGCTTCAAGCAAATCGTTTCCAATTTGCTGAGTAATGCCATCAAGTTCACGGACACGGGGGAGGTCCGGCTGATATTGACATTGGGGCTGGCTGCAGATGCGCAGCATACAGCGATCTGTTTGCGCGTGAAGGACACCGGCTTGGGTATTTCTGAGGAAGACCAGAGCCTGCTGTTCAACCCTTTTGTTCAGTCCAGTAACAACACGCAATCTGCGCGTCAGGGCTCAGGCCTGGGCCTGGTGATTTGCCGTGAGCTCTGCGAAATGATGGGAGGTCAGTTGCACCTCAGCAGTGTTGAGGGGCTGGGCACCCAAGTTGAGATCATGATGGTAGTGCCTCTGCTTGAACATGAAGAGCAAGCTGCAGACGCCCTCGAGCAAGCCCCGGCCATTACCCGGTCGCTGAACATTCTGGTCGTGGATGATTATCCGGCTAACCGGATGCTGCTGGCCCAGCAACTCAGCTATCTGGGGCACCGTGTGTCAGACGCCGAGAATGGCGAGCTGGGCCTCAAGGCGTGGCGGCAGGGGGCTTTCGACCTGGTAATTACGGATTGCTCGATGCCGGTCATCAATGGCTATCAGTTGGCCCAGGCAATACGAGCCGAAGAGGCGCAGCTGGGAAAGGCCCCTTGCCTGATTTTTGGTTTTACTGCGAACGCACAGCCCGGCGAAGTTGAGCGTTGCCTCGATGCGGGAATGGATCAATGCCTGTTTAAGCCCATCAGCCTGAAAGACTTGAGCGCCTGCCTGGCAACTGGCCAGGCGCAGAACCTGATATATACCGATGCCGATGAATCTGATCGAGGCGATAAGATTGATCTGACGTATCTTAAACAGTTGAGTCAGGGTGATGAGCAGATGATTCATACACTTCTTGCAGAGCTTTCGACAAGAAATCGTCTCGATCTCACTGCCCTGATCGAACTCTTTTTGAAAGATGATTACGCAGGCCTGGCGGCCCTGGCCCATGGCATCAAAGGAGGGGGCAGACTTATTCAGGCCAGGAAGCTGATTGAGTGTTGCGAACAACTGGAAGCGGTTTGCCAGTCCGGAAAATCAGAAGAACTCACCGTCGCGGTCGATGCACTTCACAGCAGTATGGAGCAGCTGGCTGACGAACTTGAACATTATGCTCAAGCTAATCAATCACATGGATGACGAGGCTGCAATGCCAACAAAATCTTTACGAATACTGATTGCCGATGCAGACCCGAACGAGGCTCTGAAAATAGAAAGGGCTCTTAATATTCTGGGCTATTACCGGATCGCGCCTTTGTACCATGGCGAGGCGCTGGTAAGCCTGAAGGCAGCACCCACCAATGAATATGATATGTTGTTGATCAGTCAGAAAATGGCAGATGAGGTCATTGCGGATGAGGTCGAATATCGCAAGGACAACTCGCAGTTTCGGCATGTACTGATTTACACGGATGCCGACAGTTTTGTGAATCAGCTTGCCAGTGTGATGCCGATGCTGGATGTTTCTGCCAACCCCTGAAACAGGCACTTGTCTGCATTGCCGGGGCCGCGATAAGGTCTGGCGTTGTTACAACAAACCAATGCCCGGACTCGTCAAGGAAAACCCGTAATGTCGGATGTCGTCGTAGTGCAAGCAGACTATACCAACCCGGTTCATGCCCAGGCGTTAAGGGACGTGTTGAATCACTACGCCCGGGACCCGATGGGCGGAGGTGAAGCGTTGTCGCAAACGGTATTGGCGCACTTGCCGGCAGAGCTTGCCAGGCGCCCTCATGCCTTCAGCGTACTGGCGTTCGTCAATGGTGAGGCGGCGGGTCTGGTTAACTGCTTTGAAGGCTTTTCCACCTTTGCCGGCAAACCCCTGGTCAATGTGCATGATGTGTCAGTGGTCGATACGTTTCGCGGTCTGGGTCTGAGCCAGAAGATGTTGCTCAAGGTGGAAGACATCGCCCGCGAACGCGGCTGCTGCAAGATCACCCTCGAAGTACTCGAGGGCAACCCGGTGGCACAAGGCTCCTATCGCAAGTTCGGTTTCAGTGAAGGCCAGCTCGACCCGGCGCACGGGCGCATGCTGTTCTGGAACAAATATTTGTAACTGTAGAAAAACCTTGTAGCAGTTGACGAGCTACAAGGTTTGCCTCCTCTGCCTACAGTGTCCACTCCAGGCCAACGCTCACCGTCCGCGGATCACCCCAGAACACGCCGTTATAGAAACCTACGTTTTCGTAGTACTTTTCATCGAACAGGTTTTTGACGTTCAGGGATGCCGAGACGTGTTCGTCAAACTTGTAGCGGGCCATCAGGTCGACCAGGGTGTAGGACTTCTGAGTGATGTCTTCCTTGAAGGTAATCGGGTTGCCTTTGTCATTTTTCTCGCCGGTCGGGCGATTGGCGGCACGATAGATATCGCTTTGCCAGTTGACGGCCGCCCCCACGGTCATTGCATTCCAGTCCCCAGGCAGGCGGTAGGTGCTCGAAATCTTCAGCATGTTCAAGGGCGCTGCAGTATTCATGCGCTGGCCTGCGGCGTTGCGCGAATGGGTGTAGGTGTAGCCTGCAAGCATATTCCAGTCGCGCATCACTTCACCGGCCAGCTCGACTTCGAAACCGTTGATCTTGTTGCCCTTGCCGCCCGATTTGTAATATTCCTCGCCCTTGGGGCCGCGTGGTACTGAGTCATCGATTTCCGGCACATTGTCCTGCTTGCTCCAGAACACCGCCGTCGACAGGTTGAGGCGCTCCTGCAAGAAGCTACCCTTCAGCCCCAGCTCATAGTTGCTGCCCACCACCGGCTCAAGGTAGGAGTTGCTGGCGTCCTTGCTGGTGGTTGGCTTGAAGATGTCGGTATAACTCGCGTAGGCCGTCAACTCGTCGGTGAAGTCATACAGCACGCCGGCGTAAGGCGTAATCACATCGTTTTGGGTCTGGCTGACTTTCGGGGCAGGGAAGTTGGTGCTGGAGCTTTGCCAGCTGCCATACCGGGTGCCCAGTACGGCATGCCATTGATCGGTCAGGTTAAAACGCGTGGCCAGGTAGCCGGATTTCTGCTTGATGACGTCGTGAGTCCCTTCAATACCGGTATTGAAATCCTGATATTTGGGAATCGCGCTCATGTCTTGCCAATTGGGGATGTTGTAGTAGTCGTCCGGGTTGAGGTCAACCATCAGGGGCGAGGTGTTGTCGTTCTTGGCCTGGCCATAACCCACCATCAACTCGTGATCACGCCCGAACAAGGGGTAGGTGCCCGAGATATTGACGTCAACGGCGCTCATCTTCTCTTCGCCGATAAAGTGGCTGGCATAGGCCGACATGCCCGTACCATCGGGGTTGGGGAAGCCGCCGCCGGCGTAATAAACCTTACCTTCAGCGTCGCTGGTGCGATGGGTGTAGGCTGCTTTGAGGCGCCAGTCATTGACCAGTTGCTGGTCGAGGGTGGCGAAGGCGGTTTTGTCCTTCATCGGCCATGAACTCCAGGAAGTCGCCAGGTTGGTCGAGCGCCCGAAATTGGCTTTGTCGCCCGAGCCGGTCCAGTAAGGTGTGGTGCCCCAAGAAGAACCCTTTACCTGCTTGTCCTGGTAGTCGTAACCCACGGCCAGAACAGTGCTGTCGCTCAGGTCGGCTTCCAGAATGCCGTAAGCCACTTCGCGCTTGAGGGCGTAGATATCGCGAAACGATTTGCTGTCGCGATAGGCCAGCACCGTGCGCCCGCGCAGGCGGCCGTCGAAGGCCAGCGGGCCGCCCACATCGACATAGCTGTAATAGTTGTCGTAGCTGCCGCCTGAAGCACCGGCCTTGGCCTGCAACTGGTGGGTAGGGCGTTTGCGGATCATGTTGATGGTGCCCGACGGGTCGCCCGCGCCGGTGGTCAGGCCGGTGGCGCCGCGCACTACTTCTATACGGTCGTAGATAATGGTGTCGGCATCGGTCTTCATAAAACTGAAGGTGTTGAGCATGCCGTCAATCTGGAAGTTATTGATGGTGTAGCCGCGGGACGAGTAGCTGACCCGGTCCGAGTCGTTGTGCTGTACCACAATGCCTGTGGTATGGCGCATGGCTTCGGTCAGGGTGTTGAGGTCGAAGTCGTCCATTTCCTGACGGGTGACGACCGAGATCGACTGCGGAGTTTCGCGAATGCTCAAGTTGAGTTTGGTCGCGGTACTGGTCGAGCCCGTGGTGTAGGAACCGGTATTTTCTGTGGTGGCACCCAGGCCCTGGGCTGTGACGCTGGTGGTGCCCAGCTCCAGTGAGCGGGTCGTTTTCTTGACCTCTTCCTGCTCGGTATCCGCCAGTAATTGCGGGCATGCGGCGCTGCTGATGAGGCCGAGGGTGAGGGTCATGGAACGGGTGATTGGCGCGAACATCGCTGCCGACTCCTTGTCGTTGTTATGAAGTTGTTCAGTGCTTCAAACGAATGACAAGGCGCGGAGTTAGGCGAAAAGAGAATTATTTGTAAAGAAGTGTCGGAAACCTGCGGGGCGCGCCGTGCGCCCCGCACGTTGATTATTGCTGGACCACGTTGGCAGGGGCGGGCTGTTTGGGCTTGATCAGGCTGAAGTCGATCAAGGCCTTTTGTGGGCGCGAGTAGGGGTCGCCAATCAGCTGCGGGCGGGCGACAAACGTGTCGCTGACCAGGCTTTTCTTGTCGTCCAGTTCGTCGGCACTGAGGCCCGCCAGGTCTGCCCAGGTGTGGATAAACTGCGAGCTGCTGTAAGGTCGCCCGAGGTCGGCAGCGAAATTCCAGGCATGGTTTTCACGCCACTTGGGCGAGGCCCAGGCCATAAACGGAATGGTGTACATCGGGGCTGTCGGCTTGGCCTCGTTGCGGCCCAGCGTCGCGTGGCCGACCGAGTCGAACACGTCTTCACCGTGGTCCGACAGGTACAGCAGGAAACCATTGGGGTCGGTCTTGGCAAAGTCCTTGATCAGGCTCGATACAACAAAATCGTTGTACAGAACGGCATTGTCGTAGCTGTTGTAGGTGGGTACTTGTGCATCGCTCAAACCGGCGGGTACGCCACTACGGTCGACAAATTTGTCGAAGGTCGGTGGATAACGGTACTGGTAGCTCATATGCGTACCGAGCAGGTGAATCACGATCAGCTTGCGCGGGGCGCTGTCGGCCAGGATCTTGTTGAAGGGCTCAATCACGTCGCCATCATACTGGCGGGCGTTCTGGTTGCGGTTGTTGTTGAGGTAAACCTGCTGGTCAGCCTGCTCGGAGAAGGTCGTGAGCATGGTGTTGCGCTTGGTCATGGTCTGCTGGTTGGTGACCCAGAAGGTCTTGTAACCGGCTTGCTTCATCACGCTGACCAGTGACGGGGTGCTCAGGTACAGGTCGGGGTTTTCTTCGTCGGCAAAGGTCAGCACTTGTTGCAGCGCTTCAATGGTGTAGGGCCGCGGTGTCACCACGTTGTCGAAAATGGCCAGTTGATCGCGCAACTTGTCGAGGTTTGGCGTGGTTTCGCGCTGATAACCATACAGGCTCATGCGCTGGCGGTTGGTGGACTCGCCAATGACCAGTACCAGGGTAGTCGGCTTGCCGGCCTCGTTGTCCTTGAGGTTGGTCAGCGGCGGGATCTTGCTGACGCTGGCGAGCATGCCCTGCATGTTGTCCAGTTGCTCCAGGTAGCGGCGATAAGCTACTAACATCTGCCACGGTACTGCAGGTTCAACACGGCTTTCGAAGCTTTCCATGGCCGTGGCCAGGTTGTCGTGCTTGATCGTCTGTTTGACCAGCGGGTAGCCGATAACCGCCACCAATATGGCCACCGCTGCAGCCCAGGCCTGCATGCGCGGCAAATACACCGGGCGCAGGCGGGTCCACAGAAACACCGCAAAGGCGGTATGTGCCAGGAATGCCAGCACCATCCACCAGGCAAAGTACTGGGTCATGTATTCGCCAGCTTCAGAGATGTTCGACTCGAACATGATGAAGATGACGCTTTGCGAGAATTCCTGTTGATAGATAAAGAAGTAGCCCAGGCTGGCCATCGAACAGGCCCACAGCACGACACCAATGACCGCCGCCATTGCCCGGGTGTGCCTGGGAAACATCAGCATCGGGGCCAGCCAGATGGCACTCATCACAAAGGCTTGGCGAAAGCCTGAGAACCCGGAAGTGCCAGTCAGCTGGATAAGCAGTTGGGTAATGCCGGAAAAATACCAAAAGAACAGGAACAGCCAGCCAAGGCCTGCCCAATCGAATCCCTTCGCAGATGTATTACTGCGTTTAAACATCCCCATACAGCGCTCCAGCTGATAACTACTTGAATGGTCAGTGCCATGTAGCCAGGCACAGCACATGAGTACTGCCTCAAGAGTGGGCAGTCACAAAGTGTTTAAGTATCGCCAAGGGGATGTGAAAACTTTGTCACCCATGATCGGGCTGGTAGACATGGATCGGTCTTGTCGCACCTTGAAAATTTTACGTTTTTTGCAGTCTTTACTGCTTCGTCCGTCTGTTGAGTGTATTGAATCGGGAATCTGCCCTCCAGCTTGTGCGAAACTATGCAGCATGTGTCAGGGCTGATCCTGATCGGGCACCTTGGGCAATGCTGCACCGAGGTGCTGTACACCTATTTATTTGTCGTTGGGAGCAACAGTACATGCAGTTGGGAATTATTGGATTGGGCCGTATGGGCGGGAATATCGCGCGGCGTCTGATGCTCAATGGGCATACAACCGTGGTTTTTGACCGCAATACCGACTTTGTCAGCGCTCTGGAACAGGAAGGCGCCACCGCCGTTGCCGATTTGCCAGCGCTGGTCGCAGGCCTGGCCAAACCCCGTGCTGTCTGGGTCATGCTGCCTTCCGGTGCGCCGACCGAAGACACCATCGAGACTTTGAGCGAGTTGCTGGACGCCGATGACATCATCATTGATGGCGGCAACACCTTCTACAAGGATGACATTCGTCGTTCGCAGTCGCTGGCCGAGAAAGGCATCCAGTACGTTGACGTGGGTACATCGGGCGGCGTGTGGGGCCTGGAGCGCGGTTATTGCATGATGATCGGCGGAGACAGCGCTGTCGTGAAACATCTGGACCCGCTGTTTGCAGCGCTGGCGCCAGGCATGGGCGATATTGCGCGGACCAAGGATCGCACCTCTGACGATGACCGTGCCGAGCGTGGTTACATCCATGCTGGCCCGGCTGGCGCTGGCCATTTCGTCAAAATGGTGCACAACGGTATCGAGTACGGCTTGATGCAGGCGTACGCCGAAGGTTTCAACCTGATGAAGATGAAAGGCGGTGAAAACCTGCCTGAAGAGCAGCGTTTTGACCTGAACCTGGGTGATATCGCTGAAGTCTGGCGTCGTGGCAGCGTGGTGTCTTCCTGGTTGCTGGATTTGACCGCCGATGCTCTGGCCACTGATGAGCCGCTGGATGGCTACTCGGGCGCCGTCGCAGACAGTGGCGAAGGCCGCTGGACCATCGAGGCCGCAATGGAGCAGTCGACCCCGGTGCCAGTGTTGTCGCAAGCCCTGTTTGCCCGCTACAGTTCACGCCAGCAAAGCCTCTATGGCGACAAATTGTTGTCAGCCATGCGCTTTGGTTTCGGCGGCCACGTGGAGACGCCTAAAAAATGACCGATCTGTCCAGTAAACCTGATGCCAAGCCTGCGCCGCCCACCACTCTGTTTTTGTTTGGTGCCCACGGTGATCTGGTCAAGCGCTTGCTGATGCCGGCGCTGTACAACTTGAGTCGTGATGGTTTACTGGACGGTGGCCTGCGCATTGTGGGCGTCGACCACAATGCGATCAGTGATGAGGGATTTGCCAAAAAGCTGGAAGACTTCATTCGCAATGAAGCGTCCAGCAAAGTGGATCATCCTGACGGCGAGGGCTTGAATGCCGCTCTATGGGCCTCGCTGGCGAAGAACATCAGCTATGTGCAGGGCGATTTTCTCGATGACAGTACCTACGCGGCGCTGGAACAGAAGATTTTCGCCAGTGGCACCGCCAATGCGGTGTTCTATCTGGCCACTGCACCGCGCTTTTTCAGCGAAGTCGTGCAGCGGCTGGGCGCCAGCGGGTTGCTCAAGGAAACCCCGGAGGCTTTTCGCCGGGTAGTCATTGAAAAACCTTTTGGCTCTGACGTGCAAACAGCCCAGGCATTGAACGAATGCCTGCTGAGCGTCATGAGCGAGAAGCAGATCTACCGGATTGACCATTACCTGGGCAAGGAAACCGTCCAGAACATTTTGGTCAGCCGTTTCTCCAACGGGCTTTTCGAAGCTTTCTGGAACAATCATTACATTGACCATGTGCAGATCACGGCGGCAGAAATCGTCGGGGTTGAGACACGTGGCAGTTTTTACGAACACACCGGCGCCTTGCGCGACATGTTGCCCAACCATCTGTTTCAACTGCTGGCGATGGTCGCGATGGAGCCCCCTGCGGCCTTTGGTGCCGATGCGGTGCGCGGTGAGAAGGCCAAGGTGATTGGCGCAATCCGCCCCTGGTCCAAAGAGGATGCGCTGAAGAACTCGGTGCGCGGGCAGTACACTCAGGGTGAGTCCGGCGGCAAGCCGGTGGTGGGTTATCGCCAGGAAAACAACGTGGCGGCCGACAGCAGCACCGAAACCTTTGTCGCGCTCAAGGTGATGATCGACAACTGGCGCTGGGTGGGCGTGCCGTTTTATCTGCGCACCGGCAAGCGCATGAGTGCGCGGGACACCGAAATCGCCATCTGCTTCAAGCCTGCCCCTTACGCGCAATTCCGTGATACCGACGTTGAACGGTTGCAGCCCAACTATTTGCGGATCCAGATCCAGCCCAATGAAGGCATGTGGTTTGACCTGCAGGCCAAGCAACCCGGGCCGGGGCTGAAAATGGCCAATATCGAGTTGGGTTTTGCGTACAAGGACTTTTTCCAAATGCAGCCTTCAACAGGCTACGAGACCTTGATCTACGACTGCCTTACTGGCGACCAGACCTTGTTTCAACGTGCGGACAACATTGAAAACGGCTGGCGGGGTGTGCAACCTTTTCTGGACGCGTGGCAGGAACAAACGGACGTGCAACCGTACAAGGCCGGTGAAGACGGTCCTGAGGCCGCTAAAGAATTGCTGGGTCGCGATGGGCGTGTCTGGCTCAACATAGGATGAGTGACGTGAAGCAAAACCCGATTGAGCTGGTGTTGTGTGACATGGATGGCACCCTGCTTTTACCTGATCACAGTATCAGCCCGCGCAACCTGGCGGCAGTCAAGGCGCTGCAGGCCGCCGGCATTCATTTCACCCTGGCTACCGGCCGCCCGCCACGGGCCATGCGCGATTATATCCGGCAGTTGGGGGTTGAGCTGCCGACTGCCGGGTTCAATGGCGGGGTGCTGGTCAACGCCGATGGCAGCGTGCTGCAGTCCCACCATGTGCCGTACCAGGCCGTACTCAAGACACTCGAGTTTTTGGCCGGGCATGACGTTGAGGTCTGGGTGTTTGCCGACGATGAGTGGCTGTTGCGCGACCCGACGGGGCCGATGGTTGCCCACGAGCAGCAGGGCCTGGGTTATGCCCCGCTGGTAGTCGAGAGTTTTGAACCCTACCTGCACCGGGTGGACAAGATCGTGGCCACTACCGGCAATGCACCCTTGTTGGTCGAGCTGGAGCAGCGTTTGCAGCAGTTACTGCATGGGGAGGCCTCTGCCAGCCGCTCCCAGGCCCGTTATCTTGATATCACCGCGCTCAGGGCCAATAAAGGCGATGCCCTTGCCACGCTGGCCGAACACCTGGGTGTGCCTCTTGAGCGCACGGTGGCGATAGGAGATGGCGGCAATGATCCGGCCATGTTCCAGCGTGCCGGGCTGTCGATTGCCATGGGCCAGGCCGATGCGCCTATTCGCGAGCAGGCGATGCATGTCACCGGCAGCAATACTGAAGATGGCGTTGCCCAGGCGATCGAGCGGTTTATCCTGACGCGCTGAAGGGGGCTGTGACAGGTCGTTTTGTCCGTATTTTGGCGTGATCGCGGCCTGCCTGCAGCCTGCAAGCCTTGTTATAGTCCGCCGCTTATCGGCCGGCGACGGCGCCCCGCAAAGGATTCAGGTTATGTCCGATTACCAGGCTTTTCAGGTTGAGTTGAACGGCAATATCGCCCATGTACAGATCAATCGACCTGAAAAGGTCAATGCGATGAATGCTGCGTTCTGGTCCGAAATCATCGATATCTTCCAGTGGATTGATGAAACTGACGCGGTGCGTGTGGTGGTGCTCAGTGGGGCGGGCAAGCATTTCTCGGCCGGCATCGACCTGATGCTGCTGGCGTCGGTGGCCAATGAAATGGGCAAGGATGTGGGGCGCAACGCCCGCATGCTGCGACGAAAAATCCTGCAAATGCAGGCCTCGTTCACTGCCGTCGACCAGTGCCGCAAGCCAGTTCTGGCGGCGGTTCAGGGTTACTGCATTGGCGGGGCGATAGACCTGATTGCCGCCTGCGACATGCGCTACGCCGCTGAAGATGCACAGTTCTCGATCAAGGAAATCGATATGGGCATGGCCGCCGATGTCGGGACACTGCAACGCCTGCCGCGTATCATCGGTGATGGCATGCTCCGCGAGCTGGCCTATACCGGGCGAATGGTCGCGGCAGATGAAGCTCGCGCCATCGGCCTGGTAAACCGGGTCTACAGTGATCAACAGGCGTTGCTTGAGGGCGTTATGGCGATTGCCCAGGAAATCGCCAGTAAATCGCCGATTGCCATTGCTGGCACCAAGCAGATGATCGGCTATATGCGCGATCACCGAGTGGAGGATGGCCTGGAATATGTTGCGACGTGGAATGCTGCGATGCTGCAATCCAGCGATCTGCGCCTGGCAATGACCGCGCATATGACCAAGCAGAAACCCGAATTTCTCGATTGAAGGCTTTGTAACCTGAACAAGGATCACTTGATGACACCGCGTTGGATCACGGCAGTACTGGATACAGACCTGACTGGCGGCTGGGCCGTGGCGCGCGGCCCCGACGGTTTTCTGAATGATGACAATGGCCCGCTGTTCCCTCGCGAATGGCTCAAACGCCAGAACTTGCCGGTACTGGCCGAGCATGGCATCGGCCACCTCGACGGCGAGCCGGTATATTTGCTGGAGCTCAAGGGCGCCGCTCAGGTAGAGGGCTGCCATTGGCAGGGCTTGCGCGCCTTTATGCTGGGCGACGACCACACGCTTTATAAAGTGCTGGGTTATGCCGCGCAAATCGGCACCTGGGCTCGTGAACATCGTTTTTGCGGCAGTTGCGGGCAGGCCATGACGCAGGTGTCAAGGGAGCGGGCGATGTACTGCGCTACCTGTGACTTGCGCAGTTACCCGCGCATATCGCCGAGTATGATCGTGTTGATTACCCGTGGTGATGAAGTGCTGCTGGCCCGTTCGCCGCGCTTTGTGCCGGGGGTTTACAGCACCCTGGCGGGCTTCGCCGAGCCAGGCGAGTCGGCCGAGGATTGCCTGATTCGTGAAGTGCGCGAAGAAGTGCAGCTGGAGGTCAGGAACATCCAGTATGTGGGCAGCCAGTGCTGGCCGTTCCCGCACTCGATGATGCTGGGGTTTCACGAGGAATATGCCGGGGGCGAGATTGTGCCCCAGGCCGATGAGATAGAAGATGCGCAGTGGTTCAATGTGCATCAATTACCGCCGTTGCCGGCGTCGCGCTCGATTGCGCGTTATCTTATCGACCTGTATGTGGCGCGGCGCTTAGGCCATGCCGAACCAGTGCTGCCAGGCTAGGCGCACGGTCAGGCCCAGGACTACGGTAATAAATACCGGACGAATAAACTTGGCGCCGCCGCTGATCGCGCTGCGGGCGCCAAAGTAAGCGCCGACCATCACTGCAAAGCCCATGGTCAGGCCGATTATCCAGTCCACATGCCCGGAAAAGATAAACACCGACAGCGCTGCAATGTTGCTGACGAAGTTCATGCTGCGGGCCACACCGCTGGCCTTCACCAGATCGATGGGGTACATCAGCATGCTGCTGACAGTCCAGAACGCACCGGTGCCCGGGCCGGCCACGCCATCATAGAACCCCAGGCCCAGACCCTGCGGCAATTGCCATTTCTTTTTGATCGGCGCGTCGTTGTCGACGGGTGTTTTTGGGGTGTCGCCAAACAACAGGTAAATCCCGCAACCGAAGACAATCACCGGCAGCATCTTGTTGAGCCACTCTGCGGGCATATAATGGGCGGCAGTTGCGCCAATCAGGCTGCCGACCAGGGTGCCGAAAATGGCCAGTTTCCACTCGCGGGGATGGAACAGTTTGCGACGGTAGAAGGTAAGGCTCGCCGTGGCTGCGCCGAAGGTCGAACTGAGTTTGTTGGTCCCCAGCACAAGATGTGGCGGCAAGCCTGCGGTGAGCAGGGCAGGGGTGGTGAGCAAGCCGCCACCACCTGCGATGGCATCGATAAAACCGGCAACAAAAGCAACGGCGGCCAGAATGGCGAGGGTGGTCAAATCTACGCTGAGTTCAAAAGGCATGGGATCGACTTAATTCGGCGGGACGTACAGCGCAGGCGCGCGGGAAGGACGTCATCTTACCGATAAGCGAGAACAGCGGCGATAGGGCTTTTGTGATTGCCCGACGGCGCCATGAACGATCATGGGGATCGTTTGGCGCTATGGTCAGGCAATTGCGTCAGCGGGTGTTCTATTAATAGACGAGAGCGTCGGCATCCATCCGCCGGACGTTGACTGATAGTGCACCGAGCTTGATCAGCCGGGTGCGGGTGACGTTGCGACTCAAGCCCAGCAATTTGGCCGTGTGCACCTGGTTGTGATGGCAAAATTCATAAGCGCTGCGCAGCAGGGCGTCTTCGACGGTTTCATGCAGGGCTCCCGGTTCTTCTTCGAAAAGCTTGCGAAATGCGCGCTGCAACAGATCCCGGGTAGTGTGTTGAACCGGTTGTTGCGTCGGCAAGTCCTGGCGCCTGCTGCGTGACTGGGACAGGCGCAGGTCCTGCACCGTGATGGTCTGGTTGCGGCACAGCAGCAGGCTGTGGTGCACGACGTTTTCCAGCTCGCGAATATTGCCCTGCCAGGGGTGATGCACCAGGACTTGCTCGGCGCACTCGCTCAGGGCCGTTGGCCCGTGGGGCAGGCGTTGGCGATAGGTTTTCAGGAAGTGGCGGGCCAGCGGCAGAATATCTCCAGGTCGCTCGCGCAAGGGCAGCAACGCAAGGCTGACAACATTCAGGCGGTAGTAGAGATCCTCGCGGAAATGTCCGGCATCGATGGCCTGCTCCAGGTTGACGTTGGTGGCAGCCAGCACCCGAACGTTGATCGGGGTGCTTTTGCGCGAACCCAGCCGCACAACCTCTTGTTCTTGCAGGACGCGCAACAGCTTGACCTGGATGGCCAGCGGCAAGTCGCCGATTTCATCCAGAAACAACGTGCCGCCATCGGCCTCTTCAAACCAGCCGGATTTTGCACTCAGGGCGCCCGTGAAAGCACCTTTTTCATGGCCGAACAACTCAGCCTCAACCAGTGACTCGGCAAACGCCCCGCAGTTGACCGCCACGAATGGCTGCTGGTGCCGGTGGCTGAGCTGATGGATATGGCGTGCAACGAGTTCCTTGCCGGTGCCGGTTTCTCCAATGATCAGCACACTGGCATCACTGGGGGCAATTTGTTGCAAGTGCGTCAACAGCGCTTTGGACGCTGGGTCTTCAAATACTTGGGCCGTGGCGCGTATGGACGTGGCCAGTGCCGGGGTGGCAGGTAATGTTAAAAGCTGCATTGACAGCTCCTTTTAACAGGGGCTCTGCCCACAAAAGGAAAGCCGGAGGCAGCTTTATAAAGTTATTTTGTTATTCCGTAAACTAACCTAATTCCATATTTATATATCGATATTGCATATCGGACTTGCATCGCGACGTGTTTTTAGCGCTTTATAAGACACTGCTTTCCAGGCCTCCTTAATTTAGGATTGAGCCTGGGAGGGTTTTCTCTGATTTACCTGTTTTCACCCGGCTCAATCAGTTATTTCTAACGGCCGCATTTTCAAGTGGTCTCATTAATCCTGAATCAGGGACGCCCTGATTCAGGAAAGCGCTCAGTGGATTTGAACAATGAACAAGCGACCTCTTTATTTCGATTACGCGGCCACCACTCCCGTGGACGCTCGTGTCATCCAGGTGATGGTCGAATGCCTGGGCTTTGAAGGCAACTTTGGCAATCCAGCTTCCGGCTCCCACGTCTTTGGTCAGCAAGCCCGGCATTCGGTAGAACTGGCCCGAAAGCAGGTCGCGCAACTGATCAATGCCAGGCCGGAGCAGATCATCTGGACCTCGGGCGCTACCGAGTCCAACAACCTGGCCCTGAAAGGTGTGGCACAGGCCGGTGGCCAGTTGCGCGGGCATATCATCACCAGCCAGATCGAGCACAAAGCGGTGCTGGATACCGCGCGTTTTTTACAGGATGCAGGCTTTGACGTGACCTACCTGGCACCTGATGCCAACGGGCTTGTCAGCGCCGATCAGGTCAGCGCCGCCCTGCGGGCAGATACGCTGCTGGTGTCGCTGATGCTGGTCAACAATGAACTGGGGACGGTGAATGACATCCCGGAGATTGGCCGTCGCGTGCGCGAGCATGGTGCGTTGTTTCACGTAGATGCTGCGCAAGGTGCAGGCAAAGTAGCCATCGACCTGAATGAGTGGGCCGTCGATCTGATGTCGTTTTCGGGGCACAAGATTTATGGCCCCAAAGGTATCGGCGCGTTGTATGTGGGCTCGCGGGCACAGGATCGCTTGCAGGCGCAGATTCACGGTGGTGGGCATGAGTCCGGTTTGCGTTCTGGAACGCTGGCGACGCATCAAATTGCCGGTATGGGCGCAGCTTTTGCATTGGCCAACCAGTCGTTTGCCGAAGAGCTGGAGCATATTCGTGAATTGCGTCAGCGTTTGCTTGCACAACTGGCCGATGTGCCGGGCCTGCAATGCAATGGTTGTCCGACCCAACGTATTCCTCATACCTTGAGCCTGACCTTCAGCGAAGGACACTTTAACAGCGCTGCCTTGAGTAGCGAGCTGGCGTACTCGGCAACGTCGGCATGCAACTCGGCCAGCAATGCGCCTTCCCATGTGCTGCTGGCGCTGGGGCATGATGCACGCCAGGCCGGGCGTACCATCCGCCTGAGCCTTGGCCGCTTCACCCGCGAGCAGGACATCGATGTAGCTGCAAAGGCAATCAAGGCTTGCGCAGCAGCGCCCGCACCTTTTTGGGCGGTTGCCCAACCTTGATGGCTGATCCATCATCAGCGACGAATAATAATTACCAGTGACTGGCAGGAGAATAAATGAGTACTCAGGTGTTGAATTCGGGGTCTGTTGTGGAGCGATTGAAACGCACCCGGGCAGTGATGAGCCAGCACGGGATCCATGCGCTTCTCGTGCCTTCGGCCGATCCCCATCTTTCGGAGTACTTGCCTGCCTACTGGCAGGGCCGTCAGTGGCTGTCAGGCTTTTACGGTTCAGTGGGCACATTGATTGTCACGCCGACCTTCGCCGGCGTGTGGGCTGACAGCCGTTACTGGGAGCAAGCGGGTAAAGAGCTCAGTGGCAGCACCATTGAACTGGTCAAACTGTTGCCCGGGCAGCCGGGTCCTCTGGAGTGGCTGGCTGAACAAACGCCAGAAGGTGCAACGGTTAGCGTTGATGGCGCCGTTCTTGCCCTGGCTTCAGCACGAACCCTTGAAAGCCGGCTCAAGGAGCGCGGTGCAACCTTGCGCACGGATATCGATTTGCTTGGCCTTGTCTGGCAGGATCGGCCAACACTGCCGGTGCAGCCGGTGTATGAGCACTTGCCACCACAAGCGACGGTCAGTCGGGTCGACAAGCTCCAGCAGTTGCGCGAAACACTCAAGCAGCGCAAAGCAGACGCGCATTTCATTGCAACCCTGGATGACATCGCCTGGTTGTTCAACTTGCGTGGCTCGGATGTCTCTTTCAACCCTGTATTCGTGTCGTTTGCATTAATCGAGGAGGCCCGGGCTACCTTGTTTGTCGATCTGCACAAGGTCAGTGCCGAACTGCGTGGCACCCTGGCCCGCGAAGGCATAGAGCTGTGCGACTACACCGGGATCAATGCGGCGCTGGCGTCCTTGCCGGCCACTACCCGGTTGCTGGTAGACCCTGTCCGCGTGACCTGCGGGCTGATCGGCCACCTGAAGCCTGAAGTGAAGCTGGTTGAGGGTTTGAACCCTACGACCCTGTCCAAGTCGCAAAAGAGTCTTGATGACGCCGTTCATATTCGCCAGGCCATGGAGCAGGATGGTGCTGCACTGTGTGAGTTTTTTGCCTGGCTGGAAACGGCTTTTGGGCGTGAGCGCATTACCGAACTGACGATTGATGAACAGCTGACCGCGGCCCGTGCCCGTCGTCCCGGGTTTGTATCACTGAGTTTCAACACCATTGCTGCGTTTAATGCCAATGGCGCAATGCCCCATTACCATGCCACCGAACAAGAACATGCAGTCATTGAAGGTGACGGCTTGCTGTTGATTGACTCGGGCGGGCAGTACCTGGGGGGCACGACCGATATCACGCGCATGGTTCCCGTCGGCACGCCGACCGATGAGCAAAAACGTGACTGCACCCGTGTACTAAAAGGCGTGATCGCTTTGTCTCGTGCTCGCTTTCCAAAGGGCATCCTCTCGCCTTTGCTGGACTCGATTGCCAGGGCCCCGATCTGGGCTGAAAACGTCGATTACGGGCACGGCACTGGGCATGGCGTCGGTTACTTCCTGAACGTGCACGAAGGGCCACAGGTTATCGCCTATCAGGCTGCACCGGCGCCGCACACGGCAATGCAGCCGGGGATGATTACCTCGATCGAGCCGGGGACATACCGTCCGGGTCGTTGGGGGGTGCGCATCGAAAACCTGGTGTTGAACCGGGAAGCGGGTGATTCGGAGTTTGGAGTGTTTCTGAAGTTTGAAACCCTGACGCTATGTCCGATTGACACTCGCTGTCTGGAACCATCATTGCTGACGCGTGAGGAGGTCGAGTGGCTTGATGGCTACCACGCCCAGGTTCTCGAGCGTTTGAGTCCGCTGCTTGCAGGCGCCGCTCTGGAGTGGTTGCAGGTTCGTACGGCACCCGTCGCGATCAAGCGCTGATCTTGATGCCATGCTGCCGGTCGGGTCGACAGCATGGCAACAGGTGTTACTACCTGCAGATGACAATCATGCTGCGACTGGTATAACCCGCGGGGTTAAGGCCGAACGGGTAGTCCCCTGGCTCTTCGGCCGCATCACCCGATTTGGCAATCACCCGGTATCCCTTGGTTCCGCAAGACTTGTCGGCTTCGGCATAGCATTTGTTCCACGAGGAGGACAATCCCGAACAATTGATATGCAGGCCTCGCTTGCCATGCTTGACGGAGGTTTCGGAGGTTGCAGCGCAGCCGGTTAAAGCAAGTACGGCTAAAGCTACCAAAATACGTTTCATTCCTGTCCTTAAGCGTTTGCATCGGGTTTACGGGATACGCATGTGTGAGGCTGCCTGTCCGTGGCCCCTGTAGATGTCCGTATCCTGAATCGGCCTGATGAATCTGGAGTGACAAACATCCCTTAAATGAGAGTCAATTACAATAACTGTGTCAACTGGCGCCTTTTTTGTCAGTAGCAACAGGTGTGGAATGGTTGCACATGGTTAAAGTCGCCCCGATCGAAGCCATGATGATGCAGGAAATGGCCATCCATTGCGTAAATGACAAGATCTCATTCAGAAACAACAGGCCCGACAGTGCTCCGAAGGCGGGTTCTATGCTCATCAGTGTGCCAAATGTTCGAGTTGGCATGCGTGTCAGGGCGATCATCTCAAGTGTGTAGGGCAGAGCGGTGGACATAAGGGCTACGCCAATGGCTATGGGAATCAGGCCTGGAGTCAATAATGCGGCGCCAGCGTGGTACACACCTATAGGTGCGAAAAAAAGTGCTGCAATAATTACGCCTAAAGCAGCGGTCTGCACGCCATTATCCGCTCCGGCCCGTTGCCCATAAAGAATGTACAGTGCCCAGCAGACCCCGGCGCTCAACGCGTAACCCGCGCCGACAGGGTCGATTCCTTGCGTGCTTTCACCAAAAGGTATGAGTAGCAGCAGTCCGGTGATTGCCAGACCTATCCATATGAAGTCGATCGGCCGGCGGGAGGTGTAAATAGCCACGGCCAAAGGTCCCGTGAACTCAAGGGCCACAGCAATACCCAGCGGAACGCTGCGCAATGACATATAGAAGAGGAAATTCATCCCCCCCAGCGCTATCCCGTAAACAATCACGGTTTTTAAGGATTTTGCGCTGAGCCTGGCTCTCCAGGGGCGCAGTATCAGAAACATGATAATGCTGGCGAATGCCAGGCGCAGACTGGTTGTTCCTTGGGCGCCAATGATGGGGAACATGCTTTTAGCCAGCGATGCACCCGATTGGATCGAAGCCATGGCAATAAGCAGCAAGCCAACAGGGAAAAGCGTCGCCATCAGGTTGCGGGGGAGCTTTGTCATTACGGAGTGTGCCTGGGTTTGAGGGGCTTTAAGGCAGGCATGATGCTTAACTGATTGAGAATGTGCAATATAGTGCGCAACTTCTGGCGTTTTTCACGCTATAGGCGCTCACAGATCAATAGTTTCGATTAATGCTTGACTCGGAATTGTAACTGTCTATAATTCGCCCCACTTCCGGCGCAGTCGAAACGGAAAACTCCTTTAGTTTCAATGAGTTGGACGGTTTTCGGCGGTGTCAGCTTCAAGTCATCGAAGCAGGAAATGAGGTGTTGACAGCAGCGTGTAACGCTGTAGAATTCGCCTCCCGCTAACGAGAGATCGAAAGCGCAAGTGGTTGATG
>NZ_JAFCUZ010000006.1:0-190705 GCF_049896805.1 Pseudomonas sp. TWR1-1-3 | reverse complement strand
ATGCATCGCCGATGGTAGTGTGGGGTTTCCCCATGTGAGAGTAGGTCATCGTCAAGATTAAATTCCAAACCCCCTGTCTGCTCACGCAGACAGGGGGTTTGTTTTTGTGGGCAGAAAAACAGCCGCAGCTTCAAGCCTCCATTGCCGAGCAATGTTAAGGTTCGCCTTTGGATTTCGCTTTCTCCTAAGGATGCCGTCATGTCGGTTGCTACGCCTCTCAATGCGGGTTTTATGGTGGTTCATGGCAACCGCCTCGATGAGTTACGCAGCCTGGTTGTCAGCTGGATGCGCCTTTACCCGCTGGCTCCTCTGGAGAACGAAATTGCTTTGGTGCAGAGTAACGGCATCGCCCAATGGTTAAAGCTGGCTCTTGCCGAAGATGCCCGCGACGACGACCTCGGCGGCTGCGGTATTGCTGCAGCCGTGGACGTGCAGTTGCCCGGCAGTTTTTTGTGGCAGCTCTATCGGCTGGTACTGGGCAGTGAAGAAATCCCCGCCAAGTCATTGCTCGATAAAGCCCCGCTGACCTGGCGTCTGATGCGCCTGCTGCCTGCCCTTATCGATCAGCCGCACTTCGAACCCCTGCAGCGCTTCCTGACTCACGACACCGATCTGCGCAAGCGCTATCAGCTGTCTGAGCGTCTTGCCGACCTGTTCGACCAATATCAGGTGTATCGCGCCGACTGGCTTGAGGACTGGGCCGCAGGTCGTCATCAATTGCGTAACGCCCGGGGCGAAAGCCCGGCCCTGAGCCCGGCTAACTGCTGGCAGGCCGAGTTGTGGCGTGCGCTTCTGCTCGATGTAGGTGAAGAGGGCATGTCACAGAGCCGTGCCGGCGTTCATCAGCGTTTTATGGACAAGATCAACAGCCTCGAGCAAGCCCCGCCCGGCTTGCCCGCGCGGGTGATCGTTTTTGGCATCTCGTCACTGCCTGCTCAGGCACTTGAAGCCCTGGCCGGGCTCGCCCGCTTCAGCCAGGTATTGTTGTGTGTGCACAACCCTTGCCGCCATCATTGGTCTGACATCGTTGCCGATAAAGATCTGCTGCGTCATCAGTACAAACGTCAGGCCCGCAAAAGCGGCATGCCTACAGCACTTGATCTGGATACCCTGCATCAGCATGCCCATCCCTTGCTGGCTGCCTGGGGTAAACAAGGCCGTGACTATATCAACCTGCTCGACAGCTACGACGAGCCCAACAGTTATCGCGCAGCTTTTCGCGATGGCCGTATCGACCTGTTCAGCGAAGTTGAACCGCTTAACCTGCTCAACCAGTTGCAGGACGATATTCTTGAGCTGCGCCCGCTCAACGAAACCCGGGAGCTATGGCCCGCCATCGATCTGGCACAGGATCGCTCAATACGCTTCCATGTTGCGCATAGTGCGCAGCGTGAAGTCGAGATCCTGCACGACCAGTTGCTCGCACGTTTCAGCGAGAACCCTCAGTTGCAGCCACGTGATGTGATTGTGATGGTGCCGGATGTGGACAGTTACGCGCCGCATATCCGTGCTGTTTTTGGGCAAATCGAACGTGATGATCGACGCTTTATTCCCTACACCCTGGCCGACCAGGGGCAGCGTGGTCGTGATCCATTGCTGATCGCTCTCGAACACCTGCTTAAATTGCCTGACAGCCGTTTCCCCGTCAGTGAAATCCTGGATTTGCTCGACGTGCCATCACTGCGCGCCCGTTTCAAGGTGCAAGAGCGCGACTTGCCAACCTTGCATCGCTGGATTGAAGGCGCTGGCATTCGCTGGGGGTTGAATGCGCAGCAGCGTGCCGGTCTTGGTTTGCCCGAGCAACTGGAGCAAAACAGTTGGCGTTTTGGTTTGCGCCGCATGTTGCTCGGGTATGCCGTAGGCAGTGGTGAGGCCTGCGATGGTATTGAGCCCTACGATGAGATCGGGGGGCTGGATGCCGTACTGATCGGCCCGCTGGTAGCTTTGCTCGATGCGTTGGAAATCGCTCATCAGGAGCTCTCGCAACCGGCATTGCCGCAGCTCTGGGGCGAGCGCCTGCAGGCTTTGGTGCAGCTGTTTTTCCAGGCCGAAACAGAGCACGACGACTACCTGTTGGCCCAGCTTGAAGAGCTGCGCGAAACCTGGCTCGAAACCTGTGAACTGGTTGGTCTGCAGGATGAGTTACCGCTGACCGTAGTACGCGAGGCCTGGCTTACCGGACTTGACCAGGGCAAGTTGTCACAACGCTTCCTGGCCGGGGCGGTCAACTTCTGCACCCTGATGCCGATGCGGGCCATCCCCTTCAAGCTGGTATGCCTGCTGGGCATGAACGACGGCGACTACCCGCGAGCCCAGCCGCCGCTGGACTTCGATCTGATGGGCAGCGATTACCGCCCGGGCGACCGTTCGCGCCGTGAAGATGACCGTTACCTGCTTCTTGAAGCGCTGCTTTCGGCTCGTGATCAGCTTTATATCAGCTGGGTAGGGCGCAGTATTCGCGACAACAGCGAGCGTCCGGCCTGTGTCCTGATTGGCCAGCTGCGTGACCACCTTGCCAGTGGTTGGCATCTGCAAGGGGGCGGCGACCTGCTTGAGGCCATGACCCAAGAGCACCCACTGCAACCCTTTAGCACTCGTTACTTTCATGAAGGCAACCCTAACCTGTTCAGCTATGCGCGTGAATGGCAGCGCTTGCATGCGCCACAACCGGAGCCCGTTGGCCCCGGCACGCTTGGCGCGCATATCCAGGAAGAACCACTGAACCTGACGCAGTTACAGGATTTTTTGCGAAACCCAGTGCGCCACTTCTTTAGTCAGCGCCTGAAAGTATTCTTTGAGGCAGCGGAAGTACCTTTGGCCGATGAAGAACCTTTCGTACTCGACGCATTGCAGCGCTACACCTTGAGCGACAGCCTGCTTGAAGCTGCACTGGCGCAGCCGGATCAACTGGAAAGCGCCTTGCATACCCGTGCCCAGCGCCTGCAAGGCAGCGGTTTGCTGCCCATGGCCGGGTTTGGAGAGTGCCTGCAACACGAATTAATCGAGCCATTACCAGATGTACTACAGCGCTATCAGCAACTGCTGGCTCTTTGGCCTACACCGCTAAACAGCGCGTTGCCTGTCAGTTTTGAGGATCAAGGTCTGACGCTGGAAGGCTGGCTCGGCAATCTGCATCAGCGTAGCGACAAGGGCTTACTGTCTGTAACCACTATTCCTAATAGCATTGGTGCGATCAAAACCCGGAAATGGCACCGTTTGACCCGGCCATGGGTAAACCATCTGGCAGCCTGCGCCTGTGGCCTGCAGATGACGACCGCCCTGGTGGCCAGTGATGACACCTTGCTGCTCGAACCTCTGGACACCAGGCAGGCCCGGGAGATTCTTGGCAACTTGCTCACTGCCTGGAAAGTCGGGATGAGCCACCCGCTGCCTGTCGCGGTAAAAACTGCTTTTGCCTGGCTGGCCCAGACAGATCCGGCCAAGGCCGATGCGGCGGCGCAAAAAGCCTATGAGGGTGATGGCCAAACCAGTGACGGCGAGCGCCGTGAAAGCGCCGCCCTGGCCCGGCAGTTTCCTGACTATGCGGCCTTGATGGCTGGCGACGAATTCGAAGAGTGGTGCGATGCCCTCTATCGACCCCTTTTTGATGCGCCCTGGCGCTCATTAAACAGCGAGGCATCCCGCTAATGAGCGAGCAAACATTACCGCTGGCCCTGGCATTTCCCCTGCGCGGCAGCCAATTGATCGAGGCCAGTGCAGGCACCGGTAAAACCTTCACGATCTCGGCACTCTACCTGCGCCTGATTTTGGGGCATGGCGGCGTAGAATCCGGTTTTGGCCGTGAGCTATTACCACCGCAAATTCTCGTGGTGACCTTTACTGATGCTGCCACCAAAGAACTGCGCGACCGCATCCGTACCCGCCTGGCAGAAGCCGCACGCTATTTTCGTGGCGAGATCGACGCGCCGGATGCCTTGGTCGAAGAACTGCGTGACCAGTTTGCTCCCGAGCAGTGGGCTGCTTGCGCCGGGCGTCTGGATATCGCCGCCCAATGGATGGACGAGGCTGCGGTCTCGACCATTCACGGTTGGTGCCAGCGCATGTTGCGCGAGCACGCTTTCGATAGCGGCAGCCTGTTTACCCAGACCCTGGAAACCGATCACAGCGACTTGCTGGGCGAAGTGCTGCGCGATTACTGGCGGCTGTTTTGCTACCCCATGCACGGCGACGCGCTGAACTGGGTGCGTGCCAACTGGAGCGGCCCCGCCGCCTTGATGCCGCGCGTGCGAGCGTTGTTTGGTAGCTCGCGCCAGCCAGCCAATGCTGAACAAACGCCTGCACAAATGATCGAGGCCTGCTTGCTGGAGCGCCGCCAGGCATTGGTGCAGCTTAAAGCCCCCTGGCTGCAATGGGCTCAAGAGCTGCGTGAGATCTGCCTGCAGGGCGTGGCCAGCAAAACGGTCGACGGTCGTAAAATGCAGGCCCGTTATTTTGAACCCTGGTTTGAAAAGCTCAGCGCCTGGGCAGCTGACGAAGATCAGGAACAGCTTGATCTGGGTACCGGCTTCACGCGTCTGACTCCCGACGGTATGGCCGAAGCCTGGAAAGGCGTTGCCCCGCAGCATCCGGGCCTGGATGCCATGCCCGGCCTCAAGGCCGCGCTCGATACCTTGCCGAGCCCGGACGCCGCCGTGCTGCAGCATGCGGCGCACTGGGTGAGTGTGCGTTTTGAAGAAGAAAAACGCCGCCGTGCCGAAATGGGTTTCGACGATATGCTACTGCGCCTGGACTCGGCATTGCAGGCCGATGGCGGTGATCGCCTGGCGACCCTGATTCGTGAACAGTTCCCCGTGGCGCTGATCGATGAGTTCCAGGACACCGACCCCGTGCAGTACCGTATCTTCGAGACCATCTACCGGATTGAAGACAATTGCCCAGACACCGGGCTGTTTTTGATTGGCGACCCAAAACAGGCTATCTATGCCTTTCGCGGGGCGGATATCTACACCTACTTGCGCGCACGTCAGGCGACTGCAGGGCGCTTGCACACGCTGGATACCAACTTCCGCTCCAGTCACGCCATGGTCAAGGCCGTCAATCATGTCTTTGAGCGGGCCGAGCTGCGCGATAGCGGACGTGGTGCATTTTTGTTCCGCGAGGGTTCAGAAAACCCCGTGCCCTTTGTTTCGGTTAAATCCCAAGGGCGTAAGGAAGTCCTGCAGCTTGATGGCCAGCCTGTCAGCGCCCTGACGCTCTGGCAATTGCCCTCCGAGCAACCGCTGTCGGGTGCTGTGTATCGTCAGTATCTGGCGGCCGCCTGTGCCAGCCAGATTGTCGAGCTGCTTAATGGTGGCCAGCAAGGGCGCTGCGGTTTTATCAAGGACGGCGAAGCACTGCGTGGCGTATTACCTGCCGACATCGCGATTCTCGTGCGTGACGGTAAGGAAGCTCAGGCCGTGCGGAGAGAATTATCGAGCCGTGGTGTGCGAAGCGTTTACCTGTCGGATAAGGATTCGGTGTACGCCGCGCAGGAAGCACATGATGTGCTGGCCTGGCTCAAGGCCTGCGCCGAGCCTGACGTCGAGCGCCCACTGCGTGCCGCATTGGCCTGTATCACCCTGGACTTGCCGCTGGTTGAGCTGGAGCGTCTGAACCAGGACGAACTGGCGTGGGAAAGACGCGTTATGCAGTTCCGCGGTTATCGCGAAACCTGGCGCAAGCAAGGGGTACTCGCCATGTTGCGTCGCCTGCTGCATGACTTTGAACTGCCCCAGGCCCTGATTGCCCGCCCCGATGGCGAGCGCGTGCTGACCAACGTCTTGCACTTGTCCGAATTGTTGCAGCAAGCCGCAGCCGAGCTGGACGGTGAGCAGGCGCTGATCCGTCATCTGGCCGAGCACCTGGCCTTGTCCGGCCAGGCGGGTGAAGAACAGATCCTGCGCCTGGAAAGTGACGAGCAACTGGTCAAGGTGGTGACTATCCACAAGTCCAAGGGGCTGGAGTACCCGTTGGTGTTTTTGCCGTTTATCTGCTCCGCAAAACCGGTGGATGGCAGTCGTCTGCCGCTGCACTTCCACGATGCTGCGGGCAACGCCCAGGTCAGTTTGAAACCGACGCCAGAGCTGATTGCCCAGGCCGATGACGAGCGTCTGGCCGAAGACCTGCGCTTGCTGTATGTAGCCCTGACCCGTGCCCGGCATGCGTGTTGGCTGGGGGTTGCCGACCTCAAGCGCGGCAATAGCAATCGCTCGGTCTTGCACCTCTGCGCCCTGGGTTATTTGCTGGGTGGTGGTGCCATGCTGGCCGAGTCGGCGGGCTTGCAGAGCTGGTTGGCCGAGGTGCAGCAAGGTTGCGACGCCCTGCAGTGCGAACCCGTTCCAGCTGCTGACGCGGCGCATTTTTATCCACCGCTCAACCAGGCAACCTTGCTTGAGCCGCTGATCCCGGGCCGCCGTGCCGCTGAAAACTGGTGGATCGCTTCCTATAGCGCACTGCGCATTGGTGACAGCCTCAGCCCGGCCGAAGCACCTGAAAGTGCCTTGGCGCAAAAGCTCTCGGATGATGAGCGACTCGACCCTGAGGCACCGCGTGAAGTGTTGCTCAGTGGGGGTGATATTCACCGCTTCCCCCGTGGGCCAAATCCCGGGACTTTTCTCCATGGCCTGCTTGAATGGGCGGGCAGCGAAGGCTTCAAGGCCGACCCCGAAGCGATCAAGGACGCTGTAGCACGGCGCTGCAACCGGCGTGGCTGGCAAGGCTGGATCGAAACCTTGAGTGACTGGCTGCAGCATCTGCAAGATGAACCGCTGCGTCTGAATAATGGTCAGCCCGCTGTGGTCTTGAGTGAGTTGAGCCAGTACCAGATTGAAATGGAATTCTGGTTTGCCAGCCACAAGGTCGATGTTGTGCAGATGGACACACTGGTGCGTCAGCATACCCACGGTGGCGCCGCGCGGGCGGGGGCCGAGCCGAGCCTGCTCAACGGCATGTTCAAGGGCTTTATCGATCTGACCTTCGAGCACCAGGGGCGTTATTACGTGGCGGACTACAAATCCAACTGGCTGGGTACCGATGATTCGGCCTACACCGAGCAGGCGATGACCGCCTCCATTCTGGACAACCGCTACGACCTGCAATATGTCCTGTATTTGTTGGCTTTGCATCGTCAGCTCAAGGCTCGATTGCCCGGCTATGACTACGACCAGCATATGGGCGGCGCACTGTATCTGTTTTTGCGTGGTACCCGCGCCCAGGGACAGGGCGTGTTTTTCACCCGCCCGCCCAGACTATTGATCGAAAGCCTGGACCTGATGTTCCAGGGCAAACCGCTGCCGAAAACAGCTGAACCGGCGTGGGAACAGGGAGTGTTGTTATGAGTCGTTCGTTTGCCGAACTGTTGCCTACGCCATTGACGGCCGAAAGCCTGGCCCTGCTTCAACCGCTGGGCCGGGCCGAGGATTTGCTGTTGTTACTTGAACGCTGGGTCGAGCGCGGCTGGTTGCGCGCTCTGGATAAGGCCTTCGTCGCGTTCCTGCATGAGCGCGATCCGCAGGGCGACCCCCTGGTGTTGCTGGCGGCGGCCCTGACCAGCCATCAACTGGGCCACGGTCATGTGTGCCTGGATTTGTTTGAAACCCTGAAAGAGCCGGATTTTGCACTCTCTTTACCCCCCGAAGGTGATGTGCAAACCGGCGCCATGCTGCTGCCTTCGCAACTGCTTGAGGCCCTGGACGGCGAGGCCTGGTGCAAGGCCCTGCAAGCCAGCCCGCTGGTTGAACACACGGGCTGGTCGTCTGCGGATGCGGCCAGCCGACCCTTGGTATTGAGTGAGCGGCGTCTGTATTTGCGTCGCTATTGGGCCTATGAACGTCGAATCGACGGTGCCTTGCGCCAACGTCTGGCGATGGCTGAAGCGACACCGGCGGATTTGCCTACGCGCCTTGACGGTTTGTTTGGCAGACCTGCACAGGATGCGCCGATTGACTGGCAAAAACTGGCCTGCGCCCTGGCCACGCGGGGAGCTTTCAGCATTGTCACTGGTGGCCCCGGCACCGGTAAGACCACCACCGTGGTGCGTTTGCTGGCGTTGTTGCAAGCACCGGCGGTAGAGGCGGGCACGCCTTTGCGCATTCGCCTGGCGGCACCGACCGGCAAGGCGGCTGCGCGCCTGACAGAGTCGATCAGCCTGCAAGTCAAATCCCTGGAAGTGGACGACAAGGTCCGGCAAAAAATCCCCAGCGACGTGACCACTGTTCATCGCCTGCTCGGCAGCCGCCCCGGTACGCGGCATTTTCGCCATCATGCGGGCAATCGCCTGCCGCTGGACGTGCTGGTGGTTGATGAGGCGTCGATGATCGATCTGGAAATGATGGCCAATTTGCTCGATGCCCTACCTGCTCATGCGCGGCTGGTGCTGCTGGGTGACAAGGACCAGTTGGCATCGGTTGAAGCCGGTGCCGTGCTGGGTGATTTGTGCCGCGACGCCGAAGCGGGCTGGTATACCCCGCAAACCCGAAACTGGCTGGAGCAGGTTAGCGGCGAAAATCTCAGTGCCAGTGGTTTGCAGCAAGACCTGGACAGTACGCACCCGCTGGCGCAGCAGGTAGTGATGCTGCGCCACTCGCGGCGCTTTGGTGAGGGCAGCGGTATTGGCCAGCTGTCGCGTCTGGTCAACCAGCAACTGCCCCGCGAAGCGCGTGCCTTGCTGGCGGCAGGCAGCCATGCCGACCTCTTTGCGTTGCCCCTCAAGGGTGAGCAGGACCGCGCATTTGAACGTCTGGCGCTGGAAGGGCGGGGGACAGAGGCTAAAGGCTATCGGCACTACCTGGAGGTTTTGCGCGATCAGCGACCAGACACCGAGAGCGTTCTTGAAGACCCGTGTTGGGCGGTATGGGCGGGTAACGTGCTGCAGGCGTTCGAGGCCTTTCAGGTGCTCTGCGCCGTGCGCAAGGGACCGTGGGGCGTGGAGGGCCTGAATGAGCGTATCACCGGCGCCCTGTTTGCCCGCAAGCTGATTGATGGCGACCGGCATTGGTACGAAGGCCGCCCGGTGCTGATGACCCGCAATGATTACGGACTGGGCCTGATGAACGGCGATATTGGCATCGCCCTCACACTTCCCGAGGGTGATGGTCAGGCCCGGCGTCATGTATTGCGGGTGGCTTTCGCGCGTAACGACGGGCAGGGCGGCATCCGTTTTGTACTGCCAAGCCGGCTCAATGATGTCGAGACGGTCTATGCCATGACCGTACATAAATCCCAGGGCTCGGAGTTTTCCCATACGGCGTTGGTGCTGCCCGAAGCGCTCAACCCGGTGTTGACGAAAGAGCTGATCTATACCGGTATCACCCGGGCCAAGCACTGGTTCAGTCTGATAGAGCCGCGTGCGGGAGTTTTTGAGGAGGCCGTACAGCGCAAGGTCAAGCGCCTGAGCGGGTTGATGCTGGGGCTGGGATAGCCGAAGTCTTGATCCTGATCGGGGTACTTTTTTGTGGGAGCTGGCAAACTTGGGTGATGCCATCGCGAGCAAGCCCGCTCCCACAAGAAATGGCGCGTCCAATGTGACCTGTATCACAGTTAATACGGTTGTCGTGCTATCGTTACGACACTATTCCCATAAAGATCTCAGAGAAATCCCGCATGGATGTGGCTGTCTCATCGACAGAACAGCACTTTGGATGGCGGCTACGGCTGATTTCCTTTTGCCTGTTACTGCTGAGCACTCCTTGTCTGGTTCAGGCTCAAACGCCCATCAACCTGGCGGATCAGCGCGCCAAGGCCGTGACCCAGGTTGTGCTGGGCATCCTCAGTTATGCGCGCTGGCCCACAGAGCCGGCACAACTTCAGTTGTGCGTGATCGGCCCCACCGAATACACCGATGACCTGCTCAAGGGTGCCACTCAATCCACTGGCCGGCCGGTGCAGGTGCGTCGCGTGCTGGCGAGTGACCCCGGCATCGCCAGCAGTTGCAACGCGGTATACCTGGGCAAGCTGAGCGCCGACGAGCGCAGTCGCCTGTTTAGCAGCCTCAACACCAAGGCGGTGCTGAGCATCAGCGAAGACGGTGACCAATGCACCGTGGGCAGCCTGTTTTGCCTGCATGTGCGTGATGAGCAAGTGTCATTCGAGGTCAACCTCGACTCCGTCGCCCGCAGCGGTGTACGTATTCACCCCAGTGTGTTGCAACTGTCACGCCGTCGGGCGGCGCAACCATGAGCGGGTTGAATGCGCCGCAACGACGTCGCCGGCTGCGTTCGGTGTTGCGCCGTGGGCATCTTGGCGTGGCACTGGTTGCGGTGACACTGGCCAGCGCCTCCATGACCCTGCTGGGCGTGCTGGCGCTCAAGGTCTATGCCGATCACAACCTGCACCTGATTGCCCGCTCCATCAACTACACCGTGGAAGCGGCCGTGGTGTTTGACGACCCCGGGGCAGCAACCGAGGCCCTGGCCTTGATTGCTTCCACCGAAGCGGTCGCCGAGGCTCAGGTGTATACCGCCGAGGGTGAACTGCTCGCGCAATGGCAGCGTCCGCAAACCGATCTGCTGTCCAGGGTCGAAATGCTGTTGGCCGATGGCTTGCTGCAGCAGCCGATCAGCATGCCGATTTTGCATCAGGGCCAGGAGGTTGGCCGGGTCGTTCTGCGCGGGCATGGCGCCAATATGCTGCGTTTTTTGCTTAGCGGCTTGCTTGGCGTGCTGGTGTGTACCGCGCTCAGTGCCTGGAGTGCGCTGTACCTGTCGCGCCGGCTGCTGGATGGCATTACCGGGCCTTTGCAGCAGCTGGCGCAAGTGGCCCACGCTGCCCGTCGTGAACGTGCGTTCGATCGTCGCGTACCGCCCGCGCATATTGCCGAGCTCGATAGTCTGGGCAACGACTTCAATGCCCTGCTCGACGAGCTGGAGTCATGGCAAAGCCATCTGCAAAACGAAAATGAGGCCCTGGCTCATCAGGCCAGCCACGATTCGCTCACCAACCTGCCTAACCGCGCCTACTTTGAAGCCCGGTTGACGCGCACTCTGCGCTCGCTCAATAAAACGCGGGACAAGGCTGCGGTGCTGTTTCTCGACAGTGACCGCTTCAAGGGCATCAATGATGCCTACGGCCATGCCGCCGGTGATGCGGTGCTGGTAGCGGTAGCAACGCGCATTCGTGCGCAACTGCGTGAAGACGACGTAGTGGCGCGCCTGGGCGGTGACGAATTTGCGATCTTGCTGACTCCGCTGCACAAAATAGAAGATGCCCAGCGCATTGCCGAGAAGATCATTGCCAGCATGCTTGAGGCCATCGAACTGCCGGGGCGGGTGAGTGTCGTGACATCGCTGAGTATCGGCATTGCCGTCTACCCCGAACATGGTGCAAGCGCCCAGGAACTGCTCTGTGCAGCGGACTCGGCGATGTACCAGGCCAAGCGCCTCGCCCGAGGCGGGCAACATGTAGCGGAGTCGGAGCACCCCGCAAACACCGTAAATATCAGGAGCTAACTCAAAAATGCGTGCATTGACCCAGCGTTATCTGCAGTTTTTCAGCGTTGCCTTGTTGTTGGCCACGTTGTCGTTGACCGGTTGCCAGACTCCCCCGCCAAAGGGTCTGACCCCGGCGCAGATTGCGGTCCTCAAGGAACAGGGCTTTGAGTTGACCGAGGAGGGCTGGGCATTTGGTCTTTCGGGCAAAGTGCTGTTTGGCAGCGACCTTGAAGTGCTTAACCCACAGAGCCAGGAAATCGTTGAGCGTATCGGCACGGCCTTGCTGGGTGCCGATATCCAGCGGGTGCGGGTGGATGGTCACACCGACTCTTCGGGCAAGGAGTCCTACAACGAGCAACTGTCGGTACGCCGCGCCAACAGCGTGGTCAAGGCCCTGACCAAAGTTGGCATGCGCCCTGAGAATATCCAGGTCCGTGGGTTGGGTAGTCGCGAGCCGGTAGCCAGCAACAACACCCGGGCCGGGCGTACGGAAAACCGCCGTGTGTCGATTGTGGTGATTGCCGACTGATAAGCCGGGTCCGTAGCAGCAGCCTCGTTCCTTCGGCAGCTGCTACGGGGCGGTGTGGTCAGTCCACAAACCTCATGCCCCGGGTCTCGCCCAGCAACAGCGGCGCATTCAGTTCCGTCACTTCGCGGATGTAATCCCATAGCAGGGTGATGCGTTTCAACTTCCTCAGATCTTCGCGGCAGTACATCCAGAACTGTCGCGTCAGGGTGACCTCGCCCGGCAATACCGGCAGCAAACGCGGGTCCTGGGCGGCCAGAAAGCACGGCAAAATCGCCAGCGAGCGGCCCTGCTGCGCTGCCACGAATTGCGCAATCACGCTGGTGCTGCGCAGGTTGGCGCTGGCGCCGGGCAGCACGTTGGCCAGGTACAGCAGCTCCGAACTGAACGCCAGATCGTCCACATAGCTAATAAAAGTGTGCTCGGCCAAATCCGCTGCCCGGTTGATAGGCGGGTGCTGGTCCAGATACTCCTGGGTGGCATATAGCTGCAAGCGGTAGTCGCATAGCTTGCAGCACACATAGGGCCCGTGTTCCGGACGCTCCAGGGCGATCACGATATCCGCCTCGCGCTTGGACAGGCTGATGAAGTGCGGCAGGGGCAGGATATCCACTGAAATGGCCGGGTAGGCGTCGACAAAATGGCTGAGCTGAGGGGTGATAAAAAAGCTCCCGAACCCCTCCGTGCAACCCATGCGCACATGCCCGGACAACGCCACCCCCGAGCCCGACACCTGCTCGCAGGCCATATGCAGGGTACTTTCGATGGCCTCGGCATAGCCCAGCAAGCGCTGGCCCTCGTTGGTCAGGGTGAAGCCGTTGGTGCGTGATTTTTCAAACAGCAGTGTGCCGAGGGCAGCCTCCAGCGAACTGATGCGTCGCGATACGGTGGTGTAGTCCACCGCCAGCCGTTTGGCCGCAGTGCTGGCTTTACGGGTACGGGCCACCTCGAGAAAAAACTTCAGGTCGTCCCAGTTCAATGCGCTTAACGATGTGATGTTTTTTTGCATGTTTGATCGGCTTTTATGTGCGTTCTTATTAGAAGAACGCACACCTATACTCCAAAAACAGTCCTGCGACCAATCTGGACAGCCCTACTTAAAATAATAATGCCGGAGACTTCCATGAACGTTTCTACCACCCCGTACCAAAACGCCCGCCTGCTGATCGATGGCGAATGGGTCGAGTCGCAGACCACCGAGTGGCACGACATCATCAACCCCGCCACTCAGCAAGTGCTGGCCAAAGTACCGTTTGCCACTGCCGCTGAAGTCAACGCCGCCATCGCTGCTGCCCAGCGCGCTTTCCAGACCTGGAAGCTGACGCCCATTGGCGCGCGCATGCGCATCATGCTCAAGCTGCAGGCGCTGATTCGCGAGCACTCCAAGCGCATCGCCACTGTGCTCAGTGCCGAACAGGGTAAAACCATTGCCGACGCCGAGGGCGATATTTTCCGCGGCCTGGAAGTGGTCGAGCATGCTTGCTCCATCGGCACCTTGCAGATGGGTGAATTCGCTGAAAACGTTGCGGGCGGGGTGGATACCTACACCTTGCGCCAACCTATCGGGGTCTGCGCCGGGATCACACCGTTCAATTTCCCGGCCATGATTCCGCTATGGATGTTCCCGATGGCCATCGCCTGCGGTAACACCTTCGTTCTCAAACCGTCCGAGCAAGACCCGCTCTCGACCTTGATGCTGGTCGAGCTGGCGCTGGAAGCCGGGGTCCCGCCGGGTGTGCTCAACGTCGTGCATGGCGGCAAGGATGTGGTGGATGCGCTGTGCACCCACACCGATATCAAAGCGGTTTCGTTCGTTGGCTCAACCGCCGTCGGTACCCACGTTTATGACCTGGCGGGCCGTCACGGCAAGCGCGTGCAATCGATGATGGGCGCGAAAAACCACGCCGTGGTGTTGGCCGATGCCAACCGCGAGCAAACCCTCAACGCGCTGGTCGGTGCCGGTTTTGGCGCAGCCGGCCAACGCTGTATGGCTACCTCGGTGGTGGTACTGGTGGGGGCGGCGAAAAAATGGCTGCCGGACCTCAAGGCGCTGGCGCAAAAACTCAAGGTCAACGCCGGCAGCGAGGCGGGTACGGATGTAGGTCCGGTGATCTCCAGGCGTGCTAAAGAGCGGGTACTGGGATTGATCGAAAGCGGCATCAAAGAAGGCGCAGTGCTGGAACTGGATGGCCGCAACATCAAGGTCCCGGGTTTCGAACAAGGCAACTTTATCGGTCCGACCCTGTTTTCCGGGGTCACCACCGATATGCAAATCTATACCCAGGAAATTTTCGGCCCGGTGCTGGTGGTGATTGAGGTCGATACCCTCGATCAGGCCATTGCACTGGTCAACGCCAACCCGTTTGGCAACGGCACCGGCCTGTTTACCCAAAGCGGCGCTGCAGCGCGCAAGTTCCAGACTGAAATCGATGTGGGCCAGGTCGGTATCAATATCCCGATCCCGGTGCCGGTGCCGTTCTTCAGCTTCACGGGTTCCCGTGGCTCGAAACTCGGTGATCTTGGCCCGTACGGCAAGCAAGTGGTGCAGTTCTATACTCAAACCAAGACCGTCACCAGTCGCTGGTTCGACGATGACAGCGTGAATGATGGCGTCAACACAACCATCAATCTTCGTTGAGGGCACACAGCATGAATATCGCATTTATCGGCCTGGGCAACATGGGCGCACCAATGGCGCGCAACCTGCTCAAGGCCGGGCATTCGCTGAACCTGTTTGATCTGAACCAAAGCATTCTCGCCGAGCTGGCCGCCCTGGGTGGCCATATCAGCACCTCGCCTCGGGAGGCCGCCCAAGGCACCGAACTGGTGATCACCATGCTCCCGGCTGCTGCCCATGTGCGCAGCGTGTGGCTGGGTGAGGACGGCGTGCTGGCTGGCATCGGCGCAGGTGTACCCGCCGTTGATTGCAGCACCATCGACCCGCAGACCGCCCGCGATGTCGCCGCTGCAGCCGCCAAACAGGGCGTGCAGATGGCCGATGCGCCGGTGTCCGGCGGCACCGGTGGCGCGCAGGCGGGCACCCTGACCTTTATGGTCGGCGCTCCCCAGGCGCTGTTCGACACCCTGCACCCTGTACTCGAACAAATGGGCCGCAACATCGTCCATTGCGGGGATGTGGGCACCGGCCAAGTGGCTAAAATCTGCAACAACCTGCTGCTCGGGATCTCCATGGTCGGCGTCAGCGAGGCCATGGCCCTGGGGGCTGCACTGGGTATCGACAGCGAAGTACTGGCCGGGGTGATCAACAGCTCCACCGGGCGCTGCTGGAGCTCGGAGGTGTACAACCCGTGGCCGGGCATCGTTGAAACCGCCCCTGCGTCACGCGGCTATACCGGTGGATTTGGTGCCGAGCTGATGCTCAAGGATCTGGGGCTGGCCACCGAGGCAGCACGTCAGGCCCACCAGCCTGTGGTGATGGGTGCCGTGGCGCAACAGCTGTATCAGGCCATGAGCCTGCGCGGCGAAGGCGGCAAGGATTTCTCGGCCATCATCAACAGCTATCGCAAACCTCAGTAACTGGTCGCTTTACCGGGAGCCCGCGTCGGGCGGGCTCCCGGGTTTTTTGCGTGGTTTCACTCAGGCAAAAACGAAATACTTGCGCACGGTTTCAACCACTTCCCATGTGCCTTTCATGCCCGGCTCGACCACAAAGATATCCCCGGCCCGCAGATGGATCGGTTCTTTGCCCTCTGGGGTGATGATGCAATAGCCCTCACGGAAATCGCAGTATTCCCACTTCACATATTCCACATACCACTTGCCGGGCGTGCAAATCCACGTGCCCATGATCTTGCTGCCGTCTTCGCTGGTGTAGGCGTTGAGGTTGACGGTATGGGGGTCGCCCTCGAGTTTTTCCCATTTGCAGGCATCGAGCACGGGCAGGGGATGGGTGTCGCGAAGCACGGTGATTGGCGCAGACATAAGACCTCCGGTGATGGGTTATCGAACCTCACCCTAACCGCAGCGATACTCTGACAGATGCCTGGTTCCGACCCCCAGATGCGCAAAAGCCCCGGCACTGTTTTCAGTGCCGGGGCTTTTTTGTAACAGCCAAATGCTTAGTGCGAGTTGGCCAGAGCCTTACCGGTGCGCAGGCGCAGCACATAGAAGCCGTAGATGATCAGCAGCCACACCGGAATCGCATACACCGACGCACGAACGTCGGGGATCATCCAGATAACCGAGACGATCACCGCCATAAACACCAGGCACAGGATATTGCTGAACGGGAACCAGAATGCCTTGAACGAAGGCGTCACGCCCTGAACGGCCATGGCCTTGCGGAACTTGATATGGGTGAGGCTGATCAGTGCCCAGTTGATCATCAGCGAGGCAACCACCAGGGCAAACAGCAGCTCCAGTGCCTTGTGCGGGGCCACATAGTTGACCACCACGCACAATAGCGTCACCAGTGCCGACACGCCCAGTGCACGCAACGGCACGCCATTTTTGGTCAGCTTCATCAGGGCTTTGGGGGCATCACCCTGCTCGGCCAGGCCAAACAGCATGCGGCTGTTGCAGTACACGCCGCTGTTATAGACCGACAGCGCGGCAGTCAGTACCACAAAGTTGAGGATTTGCGCGGCGGTATCACTGCCGATCAAGGCAAAGATCTGCACAAACGGGCTGCTGCCGTAGGCATCGCCGCCGGCGCCCAGGGTTACCAGCAACTGGTCCCACGGGTACAGTGCCAGCAGCACGGTCAGGGCGCCCACGTAGAAAATAAGGATCCGGTACACCACCTGGTTGATGGCCTTGGGGATCACCTTTTTCGGCTCGCTGGCTTCCGCCGCGGTGATACCCACCAGCTCCAGGCCACCGAAGGAAAACATGATAAAGGCCATGGCCATCAGTAGCCCCATGCCGCCATTGGGGAAGAACCCGCCGTGGCTCCACAGGTTGCTGATCGACGCCTGAGGGCCGCCGGTGCCGCTGAACAGCAGGTAGCAACCCAGGACGATCATGCCGACAATCGCCACCACCTTGATAATGGCAAACCAGAATTCCATTTCGCCGAACACTTTCACGTTCAGGGTATTGATCAGGTTGACCAGTACAAAGAACACCACGGCGCTGACCCAGGTTGGCACCTCGGGCCACCAGAACTGGATGTACTTGCCCACGGCCGTCAGCTCGGCCATGCCCACCAGCACATACAGTACCCAATAGTTCCAGCCCGACAGAAACCCCGCATAACCGCCCCAGTACTTGTGGGCAAAGTGGCTGAAGGAACCGGCCACTGGCTCTTCGACGATCATTTCGCCGAGTTGGCGCATGATCAGGAACGCGATAAAGCCGGCGATCGCATAGCCCAGGATCATCGACGGCCCGGCCGACTTGAGTACGCCCGCCGACCCCAGAAACAGGCCCGTACCGATAGCGCCGCCCAGGGCAATCAGCTGGATATGGCGGTTTTTCAAACCGCGTTTGAGTGTGACCGGGGGGGAATTAGCGTCAGCCATCGGGTGCCCTGTGAGTTGTTATTCTCAAAACTGGATAAAAGTACCCGTGGGCAAAGGCGCCCCGGGTGTCGCAAGCCCCGGATATTACTCTGGGTAAAAACCAAGGCATACAGGCTGGCAGTAAACGGCGACTATTCTTACAAGCTCAAAGCTTCCAGCAATGCCATGGCATAGGTGGGCAATTGCGCAAACGAGCGGGCGCACAGCAGCAATTTACGATCAGCCCAGGGCTCGCTCAAGTTCACCACTTCAAAGGTGCGCGGGGCCTGCCAGCGCTCGATGGTGGCCCTGGGCACAATCCCCAGCCCGGCGCCGCGAGCGACCATGCGCAATACCCCGTCAAAGCCTTCGGCACGGATACGCACCTGCATGCGACACCCCATATGCAGTGCCTGTTCTTCCAGGTACACCGCCAGCGCGCTGCTGGCCGACAACCCGACATAGTCATGGCTCAGGGTGTCGCTGAACGAGAGGCCGGGCCTGTGGGCCAGCGGGTGGTCGAGGGGCATGACCAGTACCAGCGGGTCATCGCGAAAGGGCCGGGTTTGCAGGTCACGGGTGTCTACCGCGTTGGAGATCACACCGATATCGGCCGCGTCCAGGCGCAGGGCATGGGTGATGCGCAGGCTGGTGAGTTCTTGCTGGTCGACGCTTATGGCAGGGTGCTGGCGTACAAAGTCGGCGAGCAGTTCAGGCAGGTATTCGGTGAGGGCGGCGGTGTTGCACAGCAGGCGGATACGGCCTTTGAAGCCCTGGGCGTATTCGCTCAGGTCGTGGTTCATGCGCTCCACCTGCTGCAACAGTAACCGGGCATGTTGGGCCAGCGCTTGCCCGGCAGGGGTAGGGCTGATGCCACGACGGCTGCGCTGCAAAAACGCCACGCCCAAGGACGCTTCCATCGCCCGGATCCGCGCACTGGCGGCAGGCAGCGATAGATGGCTGAGGCTGGCGCCGGCGGTGATATTGCCTGCCTGCAGCACATTCAAATACAGACGCAGGTCAACCAGGTCGAAGTGCATGAAAGGTCCTTGATGATCCTGTAAAGATTCTAAATAGCGCCGCAAACCGCTGTTGTAGCAGCCTTCGGCAGTTGCTACGGGCGAGGGGTTCTGCCTATTGTCAGGAAAGAGGCTGACTCTGTGCATGGCGCATTTTCAGGCGCTGGCCCATGCCCCAGCATAGGCCCATGAAAACACTTGTCGAGTTTTACCAACACCTGGGATGGGCCTTGTCACTGCTGGTGATTATGACCTTTTTGCTGGCCGGTACGGTCAAGGGCGTCATCGGCCTTGGCCTGCCGACTGTCGCCATGGGTATGCTCGGGCTGGCTATTGCTCCGGCGCAGGCTGCGGCTCTGCTGATTATCCCGTCCATCGTGACCAACGCCTGGCAACTGGCCGCCGGCGGCCAGTTGCGGGGGTTGCTCAAACGTCTGTGGCCCATGCAGCTGGGGATTTTTATCGGCACCGCGTCAGGCATGCTGTGGCTCAGTATCGATGGCGGTAGCTGGGTGGTACGAGCGCTGGGCGCGGCCCTGTTGCTTTATGCCCTCAGCGGGTTGTTCCTGCCCACCCTGCGCGTAGCCCCGCAACGGGAGCCCTGGCTGGGCCCGGTGTGCGGGCTGATCACCGGGGTCATCACCTCGGCTACCGGGGTGTTTGTGATCCCTGCCGTGCCCTATCTGCAAGCCCTGGGCCTGAGCAAAAACCAGTTGGTGCAGGCCTTGGGTTTGTCCTTCAGCGTCTCCACATTGGCCCTTGCCGCCGGGCTGTACTGGCGCGGCAACCTGGCTGGCGCTGAGCTCAATGCCTCATTGCTGGCGCTGTTGCCCGCCATGCTCGGCATGTGGCTGGGGCAATGGTTGCGCCAGCGCATCAGCGCCTTGCTGTTTAAGCGGGTGTTTTTTATCGGCATGGCGCTGCTGGGTACTCACTTGCTAATCAACAATTAACAATGGATTCGTGCTGTAGCAGCAAAGGTGATTTGACCCATCACGGGTTTTTCTCATGCGAGGGCAACGATATTCTGCCGACATGTTTTTGAACCCCCCTGTCGCTCAACAGCGCTGAGGGTTTAACCCCCTGGAGGCTGATGATGAAAAAAATACTCTTGCTTAACGGTGCGAAAAAATTCGCCCACTCCGATGGTCGCTACAACCTGACCATGCACGACACTGCGCTGGCGTTTTTTGATCGTCAGGGCTTTGAAGTCAAAGTGACCCATATCGACGAAGGCTACGATATCGCCGAAGAGGTGGAAAAATTTCTTTGGGCTGACGTAATCATCTACCAAATGCCCGGCTGGTGGATGGGCGCGCCGTGGATCGTTAAAAAGTACATGGATGAAGTGTTCACCGAGGGGCACGGCAAACTTTACGCCAGTGACGGCCGCACCCGTTCCGACGCTTCGCAGCGCTACGGCAGCGGCGGCCTGATTCAGGGCAAGCAGTACATGCTGTCGCTGACCTGGAACGCACCGCAGCAGGCGTTCGATGACCCGGCCGACTTCTTTGAAGGCAAGGGCGTGGACGCGGTGTACTTCCCGTTCCACAAGGCTAATGAGTTTTTGGGCATGACCGGCCTGCCGACTTTCCTGTGTGTTGACGTGATGAAGCGTCCGCAGCCAGACGTTGATGCGGCCCGTTACGAGCAGCACCTGGCCGAGGTGTTTGGCCTGAAGGCGTAAGCGATGCCGGGGTGGGAGCGGGCTTGCTCGCGATGCAGGCAACTCGGTTGTTATGACGAACCGCGGTGATACCATCGCGAGCAAGCCCGCTCCCACACGTAGATAAGGTCGACCGCGTGAAAGCCAGATCCGATGAGCTGCAAATCTTTGTTTCGGTGATCGAGTGCGGCTCGATATCTGCCGCCGCCGAGCAGGCCGGGCAAACGCCTTCGGCCGTGAGCCGCACGCTGTCACGGCTGGAGGCCAAGCTTGAAACCACGCTGATCAACCGCACCACGCGGCGCATGGACCTGACCGAGGAGGGCAAGTTCTTTTTCGAACGGGCCAAGTTGATCCTTGAGCAAATGGACGAGCTGGAAGAGCGCCTGATCTCGCACCAGCGTACCCCCTCCGGGCGCTTGCGCATCAATGCCGCCGCGCCGTTTGTGCTACATGCCATCGTGCCGTATATCCCTGAATTCCGTGCCCTGTACCCCGAGATCCAGCTGGAACTCAACAGCAACGATCTGATTATCGACCTGCTGGAACAAAGCACCGATATTGCCATTCGTATCGGCACCCTGGCCGACTCCACCCTGCATGCCCGCTCCCTGGGGTGCAGCCCGCTGAATATCCTCGCCAGCCCGGACTACATTGCCGCCCACGGCATGCCCACAAATGTTGCGGATTTGGCCCACCATACCCTGATAGGTTTTACCCAGAACGATGGCCTCAACCAGTGGCCGCTGCGTTATGCCCAGGGCGACCGCTGGCCCATTCAGCCTGCCATCAGTGCCTCAAGCGGTGAAACCGTACGTCATCTGGCGTTGCAAGGTCAGGGCATCGCCTGCCTGTCGCACTTTATGACCCACGAAGATATCAGCGCCGGGCGCCTGCAGGTGGTGCTGGGCGAGTTCAACAGCGGCTATCGCCAGCCGATCCATGCCGTGTATTACCGCAACTCGCAGCTGGCGCTGCGCATTCAGTGCTTTCTGGACTTTATCCAGGCCAAGCTGGCCAGCTACGCGATCTGCGACAAGCCCACAGGGCTTGAGTGAGGTTCCTACATATAAAGCAACGTCTGCACCTGCTGCGTCGCTTTCTATCCCGGCGTACCGATGCAGGAGCCGCTCAAACATGCCTCGCTGTGGCTCAAGGGCGCAGAACTGACCGCCGACGACATCCGTTCCCACCTCAGCGGTTTTGAGGCCGAGCAGTTGTGGTGCGTCATTCACGGCGTCGAGCTGGCCCGTGGTCTGGTGGATGCACTGATCACCGAAACGCGCACATAACGCCTTCGGCAGCAGCTACCAGTTCTGTTTTGGTGCAGAACCGCGCTGCCCTCAAGGGTGTGTGTCATTGCGCATTTTTACGTTTGTTGTTTGAAAATATCGCCGAATTCAGACAAGGTTCGGCCACAGTTGATAACAATAAAAGGATGTATCGAATGCGCATTGTGTGGTTCAAAACCCTGGCCCTGACGGCTGCCATCGCGGCCAGCTCTTCGGCGTATGCCGTCACCCTGGACGGCGGCGCAGTCGCCGCACCCGATCAATACGGCGCCGAAGTGGCCGCACAAATTCTCAAAAAAGGCGGCAACGCCGTCGATGCCGCAGTCGCCACCGCCTTTACCCTGGCCGTGACCTACCCCGAAGCCGGCAATATCGGCGGTGGCGGGTTTATGACGATGTACATCGATGGCAAACCCTATTTCCTCGACTATCGCGAAACCGCCCCCAAAGCCGCCAGCCGCGATATGTACCTGGACGACAAAGGCGACATCATCGAGAACTTGAGCCTGGTCGGTTCCCGCGCTGCAGGCGTGCCGGGCACGGTGATGGGGCTGTGGGAAGCGCATCAACGCTTTGGCAAATTGCCGTGGGCCGAATTGCTGACCCCGGCCGTGGGGTATGCGAAAAACGGCTTTAAAGTGGCCGATCAGCAATTTCAGTACCGCGAAGATGCACTGGCGCTGTTCAAGGGCACTACCAATTTCGCGGACTACTTTGGCAGCATGAAGCCCGGGCAAACGTTCAAACAGCCAGAGCTGGCCGTGACCCTGGAGCGCATTGCCGACCAGGGCGCCAAGGAGTTCTACCGCGGCAAGACCGCCGACCTGCTGGTCGCGCAAATGCAGCAGGACAAGGGCTTGATCACCAAGCAAGACCTCAACGACTACAAGGTCAGCTGGCGTGAGCCGATGCGCGTGGATTTTCGTGGCAACACCCTGTACACCGCGCCGCTGCCAAGCTCGGGCGGTATTGCTCTGGCGCAGTTGATCGGTATCAAGGAGGACCGCGCAGCGGACTTCAAAGGTGTGGAGCTGAACTCTGCGCCCTATATCCACCTGCTGGCCGAAATCGAAAAACGTGTGTTCGCCGACCGTGCCGACTACCTCGGCGACCCGGCCTTCGGCAAGATGCCTGTGGCCGAGCTGACCGATCCGGCCTATATCGCCAAGCGTGCGAAAGAGGTTAACCCGAAAGCGATTTCACCGACCGCCAATGTCAAACCGGGCCTGGAACCCCATCAGACCACGCACTTTTCCATCGTCGATAAACAGGGTAATGCGGTCAGCAATACCTACACCCTGAACTGGGATTACGGCAGTGGTGTTGTGGTTAAGGGCGCGGGCTTTTTGCTGAACGATGAAATGGATGACTTCAGCTCCAAGCCTGGCGTAGCCAACGCCTTTGGTGTGGTGGGTGGCAATGCCAACGCCATTGAGCCGGGCAAGCGCATGCTGTCCTCCATGAGCCCAAGCCTGGTGACCCGCGATGGTCAGGTCACACTGGTACTGGGCACGCCGGGTGGCTCGCGGATTTTTACCTCGATTTTCCAGGTGCTCAACAACATCTACGACTACGACTTGCCACTGGAGAAAGCCGTAGCTGCACAGCGTGTGCATCACCAGTTGCTGCCTAAAGACACGATCTACTTCGACGCCTATGCGCCACTTACCGGCAAGGTGGCTCAGGAGCTGAAAGCGATGGGCTACACCCTGGAGGATCAGGGCTGGAACATGGGGGATATTCAGGCCATCCGGGTTAAAGGCACTGAGCTTGAAACCGCCTCCGACCCGCGTGGCCGTGGTGTGGGGATGGTGGTGAAGTAAGCCCGCAACGCACATAGACGCATCACTCTTGTGGGAGCGGGCTTGCTCGCGATGCAGACACCTCGGCCATTCTGGTTCACCGAGTTGTTGCCATCGCGAGCAAGCCCGCTCCCACAATTGCTTTTTAGCCCCTGCAATTTGCTACCATCTGTTGCCTGTAACTCCCTCCGTTTTTCCCGTCCCGAATTTTAGGTAAACCATGAAACTCTCACGTCTGCGCGCTGATGTCCTGGCCGGACTCACGACGTCTTTCGCCCTGTTGCCCGAGTGCATTGCGTTCGCGTTGGTCGCCCATCTCAACCCTTTGATGGGGCTCTATGGCGCGTTCATCATTTGCACCCTAACCGCGCTGTTTGGCGGCCGGCCGGGCATGGTGTCCGGTGCTGCCGGGTCGATGGCGGTGGTGATCGTTGCCCTGGTGGTGCAACACGGTGTGCAGTATCTGTTGGCTACGGTGCTGCTGAGCGGGTTGATCATGCTGGCGTTCGGCTTGTTCAAACTCGGCAAGCTGGTACGCATGGTGCCGCACCCGGTGATGCTGGGCTTCGTCAACGGCCTGGCAATCGTGATTGCCATGGCGCAACTGGATCACTTCAAGGATGGCGACACCTGGCTCAGCGGTATGGCGTTGTACATGATGATCGGGCTGGTGGCCGTGACCATGGCCGTTGTCTATCTGTTGCCTCGTCTGACCCGCGCCGCGCCACCTGCGCTGGTGGCCATTTTGGGCGTAGGGCTGGCGGTGTACTTGCTGGGTTTGCCAACCCGCACCCTGGGTGACATGGCGCATATCGCCGGTGGTTTGCCCAGCTTCAGCCTGCCGCAGATTCCCTGGACTCTTGAGACCCTGGGCATCATTGCGCCCTATGCGATCGTGATGGCAGTGGTGGGTTTGCTGGAAACCCTGCTGACCCTCAACCTCACCGACGAAATCACCGAAAGCCGTGGCTACCCGGACCGCGAGTGCGTGGCGCTGGGGGCGGCGAATATGGTGTCGGGGGCATTCGGCGGCATGGGCGGGTGCGCGATGATCGGCCAGACCGTGGTTAACCTCAGCTCCGGCGGGCGCGGGCGATTGTCCGGCGTGACCGCCGGTGTGATGATTTTGCTGTTTGTGTTGTTCCTGTCGCCATTTATTGAACGCATTCCGCTGGCGGCTCTGGTGGGGGTGATGTTTGTGGTGTCGCAGCAGACCTTTGCCTGGGCCTCTTTGCGAGTACTGAACAAAGTGCCGCTCAACGATGTGCTGGTGATTGTCGCGGTGACCGTGATTACCGTGTTTACCGATCTGGCGGTAGCGGTGATGTGCGGGGTGGTTATTGCTGCGCTCAATTTTGCCTGGCAGCAGGGGCGCCAGATGTATGCCGACGCGGATCTGCAGAGCGATGGCAGCAAGCTTTACCGTGTGCACGGCACGCTGTTTTTTGCCTCGACTACGACGTTTCTCAAACAGTTCGATCCGGGTAATGACCCGGCGCAGGTGACGCTCGATTGTCGCCATTTGAACCTGGTCGATTACTCGGCCATTGCGGCACTGGACACCCTGCGCGAGCGTTATCGCAAAGCGGGCAAGCATCTGCGGGTGCTGCACCTGTCCGAGCGCAGCAAGAAGCTGCTTAAGCGTGCACGGGTGGGGCACGACTGAATCGGCTATCGCCCCCGTTAACGCGGGGGTTGCCGAAGGCTGCGATTTTTACAGTGATGCGGTGCTGTCGGGGTTTTTAAAAAGTCGCATGTTGAACATGCGACTTTTATTGTTTATGACCGATTAAAACTTGCGAATCATCTCTTTCGCTGTGCAGCGGGGATCGGTGCCGGTTTTATCAAATATAAAGTTGACTTCTACTGCTCCTAGACGTGATTCGTTAACGCTGGCTTTCACGAATACAGGGCGACGCACTCCATCCTGCTGAAGGTTGTCATTCGAGTAGCTCCAAGGAGACCAGGCATTCTTTGTGGCGCCCCACACCCGAAGATTTAAATTGGCACTGGTACGCGATTGTGACTCTCTAGGTGCTTTGATTGTATACCCGGTGGTGGTAGCGAAGAGCAAGTCTCCGTTTCTGACGGCCGTTACATAAGCGGTACCTGTAAAGCCATTCGCCGAGCAACTCAGGGTGTAGTCTTTGCGAGATTCAGCCAGCAGTGGAGAAGCGGTCAGTACACTGGCGATAGCAAGACCTGTCAGGAGCGCACGTTTATTTTTGATTAGCATAGTCCAGGGGCCTGTTTTTAATGAGGTCCAGAGATCTTAAGTGCTGTAATCAGGGGCGGCGATGGGCGGGATTACATTTAGATGTGGGGGAAGTCGTTATAAGTTGTAGTAAGGAGTAGTTAGTGGCTTCGGTATAGGTGATGCCATTAAGCCTTGATGTTGTGGACTTATAGTTATAACGCTGCGAGGGTGCAAACGTCAGTTCCGGCTATGTTGGGGCGCCAAGTTTAAATCGTCATTTATCCGGATTTAATCTTAAAGAGTTGAAGAGGGTTCAACTTCTGCAACAGAAGTTGAACCCTGAGTTATTACACTTTGAAATGGCTCACCATTTCTTGCAGCTGGTTACCCAGGCGCGCCAATTCAACGCTGGACTTGGCCGTCTCGTCACTCGCCGCTGCGGTTTGCTCGGAAACGTCGCGCACGTTGACGATGCTGCGGCTGATCTCTTCGGCCACCGCGCTCTGTTGCTCGGCGGCAGCAGCAATTTGCTGGTTCATCGACTGAATATTCGACACCGTGCGGGTGATGCCCTGCAGCGAGGTGCCCGCGTGACGGGTCAGGGTCACGCTGCTGTCGGTCAGGGTGCGGCTGTTGTGCATCACGCTGGCCACGTGCTGGGTGCCGCTTTGCAGGGCCGCGACCAGGGTTTGAATCTCTTCGGTGGATTTTTGCGTACGCTGGGCCAGGCCACGCACTTCATCGGCCACTACGGCAAAACCGCGCCCGGCGTCACCGGCACGGGCTGCTTCGATTGCGGCGTTGAGGGCCAGCAGGTTGGTCTGCTCGGCCACGGCCTTGATCACGTCCATCACGCTGCCGATCTTGTCGCTTTCCTGCTGCAATACGGCCATGGCTTCTGTTGAACGACCCACTTCCACCGCCAGGCGCTCGATCTGGTCAATGGCCTGGTTGACCACGGTATCGCCTTCGCGGGCTTCATTGTCTGCGGCCGCGGCGGCTTGCGAGGCTTGCTCGGCATTGCGCGCCACTTCCTGCACGGTGGCGGTCATTTCATGCATGGCGGTGGCCACCTGATCAGTCTCGATCTTCTGGCTGTTGACCCCGGCGCTGGTTTGCTCGGTCACCGCGGACAGCTCTTCGGCGGCACTGGCAATCTGGCTGACGCCATCACGGATACCGCTGATCAACTCGCGCAGGGTCGTACCCATGCGCGCAATACCTTGTTGCAGCACGCCCAGTTCGTCGCGACGGGTGACGCGCAGGTTCTGGGTCAGGTCGCCACTGGCGATGCGATCGACCACGGCCAGGGTTTCACGCAGGGGCACGGTGATCTGGCGGGTGATGATCACGGCCGCGGTGATGCCAAACAGCAATACCAGCAAGGTGGTGATCAGTTGCATGCTGTTGGCCGTGGCGCTTTCGATGTCGCGGCGTTCCAGTTGAATCTTGTACAGCTCATCGCTGCGGCCCAGGATGCTGGAGCCGTATTCGGTCATGTCCTTGCGCATGGCAATGATGGTGTTGTCGGTGCTGGTGTACAGCTCCAGCGCCTGCTGGTACTGCTCCATGGTTTTGTTCAGGGTGCGCAGGGTGTCGCCGGCATTGGCGGCAAAGTGCGAGCTCAGGCGGTCAAGGCTGGCAAGGGCCGCGTCCAGTTGCTGGCGTGCGGCCTTTTCCGTGGCGGGGGTGGGCGCAGCAATATAAGCGCGCACCTGATAGCGCGAGAGCAGGAACTGTTCACGTACTTCAGACACGCTCTGGTACATGGCAAAACGGTTTTCGTCACCTGCGGGCAGTTGCAGGGCGCGGTTCAGCAACGTCGTGATGGCGTCCTGGGCCAGAGCGGCGCTGCGGTCCATGTCGGCACGGGATGCGGCGGACTCGACGTAAGCCTTGCGCATGCTCACCAGTGCACGCTCGTAGCGGCCGATGATGGCTTGTTGCTCCTTGAGCAACTTGAGGTTTTCCGGGCTCTGGAAGGTGGCAATCAGCTGACTTTGTTGCGCAGAAAACGCGTCAATGCTGGCCTGTACACTTTGTGCGGCAGTTTCGTCGCCATCGGTCAGCATGTATTGCAAACGCGTCACCCGCAGGTTGGTAAACGCGGTGTTTAAACGGGTGATGTCGCTCATCCAGTTACTGCGATCAATCATCTGGCCCAGACTGATCCAGTTGCTGACGGCCATTACGCAGGTAAGGGCCAGTACCAGGCCAAAGCCCAGGGACAGTTTCAGGTTGACGCTGATATTGCTCAGCCATCTATTCATAGAGTTCTCCAGGAACGCTGCACGCATGATCTAAGTTCGCTGGAGGGAATTATTTTTTTTGACCCAGCCGAGTGTTGTGTTGGAGGGGTATCGGCTGCATTCGCCAGAGCTGAAACGTTTTGTTGGGCGCCAGTTCACATAACAACCTATCCATTTGAGTAGCGTGCCTGGATTGCGCTTTTACGCTTTTTTTCACATCCGTTTCACCTGCCTCTGACCTCCCTTTTTTTAGCCTGCGTTCAGCTAATAGAGACCTGCTTTATGCAAGTCTGTTTATACCGCCGGGCCGCGAAGCGACCCGTTGTCATATTCGCGCTATAGGGTGTCGGTCAGTGATATCACTGGCTGGCGCAGAGGGCATAAGCATCGTGACGTTGAGTCTTGATCAGACCGGAATTAACCGTACGCTGTTGCGTCGTGCTCTGCTCCGTTACAAAAATGTGCTGGTGGTGATCGTGGCAAGTGCGCTTGCCGTTGCGCTGACATTGAGGCTGCTGGCCCCTGCGGCCCCGCCTGATCTGGCGCAGCCCAGCCATGCCGATCGTGTGTTGTTGCTCACCGACAGCTGGGCCAAGGGTGATGTGATTGCGCTGGTTCGACACGGCGAGCGTTGCGACCGTTCCTCGGCCCAGTGCCTGGGCCCCATGGACGGCGTGACGGTGCGCGGTGAAGCAGCAGTTCAGGCGCTGGGCGCAGACTTCAGGCAGTTGGGGCTCAGCCATACTGATATTCACAGCAGCCTGCTGACCCGGGCCCGACAAACCGCCGATGCCATGTTTGCCCGCCCGGTAGAGGCGCAGGACTGGCTGTTCAACTGCCGCGGCAGCATGCTGCGTGATGCTCTCAAGCACAAAGTGGCGGGCCACAACCTGATTCTGGTGAGCCACAGCGAATGCATGGACCAACTGTTGATGGACATGAACCTGTCAACCAGCACCACGTTTGGCTATGGCGCTTCGTTGTTTATCAAGACCGATGGCGCGAACGAGGATCCGCAGATGCTGGGCTATATCGAGCCCAAAGACTGGAAAAATATCGTGCCGGTGGTCACCCCGAACAACCGTCACGGGTTTGAAGCCTCGCAGTTCTAATCGTGGGCGCGAGCAGGCTCGCGCCCATAGAGTCAACCCATCCCCCTCAATTGTGCTTGAACAAACGATCCCAGTTCTGTTCTGCCGGCAATGGCAGGTCGCTGAGTTCGCGGGCCACCACGTTTTCGATATCGTTGGCGCTGAGCACTTTTTCGTCGAGCCATGGCCAGGTCGCATCCGCATCGCGGAAGTTGAGCTGGTTGTTCAATTGCTGGCACGCCTGGGCGAGCAAGTGCATCAGCGCCCACAGGCTGGTGATGTAGGGCTTTTGTTGCTCGGGGATGCGATTGAGCAGGGCGGCCACGTCAGGCAGGTTCGCACCGGGTGACAGGTTGCTGCGCAGGTTCCATAGAATCGCGCCGTTGTTCGACACCTCCTGATTGGCCAATGCCGGGTCGGTGCTGACCTCGACATTGAGTTTCACATGCTGCTGCTCTAGCTGATCGATCAGATAGTTGGCCAGATCGGATTTGCGCAAGAAGGCGGTGGCCGTATTGAAGGCCAGGTGAGCGTCGTAGTCGCTCAATGTTTTGCTGGATATACCGATGGTCATGGCGGGCTCCTTGGTCGGGAATTGTCCAAGGAGCGTAGTCAATGTGCCGTGATCGGCCACGGTATCTGCGGTTGCGTTGCCCGGGATCAAGTTTATGGGGCTGAAGCGGCCAGGCTGACAAGGTAGAAGTGGTGCCGGCCGACGCTGAGCTTGTCGAGAGTCTTGAGGGCCATGCCCGGTATCTCGGGGTTTTCTACCAGGGCGATATTGTCGGGGGATGCGCTGAGGAATGCCTGCAACTCTTCGGTTGAACTGAGGGTGTGCTGCAACTGCTGGCTGTAGAACACCACGGCGCCGAGGCGTTCGTCGGGCCGCAGCAGTGCGACCTGCTTGCCGCTGGCCTGCAGGCTCATGACCTCAGCGGCGAGGGGCTGGAAAGACTGTTCCTTGTCGGCCAGCGGTGCCCGATGGGCCGCCAGCAGGTAGGCGCCCACCAGAGCGGCCAGCAGCGCGATGGCAAGCGGGCGATGGTTGTCGCTGAAGAATTTGGCCACGGTCGAGTGCGCGCTTTTTTGGTACAGCCAGCCCAGCAGCACCCGGGCGTACTCGGCGGCAATCACTGCAGCCGCAGGGGCCATCGACATCATGTACACCGCCCGCTTGCTGGAGGCGAGGTTGAGCAGCACAAATTGCGCGACCAGCCATACACAGAAAAACAACAGGAAGGGGTTGCTGCGCAGTTGTTTGCGAAAGTGCCACAGGCCCAGATAGGTCAGCAGGTTCCACGGCAGGAAGGCTTCGGGCAGTTTTCGCAGGTAGTAGTAAAAGGGTTCGTAATGCCCGGCTTCAACAAAGGAGCCGCTAAAACGGCCAACGCTGTTGGTCAGCAGCAGTTCGCTGACTAACGGCATGCCGCCGCGCTGATAGAGCATGCACAGCCAGACCGTCAGCGGGATCAGCCCCAATAGGGTCAGCAGGGCAGGGCGTAGCCAGTTGCGCGGCTTGAAGCGTTTTTCCAGCAGGCTTTCACACACCAGATAGACAAAAATCACCACGCCCGGCAGTGCCAGGCCCAGTACGCCTTTGCTCAAGGTGGCAATGGCGATGCCGGTCGCGAATAACAGCCAGCTGCCCCGGGCAAAACCGGGCTGGCGGTTGGCATGAAAAAACGCCAGCAAGGCCATGGTTACGCCCAGGGTGAGCAAGGCATCTTCGCCCACCTGGCGGGTGTTGCCCCAAAATATGCCCATGGTTGCCAGCATGGCGGCGGCTGTCCAGGCCAGTGCTGTGGGGCGGCCCAGCTTGCGCAGCATTGCATAGAGCAGCAACACGCAAAATAGACCGGCAAAGGCCGAAGCCAGGCGCACGGCGAACAGTTCGCCGCCGAATACGCGAATGGCTCCTGCATCCAGCCAGAGGCTCAGGGGTGGTTTTTCCAGGAAGGGGGCATTGAGCAAATTGGGCGTTACCCAATCGTCGCTCAGGTGCATCTGCATGGCTATGCCTGCCACGCGGGACTCTGTCGAGCCCTGCAATTGGTGATTCCCCAGCGCAAAAAAGAACAGCACGCAACCGAGAAGCAGTAACAGCAGGGCAGGACGAGTCAGACGCATTGGGCTACCAGGCAGCAATCGAATGGAGTACTGCACTGGAGTATAGGAGGGCAAACCTTAAAGCTTTGTGAAAGCTACATAAACGCTTGTGTCAGAACGTTGCCTTGATCTGCAGCCCCGCGACCAGCGCATTGCTGCGCTTGGCGCCGTAGAAAGCCCCTGGTTCGATGATGTATTGCAGGTCCGGGCGCAACAGCAGCCACGGCGTGACTTGCGCGCCGTAGTTGAGCTCCAGCAACTGCTCGCCGCTGTCCAGGCTGGCGATCATGTCCGCCTGTTCCGGGCTGCTGGCTGCCGCTTCCTGCACGTCGCGGGAGCGCGAGTTGAATACGGCGCGGCCGTAGGCAAAGGCGATGCTGTCTTTGGGGCGGCTGGCAAACGGCTTTTGTTTGACCAGGCCTACCGAGTACCAGTGGCGCATAGGCGAGGTCGCGGCATTGCTGCTGGATGCCTGGCCAAAGGCGCGCAATACGCTTTCGGGGTCTTGCTCATCACGCCAGATGGCCTGGTCGACCAGCACATAGGCGCCGGTGCGGTTGTTGGCTTTTTGCGTGCTGCCAATCTTGCGGGTATTGGAGGTGTCGTAGTACCAGCCCACTTTGTATTGGCCATTGAGCCAGGCGTTGTTGGTGAAGATCGCTTCCAGCGGCATGATCGCTCCGGTAGTGCCTTTGGTGGTCATGCTGAAGGCTTCGGAGGAGCGACTGTTGTATTCGGGGTTGACCTGGAACACGGCGGTTTGCAGGGTCAGGGCCGGGCTGACGGTGTAGCGCAGTTCGCCGCCCCAGTGGCCGGTGGGGTAATTGGTCCAGCCGCTGCCATTGGACTGGGTCAGCGGATGCGCGCAGAAACCGGCGTTGACGAAGCTGGTCAACAGCGGCATGCCGCCAAAATCGTTGCCCATTGGCATAAAGCCAACCTTGGTGGTCAGGTCTTCGGAAAACAGGGTGCGCTGGTAGCTGAACTCGGACAGGCGGGTGTAGTTGCCGCCGGCGTTTTCCTGGATTGGCAGGCGGTTGCCTACGAGGTCTTCTGAGGCGCTGTGACCGCGACGATCATTGACGGTGATTTGCACCAGGCCAGCATCGGCGCTACCCAGTATTTTGCTCAGGTCGAACTGGGCACCGATACGCACTTGTTGCGAGTAACGGGTGCCGTGCTTGATCCCGCCATGCAAGTTGGAGAAGGTTTCGGAGTTGTAATCACCGGTCAGCTTGATGCCTTTGTCGATCAGCTTTTGGCGCTCGCCGCCCCAGTCGCCGGTCAGGGTCGAACGGTTCATCAGGTTGTCGGTGGTGTCGGCCAATACGCAGGCAGGCGTCAGGGCCAGCAATGACAAGCCGCCGCACAGGCTGGTGTTCAGCAGGGCGCGGGAAGAGAAAAACATCTACAGAAGCTCCTTTATATGAAGTGTCGGCGACGGGGCGCGACACGATGCCGCACATTATGAACTATTTAGTTAATTAATTTCATATTTGGTTACACGACCTCCCTCTAATGACTAAGGGCGTTGGTAGCGGCCATCCGCTAGACTCCCGCGTTTATCCGTACCAAGGGATGTTCATGATCTGGTTTCTTGAAGGGCAATCGAGCCAACGCGATGTGATTGCAGGTGCCCGGGCGGCGCTGCCGGACACCGTGCGAATTTTCGCCTCGCACCGCCAAAATCGCCCTGAAATCACCGGATTGGCGGATGTCGCCTGGCGGGAGCCGCAAGACAATCAGGAGCGCATCGGCTGGGTGATCGAGCAGGCCCGCGCCCGGCAGATCAAGGTGGTGCTGGCCGGGCGTGTGGGTCAGGTATATGAAGCGCACCGCGCCGAGTTCGAAGCGGCCGGGTTGCAACTGGTTACTGGCGCTCTGGATCTGGACACCTTTGAGCGGGTTGACGACAAGTCAACGTTTACCCGTGAAGCCCTGGCGGCCGGACTGGCGTGCATACCGGCGATGACGGTGAGCACCCAGGCTGAACTGGAAACGGCTTACGCCCAGTTGGCCCGCGACGGCCAGGTGTGTGTAAAACCGACGCGCGGTATTTACGGCCAGGGCTTTTGGCGTTTGGCCGATAACGTGGACCCGTTTCGCAGTTTTGCCAATGCCGACGCCCATGAAGTCAATGCGGCGGTGTTTGCCCAGGCCTACGGTCAATCGGATGCGCCCCAACCGTTGCTGGTGATGCCTTATATGCCCGGCAGCGAATGCTCGGTGGACATGGTCTGCGAGGCGGGCGAGGCCGTGGCCTATGTGGGGCGGCGCAAGCAGGGCCTGATGCAGACATTCGAGCGCGACGGTGCGGCGGTCGAACTGGCGATCAAGGCGGCGCGGCACTTCAAGTGCGACGGTATCGTCAATGTGCAGACCCGGGATGATGCCGCAGGCCAGCCGCATTTGCTGGAGATCAACCTGCGCTATTCTGGCGGTATCGGCTACACCCGCGAAGCCGGAGTCAACCTGCCGGGTATCTTTGCCGCACGCCGCCTGGGCCTGCCCGTGCCAGCCAGTACATGGCGCGAGAATGTGCAGGTCAAGGCAATCACGGTGGTGGTTCCGGTTCGCGGAGAAGAGCTGTTAAGGTGATCAGCTCTTGTTTGTCGCGGGCACAGGGGAGTCACAAGCGATGATATTGATGCCGGGCGCCAATGCGGCCCTTGAATCTGTGCGTTGTGAGATGAGCCTGACCTGCTCGCGAGCGGGCGCATTGGGTGACTATGCGGGGCTGGCGTTGCTGGCCGTGGATGGCAAGCGCCAACCCGTCGGGGAGCCTGCGCTGATACACGCCCCGCAACCCTGGCTGGCATGGCATGACACTGCCGGCCTGGCACGCTTCAGCCTGGTGCTGGAACAATTGCCTGCAGATTGTGAGCGTGTATTGCTAGTGCTCTATGTGTTCGGCGCGCTGGGTCCGTTACGTGAACTCGGCCAGTTCCGGCTCAAGGTCGGTGAGCAGATCGAGCACAGTCTGGCACTGGATGAGTTCGGTGATGGCGCAATGGTCATTGCCGAGGTGTACCGACGCAACGATCAATGGAAAATCCGCGCACTCGCCGAAGCGTCCGCCTACGGCTTGAGCGCGTTTGCCCGACGCCTGGGGCTGGCTCTGGATGATCGTCATCCGCAACGCATGAGACCTGAGGCATCAGACGACAGCGTTGCGCGCCAAGGGGCTACAGGTACTGGTTTTGCCGTAAGCACCCAGCATATTTTGACCTGTGCCCATGTCATTGAAGGCCTCGAGCAATTGTCGATTACGTCCTTTGAGGGTCGATACAAGGCGGAGTCTGTGGTGGTCGATCGCAAGAACGACCTCGCTTTGCTGCGGGTCATTGGTGCCCCCCCTTTGAACCCGGTGACTTTTCGTGAGGGCGTGGGCTGTGAGCTGGGCGAAAGTGTCGTCACCCTGGGGTTTCCGCTCGCCGGGCTGGCAGGCGGTGGCGTGCAAGTTTCCCAAGGTGTGGTTTCGGGCCTGTTTGGTCTTCGCGACGATGCCAGCCTGATGCAGTTCACCGCACCGATTCAGCCCGGCTCCAGCGGAAGCCCGGTGTTTGACCCGCAAGGATTGGTCAGTGGCCTGGTGACCTCGAGCATGGCGGATGCGCAGAACATGAACTTTGCTGTCAAGTCGGCACTGGTACTGGCGTTCCTTGAGGCAGCCCGTGTACCGGCCCGGCGCGGGAGCAGTGAACGTTCGTTGAGCACGCCGGAGTTGGTACGCGCTTCGCAGGCTGGACTGTGGCGGATTGACGCCAGCCATCTTCAGTAACCATTTTTTACTTGTCTTAACCCCCCGTCTCCCTAATCGTCCCCCATTTTTTCAGTATGTTCAGGTAGTAAACATCAATGAACAGCGGTAATTCCAAGACCGAACCCAAGGTATTGCATGCAAACCTCAAGCGCGGTCGTCTGGAGGTAGAGGTCAATGCATCGACCTTTGAGCCACAGGCACTTTTCGATTTTGCCGAGCGCCGAAACCCCAAGCGCGCCTTTTTATTCGTTTCCCGTGTATTGGGGCGTCATATCCCGGCACGGCCGTCACTGATGGCGGAAAGCTTCAATGCCCTGGCTGCAAAAATCCCTGCCGACCTGCCCGGTCCGGTGCTGGTTATCGGCATGGCTGAAACCGCCGTTGGCCTGGGTGCTGGCGTGCACCGCGCGCTCAGCCAGACCCGTGATGACAGCGTGTACCTGTGCAGCAGCCGCCACCCTACGGGCAGTGAACTGTTTGCCCGTTTTGAAGAAGAGCACAGTCACGCCAGCTCGCATCTGCTGCATTTGCCGCAAGACGCACACACCCGCGAGATGATGCTCAACGCCCGCTCGCTGGTGCTGGTGGACGATGAAGCCTCTACCGGCAATACCTTTATCAATCTGTCCCGGGCGCTGGCCGAGGCGGGGCTCAACTCGGTCGAGCGTATTGTCACCACGACCCTGACCGACTGGTCCCGGGACGCTGTGCGCAAGGCCATGGGCGATCATGTCAGCAGCGTCTCTTTGCTCGATGGTCGCTACACGTTCGCCGAAGATACCACCGCAGAGCTCCCTCAAATGCCCGAAGTGGGCAGCGTGGCCCAGGGCGACTGGGCACTTGATGCCAGCCGTGACTGGGGGCGCATGGGCGTTCGCGAACACCTTGATACCCTGGCGCCCGATCTGCAGGTCGCCCCTGGTGAACGGGTCTTGGTGGTCGGCACCAGCGAATTTGTCTGGCGCCCGTTTCTACTGGCCGAGCGCCTTGAGCGGGCGGGCGCCGACGTGCGCTTCAGCTCCACCAGCCGCTCGCCCATTGCCTTGGGCCATTGCATCGATCATGCATTGTCGTTCTCGGACAATTATGGCCTGGGTATCCCCAACTTTCTTTATAACGTCGCCCCCGGCCAGTTCGACCGGGTGCTGATCTGCAGCGAAACCCCGGCAGCTGCGGTCGATCCGGCGCTGGTTAGCGCGTTGAATGCGCAGGTAATCGTTGATGAGCAGTAATCGTCCTCTGGTGTTCGTTGATCTGGACGACACCCTGTTTCAAACCGCCCGCAAAATGGGTGATGAGCCACGCTTTGCCGCCACCCTGGATGTGGACGGCCAGCCCAACGGCTTTATGAGCGCAACACAAAAGAGCTTTGTGGAATGGCTGCTGGCCACCAGCGATGTCGTCCCCGTAACTGCGCGCAGCATCGAGGCCTATCAACGTGTGCAATTGCCGTTCGTCCACGGCGCGGTGTGTGCCCACGGCGGCGTGATTCTCAAGCCCGACGGCTCGCTGGACCCGGTCTGGCATGCGCGCATGTGCGACGAACTGGCCCTTGAGCAAACCCGGTTGCATCAACTGAGCGAGCAAACCCTGGCCATTGGTGCCGAACTTGGCTTTTCGTTGCGTGGCTGGGTGGTTGAAGAGCAGGGCCTGGCCAATTACGTGGTCACCAAGCACAACAACGAAACCGACGAAGCGCTGCTCGTCGTATTGGCCGAGGTCAAGGCGCGCGGGTTGCTCGATGGCCTGTATGTACACGGCAATGGCAACAACCTGGCGTTTCTGCCCATCACCCTGCAAAAGCGTGAAGCGGTACGTGAGTGGATCCGCCGCGATCAGGCGATCAACGGCAAGCGCCCGTTGCTGGGCTTCGGTGACAGTGTGTCGGACCTGGGCTTTATGGCCGAGTGCGACTGGTGGGGCACGCCCAAACGCGGGCAGTTGGCCGCTCATGTGCTGGCGAGCGTCGACCATGAGTAATGCTTTCGCAGGCCTGGAAACCGTCGGCAGTGGCAGCTATGACGCCGATGACGTGCACTTTTTACTGCGCGCCCTGCAGATTGAAGTCACCGACGTGCAGGAAAAAGAGCGGCTGATCCAGACCCGGCAACGCCATTACTCCGAGATGATCAGCCAGGAACATGCACCGTCCGACACCCATAAAAGCCTTTACCAGCGTGCCCTGACGCAAAATGGCGCGCGCATGGCGGCCGATGTGCAGGCGCTGGCGCTGGCCTTGAATGAGCGCTACAACGGCCCCTCGATTGCGCTGGTGTCCTTTGTGCGCGCCGGTTTGCCGCTGGGTGTACTGCTGCGCCGGGCGCTGCTTGATCTGGGGCGCGAGGCTGCGCATTACGGCATCAGCATTATTCGTGACCGTGGAATCGACAACGTCGCACTCGAAGCTATCATCAAGAGCCACGGTGCCGAAAACATCGTGTTTGTCGATGGCTGGACCGGCAAGGGCGCGATCAGCGGCCAGATCCGCGACAGCCTGGCGGGAGACTCGCGTTTCCCGGCAGACCCACGCCTGGTGGTGTTGGCGGACCCTTGTGGCCGCGCCTGGCTGGCGGCGTCCGCTGAAGACTGGCTGATCCCCTCGGGCATTCTGGGGGCTACGGTTTCCGGGCTGGTTTCTCGTTCCATCTGGCCGCAAACCCCGGGCCTGCATGGTTGCGTTGTGTATGACCATTTGGCGGAACACGACGTGACCATGAGTTTTATCCACAGCATCGAAACCGAGCGGGCACAGCTTGCCCCGTTGGCCGCTGCGCAACCCTGGACACTGGATCAGGCCGCAGCCTTGCAACACTCGGCGGTAGCCGCGGTCGAACGTATCTCGACGCGGTTTGCGGTGACCAACCCCAACCGGGTCAAACCGGGTATCGCCGAGGCCACCCGCGCCGTGATGCGCCGGGTACCGGACCACGTGCTGGTGCGCAACCTTGACGATCAGGACGTGCAACTGCTGTTGCACCTGACGCGCCAGGCCAATATCGAGGTCCAGGAAGTCGGTGATGAACTGGGGCCGTATCGCGCGGTGACCGTAATCAGGAGTGTTCGCTGATGATCAAGCATTCAGCCTATGCCTTGGGCGCCACACTTTATATGCCGGCCACCCGTCCCGATATTCTGGATGTGGTGCTGGGTGAGAAGATCCAGGGTTTACGCTCGCTGGTGGTGTGCCTGGAAGATGCCGTGGCCGAAATCGACGTGCAGCAGGGGCTGAACAACCTCAAGAATCTGCTGCTGGGCATCGAGGCCGGTGGTGGCCGCCCGTCGAGCGGGCCGATCCTGTTTGTGCGCCCGCGTGATGCGGCAATGGCAGCGGTGCTTAATGATTGGTCGCTGATGCGCCATGTCGACGGTTTTGTGGTGCCCAAACTCAGCCTTGGCAATATCCGCGAGTGGCAGCAGGCGGTGACCCGCGACGACCTGATGCTGATGCCCACTCTGGAAACCCCGGAAGTCTTTGTGCCCAATGCCATGGTAGAGCTGCGCAGCGCCATGCTGGAGCTGTTGCCTGAGCGCATTATTGCCCTGCGCATCGGTGGCAACGACCTGATGGGCTGCCTGGGTTTGCGTCGTCCACAAACCATGACCCTGTACAGCACGCCCATGAGCTATGTGATTCCCATGTTATGCGGGATCATGGGCTCGGCAGGTTTTGCCCTGACCGCACCGGTGTTCGAGCAGCTCAATACGCCACACGTGCTGGATCAGGAACTGGCGCTGGATATGGCTCACGGGCTTGTAGGGAAAACTGCGATTCACCCGTCACAAATTGCAGTTATCCACAGGGCGTTGCAAGTCAGCCTTGAAGATCTCAACAGCGCACGCCAAATATTGAGTGAGGCGGCGCCTGCGGTGTTCAAGTTCAACGACGCCATGTGCGAGCCTGCGACCCATTACAAATGGGCGCAAACAATTATTGAACGGGCACATTGGCAAGGGGTTCGCCCTGAAGTCGCCTGCCCGACAGACACTTTTGGAGGCAGCCTGAGATTGGCTGAATTAGTGGGTTGAACGACGTTTTGAATACATCGGACAAAGGCAACAAGCAGGTTCTGTCAGCGTTCGACTTCGATGGCACACTGACCTATCACGACAGCTTTGTGCCGTTTTTGCGCTTTGCCTTTGGCAATCGCCTGTTCGCGATGCGCCTGTTGCGGATGATTCCGGCCACGGCTTGCTACCTGCTGGGCAGGATTTCTCGCAATGATTTGAAAGAGAAACTGATCGCGGTCTACCTGACCGGCGCCAAAGAGGCCTGGGTAAAGGAGCGCGCTGAAGCATTTTGTGACGTTTCCTGGCAGCGTCTGATGCGGCCTTTGGGCTTAACATCCGTCGCCAACCAGATTGAGCAGGGCGCCAAGGTAACAATTTGCTCGGCGTCCCCTGAACTGGTGCTCACACCTTTTGCCAAAAAACTCGGTATCGGCTTGATCGGTACACGGCTGGCCTCAGTCGATGGCGTGCTGACCGGGGATATCGAGGGCACCAACTGTCGCTGTGAACAAAAAGTCATTCGGCTGGAGGCGCAATACGGGCCTCTGGACCAATACACACTGCGTGCCTGGGGTGACACCCGGGGCGATGAACAGATGCTCGGAGCCGCTCAAGAGCCGCATTGGCGTGAATTTCACGCACTGTGGCGTCGCAAGCGGCCACTTGACGTGTGCTTGCGCGAGGAGCTGTAAGCCAGGCGCAAGCAAAGCATGTCAATAATCAGTAATTACCTATCGTGCTTCAGTGCAGACAAGGAGACGTTTCATGGCCATTTCGCTGTCCAAGAATCAAACCATCTCTCTCGAGAAAGAAGCGGGAGCCGGTCTCAAGAAAATTCGCATGGGCCTGGGCTGGGATCCGGTCAAGCCCAGCGGTTTTTTCGCCAAGCTGCTGAGCAGTGATACCGCCATCGACCTGGATGCTTCGTGCATCCTGCTCGACAGTGCCAAACAACCGCTGGACCTGGTGTGGTTTCGCCAGCTCAAGTCCAAAGACGGCTCCATCGTGCACTCCGGCGACAACCGCACGGGTGAGGGTGATGGCGACGACGAGTCGATCCAGGTCAACCTGGAGCAGCTGCCGGCCGGGGTCAAGCACCTGGTGTTTACCGTGAACTCGTTTACCGGGCAAAATTTCGAAGCGGTAGAAAACGCCTACTGCCGTATCGTTGACGAGCTGACCGGCAAAGAGCTGGCGCGCTTCAACCTGTCGGACAAGGGCCGTCACACCGGCGTGGTCATGGCATACATCAGCCGCACATCGGCGGGCTGGGACCTGACCGCCATCGGCACCGTGGCCAATGGCCGTACCGCCCAGGATCTGGCCACTGACGCAGCCCAGGCGGTGCGCTCATGACCACATTGACCCCGGGCGCCAACACCGGCGTTGCCAGCGGTACCCTGAGCGTCACCGTCAGCTATACACCGGTGACCGGCGCGGACCTGGACGTTTCTGCGTTTTTGCTCAATGAGTCGGGCAAGGTGCGTGGCGACAACGACATGTGCTTCTTCGGCCAGCAAAGCGTCAATAATGGCGCGGTCAAGCTGGTGGAATCGGCTGCAGGTCGCAGTGTGTTCAGCGTCAATCTGGACGCCATTGATCAGGCCATCGAAAAAGTCGCCCTCACCGCAACCATCTATGAGAACAAGGCCCGTTTCGACGCCTTCCCGCAGTTGACCGTAACGGTGAGCGGCGGCATCGAAGCACCGATTCCGACCCAGGGCATGCAGGAAACCGCGTTGATCCTCGGCGAGTTCTATCGCCGTCAGGGCGTGTGGAAGTTCCGCTGCGTAGCACAGGGCTTTGCCGGTGGCCTTGCGCCCTTGGCCGAGCACTTTGGGGTTGATATTGCGGCTCCTGCTCCTGCTCCTGCTCCTGCTCCTGCTCCTGCTCCTGCTCCGGCAGCAGCGCCGACGCCACCTCCAGCGCCTCCAGCACCAGCACCGGCACCGGCAGCGAAAATCAATCTGTCGAAGATCACCCTGGACAAGCAGCGTCCGTCCATCAGCCTTGAGAAAAAGGACGGTGACTTCGGCGAGATCAAGATCAACCTCAACTGGAACCGTACCAACCCCAACGCCGGGGGCGGCGGCTTCTTTGCTTCGCTGCGCGGCAAGTCGGGCGGGATCGACCTGGACGTGGGCTGCCTGTACGAAATGGAGAACGGCCGCAAAGGCGCGGTACAGGCCCTGGGCAATGCCTTCGGTGATTTCCGTGACGAGCCGTTTATCCAGTTGATGGGCGACGACCGCACCGGCTCGGTAAGTGACGGCGAGTGGTTGCGCATCAATGGCAAGGAGTGGCGCAAGATGCGTCGCGTGCTGGTTTACGCGTTCATCTACGAAGGTGCCCCGAACTGGCAGGCGACTGACGGTGTCATCACCTTGTACATCCCGGGTGAGCCGCCGATTGAAGTGCGCCTGAGCGAAGAGGGCGGGACCAAAGGCATGTGCGCCATTGCTTTGCTCGAAAACGTCGGTGGCAGTGTGAAGGTCAACCGTCGGGTTGAATTCTTCAAGGGCCACTCTGACATGGATAAAGCGTTTGGTTGGGGTATGCGCTGGGCTGCCGGCTCCAAATGAGCGCTCTGTAAGTGGCCGCCTGATGAAACAGGCGCCGTACCTGCAATTTCTGACAAGGTGACTCCAATGCTCGAATGGCTCAAAACCAACGCAAGCGCCGCCCGTGACAAGCTCTCGGCGGAAGTCAGCAAATTCAAGAACCGTGAGTTTATGGAAGCCGTGGTTTCCGGTTGCGCACTGGTGGCCGCTGCCGATGGCAATATCAGCAGCGACGAAAAACAGAAAATGGTCGGATTTATTCAAAACTCCAATGAGTTGAAGGTCTTTGACGTCAAGGACGTGATCAAAGCTTTCAACGCCGTGTGTGAAAAGTTTGAATTTGACCAGCAGATCGGTCGCGCTGAAGCGCTGAAATCTATCGGTCAGCTACGTAAAAAAGAAGATGCCGCCCGCCTGCTGGTGCGTGTTTGCTGCGCAATCGGTAGCGCCGACGGCAACTTCGATGAAAGTGAGCGGGCTGCCTGCCGCACTATCTGCAATGAGCTGGGGCTGAACCCTGGCGATTTTGATCTCTGAGGACATCATGGAAAACACGGCAATTGGCTTTCCGCCAACTACCATCGCTGTATTTGTGGCTCTGGCGGTCATTGCTCTGGCAATCGACCTGTTTACCCACAAAAGCGATAAACCGGTCTCGCTGACCAACGCCGCCGTCTGGTCGGTGTTCTGGGTGGTGATCTCGCTCATGTTTGCGGGCTACCTGTATGTGGCCCACGGCCCAAGTGTGGCCAGCCTGTTCGTTACCGGTTATGCGCTGGAGAAAGTACTCAGCGTCGACAACCTGTTCGTGTTCATGGCGATTTTTGCCTGGTTCAAGATCCCGGACGCATTGCGTCACCGGGTTCTGTACTGGGGCATCATCGGCGCCATTGTGTTCCGCCTGATTTTCGTGGCGATCGGTACTGGCCTGCTGGCGTTTGGCCCTTGGGTCGAAGTGCTGTTTGCCGTGGTCGTGGCCTGGACCGCAGTGATGATGTTGCGCAGCAAGGAAGAGGATGAGGAGGAGGATTACTCCAAGCACATCGCCTACCGTTTTGCGAAAAAACTGTTCCCGGTCTGGCCGAAACTGCACGGGCATAATTTCTTTGTTTCACGCAAAGAGCTTGAAAAAGAGATCACGAAGCCGCAGAACAAGGGAATGACTCTTGTAGGCAAGGGCGCTCTTTTTGCTACCCCACTGTTTTTGTGTGTGGTGGTGGTTGAGGTTTCAGACATTCTGTTTGCCTTCGACTCCGTACCGGCAGTGATTGCCGTGAGCCGTGAACCCTTGATCGTGTACTCGGCCATGATGTTCGCCATTCTGGGTCTGCGGACCATGTACTTCGTTCTCGAAGCACTGAAACGCTACCTGGTGCACCTGGAAAAAGCGGTTATCGCCCTGCTGTTCTTTATCGCCGGCAAGCTGGCCCTGAACGCAACCGATCACCTGTTTGGCCATGGTTATGAAATTGATCCAAACACCAGTCTGATTGTGGTGTTGGTGGTCTTGGCTATCGGTATCGTGGCCAGCATCATCTTTCCCGGTAAGGAAGAAGAGCAATCCGACGTTAACAACGACACGAAAGCTTGATCGCACATTACTAAGGAGAATTACACATGGCACTTTCCCTTTCCAAAGGCGGCAACCTGTCTCTGTCCAAAGAAGCCCCCGGGATGACCAAAGTCCTCGTGGGTCTGGGCTGGGATGCTCGCTCCACCGATGGTCAAGACTTCGACCTGGATGCGAGCGCTTTCTTGCTCAAGGCTGACGGTAAAGTACGCGCTGACTCCGATTTCATTTTTTACAACCAGCTCAAAAGCGTGGACGGCTCGGTTGAACACACGGGCGACAACCGTACCGGTGAAGGCGACGGCGATGACGAGGCGATCAAGGTCGACCTGTCCAAAGTACCCGCCGACATCGACCGGATCGCGTTTACCGTGACCATTCACGAAGCTGACGCTCGCCGTCAAAACTTCGGTCAGGTGCGCAATGCTTTCATCCGCATTGTGAACCAGGACAACAACAGTGAAGTGGCGCGTTATGACCTGGCAGAAGACGCCAGCACCGAAACCGCGATGATCTTTGCCGAGCTGTATCGCAATGGCGCCGAGTGGAAGTTCCGCGCTGTGGGCCAGGGCTTTGCTGGCGGTCTCAAGCCATTGGCGGAAAGCTACGGCCTGAAGTTTTAATCTGCACCCCATCAACTTTTCATATAAGGGTTCACGAACATGGCAGTAAGTCTGAGTAAAGGCGGCAACGTCTCCCTGACCAAAGAAGCACCTGGCCTGACCGAAGTGGTTGTAGGCCTGGGTTGGGACCCACGGGTTACTGACGGTCAGGAGTTCGACCTGGACGCCTCGGTGTTTATCGTTGGTGAGAACGGCAAAGTGCTGAACGACGGCAGCTTTGTGTTCTACAACAACAAGACTTCGCCCGACGGCAACGTTGTGCACCAGGGCGACAACCGCTCGGGCGCCGGCGACGGTGATGATGAGCAAGTAAACGTCAACCTGTCGGGTCTGTCGCAAGAAGCCAAAAAACTGGCTTTCGCGGTGACCATTCACGAAGCGGATGGCCGCAAGCAAAACTTCGGTCAGGTATCCAACGCTTACATTCGCGTTCTGAACAAGGCTGACGGCAAGGAGCTGGCACGTTTTGACCTGAGCGAAGACGCTTCGACCGAAACCGCGATGGTGTTCGGCGAGCTGTATCGCAATGGCGAAGAGTGGAAGTTCAAGGCAATTGGTCAGGGCTTTGCCGGTGGCCTGGCGCCATTGGCTTCGAACTTTGGCGTTAACCTGGGCTAACCCCCGGCGTTAAACGAAAGGCCCTCCCCGGTATCGGGGAGGGCCTTTTTTTTTGTGTATAAACACCTGTAGCAGCTGCCGAGGAACGAAGGCTGCGTTCGGCGGCGAAGCCGTCGTGAAATCAGACACTTCGCTGCATCAGATAGATTGAACGCTCAGGTTTTACGAGATCTTCGCCCTCGAACGCAGCCTTCGTTCCTCGGCAACTGCTACAAGTATTCCACGCACCGCTTGATCAAAACCTCATCTGCCACTGCCCCATCAGCCCGTGGTTGCGGCTGTTGCTGCCGATATCGCCGGTATAGCCCACCCCCAGGGTCTGCCTGGCAGAGACGCCAAGATCCAGCCCGGCCTCCAGCACCAGCGAGTTGCGATCCAGCGCACTGCCTTCGACATCAAAGGCCGATCCGCCCAGCACAAAGGCCTGGGTAGTTGAGCTGCCGACATCACCATAGAGGTGTTTCCAGCCAGCGCTCAGGCGGGGTGTGATGCTCATGCCGTTTTCGAGCTGGTTCAGATGCGCCAGCCGTACACCCAGGGTGCTACTGAAGTTGTCCTGGGTTTGCCGGTCAACCTGCAACGCCGCGGCACCGCCTTTTTCGGTGTAGCTGTCACGTTGATAACGCTGATAACCCAGGTTGGCATACGGCTCGGCACTCAGACGACCGCTGCCCAGGGCGTAGCCCAGTTCGGCAAAAGCCTGCTGGCTGCTGGCGTGGTAGTCCCCCTTGGGCTGATCGCTGAAGCCGTTGAATATCACGTTGCGTTTGCTGTCGCCGTTATGGCCGCTATACGCTGCCCCCAGGCGCAGGGCCAGCGCACCGCTCTGGTGAATGGCATAGGCGCCCGCGTGCCAGCTGTTGACCCTGCCCTCCATGCCGGTGCTGTCCACGTCGGTTTTTGAGTAGCCGCCCAGTACACCCATGCGCCAGTCCGGGGTTAGCGCCCAGTCGGCACCCAGTACACCGCCTTTGGTACGTTGGGTCAGGTCGCTGTTGCCGTGGATTGCGTCCAGCCGGCCATAGCTGCCCAGGCCCTGCAGCCAGAGCCTGCCCCGGGCATTCGGGTCGTTGAGGTTGCGCACGCCCGGCACCAGGCCCGTGGCGGCCAGGGCAGGGGCATCACTGGCGGCACTGGCAACCTGTAGGCCACCGCCTGCGCCCAACGACTGCATGGCCGCCAGCATGCTGCTGCCCACCTGCAAAGAGGCGCCCAGTGTGGCGCTGCCCAGGCTCGCATTGCTGCTGGCGGATAGCTGCTCGATGGCGGCGCCCGCCGTCTGTGCAGAGGTGTTGAGCAGGGCGTTATACAGCGCGTTGCCGGCCTTTAGCTGGCTCAGGCCGATGGCCGCACTGTGGCCGTTGGCGCTGCTGGCATAATCGGTAAATGCTACGTCATTGCGCGCATAGGTCAGCTCGACGCTGGTGGGGGTGTAGTTGAGGGTCGGGGTGAGGAAGGCGTAATCGCTGGTGACTTTGCCAAAGGTGCCGTCGATGGCCGCTGCGTTCAGCACCCTGTACTGGCTTAGCCACGGATAGGTACCGCTACCGGCATTGATGGCCAGGGTCGAGCCATTGAGGTGGACGGTGCCGCCAACCTGCACCGGTGCGCTGCTGCCATCGGCATTGAGGCCATAGGCCAGGGTCGCGCCGCTGCTCAGGGTCAAGTCATGGCTGATGGTGGCGCTGCCCAGCTGCGTGTCGGTTTGCAGCGTGCCGTTGACCTGCAGGTTGGCGACGCTGCCACCACCGGCATACATGCCACCTTCATCGACAGTGATAGCGCCGCTGATGGCTCCCAGGTTGACCAGGCGGGCGCCGCTGAACACCTCGCCGCCGTCACTGAAGTCGTTGTGGCTGGTGAGGATCCAGCTGCCGGACTTCACATCCAGCCATTCAACGTTCTGGCTATTGCCGAAGCGGCCACCGGCCGGGTCATCCAATGTCACCCGGTCGTAGCCGCTACCGCCATCCACCAGGCCGTCGAAGCGGCTGGCGCTGCCCAGGGTCAGGTGGTCATCGCCGCCGCCGAGGTCCAGGGCCAGACCATTGCTGCCACTGATCAGACCCTTGTTGCTGACCACATCATCGAACTCTCCCACAAATCTGACGGCAAAACCGTCCAGCCCTTTGATTGTGCCGTTATTGATCAGTCGGGTGGCCGCGACCCCGGGGCCATCGCTGCCGTCATCCACCAGCACCGCATTGTTGGCGCCACTGATGAGTGCACCTGCGGCGTTGTAGAGATAACCCCCGCCAAGGGCGATACCTTCGCTGCCATTGGCAAAGCCGTTTTTATCGACGCCACCGGCGCCGGTACCCTGAATCACCCCATAGTTTTCGATATGGGCGATCAGGTCGATATCCACGCCATCGCCGTCACCGTTGGGCTTGAGCCCGGAGTAGGCGCCGGTGATGGTGCCGTAATTGATCACGGTGCCGTTGCCGTCCGAACCAAAGCCCGAACCGTTGCGCCCGGTGACTTCGCCGTAGTTGACCAGGGTTGCGCCCAGATCGGTGGTCATGCCGTGGCGACCACCTGAAAGGGTGCCGTGGTTGGTCACGGTCACGCCGGTTGCCGAGTCAATATCGATGCCGTCGAATTTGTTGTCGTCGGTCAGGGCATCACCCGATGAAATCTCGCCGTAGTTGAGGATTGTGGCGTTGGAACCGGTTTTCATGCCGTCACTGAATTCGCCGCGGATCAGCCCACCCTCGCGGTTGATAAGGGTGGTCTGGACACCCTCGCTGCGCAGCGAGTCGAGGTCGATGGCCTGGCCACTGCCGGTCGAGCGCACAGTGCCACTGTTGTCGATCAACACACTGCCACTGGTGAAATTGGTGTCGATTCGCAAAGCATCGTTACTGCCCTGAATCGTCGCGCCGCTGCGATTGATAATGCTGTAGTTGCGTTCACCACGGGTACTGCCGCTGGTGTCGATGGCTCTCCCGCCTGTCGAGATCAAGCTGCCGGCGTTGTCGATGACGACACCTGAGCCGCGGGTGTCGTCTTTCAGAGTGACCGCCACCTTGGTGGTGGTCAGGCTGCCGCTGGGCGTCAACGTCAGGGTGTCGTTGCCATTGAGGGTCAGGCTGTCGGTGCTGGCGGTGCTGAGGAGGGCCGCTTTGGCAAACGCCACAGGGGATAAACAGCTGGTACTCAGCAGTGCAAGGGTGAGCGCAAGACGCTGGGGTGAGGCGGGCATGACGAACGACCTTTTTTGTAATAATAAGGTCGTCATGTATAGCGAACAGGTTTTACAAAATGATGTATCCGAATACCACCAGAACCTCTGTATCGTGTCGGCCATTGTAAGAAATTTCGCTTTTACTCGGCGCTTCCAGATTCTGTCGAAGTGCCCCCTTATCGAAGTGGTTCAGCTCACCCATGGAAACAGTACGTGCCCGTCTTGCCGGCCTGATTGAATTTGTTAAACAGACCGCGCTGATGCAAAAGCGGCCGGCGTTAACCCTTAGCCAACACAGCGCCTTCAGTGCCAGCGAAGAAAAATTGCGGGCGTTGCCCGGGGTCAGCCTGGATCTGCACAACGGCGAGGAAGACGAAGTCTGGCTGCAGCTCGAACGTCTGCATGAGCGCAAGCCACCGGCGCCCCTCAGCCCGCTGCTGGGGTTGTGGATCGAGCTCAAGGGCACGCCGCAGACCGAACCGGCACTCAAGGTCCGCCTGGCACGGGAGGTCCTGATCAACAGCACGGCGATCTCCGAGGACGAACGCTCGCGCTTGATGCCTGTAGCCCTGCAGATCGGGGAAGACGTCGCTGTCGAAGAGTGGGTCAATCTGGAGGACTGCCTGGATGCTGGCGAGATCCGTGCGCAATTCAAGTCTTACAGCCAAACGGCCTGGCGCCTGTGGGCCGCCGAGGAAAAACAGCGGCGCAAAAGCATCGAACTGTATGCCGAGCTTTTTATGCTGGTGCAACAGATGCAGGGCAACCTGGGGGATGCGCAGCTGGAACTGGTGTGGGGCCTGGGGGTTTCGACGTGGGAACATCCCGTGGTCGGTGTCATCCATTACCCGTTAATCAGCCAGTTGGTGGAGATCGCCATCAACCCCGACAGCATGGCCATTGAAGTGCGTCCGCGCGCTGCCGAGCCACGCCTGGAAGTGGATGCCTATGTGGCGGCCGATATTGCCGGTGTCGGGCCGCTGGCAACCCTGGCCAAGGATTTTTTCCAACAGGATCAGGCCGGCATCAGCCCGTTCAACGCCGCCAGCTACGAGCCGGTGATTCGTTCAGCATCGACCCTGCTCGATGCCCATGGTCAGTTTTTGCCGGTGACGCTGGCCGAGGGTGATCGATCCGTCCCCAAGGCTGCCGAGTTCTTGTGTGTCACCGATACCTGGTGCCTGTTTGCCCGCGCCCGCGACAGCAATATGTTTATTGAAGACCTGGGTCGCTTTGAAGCCGGGATCGAGGAGGCCGGTGAGCTGCCGGCGGCCGTGCGGGCCATTCTCACCGAACCGTCCAGTGTGCTGGAAGATGTGGTCCTGCCACCGTTTCGTGGTTTGTCCTACGTCAGCGGTACCCAGGGGGATGATGCGCCGGCGGCAAAAGCGCAGGAGCTGTATTTCCCCAAACCGTACAACGATGAGCAGGTGCAAATCATCCAGCTGCTGCAAGTGCACGATGGCGTTGTGGTGCAGGGCCCGCCCGGTACGGGCAAGACCCATACCATCGCCAACGTCATCAGCCATTACCTGGCCAATGGCAAGCGGGTGCTGGTGACGTCGATGAAAGACCCGGCCCTGGCGGTGCTGCAGGAAAAACTCCCGGAAGCCATACGTCCGCTGGCAATCAGTTTGTTGAGCAGTGAAGCGGACGGCATGAAGCAGTTCGAGTTCGCCATTCAAAAGATCTCAGCTGAAGTACAGCGCATCGATCGTGCGCTGTATAAGCGCGAAATCGGGCAGATTGACGACGAAATCAACACCCTTCATGGTCAGATGGCCGGCGTTGATCGTGAGATCACTCATTGGGCCGAGCGTAATCTGTCGGACCTGGAGATCGACGGTGAGCGCCTGAGCCCTACCCATGCGGCCTTGCAGGTTGCGGCGGCCCAAGATGAGATCAGCGGTTTTACCGACCGGATCGGCGTGGACGAAGCGTATCGTCCGCGCTTTACGTTGCAAGACATCATCGCTTTGCGCGAAGCCCGGCTTGAACTCAAGGACTCACTGGCCTACCTGGGCCAGAAACTGCCGCAGCTGGCTGACTTCCCGGACGCGCAGACACTGATTCAGGTGCATCAGGATCTGGCTCAGGAAAGCCAGCTGCAGCTCAAGGAAAGCACCGGCGAAGTGCCGCGCCTGCTGGATAACAGTGCCGAAACCCTGGAGCAGGCCCACGCGCTGGTCGAGCATTTGGGCCAACTGCAAACCCTGCGCACACAGATCAGCACCTCGGCCCACAGCTGGGCCGCGCCCATGCAGGCTTGTCTGATGCGTGGTGGCAACGATGATGTGCTGGCGCTGTTTGCCAGCCTCAAGGGCGAGATCGAAGACGCGCTGGCAGGGCGCAAGGCCTTTGTGGCACGACCGGTAAGCCTGTCGTTCGAGTTGCATGCGCAACCCGAGGTGGTGGCAGCTATCGATAACCTGGCCCAGGGGCGACGCCCGTTCGGCTTGTCCGGCCTGCTTGGCAAGGGCACGCAAAAACAGTTGCTGGACACCATTGTGGTGTTGGGCAGCAAGCCGCAAAGCGACCAGGACTGGCAGCATGTGCAAGCCTTTGTGCACTTCCAGCAACACAGCCGTACCTTGCTGCTGCGCTGGAATGCGCTGGCCGCCGAAATACCCTTGCCGACGCTGGAAACCGACGCCGAGCAACTGATGGCAGCGGCCCGGGCGATCGAGCAGTTCGATGCCATTGTGCTCACCGAGCAGGGCGAAGCCCGTGCCCACCGCGAACTCAAGCAGCTGCTCCCGGACTGGGCCGAGGTTAGCCAGTTGCGCAGCAACGCACCGGTATTGGCCGAGGCCGAAAGCATCCTGCGACACTACCTGATACGCCATCGCCTGGCGGCCACCTGGGCCATCAAGGAAACCTTCAACAAAGCCCTGGCCGGGTGTGGTGGCGATATCAGTGAGCAGTTGCAAGGCTTTCTGGATTTGAGCCTTGGTCAGCCTCAGGTTGATAGCGCCTTACTGCAAACCCGGTGGTCCGCGCTGATGGACGAGTTGCGCCGGGTGATGGCCCTGGCCACTGCCCTTGAGACCGTACAGCGGGTAACCGACCTGATCGCGCAAAGCGGCGGCCTGCTCTGGGTCGCCCGTTTGCGTGAAGAGCCGGTCGTCGGGCCGGTCGACGGCCTGCTCCCGGACAACTGCCTGGATGTGTGGCGCCTGAGCCGTCTGGCCCGCTACCTCGAAAGCATCGACGGACGCGAAGACCTCAAGCGATTGTTCAAGTTACGCGGTGAGCTGGAGCTGAGTCTGTCGCGTCTTTATCAGGATGCGGTGGTCAAACGAACCTGGCTGCGGCTGTCGGAAAACGCCACGCCGAGTGTCAGGGCAGCCCTTGAGCTGTACCGCACCGCAATCCGCAAGATCGGCAAGGGCACCGGCGTACGCGCCGGGCGTTATCGTCAGGATGCGCGACTGGCGGCCGATGTGGCGATCTCGGCCATCCCGTGCTGGATCATGCCGCATTACCGCATTTGCGAAAGCCTGCCCGCGCAGTACGGTGCCTTTGACCTGGTGATTATCGACGAAGCGTCGCAGTCGGATCTCAGTGCATTGCCGGCGTTGCTGCGGGCGAAAAAAGTGCTGGTGGTGGGCGATGACAAACAAGTATCGCCCGATGGTATCGGCATGGAAGAAGAGCGCGTGCAGAACATGATGGCGCGCTTTCTGGGCAATCAGGTGAGCCTGTATCGGCCCTTGATGTCGCCCGAGCGTTCGCTGTATGACCTGTTCAAAGTGGTATTTGCCAAGAGCGGCACCATGCTGCGCGAGCATTTTCGCTGTGTGGCGCCGATCATCGAATACTCCAAGCGAGAGTTCTACAACCACGAACTCAAACCGCTGCGCCTGCCGTTGATGACTGAGCGTCTTGACCCGCCGCTGGTGGATCTGCTGGTGATGGACGGGGAGAAGAAAGGCAAGTTCAACCTTGGCGAAGCCCAGGTGATCGTCGAGGAAATTCGCCGCCTGATCGCCCTGCCGCAGATCACTGGACGCAGCATCGGCGTGGTCTCGCTGCTGGGCGCCGAGCAAGCGCAAAAGATCATGCAGATGCTGACCAAGGAGCTGGGTGAAGAGGCTATTACCCAGTTCCAGATCAGCTGTGGCGATGCCCGCACGTTCCAGGGCAAGGAGCGCGACATCATGTTCCTGAGCATGGTGGCCTCTCCCGGCGATTGCTTTGCCAACAGCCGCGACTCGATAGCCCAGCGCTTCAACGTGGCCGCTTCGCGGGCACGGGATCGCATGTACCTGGTGCGCAGTGTCGAGCTGACCGACCTCAGCCCTGTGGACAGTTTGCGCCGCGGCCTGATTGAGCACTTTGAAACCCCTTTTACCCAGGATGCTGCGCAGGTCAGTGATCTGCGCGAGTTGTGCGAATCCGGCTTCGAGCAGGAGATGTACGATGAGCTGACCCAGCGTGGCTATCGGGTGATTCCGCAGGTGGGCGTTGGTGCGTATCGCATCGACATGGTGGTCGAGGGCGACAACGACAGTCGTCTGGCCATCGAATGTGACGGCGATCGCTTCCACGGCCCGGACCGCTGGGACAGCGACATGCGTCGCCAGCGTATTCTGGAGCGGGCGGGCTGGCGTTTCTGGCGTTGCTTTGCATCGGCTTTTACCCTTGATCGTCAGCAGATCATTGATGATTTGCTGGCTACCTTGAAGGCAATGAACATCGAGCCTGCCAGCGGCGAAGGCGCGGCGCCGAGCATTCATGTCGAGCGCCGTCGGGTATATGGCTTTGAACGCGCAGGAACAGTCACCGAGAAGGGCCGTGTGCGGGCCCATGATAACCGTCCGGCCAAAGACCCGTTTTTGTTCTGGGTACCGGACGACACATTGGCCGTGAGCGATGTCGAGGCTGAGCAGTCTTTGCCACTGACCGTCTGATGCTCGCCGGGGAACAGTAGGCGCGAGCCTGCTCGCGATATCGTGACCCGGCCAGCCAGACCGCAGCGCCCGTATTACAGGCAGGCCAGCCCCTTGGGGTTTTGCGTTGTCATGTGTCAGCAGGTGATCGTACAACCACCTTGAGCTATGATGCGTCCCTACGGGGGCGCGATTTCGCAGTGTTCAGGTCGGCCAAGGCGATAGATCAGCTGCTTTAATCATCAATGCTTCCGATCCTTTTGATTTCGAGAAAAATGTTCACCATGGAAAACCACAACGACGTACCCCGCCTCCCTCGCAAGCGCCGCAGCCTGGCGCAAGAGTTGGTGACGGTGCTGTCCGAGCAGATCCGCGACGGCATGCTCAAGCGCGGCGACAAGTTGCCCACCGAGTCGGCGATCATGGAAGCCCATGGTGTTAGCCGTACGGTGGTGCGCGAGGCCATTTCCCGACTGCAGGCCGCAGGGCAAGTCGAGACGCGACACGGCATCGGCACCTTTGTGCTGGATACACCGAGCCCGAGCGGTTTTCGCATCGATCCGGCAACTGTCGTCACATTGCGCGATGTGCTGGCGATTCTTGAGTTGCGCATCAGCCTGGAGGTTGAATCTGCAGGGCTGGCGGCGCAGCGTCGCAGTGCCGAACAACTGGCCGCAATGCGCGCGGCGCTGGATGCCCTGAATGAAAACACCGCGCGTAACGGTGATGCCGTGGCCTCGGATTTTCAGTTCCATTTGCAGATTGCACTGTCGACCGGCAACCGCTACTTCACGGACATCATGACTCACCTGGGCACCAGCATTATCCCGCGAACCCGGCTCAATTCGGCGCGTCTGGCCCATGATGACCAGCAGCAGTACATGGACCGCCTGAACCGTGAACACGAAGAAATCTACCAGGCCATTGCCCGTCAGGATTCGGAAGCGGCCCGCGCTGCCATGCGCCTGCACCTGACCAACAGCCGCGAGCGCCTGCGCCATGCCCATGAAGAGGCAGAGGCGCAGCGCGGGTAGGGCGTCCTCCACCTGTGGGAGCGGGCTTGGCCGCGATCGTATCGACGCGGATTGCCTGACAGAACGCGGCGCTTGCATGGCGAGCAAGCCCCTCCCACAGGGTATTGCTGCGTAAGATGAGCTGTTCTACGACAACTTGTCACTTACCAAAAATTAAATTTCACTTTCACCACACTCCACCAAAGCCCGTACTAGACGGGCTTTTTTGTTTTTATCGAAACTGATTCGGCCCAGGGCAGCCACGATTTCAAGAAATGAGATTGACGTTCTTTTTTTAAGTTGTACGATGACGTACGACGCAATGAATCGCTAACGTATTTCTCATCACAACGTGCTCCCAGGGTGTTCGAATAATGAATCCACAAGAACTGAAGTCCATCCTCTCTTCCGGTCTGTTGTCCTTTCCGATAACCGACTTCAATGCTCAAGGTGATTTCCACCCTGAGGGTTACATCAAACGTCTGGAATGGCTGGCTCCGTACGGCGCTTCGGCCCTGTTTGCCGCTGGCGGCACGGGTGAGTTCTTCTCCCTGGCAGCCAGCGAATACTCGCAAGTGATCAAAACCGCAGTCGATACCTGCGCTACCAGCGTGCCGATCCTGGCCGGTGTCGGTGGTTCGACCCGCCAGGCCATCGAATACGCTCAAGAAGCCGAGCGCCTGGGCGCCAAAGGCCTGCTGCTGTTACCGCATTACCTGACTGAAGCCAGCCAGGACGGCGTTGCCGCCCACGTTGAGGCAGTGTGCAAGTCGGTAAACATCGGCGTGATCGTCTACAACCGCAACGTTTGCCGTCTGACCGCACCGCTGCTGGAACGTCTGGCCGAGCGCTGCCCCAACCTGATCGGCTACAAGGATGGCCTGGGCGATATCGAATTGATGGTGTCGATCCGTCGCCGCCTGGGTGATCGCTTCAGCTATCTGGGCGGCTTGCCGACGGCCGAAGTGTACGCCGCTGCCTATAAGGCATTGGGCGTACCGGTTTACTCCTCGGCGGTGTTCAACTTTATCCCGAAAACCGCGATGGAGTTCTACCGTGCGGTGGCCCGTGACGATCACGGCACGATCGGCAAGATCATCGATGAGTTCTTCCTGCCGTACCTGGACATCCGCAACCGCAAAGCCGGCTACGCGGTCAGCATCGTCAAGGCCGGGGCCACCATTTCCGGTTACGGCGCAGGCCCGGTGCGTACCCCGCTGACCGATCTGCTGCCGGACGAGTACGAGGCGCTGGCAGCCTTGATCGACAAGCAAGGTCCGCAGTAAGCAATGACCAAGGCCGCTGAGTAATCAGCGGCTTTTTACGTAAAGGAATACGATCGGTGGCTCACGCAGCTCCCACATAAGTTCCACCCGTCAGCTACAGCCAAAACAGATCAACCCGCACATAAAAATAATCAGTGGGAGTAGTACTACATGCAAGCGACCAAGCCGACGCATGTCCGTTATTTGATTTTGCTCATGCTTTTTCTGGTGACCACGATCAATTATGCCGACCGTGCCACTATCGCCATCGCAGGTTCCAGCCTGCAAAAAGACCTCGGCATCGACGCCGTGACCCTGGGCTATATCTTCTCCGCATTTGGCTGGGCCTATGTGGCCGGGCAAATCCCCGGTGGCTGGTTGCTCGACCGGTTCGGCTCGAAAAAAATCTATGCCCTGAGCATCTTTACCTGGTCCCTGTTCACCGTGCTGCAAGGCTTTGTCGGTGAATTCGGCATGTCCACGGCCGTGGTGGCGCTCTTTATGCTGCGTTTTCTGGTGGGGTTGGCCGAAGCGCCGTCCTTTCCCGGCAACGCCCGCATCGTGGCCGCCTGGTTCCCCACCGCCGAACGTGGCACGGCCTCAGCTATTTTCAACTCGGCGCAATACTTTGCCACCGTGCTGTTTGCACCGTTGATGGGCTGGATCGTGTATTCCTACGGTTGGGAGCACGTCTTTATTGTGATGGGTGTGTTCGGCATCGTCTTCTCGGGCATCTGGCTCAAAGTGATCTACAGCCCGCGTGAGCACCCGCGCATCAACGAAGCGGAGTTCAAACACATCGCCGACAACGGCGGCATGGTCGACATGGACCAGAAAGGCAAAAAGGCCGACGGCCCCAAGTGGGACTACATACGCCAACTGCTGACCAATCGCATGATGCTCGGCGTTTACCTGGGTCAGTACTGCATTAATGGCATCACTTATTTCTTTCTGACCTGGTTCCCGGTTTACCTGGTGCAGGAGCGCGGCATGACCATCCTCAAGGCCGGCTTTATTGCCTCACTGCCGGCGGTCTGCGGGTTTATCGGCGGCGTGCTGGGCGGGGTCATTTCCGATTACCTGCTGCGCAAGGGCCACTCCCTGACCTTCGCCCGCAAGGCGCCGATCATCGCCGGCCTGCTGGTATCGAGCAGTATCGTGGCCTGCAACTATGTGGACATTGAATGGATGGTGGTGGGCTTTATGGCCCTGGCCTTCTTCGGCAAGGGCGTGGGCGCACTGGGCTGGGCCGTGGTTTCCGACACCTCGCCCAAGCAGATCGCCGGCTTGAGCGGCGGCCTGTTCAATACCTTCGGTAACATCGCCTCCATCACTACCCCGATCGTCATTGGCTACATCATCAGTGCCACCGGCTCGTTCAAATGGGCGCTGGTGTTTGTCGGTTGCAACGCACTGGTGGCGGTCTTCAGCTATCTGGTGATCGTCGGCCCGATCAAGCGTGTGGTACTTAAAGAACCACCGACCAGCGACCCGAAAATCGCTGACATTTTACCTGTCCATAGTTGAGGAGCGGCGTCATGACGTTGATTGAACATTCCGACTCACCGCGCTCGATCCGCCTGCACCCGCGGGATAATGTCGCGGTGGTGGTCAACGACCAGGGCGTACCGGCGGGTACTGTGTTTGCCGACGGGCTGGTGACGGTGGATTTTGTCCCCCAGAGCCACAAGGTCACGCTGGCGGCTATTGCCGAAGGTGGCGAGGTGATCCGCTACGGTCAGGTGATCGGCTATGCCCTGCAAGCCATTGCGCGGGGCAGTTGGGTCAATGAGGACCAACTGCGCATGCCCACCGCACCGCCGCTCGATAGCCTGCCACTGGCCACCGATGTTCCCGCACCGCAAATGCCACTTGAGGGCTTCACCTTCGAGGGTTATCGCAACGCCGATGGCACGGTCGGGACGCGCAATATCCTCGGCATCACCACCACCGTGCAGTGTGTGACCGGCGTGCTGGACCATGCGGTCAAGCGTATCAAGGACGAGTTGTTGCCCCGTTACCCGCATGTCGATGATGTGGTGGCTCTGACCCACAGCTACGGCTGCGGTGTGGCGATCAGCGCCACCGACGCCTATATCCCGATCCGTACCGTGCGCAACCTGGCGCGCAACCCCAACCTGGGTGGCGAAGCGCTGGTAATCAGTCTGGGCTGCGAAAAGCTCCAGGCCGGCCAGGTGATGCACGAAAACGACAGCTCAGTGGACTTGAGCGAGCCGTGGTTGTATCGCTTGCAGGACTCCAGCCACGGCTTTACCGAAATGATCGAACAGATCATGGCGCTGGCCGAAGTGCGGTTGGAAAAACTCGATCAACGTCGCCGCGAAACCGTGCCTGCGTCCGAGCTGATTTTGGGTATGCAGTGCGGTGGCAGCGATGCGTTCTCCGGCATCACTGCCAACCCGGCGTTGGGCTTTGCCTCGGACCTGCTGCTGCGGGCAGGGGCGACGGTGCTGTTTTCCGAAGTCACCGAAGTGCGCGACGCCATCTACCTGCTGACTTCCCGTGCTGCCAACGAAACCGTCGCCCGAGAACTGGTGCGCGAAATGGACTGGTACGACCGTTACCTGGCCAAGGGTGAGGCGGATCGCAGCGCCAACACCACGCCGGGGAACAAGAAAGGCGGGTTGTCGAATATTGTCGAAAAGTCCCTGGGCTCCATCGTCAAGTCCGGCAGCAGCGCGATCAATGGCGTGCTGGGGCCCGGCGAACGGGTCAAGGGCAAGGGCCTGATTTTTTGTGCCACGCCTGCCAGCGATTTTGTCTGCGGTACTTTGCAACTGGCCGCCGGTATGAACCTGCACGTATTCACCACAGGTCGCGGCACGCCTTATGGGTTGGCGATGGCACCGGTGGTGAAAGTCTCGACCCGTACTGAGCTGGCCCGACGCTGGCCGGACCTGATCGATATCGACGCCGGGCGCATCGCCACCGGGCGCGCGAGTATCGAAGAGCTGGGCTGGGAGCTGTTCCATTACTACCTGGACGTGGCCAGTGGCAAACAGCACACCTGGGCCGAGCAGCACAAATTGCACAACGACATCACCCTGTTCAATCCGGCGCCGATCACCTAGAGCAGTGAGGTGCCGCCGAACCCTGTAGATACCTTCCAGTGGGAGCGAGCCTGCTCGCGAAGGTCGTTCGCGAGCAGGCTCGCTCCCACAGTTGAAGTTTTCCCGTAGCAGCGGGTTACTTGGCCCTTGAGCTGCAGGCGAAGCCGTCGGGGCCAGCCGTTTGCGTGCAGGCGCGTTCGGCGGGCAGGTTTTTCACCGGCTCGCGCAAGTGGTTGCGATTTTTGCCGTCGCGCTCCAGGTCAAAGGCGTCATACAACTTGCCAGCCGCGGTGTAGCTGCGCACCTTCAGCCTTGAGTCCTGTACGTCGACCGTCTGGTACAGCTGGGTTTCTTCAGCACTGCGATCCGGTTGCTGCCGGGCCCGGTCATTGAGGCCATACATCTTCGAACCCGCCACCGAGACCATATACACCGGCCCCTGAATCTTGCCGCCGGCTTGTGCGGCTTTGGACGCAACACGCCCGGCCTCGTTGCTGACACGGCTGTAGCAGTGATCATGGCCCTGCAACACCAGGTCCACCGCATAACGCTCGAACAGCGGCTTCCAGGCAGTTTTCAACGGCTCGGTATCTTCGGGGCGGGCGCAGGTGTAGACCGGCTGGTGAGTGACCACGATGTTCCAGCGTGCGGGGCTGGTTTTCAGGCTCTGCTCAAGCCAGCGGGTCTGTTGATCAAGGGTGCCCATATCGAGCGCCGAGGTGCCATCAAGGACGATAAACCGCACACCCTGATAGTCGACAAAGTAGGTGGTGTCTTTGAGCCCATCAACACCGTTTTGCGGCAGGGCGAACTGGCGGCTCCAGTGCGGCCCGAGAGTGCGGGTTTCGCTGCCGTCGGGGTTGAGGCCGTCGAGGTATTCGTGGTTGCCGGCGGCCACTAGCTGGGGAATCATCCCGTAATTGAAACCACCTGCCTGGTTCCATTCGCCCCATTGATCGTCGTGTACCAGGTCTTCGCGTTGCGACACCAGGTCCCCGGCATGCACGATCAACGCGGGGTTGGCCACGCTCTGCAAGGCCTGGCGAATGCTGCGCGAGGCCAGTGACAGAATGTCGTTCTGCACATCGCCCATATAAATAAAGTTGAACGGCTTGAAACTCTTGGTCGCAGTGTGGAACTGCAACCACTCACTCCAGCCGTCGCTGCCCTTGACCCGGTACACATAGGCCGTGCCCGGCTGCAGGTCGTGCAGGCGTACCTGGTGGAACAACGCCGCGCCGTTCTCGTTGTCCAGGCTGATGCTTGTGCCCTGGACCTCATGCGCCGCCTTGGCCAGTTGCGGGCCATCGAGGGCAGGAGCCAGTTGCAGCTGGCTGGCCTGCTGGCGGGTATCGGTGCGGAATGTAACGGCCATTTCCCTGGCAGGATCGGCCCCGGGGGTCAGCACGATACGGTCGGCCAGGCCACTGGCGGCATAAGGCGCGCCGGGGGAGTGGGGCAGCGGCGTGTCGGGGGCGGCGCAAGCGCTGTTGATCACGGAAAAAAGCGCGAGGGCCAGTAATGTGGGGCGAATCATGGGGGCTCCTTGAGGGCTGAATGCCCGTCAAGGAAACAAAGCCCCATGACACCGGGATGACGGCGGGGGTCGATTTGGCTCAGTCACAAGTCGCTTTGCGCGTGGCTTGTGGCCCGCAGCGGGGTAAACGTTGAGGCGAAGGGGGTCGTTTGAGATCACCCCTTCTGCGCCATTTCTGTAGATACTCTGTTGCCGGTCAACCCTCCCTGTGGGAGCGAGCCTGCTCGCGAAAGTCGTTCGCGAGCAGGCTCGCTCCCACAGTTAAAATTCCCTTCAGAACTAGCGGGTTGCCTGCATCGCGGGCAAGCCCGGCTCCCACACATTCTCCTCCCGTGATGGTTGTGCCGCGCTGGATGCTGCCACGCGACCAATCACCAGAATCGCCGGGCTCTTGAGTTCAAACGCCTGGGCATCTTTCTCCATCGCCGTCAGGTCGCTGCGGCATTCGCGCTGGTGGGGCAGGGAGGCATTTTCGATCATGGCCACCGGCATGTCCGCCGTCATGCCGCCCGCCAGCAATTGTTCGCGGATCTCGCTCAACTTTGCCACCCCCATATACACCACCAGCGTGGTGCCGCTTTGCGCCAGCGCCTGCCAGTTCACCTGGCTGTCATCCTGGGTGTGTGCCGTCACCAGCGTCACGCCACGGGCCACGCCGCGCAGGGTCAGGGGGATAGCGCATTGCGTCGCCCCAGCCAGGCCGGCCGTGATGCCATTGACCAGTTCCACCTCAACCCCGTGTTCACGCAACCACTGTGCCTCTTCACCGCCCCGGCCGAAAATGCATGGGTCGCCGCCCTTGAGTCGAACCACGCATTTGCCGTGGCGGGCATAACGCAGCATCAGGCGATGAATAAACGCCTGTGGAGTCGAACGACAGCCCCCGCGTTTGCCCACCGAAATCACCCGCGCAGCGGGGCAATGCTCCAGCACCGCGTCATTGACCAGATCGTCAATCAATACGACATCTGCTTCGCGCAGGGCGCGCACGGCCTTGAGCGTCAGCAGTTCGGGATCACCCGGCCCTGCGCCCACCAGCCAGACTTTTGCACTCATTGTGATTTCCTCACGGGTTAATGGCGACCGGCTGCGCCTGGGCAGTCAGCAAGCGCTTGATTTGCGGGACACAGGAGCCGCATTGCGTCCCGCAGCCCAACGATCTTTTCAGTCCCTGCAAGTCCAGCCCTTGGGCGATGCCAGCCTCAATCACGCTCTGACTGACGTTCTTGCAATTGCACACAATCGAGTTGCCAGCGGTCGGGGCGTTGGCGTTGCCCGGTGGCGCGCTCAGTGGCGCCAGCAGCCAGCGGCGCAATTGCTCGTCGGCGCGGCCTTCCTGCCACAGGTTTTGCAGCCAGTGCCGTGCCAGGGTTTCGCCCGCCAGACGAATCGCAGTGATGCTTCCGTGCTCGATGCGCACCCGCTTGCCAATGGCGCGGCGTGGGTCGTCGTAAGCCAGTACCGGCCCCTCGTTGAGCCCCAGGCATTGATCAATCTCGCGTAGCAGTTGCGGATCGGGTGCGCTGGCGCTGGCGGCACGGATCAGTAACGCAGGGCGCTCGCGGCCAGTCAGGCTGAAACTGACGTACGAAAAGGTTTCGCAGAGCTGGCGCAGTGTCTCGAAGTTATGTTGAACATCACCCTCGATCAGGGCGAAAAGGTGCCAAGGTAATTGCGCCGGTTCCAGGCGCACGGCGCTGTGTTTGAGTTCCGGTTGTTTGGACAGCGGGTCAAACGCTGGCACGGTCAAGGTGTTGACCCCGCCCTTGAGGAAGCGGTCACCCCAGTGCATCGGCAAAAACGCCTGCCCCGGGCGCACGCTGTCGTCGCTGCTGACTGGAACAATCACGGCGCCGCGCCGACTCTTGAGGCTGACCAGATCTCCGGGCTGCAGGCGATGACGGCGCAACTCGTCCGGGTGCAGGCTCAACACCGCTTCGCTGACGTGACCGAACAATTGCGCGGCCGTGCCGGTGCGGCTCATGCCGTGCCATTGGTCGCGCAGGCGACCAGTGATCAGCGTGAGGGGGAAGCGTGCGTCGCGCTGCTCCTTGGCGGCGCGGTAGGGCTCGGCCACGAACTGCGCACGACCGGTGGCGGTAGGGAATACCCCGTCCAGATACAGCCGCGCAGTGCCTTCACGGGCCCCCGTCGGGAAGGGCCACTGTTGCGGGCCGATGGCATCGAGCACTGCATGGCTGATACCCGACAGGTCCAGATCACGGCCAGAGGTCAGGTGCTTGTATTCGTCGAACACCTGGGCTTCAGTTTCAAATGCAAACAGGCTGCTGTGCTCGGGACGCAGATGTTTTTCCAGGCGCTGTGCGAAATCCACCGTAATCGCCCAGTCGGAACGGGCTTCCCCCGGTGCCGGAATGGCTTTGCGTACATGGGAAATACGCCGCTCAGAGTTTGTCACTGTGCCGTCCTTTTCTCCCCAACTGGCCGCGGGCAACAGCAGGTCGGCGAAGGCCGCGGTTTCGGTGGTGTGAAACGCCTCTTGCAGCACCACAAACGGGCAGGCCTGCAACGCCGCCCGTACGGCAGTCTGGTCCGGCATGGATTGCGCGGGGTTGGTGCAGGCGATCCACACGGCCTTGACCTTGCCGCTGGCCATTTGCTCAAAGAGTTCGATGGCGCTCAGGCCGGTGTTCTGCGGCAGTTGCTCAACCCCCCAGTAAGCGGCGACTTCGGCCCGGTGTTCGGCATTGGCCGCATCACGATGGCCGGGTAACAAGTTGGACAGGCTACCGGTTTCGCGCCCGCCCATGGCATTGGGCTGACCGGTCAGGGAGAACGGTCCTGCACCCGGGCGGCCGATTTGCCCGGTGGCCAGATGCAGATTGATCAGGGCGCTGTTTTTCGCGCTGCCGGCGGTGGACTGGTTCAGGCCCATGCACCACAGCGATAAAAAACTTGGCGAGGTGCCCACCCATTCGGCGCATTGCTGCAGTTGCTCGACGCTGATGCCGCACAATTGCGAGACCATCTGCGGGGTGTAATCGCGCACCAGGCTTTTCAGCTCGGGCAGGCCCTGAGTGTGGGCCTGGATAAAGTCCCGATCGACCCAGTCTTCCCACAGCAATACATGCAAAATCCCGTGAAACAACGCGACGTCGGTGCCCGGTAAAATTGCCAGATGCAGGTCAGCCAGATCGCAGGTATCGGTACGCCGCGGGTCGATAACGATGACTTTCATCTGCGGACGTCGGGCTTTTGCCTCCTCCAGGCGGCGAAACAGTACCGGATGTGCGTAAGCCATATTGCTGCCGACGATCATCACGCAATCGCTCAGCTCCAGGTCTTCATAGCTGCAAGGCGGCGCATCGGCGCCCAGGCTTCGTTTGTAGCCGACCACGGCCGAGGACATGCACAGCCGCGAATTGCTGTCGATATTGTTGGTGCCCACCAGCGCCCGGGCCAGTTTGTTGAAGGCGTAGTAATCCTCGGTCAGCAACTGCCCCGAGATATAAAACGCCACGCTGTCGGGGCCGTGCTCGGCGATGGTGGCGGCGAACACATTGGCCGCGTGATCAAGGGCGCTGTCCCAGTCGCTGCGACCACGGGCCAGCGCCTTGCCCAGGCGTAGTTGCGGGTACAGCGCGCGGGCATTGAGGTCGCCGGTCAGGTGCAGGGTCGAGCCTTTGCTGCACAGCTTGCCAAAGTTGGCCGGATGCGCCGGATCGCCGCTGACGCCGAGAATACGCTCGCCATCATGTTCGATCAGCACGCCGCAGCCGACCCCGCAGTAGCAGCAGGTGGAGGCGGTGATCTGGCGGCTCATCAGCCTGCGTCCCGCAGGGCCAACTGCACACGGCCATTTTCGACCCGCGCCTGATGGTGGTGGGCGCAACCGATGTCCGGAGCCTGGGCTTCGCCGCTTTGCAGATCGATCTGCCAGTTGTGCAGCGGGCAGGCGACGCGCTTGCCGTAGATCAAACCCTGGGACAACGGGCCGCCCTTGTGCGGGCAGCGGTCGTCGAGGGCGAACACTTCGTCGTCGCTTGTGCGAAAAATCGCGATATCACCCTTCGGTCCGCTGATGATCCGTGAGCCCAGGGTGTTGATTTCTTCAAGTGAACAGATATCGAGCCAGTTCATGCCGGCACCTCCAGATTTTTCACGGGGATGACCTCGAACTCCTTTTTCAGCAACGGCTGCACCAGGCGCTCTTTCCACGGGTCTTGCTCAAACGACAGGGAAAACTGCAGGCGATCATTGAGCGCCTTGCGCCGTTCGGGGTCTTCAAGCACAGCCTTTTTGATGTGCTCCATACCGACCCGTTGCAGGTAATGCACGGTGCGCTCGAGGTAGAAGGCCTCTTCGCGATACAACTGTAAAAAGGCACCGTTGTACTCGCGTACTTCTTCAGCCGTTTTGAGCTTGACGAAGAACTCGGCAACCTCGGTTTTGATCCCGCCATTACCGCCGATATACATCTCCCAGCCGGAGTCCACGCCGATAATTCCTACGTCCTTGATGCCTGCTTCCGAACAGTTACGCGGGCAACCGGACACTGCCAACTTCACCTTGTGCGGCGACCACATATTGAACAGATCGTGTTCCAGTTCGATGCCCAGTTGCGTCGAGTTTTGCGTGCCGAAGCGGCAGAACTCGCTGCCCACACAGGTCTTTACCGTGCGGATGGATTTGCCGTAGGCATGCCCCGAGGGCATGTCCAGATCCTTCCACACGCCCGGCAGGTCGTGTTTTTTTATCCCCAGCAGATCGATGCGCTGCCCGCCGGTAACCTTGACCATCGGCACGTTGTACTTGTCGGCCACATCGGCAATACGCCTCAGCTCGGACGGGTTGGTGACACCGCCCCACATCCGCGGGACGACGGAATAGGTGCCGTCTTTTTGAATGTTTGCGTGGGCCCTTTCGTTTATTAGGCGTGATTGCGGATCATCGCGGGCCTCTCCCGGCCAGGTCGAAATCAGGTAGTAGTTGAGCGCCGGGCGGCAGGTGGCGCAGCCGTTGGGCGAGCGCCAGTTCAGGTAGCGCTGGGTGTCGGCGATGGTCAGCAAATGTTGCTCGCGAATGGCCCGGCGGATTTGTCCGTGGTTCAGGTCGCTGCAGCCGCAGATGGCTTTTTCGCTTTTGGGTTTGACGTCCGCCGCGCCCCCCACGGTGTTGATCAAAATCTGCTCCACCAACCCCGCGCATGAACCGCAGGAGCTGGCCGCCTTGGTGTGCTTTTTGACCTCATCAACGCTGAACAGCCCGTGCTCTTGAATAGCCTTGACGATGGTGCCCTTGCACACGCCGTTGCAACCGCAGATTTCGGCGGTGTCGGCCATGCTCATGGCCTTGTCCTGGCCCTGATGGCCGACATCGCCTATGGCATTTTCACCAAACATCAAATGATCGCGGATCTCACCGATGGCGTGATTCTCACGGATTTGCCGGAAGTACCAGCCGCCGTCTGCGGTGTCGCCGTACAGGCAGGCACCCACCAGAATGTCGTCCTTGATCACCAGCTTTTTGTAGACCCCGCCAATTGGGTCGCTGAGGGTGATGATTTCAGTGCCTTCACCGCCCATAAAGTCGCCTGCCGAGAACAGATCGATGCCGGTGACCTTCAGTTTGGTCGACGTGACCGAGCCCTGATAGCGGGCAAAACCCAGTTGCGCGAGGTGGTTGGCGCAGACCTTGGCCTGCTCGAACAGTGGCGCCACCAGGCCGTAAGCGATGCCGCGATGGCTGGCGCATTCGCCGATGGCGTAAATGCGCGGGTCGTAGGTTTGCAGGGTGTCGTTGACGAGAATGCCGCGATTGCAGGGGATGCCCGCCTGCTCGGCAAGCTCGGTATTGGGCCGAATACCGGCAGCCATCACTACCAGATCTGCAGGGATGATCTCGCCGTTCTTGAACTCCACCGAGCCCACCCGGCCATTGCCAGCATCGTGCAGGGCATTGGTCTGTTCGCGCAGGCGAAAATGCAGGCCGCGTGCTTCAAGAGCATTTTGCAGCAGTTGGCCGCTGATCGGGTCGAGTTGGCGATCCAGCAGCCATTCGCCGATATGCACCACGGTCACATGCATGCCGCGCAGCATCAGGCCATTGGCTGCCTCCAGCCCCAGCAGTCCGCCACCAATGACCACCGCGTGTTTATGGGTTTTGGCGGTATCGATCATCGCCTGGGTATCAGCAATATCGCGGTAGCCGATCACACCGTCCAGGGTGTTGCCGGGGATCGGCAGGATAAAGGGCGTAGAGCCGGTGGCAATCAGCAGACGGTCGTACTCGGCTTCGGTACCGTCTTCGGCGATAACCCGGCGCTTGGCCCGGTCGATCTGCACCACCTTGCGGTTGAGCAGCAGCTTGATGTTGTTGTCCAGGTACCAGTCCAGATCGTTGAGCACTATCTCCTCGAAGGTCTGTTCCCCGGCCAGAACGGGCGAGAGCAGGATACGGTTGTAGTTGGCGTGAGGTTCGGCGCCGAAGACCGTAATCTCGTACAGCTCGTTGCTCAGTTTGAGCAACTCTTCCAGGGTGCGAACCCCGGCCATGCCGTTGCCGATCATCACCAGTTTGAGTTTTTTCATCAGGTTCTCCGCGAGCAAGGCCGGCCTTCTGGGGGGCATTGCGGCCTTGCTCGACACATTGTGCAAAAACAAAAAAAGGCGTCCCGCTAGTTGCCTAGCGAGGACGCCTTTGTCCTTGTCCCGTTCTCTCGGGAAACCTGGTATTCGTCGTTGAAGACCGGGTTTTATGTTTGATGGATTAGCTAATGCAGTGGTTGTGCCAAGTTGACAAGAGCCCGTGTTTACACGATGTCTGGATATTCGCGGGGTGTTTTTGTGCACCGATGCAATGCGCCTCGCCCGTTATTGGGGCGCCGCTTGCCCTGTAGCGAACACCTTTATGGGTGAGACAGCAAAAATATCAGCACCAGATTTATCAACAACGACACTGATGCCACCGTCCGCCATACCTTCAACGGCTCGCGCTCCAGCAAGGGCCGGGGGCGCACGCTCAAGCTCTGGCGCTCACCCTGCTCCAGTTGTAGCAGCCATTCTTCGGCCGTTTCAAAGCGTTGCGCCGGATCGGCGGCAACCCCGCGCTCAAGGTTATGGACAATCCACTCCGGCAGATCGGGTCGATAACGACTGGCGCTGACAGGCAAACCAAAGCGCGGACGCTGAAATGCTTCGATTTCTCCGTAGGGGTAATGCCCGGTCAGCAGGTAATACAGCGTCACGCCCACGGCGTAGAGATCCTGTCCGGGGCTGGGTTTTTCGCCGCGAAAGGCTTCCGGGGAGAGATAACTGGGTGTGCCGGGCAACGTTGATGGCAGATCCTCCGACAGACCGGGGCAGTAGGCCAGCCCAAAGTCCAGCAAGCGCAATTCACCGTCGTCACCCAGCAACAGATTGTGCGGTTTGATATCGCGATGAAAAATCTGCCGTCGGTGTAACAGGCCCACAGCTCGCAACAGGCGCTCGGCCAGATCCAGCCATTGTGCCAGGGGCAGAGGCCCGCGCTTGGTATAGAGATTTTCCAGGGTGGTGCCTGGGTATTCACGCATCACGTAGTACAAATGCTGACGCTGGCTGGCGGGGTGCACCTCGGGGAAATGACGACCCGCCACGCGCTTGAGGAACCACTCTTCCGATAGCAGCGCTTGCCCTGCCAGGTGATCGTCGTGCAGATGGGCCGGCAGGGTTTTCAGTAGCCAGGGCTGTTGCTGTGCATCCCGCACCCGGTAGAGCAGTGATTGCTGGCTCTGGCCAACATGGCTTTCGACCTGCCAGTTTTCAAAGTGTTGCCCCGGTTTGAGCGCGGGTGGTAGTGGCCATTGCTGCAGTTGCGCCAGGGCGTCGCCGATGGCGCTTTCCCCCAGGGCGTCGACCCTCACCAGCAGAGCGCTGGCATTGTCCTGACTGCCTGCCCGATGCGCGGCATTCACCAGCGTGCTGGCGGCGCTTTGCAGGTCGGGAAGATCACGCAACAGGGCGGCTATGGCGGTATCGCCCAGGGTCGACCATATACCGTCACTAAGCAGCACAAAGGTCTCGCCCTGTTGCAGTTCACCGTCCAGAAAATCCACCACCAGATACTGATCCAGCCCCAGCGCCCGCTTGAGCACATGCTGCATACCCGGCTGGTCCCAGACGTGATCTTCGCTGATGCGTCGCAAGGCCCCGGCGTGCCAGCGGTAGACCCGGCAATCACCCACATGGGCCAACGTAAAACGCCTGCCGCGCATGACCACAGCACTTACCGTGGTCAGCAGCGGTTGCCCGCCGCCATTGGCGCGCAGCCAGCTATTTTGCGCGAGCAGCAAACGCTCCAGTGCCTGGGCGACGCTCCAGGTTTCTGGTGTGGCGTAGTAGTCCAGCGCCAGTGCCTGCAAAGTCGAACGGGCGGCCAGGCCGCCATCGGCGCATTGGCTGACGCCATCGGCAATGGCAAATAAATGCCCCTTGCTTGCCGCCAGCATGGGCACAGGCGTGACTTCGCGCAGTGCGTCCTGATTCTCTGCGCGAGGGCCGATGGCGCTGGCGTGGGCGAAACTCAGTTGCAGACTCATCGCAGCCTCACACTCGGGCAGCGGTCACGGCAGCCGAGCCCCAGGTTGTTCTCCAGCGGCGCTTGACCCCGTGCAGGCCGAACCAGGCCAGTACGCCAAGGCTGGCAAATAACCACAAGGCCAGTTGATAGCTGCCGGTGCTTTGTTTAATCGCGCCCATGCCTGCTGCGAGGGCGAAACCACCGATGCCGCCTGCCATGCCGATCAAGCCCGTCATAACGCCAATTTCACGACGAAAGCGCTGAGGCACCAATTGGAAAACTGCCCCGTTACCTGCACCCAACCCCAGCATTGTGCAGACGAAAAGCGCCAGTGCTGCATAGGAGCTTGGCAGGTTGAAACCCACGGCGGCGATGCTGATGGTCGCCAGGGTGTCCATCCCCAACAGGGTACGAATACCGCCGAAGCGATCCGCCAGCGCACCGCCCAGCGGCCGCATCAAACTACCGCCAAACACACAGGCGGCTGTGTAGTAACCCGCCGTCACCGGGCTTAGTCCGTATTGATCGTTAAAATAGCCGGGCAGTGCGCTGGCCAGGCCGATAAAGCCGCCGAACGTCACGCTGTAGAAAAACATGAACCACCAACTGTCGCGGTCGCCCAGGGCCTTGAAGTAATCACTCATGGACTTGGCCACGGGCCGTTCCGGGGCGTTTTTGGCCAACCAGGCAAACACGAAAATGCACAGCACCAGCGGGATCAGGGCAAAGCCGAACACATTGCTCCAGCCATAGGCCGCTGCCAGCACCGGGGCCAGTAGCGCAGCGAACACCGTGCCAGAGTTGCCTGCACCGGCGATGCCCATTGCCTTGCCCTGGTGTTGCGGTGGATACCACTGCGAGGCCAGCGGCAACGCAACGGCAAACGAGGCGCCAGCCATGCCCAGAAACAGTCCCAGCAAAAGAGCCTGCTCGTAGCTGTGAATACCGTGCTTCCAGGCCACAAACAGCGCACCAATAACAATGACCTGACCGATCAGTCCGGCGGTTTTGGGAGACAGGCGATCAGCCAGCAGGCCCATCACAAAGCGCAGCACGGCCCCCGCGAGGATCGGCGTGGCCACCACCAGCCCACGCTGTTGCGTGGTCAGGTGCAGGTCGGTGGCGATTTGCACGGCCAGTGGGCCGAGCAGATACCAGACCATAAAACTCAGGTCGAAATACAGAAACGCCGCGAACAGGGTTGGAGTATGGCCGGACTTCCAGAAGCTTGAATTCATCGCGCACCTCAACGGTTGATCGTTTTTAGAAGAAGAGTTGCGATGGAGCGCCGTAACGGCCGCACCACCGGCCCCGGTCGCTGGGGCCAAAACGAAAAAACGCCGCTGCCTGATCCGCCATGGGCGAATCAGGGGAGCGACGTCTCTGTCGTAGATGGGGCAACCGCCGTTGGTTACCGGTAAGGATTGCTTAGCGAAAACTGTGCCAATTGAGGAGGATCATGGGTCAACCCAGAAGCTCACTCATGGCTATGATCTGTTCCGCCACCTGTATCAGTTTTTGTTGGCGGCTCATGGCCTGGCGGCGCATCAGGGTGTAGGCCTCTTCTTCGTTGCAGCTTTTCATCTTCATCAGCAGACCCTTGGCCAGTTCGATGCGCTTGCGCTCGGCCAGTTGCTGGTCGCGGGCATGCAGTTGGGCGCGCAGGGCCTGGTCGCTCTCGAAGCGAGCCATGGCCACATCGAGAATTGGCTGCAAGCGCTGTGCGTGAATGCCTTCGACAATGTAGGCGCTAACCCCTGACTTGATCGCCTGACGCATCACGCCGGGGTCGTGCTCGTCGGTGAACATGACAATCGGTCGTGGTTGGTCCCTAGACACCAACACCACTTGCTCCATCACATCGCGGCTTGGCGACTCGGTATCGATCAGGATCACGTCCGGGCGCACCGTTTCGACGCGAGCAGGCAGGTCGATGGTCAGGCCCGATTCATCGATTACCTCAAATCCGGCTTCACTCAGCGCGGCTTTCAGGCGGCCGACTTTTTTCGCCGTGTCGTTGATCAGCAAGATACGCAGCATGGGGGTGGCTCCGGTCAACGACGGGCAGCAAGAGGAGCGCGGGTGCTCATGGCATGCAGCGCAAAGCTTCGGGCATAGCCTGCGGGATCCGAGCCGTCCCACACCTTGCCATCGAGCAACTGGCTGCTGCGCATGTTTGCGGCACCTGCCGGCACCTTAACGGCGTTGGCCGCGTCGCGGTACAGGGCCAATTGCTGAACCTGACGGGCAACACCGAGGTAGTCCGGGTCTTCGCGCAGCAAGCCCCAGCGGCGGAACTGGGTCATAAACCACATGCCATCGGACAGGTACGGCAGGTTGACCTCGCCGTCACCATAAAAACGCAGGGCGTGCGGGTCTTGCCAGTGCTTGCCCAGGCCGTCGTTGTAGTCGCCGAGCAGGCGCGGCGCGATGCACTCTACGGGTGCATTCAGGTACTCGGGGGCGCTCAGCAATTGTGCGGTACTGCGCCGGTTTTCGTCGTTCTGCTCGATAAAGCGGCTGGCTTCCAGGATCGCCATCACCAGCGCCCGGGCGGTATTGGGGTATTGCTCGACAAACGCGCGGGTGCAGCCGAGGACCTTCTCCGGGTGGTCGGGCCACAGGGCCTGAGTAGTGGTGAGGGTGAACCCCATATTTTGTTTAACCGCGCTGTCGGCCCAAGGCTCGCCGACGCAAAAGCCGTCAATGCGACCTGCCAGCAAGTGCGCAACCATCTGTTGCGGTGGTACCACTACGCTGTTGACGTCTAGCAGCGGATGAATGCCCTGACTCGCCAGCCAGTAATACAGCCACATGGCATGAGTGCCCGTGGGAAAAGTCTGGGCGAAGGTCAGTTTCGATCGACTTTGGTGCACGTGTTGTTGCAGCGCCTCAGGACGGGTCACGCCCAGGGCCTGCAAACCGTGGGAGAGGTTGAGGCTCTGGCCGTTTTGGTTAAGCCCCATGAGTACGCTCATGTCGGTGGCCGCCACGCCGCCAATGCCCAGGTGCACGGCGTAGATCAGCCCGTAGAGGCTGTGGGCGGCGTCGAGCTGGCCGTTGACCAGATTGTCCCGCAGGCTGGCCCAGGACGACTGGCGCTTGAGGTTCAGCGTCAGCCCGAAGGGCTGGGCGAACCCTTGAGTGGCGGCCACCACCACCGAGGCACAGTCGCTTAGGGCCATAAAACCGAGATTGATTTCGGTTTTTTCCGGGGCATCGCTGCCGTTGACCCAGGCCAGAGGGCCGGCGAGTGATTCGTTCATGGGAGGCAGCACCTTGGCAAAAGCATACTGCGAGGGTGCAAGGCATATGCCAGAGGTGTTGACCCAGTTGAAAACCTGGATTTTACAGGGCTTTGGATTTGCGCTTGCCTTTAATGGGGTGGCTTACTTCAAGCGGTCTTGCGCCTTGCTATACGCGGTCTCGTGTTCGCGCTTGTCAACGGCGACGACGAACACCACAACCTCTTGATCAATGACCTGATAGATCAGTCGGTAACCCGCGCTGCGTAACTTGATTTTGTAGCAATCGGGCAGCTTGCGCAGCCGGTTGGCTTCAACGCGGGGGTTGAGCAACACCTCTGACAGTTTGCTCTTGAGTTGCTGCATGACCGGTCTGCGAGCTTGTGCCATTCCTTGAGTGCGCGCTGGTCAAACTCAAGATCAAAGGTCATCCAGTGTTACCTTGACCCTTTGCGGTGCAGCCAGGCGTTCGCGCACAGTGTTGATGAGGGCTTCGTCTTCTTCGGTTACCAGCATGGGGCGAAAGGGCAGTTGGCCGCGTTCGGCTACGTACTGAAATGCCTGGCGGACCAGTTCAGAGGGGGTGACACCCAGGCGCTCAAGTTCCTGGTAAGCGCGGGCTTTGAGTTCATCGTCAATGCGAATGTTGATGGAGGCCATGGCTTTGACTCGTGTAATGACGTTTGTCATTACGCTGACCTCTGCCCGTTTCTTTTGCAAGTGCCATTGGGCGTTTAAGTGTTCTGCGTTGTTCATATGCGCTCCTGAATTTAAGCCACCAAACCAAAGAAGGGTGGTCAGTTCTGTGAGCCTAGCTAGAGATAATCAGGTGATTCGTACGACGATTCGCTTTCATTCCCGTGAAACATCCGAGCGTAATCCCGCTCGCTTTCGCCTGTCCAAATCGGGGAAGAGTCTCGCTCCACCGCTGCTCAATGGCCGGTTGCCGCGTCGTAAAGCGGTTATGCGCGAGCCAGGCAAACAGGTGAATAATTGAAAGGGTTATTAACTTACAACTGAAAAGTTTATAACCATTTAACACCGCTAAACCCGGACATGTTCTATAAAACTGCTCATCTATCGTTAGACTAAAAAGTGATTGGCTGACCGAGTTTTTATGCCTTTATGATCTGTTCACAACAACTCGTGAAGCAGGAGTGGGGCGATGACTATTCAAGTAAAACCCGTAGCGGGTCGAATTGGTGCACAACTTGAAGGCGTAAAACTGGGCGGTGATATCAGTGGCGAAACATTCGAGTTTATTCATCAGGCCTTGTTGAAATATAAAGTCCTGTTCTTTCGCGACCAGCATTTAAGCGACGCCGAGCACGAAGCATTTTCCCGCCGCTTCGGTGATCAGGTGCCCCACCCGACCGTGCGCTCTGCCGAGCAAAGTTCCGCCATCCTGCACCTGGACGCCAAGGAAACCCGCGCCAACTCCTGGCATACCGATGTGACCTTTGTGGCCAATTACCCGAAAATCTCCATCTTGCGCGGTGTGGTCATTCCACCCTATGGCGGCGACACGGTGTGGGCCAATACCGCCTCGGCTTATAACGATTTACCCGAGCCATTAAAGCAACTTGCGGACAACTTGCGCGCCCTGCACACCAATGTTTATGACTATGCGACGCCTCGCGGTACCGATGAGTCCGGTCTCAAGCGCTATCGCGAACAGTTCACTGCCGAAGTTTATGAAACTGAACATCCGCTGGTTCGCGTTCACCCGGAATCGGGCGAAAGAAGTTTGTTGCTGGGCCACTTTGTCAAAGATATTCAGGGTGTGAGCAGCAACGATTCCAAGCAACTGATTCGCCTGTTCCATGACCGCATTACCCATGTCGACAACACCGTGCGCTGGCGCTGGCAGGAAGGTGATGTGGTGATCTGGGATAACCGCGCCACCCAGCATATTGCGATCAACGACTACGGCGATGCCCCGCGCATCGTACGTCGCACCACCATCGACGGCGATGTGCCGGTGGGTGTCGACGGCCGCCTGAGCCAGGCGCTCAAGCCGACCCCGGACACCCGCTCGCCGAAAACCGAAGCCGACAAAAAACACCTCGCCGCCTGACGGGCCGCGCCTTATTGCTTCAAGGAAGACCTGCCCATGGCCACATTCAAAGTAAATGCCCTGTTGCGCAAGACCCGCATTGCCGCCGTGCTGGCGGCGGTCATGGCTGTTCCGCTGGCCGAGGCCGATGTGTTGCGCGTCGGTGTGGCGAGCGCCGGTGGCGGTGATCCGGTCACGTTCAGTGGCTCGCCGCTGGGCATCGTGCGCAACCAGCAACTGCTGGAAAAAGCCTTCGCCGGTACCGGCACCGAGGTGCAGTGGTTCTTCTTCAAAGGCGCTGGCCCTGCGGTCAACGAAGCGTTGTCCAACCAGCAGCTGGACTTCGCCTATCAGGGTGATCTGCCGGCGGTGGTCGGGCGCTCCAACGGGCTGGACACCAAACTGCTGGCAGCACTGGGGGTGCGGGCCAACCTGTATCTGGCGGTGCCAAAGGGCTCTGACATCAAGACCATCGAAGACCTCAAAGGCAAGAAGGTCGCGGTGTTTCGCGGCACCAACGGTCATCTGGTGTCGATCAACCTGCTGGCAGCGCACGGCATGAGCGAGCGCGATATCAAGGTGATCAACCTCGATGCCGGCAGTACCCAGGCAGCCCTGGTTTCCAATGGCGTGGATGCGGCCTTCGGTGGTCGTGAGCTGTTCAAGCTGCGTGACAAGGGCCTGATCGACATCGTTTACGACAACCCTGCCCAGGATGTGCGCTACACCCGTCAGACCGCCTTGGTGGTGCGCGGTGCCTATGAAAAAGAGCACCCGGGCAATGTGCAAAAAGTCGTCGATACCCTGGTGGATGCGGCGAAATGGGCGTCCGAAGACAGCCATCGTGATGAGGTGTTCAGCGAGTGGGCCAAGAGCAATGACCCGGTGGACTCACTGCGCGCCGACTTTACCGGGGTGAGTTTGCGAGACCGGAATTCGCCGCTGATCGACACCTTTCTGGTGAGTCGCTACCAGGCAGTGGCAGAGCAGGCCAAGGACGAAAAGCTGATCCGCCGCCCGGTGAGTATCGAAGGCTGGTTTGAGCCGAACTATTTGCAGACCGCGTTGAAAGCCAAGGGCCTGGAGAGCTTCTGGACGGCCTATGGCGTGGATGGCAAACAGCCCGCCGGCAATGCGGTAGCGGGCAAGTAACTGCATACCCTTATGGGGATACCCCTGTGGGAGCCCACAGGGACTCTGTTTTTTGTAGTAGCAACAAAGGAGCCAGGCATATGGCCAGGGCACAGACCGTCATACCGCAGCAGTACGCACCGGCGCTACCCAAGGGCAACGTCAAGCGTTTGCCACCGGCCCCGGCACGCCCGGTACGCAAGGTCGAAGTGCCGCGCACCTCGGCCTGGGCCACGACCCTGGGTGACCGGAGCTTGCCCTGGCTCTTGCCGCTGACCCTGCTGGGCCTGTGGTATCTGGGGGTTGAGCAGGGCTGGCTGTCAGAGCAGGTCTTGCCGCCACCAGCCTATGTTTACGAAACCCTGTCGGATCTCTTTGCTTCTGGCGACCTGTGGATAAATGCTGCCGCCAGCCTGCAGCGGGTAGTCGTCGGGTTTGCCCTGGGGGGCGCTATCGGTGTGGCGCTGGGGCTGGCGATGGGGTTGTCGAAAACCGTCGAGGATTATCTGCTGCCCACCTTCAATGCCATTGTGCAAATCCCGGTCTTGGGCTGGTTGCCGTTTGCCTTGTTGCTGTTCGGCATCGGCGAGCCGCTCAAGTACGTGCTGATTGCCAAGGCGGCGATGGTGCCGATCACCCTGTGCACCTTGCAGGCTTTCCACCAGGCGCCCAAGGGCTTGCTGGAAGCAGGGCGGGCCTATGGTTTCAGCCGCTGGCAAAGTGTGGTGTTTATCGTGTTGCCGGCGGCTATCCCGACCCTGTTTACCGGCCTGCGCCTGGGCTTCACCAAGGCCTGGCTGTCGCTGGTAGTGGTTGAGCTGGTGGCGTCGAGCGAAGGGCTGGGTTACCTGATTGTCTATGGTCGCCAACTGTTCCAGCTGGATCTGGTGATGGCCGCCGTGGTGGTGGTCGGGGCGATCGGCCTGGTGATCGACCGTGGTTTTGATTATGCCGAGCGCCGCCTTAATCGTGGCCGCGCACCGGTAGCGGGGCGCCTGTCATGAGCAGCGCATTGGCTATCAGTCATGGCAGCAGCCGTCGCTATCGCGGCTGGGTGTTGCCGATCAGTGCCGTCGCCCTGTGGTGGCTGGCTTCGCATATGGGCTGGAGCCAGTCCGGGCTGCTGGTTTCACCGGAGAAAGTGGCGGCCACGGCCTGGGACCAGATCGCTTCGGGCAAGTTCTGGCGGGCCATCAGCGCCAGCCTGACGCGCAACCTGAGCGGCTTTTTTATCGGCACCACCCTGGGCCTGGTGCTGGGTTGCCTGCTGGGCCTGTCGCACTATTTCGAGCGTTTGGTAGGCCCGAGCTTCAACACCTTCAAACAGATTTCGCTGTTCGCCTGGATCCCGCTGATCTCGGTGTGGTTCGGCCTGGGCGATGTGGCCAAGGTGGTGTTTTTGTCACTGGCGGCCCTGGTGCCGGTGGTGGTCAATACCTGCGACGGCCTGCGCAATGTGCCGCCCAACCTGCTGGAAGTGGCGCGGGTCTACCGCTTCAGCCGTTGGCAGACCATCGTCGGAGTCATGTTGCCCGCCGCCTTGCCCTCGATTTTCACCGGGCTGTATCTGGCGCTGGTGTACTCGTGGCTGGCGACCATCGGCGCCGAATATCTGCTGGTGTCGGGGGAGGGCATCGGCAACACGCTGATCGATGGCAGCGAGCATTTCATGATGGACCTGGTGCTGTTCGGCATGGTGGTCATCGGCCTGGTGGGCTGGAGCCTCAATGCCCTGGCCCGAATTTTTGAGCGACGCATGCAACGCCTGTACGGCATTGAACCGCGTTGATCGGCACTTTCAAAAGGATTGCAGCATGCTCAATAACAGCCTGACCCTGGAAAATATCAGCAAGCGCTTTGCTTCGCGCCCCGGTAGCAGCAGCCAGTTGCAAGTGCTGGACAATATCCAGCTGGATATCGCTCCCGGCGAATTTATCAGCATCGTCGGTGCCAGCGGTTGCGGCAAGTCCACCCTGCTGCGCCTGATTCTGGGCCTGGACGAGGAGTACGAGGGGCGCATCCTGCTCAATGGCCAGCCCATCGACGGCACGGGGCTGGAGCGCGGCATCGTGTTTCAGGATCACCGTTTGTTCCCCTGGCTCAACGTTGAACAGAACGTTGCCGTGGCGCTGAAAAACTCGCCGCTGAGCACAAAGGAAAAGCGCGACACCGTGCGCGAACATATCGAACTGGTGGGCCTGCAGGACTTTATCGACGCCTACCCGCACCAGATTTCCGGCGGCATGGCCCAGCGTGTGGCGATTGCCCGGGGGCTGGTCAACCGCCCCAGCGTGCTGTTGCTCGACGAACCCCTTGGCGCCCTCGATGCTCTGACCCGGGCGCGCTTGCAGGGCGAGCTGCAAAACATCTGGGCCAAGGAAAAAATCACCATGATCCTGGTGACCCACGATGTGGATGAGGCTGTGTTTCTCGGTGATCGCGTGGTGGTCATGCAGCCCAACCCCGGGCGTATCCGGCGCATCCTCGATATCGACCTGCCGCGCCCGCGCAACCGCAGTGACAGCCGCTTTATCGCCCTGCGCGACGACGTGCTGAGTGACTTCGCCGAATTGCATTGAACCCCTGCCACCTGAATTCAGAGAACAGAACATGTCCGAACGTCAGCTCAGCCTCAACCTGTTTATCTACCCCAACGGCCATCACGAAGCCGCCTGGCGCCACCCGCAGTCAGTGCCGGAGTCGTCCATGGACATTGGCTACTACCAGCAGCTGGCGTTACGCGCCGAGCGCGAAAAGCTCGATGCGATTTTCTTTGCCGACTCGCCGTCACTGGCCGAAAGCGGCCGCGAAGGCCTGCGCATCCGCTTCGAGCCGGTGACCTGGCTGGCAGCCATTGCGGCGGTTACCCAGCGCATCGGCCTGATTGCCACGGCCAGCACCACCTACAGCGAACCTTACAACCTGGCGCGTTCGTTCAGCGCGCTGGATCACCTGAGCAAGGGCCGTGCGGGCTGGAACATTGTCACCACGTCAATGGCTGCCGCAGCGGCCAACTTTGGGCTTGATGAACACCCTTCGGCCCATGATCGCTACGCCCAGGCCGAAGAGTTCGTGCAGGTGGTCGGTGACCTGTGGGACAGCTGGGAAGACGATGCGCTGGTGCTGGATAAAACCGCCGGGGTATTTGCCGACAGCGGCAAGGTACACTCGATCAACCACGTCGGCGCTTACTACAAGGTCAAGGGCCCGCTGAACTCGCCGCGTTCGCCCCAGGGGCGACCGGTGCAGGTGCAGGCCGGTTCATCCGAGGATGGTCGTGATTTTGCCGCCAGGCATGCTGAAGCCATCTTTACCGCGCACCAGACGCTGCAAAGCGCCACGGAATTTGCCAATGACATCCGCGCCCGGGCGAAAGCCGTGGGCCGCGACCCGCGCCAGCTGAAAATTCTTCCGGGCATCAGCCCGTATATCGCCAGCACCGAAGCCGAAGCGCAGCGCAAGTTTGATGAACTCAATGAGCTGGTATTGCCCCACGTGTCCCTGGGCCAATTGCGGCGCATGTTGGGTGTGGACTTGTCGGGTCAGGATCTGGACGCCCCGTTTCCGCGCCATCTGATCAACTTCGAAGGCGTCGAAAGCCAGTCCAGCCGCTTCAAGCTGATCATCGATATTGTCGACCGCGAAAACGTCACCTTGCGCCAGCTGATCAACCGCCTGGCGGGGGCGCGCGGGCATTGGGTGCCGGTGGGTACCCCGGTGCAGATTGCCGACTTGATTGAGCAGTGGTTCCGCAGCGGTGCGGCGGATGGTTTCAACGTGATGCCGCCGGCATTCCCCGATGGTTTTGACGTGTTCCTCGACGAAGTGCTGCCGATCTTGCGCCAGCGCGGCTTGTTCCGCAGTGAGTATGCGGGCAGCACCTTGCGCGAACACTACGGCCTGACTCGCCCGGAGTCGCGCTACACCCTGAAAACAGCCTGACTCCCCCCACCCTAGTGGGAGCGAGCCTGCTCGCGAAGCAGGCCTTGATGCCTTCGCGAGCAGGCTCGCTCCCACAATTCAAAACCCACAAGGAGCGGGCATGAACCCGATCAACAACAGAAGAGCATTCCTGCGTAGTTGCGCGGTATTGGGTGCGGTCGGCGCTGCGGGCATTCTGCTGCCCGGCTGCGAAAAAAAGGACAGCGGCGCTAAAAGCGCCGCCGTGATCAAGAGCCGCGCCGATCAGGTGGTGGACTTCAAATACCCCGACAACCCCTCATTCGATCTGGTCTATGTCGCCGACTCCCTCGGCTATTTCGAAGGCTCGCGGGCACGGCCCAAGTACATCGGCCGTATTGCCGCGCCCCAGATCATTCCATTGACCGGCACCGGGGAAATAGACTTCGGCGCGCGCATGGTACCGCTGGTGATTTCAGCCATCGCCAGTGGTCTTGACCTCAAGGTGGTGGCCGCCGGCGGCAAGACCCTGCAAGAGGCTCCGCACATGAAATACTTCGTGCGCGACGACTCCGGCATCGTCAAGCCCAAAGACCTGGAAGGCAAGACCGTAGGCTTCAACAGCTTTGGCGCCTGCGCCGAATTTGTCACCAAAAAGTACCTGCGCGAGCAGGGCGTCAATGTCGACAAGATCAACTGGGTGGTGGTGCCGGACAACCAGGCCGAGCAGACCCTGGCCACCGGCAATATCGACATTGCAATCATTCATCCGCCATCGTCCGGCGGTGCCGAGCATAACCCGGCATTGCGCAAGCTGTGGAGCGACTACGATCTGGATGGCGGGTTGGGCGGCATGGCGCCCTACAGTGTGTATGGCAAGTTCAGCCGCGAGAACCCGGAGGCTACCCGCGACGTTGTAAACGCGATCGCCCGCGCGGCCAACTGGGTCAATGCCAACCCCGACGACGCGCGCAAAATCACCTCCGAGCGCATCGGCATGAAGCTCGAGCTGGTGGAGCGCTTTGCCTATGTCGATGATCTGGTAGTGACCGAGCCGCCGATTCAGTACTACATCGACATTCTCGAAAACGAAGGCAAGATCAAAAAAGGTTCGATAGGGGTCAAGGATGTCTACACCAACGACTTCAACCCGTTCGCCCGGGGGCATGCCTGATGCCGGAACACAAGATCATCGCCCGTGACCTGAGCATGGAGTACCGGGCCTTGAATGAAGCGGGGCGAGAGGAGCGGGTGCCCGTGCTGGAGGGGTTTGACCTGCAGGTACGCGAGGGCGAGTTCCTGTCCATCCTCGGGCCTTCGGGCTGCGGCAAGTCGACCTTTATGAATATCCTTGCAGGGCTTGCGCACAAGACCGGCGGCGACCTTCTGGTCGATGGCCGGCCCCTGCAGGGCATCAACCGTAACCAGGGCGTTGTGTTCCAGGGCTATGCATTGCTGCCCTGGCGCACAGTGCTCGACAACATTGCCGTGGGCCTTGAGATTCGTGGCGTGAGCAAGGCCCGGCGGCTGGAAACTGCCCGCGAATACCTGGAGCTGGTGGGCCTCAATGGCTTCGCCTCGCGCTACCCTCACGAGTTGTCCGGCGGCATGCGCCAGCGCGTAGCGATTGCCCGCTCGCTGGCCTACAACCCGGATGTGCTGCTGATGGACGAACCTTTCGCCGCCCTCGACGCGCAAACCCGCGAGACCCTGCAGAGTGAGTTGCTGCGCATTTGGGATACGCACAAAAAAACCATCGTGTTTATTACCCACAGCCTGGACGAGGCGATTTTCCTGTCGGACCGGGTGGCGGTGATGACCCAGCGCCCGGGGCGGATCAAGGAGATCTTCGACATCGACCTGCCGCGCCCGCGCCAGCCGGAATTGCGTAATACCCAGGCCTTTGTGCACTACCGCCAGCGTGCCTGGGAAGCCCTGCGCGACGAGGTCACAGACGTGGCCCGTGAGCCCGTTGCGGCGCCAGTGCCTCAGAGCTGGCAGAGCATCGCGACCCTGGGTGGTTATCGGATTGGAGTGTAAACATGGGCTTTAAATTGACTTCACGACGGGTGATCGACAGCTCGGTGGGTATCGTCCTGTTCCTCGCCCTCTGGGAGGCCTTGCCGCAATTGGGTGTGGTCAACCCCGGCTACCTGAGCCCGCCGTCGGCGGTGCTGGGTGCGGTGCTGGATCTGGCCAGCAGTGGCGATCTGATCAAGCACTTGCAGGCCAGCCTGTTTCGTTCCTTTGCCGGACTGCTGCTGGCGATTGCCTGCGGTGTCAGCCTGGGGTTGATAATGGGCTGGTTTGCACGGGTCGAACATGTGCTTGATCCGTTGTTGCAGTTCTTCCGCCAGACCTCGGCGCTGGCATTGTTTCCGGTGTTTATTCTGTTTCTGGGTATCGGTGAACTGTCGAAAATCGCGATCATTTTCTGGGCGTCGTTCTGGCCGATCCTGTTGAGTACCATCAGCGGCGTTAAGCAGGTCGACGGGTTGCTGATCAACTCGGCGCTGTCGATGGGTGCGAACCGCTGGTTTCTGTTTACCAAAATAGTGCTGCCGGCGGCGTCGCCGTCGATCTTTACCGGGATTCGTCTGGCGGGTGCGTATTGCATCACGGCACTGGTGGCCGCCGAGATGATTGGTGCTCATTCCGGGTTGGGCTTCCTCACGCTGAACTCCCAGGAGGTGTTCCAGATTCCCAGCATGTACGCAGGCATTTTGCTGCTGGCGGTGGTGGGTTTGCTGCTCAACTTTTTGCTGGCCTTGCTGGAACGGCGCTTTACCTACTGGCGCCGGGGCTTGCGCCACGGTGGTTAGGTGGCTGGCAGCAGTGGTGCTTGGCGCTGTGTCGCTGGTCGCCTGGCAATGGCCATTGGCACCGGGTGAGATGCCTCGTGGGCCGCTGTTGCAGGCAGCCGAACAGCGCCAGGTCTTGCGTGTGGGCGTACGCAGTTACCCACGGCCGAGCCTGGGGCAAGAGGCGCTGGTGGCTGAGCCGGATGAACTGGACAGTCAGTTGGCCGAGGCCCTGGGGGCTTACCTTGGACTGAAGGTGCAGTTGCAGGCATTGCCGCAGAGTGGCCCGTTGAGTGACGGCCACGTCGACCTGGTCATTGCCGGCAGTCTGAAACTGCCGGTCGAAGCTGACCGGGTGGCGAGCTTGCGGGATTTGCCGGTGCAGTACCGTGCGGGAGCGTTGATTGGCTTGCGCAATGCTCCCGCCCGTCCTGTGCGCGGGCAAAGCGTATGCCTGGCGATGGGTAGCCCGTGGGCGCAAACCCTGCAGCAACAGGGCGCCGAGCTGCGCACTTATGTGTCGTCGATCCGTGCCGCGGTGGCGTTTATGGCGGGCGAGTGCAACCTGCTGGCTGAAGAGCGCAACAGCTTGCAGGCGCTGGCACAGGCACCGGACTGGCGCTTCTATGCGCTGCTACCGCAGACCTTGAAGGCAAGCAGCGACCTGCGGGTTTACCTGCCCGTAGTCGACAGGCAAAGCCGCGCGTTGATCAATGCGGCACTGCGCGACTGGCAGGCCCGTGGCGGCCAGACCCGTGCATGGGAGCTGCGCAGCAATGCGTTGCTGGTAGACAGCCTGAAAATAGGCGACGGGTTGGTGTGTCACTGAGCGATACCACGCCACGGTGGGAGCGGGCTTGCTCGCGATGCAAACGGTGAGGTCTGTCAGGCAAACCGCGTCGATGCCATCGCGAGCAAGCCCGCTCCCACAGGGTTTACTCCGCCACACCAATGCGCCATTGCGCCGGTGGCGGTGTGCCGTTCACCGCAAAATCCCCCACGATGCGACTCTTGTAGATACGCGGGTTATGCGACGACAGCGTGCGCGCATTGCGCCAGAAACGGTCCAGTCCCAAGGGCTTGAGGGTGGCCGATGCACTCAGTGCATCAAACAGATCGCCACTGGCCTTGATGATCAAGTCCGAGACTATGGTTTGCGACTGCGCCACTTCCAGTTCGGCAATATTCACGGCGTGGCTCAGGGCGTGTTCATCATTGCTCAAATGGGCCTGATGGACTCGCTCCAGCGCCTGGAAGTTCTGCGCTGCAATAGCGCCGGCGGCATAGGCCGCGCTGCGCAGGTTGCCCACCACTTGCAGCACTTGCGGGTCGTGGGCCACGCGCGGTGCATTGCCGCTGCTGAAGCTGCGGGTGCGCCTGGCCACATGCCCGGCAGTTTCGTCGGCCAGCGCGCGGCCAATCCCGGTCAGGGTTGCCGTGTGCACAGACTGGAAAAAAGCCGGTGAATAGCGAAAGCGGTTTTCAGCCAGGATCACATTGAGCGGATCCACCGGCACTTCACGAAAATGCGCGGTGCCGCTGGCGGTCAACGTCTGGCCGAAACCGTTCCAGTCGTCGATGATTTCCACCCCCGGATCATTGGTGCGCACCGTCACCGATACGCGCTGTTCATCCGGGTTGTTGGCGCTGACATCGACCCAGTCGGCATACAGCGCACCGGTGGTGTAGAACTTGCTGCCACTCAATTGCCAGTGGCCGCCGTGCAGGCTCAGGCGGGTGCCGAATTCAAGCTGTTTGGCATTGCCCACTTCGCCGGACGCCGGGCTGACGGTTTCGCCACGACCCAGGCGCTCCAGCCACACGCCCTGATACTCAGGGTCGCGACTATTGAGCAGGTTTTCACAAAAACCGAAGTGCCCGCGCAATGATTGCACCAGGTTTGAATCGGCCTCGGCCAGTTCGATCAGCAGGTTGAACAGTTCCGGCAGGCTGGCGCCGGCACCGCCATATTCCTTGGGCACGCGCAGGGTGGTGAAGCCTGCCTCCTTGAGCCATTGCAACTCCTGGAGCGGCAAGCGCCGCTCCAGTTCGCGATCTACGGCTCCTTCACGAATCTGCGCAAAGACCGGCCGATAACGGGCCGCCAATGCTTCGTATCGCGCCGACGGGACGGCGCCCCAGGCAGAGTCAATTTGCGACATGTCGTGCTCCTTGGCGTTGAACGGATTACCAGCCGACGGCAAAGCGCAGGCCGGATACAGGTTGAGGGGCCGGTTCCGGCGCAGCGGCGCCGGGGATCGCCGCCAGCAGGCGACGGGTGTAGGGGTGCCGGGGTGAATGCCAGAGGGTTTGCGGGGTGGCCTGTTCGACAATTTGCCCTTGTTCCATCACCAGAATCCGGTCGGCGAAATAGCGCACTACCGACAGGTCGTGGGAGATAAACAGATAGGACAGGCCCAGCTCTTCGCGCAGCTCCACCAGCAGGTTGAGGATCTGCGCCTGGGTCGAAACATCCAGCGCCGATACCGGTTCGTCGCAGATCACCAGCCGCGGCTTGAGGATCAACGCCCGGGCAATGCCGATACGCTGGCGCTGGCCACCGGAAAACTGATGGGGCAAGCGCGCCAGGCTGCTGCGCGCCAACCCCACGGCATCGAGCATTGCGAAGCGGGCCTGCTGGCGTTGGCCCGGGTCGGTCTGCCCGTGCAGGCGCTGCACCCGATCGAGAATGCTCTCCACGCTGTGGCGCGGGTTAAGCGCCGCGTAGGGATCCTGAAAAATCATTTGCACCTGACGGCGCCAGCCCAGCAGCGACTCGTCCTTGAGGCTGGCGATATCGCGTCCGTCGAATTCGATTGTGCCACTGCGTGCGGGCAGTAAACGCAGCAGGGTGCGACTGAGGGTCGACTTGCCGCAACCCGACTCGCCCACCAGGCCCACGCTCTCGCGCTCGCCCACTTCAAGGCTGATGCGGTCAAGTACGGTGCTGTTGCCATAGCCGGTGGTCAGGTCGCTGACCTTGAGCAGCGCCGGGTTGCCCGTGGGTGCCCGAGGCTGGCGGCCCGGCGCGTAGAGGGTGGACTTGACGCCATAGCGGGTGGCCTGCTCCGGCTGGCGCTCGACATTGATTTCAGCCAGACGGTTACTCAAGTAATGCTGCTTATGTTCAGCCCCCAGCGACGCCTGCAGCAGGCCTCGACTGTAGGGGTGTTGCGGGTGCTCGATCAGGTCGCGGGTCGACCGGCTTTCCAGGGCGTGGCCATCGTGCATCACGATGACCCGGTCGGCGTGCTGGCCGACCACGCCCAGATCATGGGTAATCAGCAGCAGACCCATGCCCAGCTCGCCCCGCAAACGAGCCAGCAACTCAAGGATCTGCGCCTGCACGCTGACATCCAGCGCCGTGGTCGGCTCGTCGGCGATCAACAGTCGGGGCTGGCAGGCAATCGCCATGGCGATCACCACCCGCTGGCGCTGGCCGCCCGACAAGTGCTGTGGGTACTCACGCAAATGCGCTGCCGGGCGCGGCAATTGCACCAGGGCGAACAATTCTTCGGCCCGCTGCCAGGCCTGGCGCCGGGTCAGGTCAGTGTGGGTCAGCAGGATTTCGCTGACTTGCTCACCCAGGGTGAGTACGGGGTTGAGGCTCGACAGCGGGTCCTGAAAGATCATGCCCTGTGCACTGCCCTGCAATTGGCGCCGTTGGCGGGGGGGCATGAACAGCAGGTCGCGGCCTTCGAACAAGACCTGACCGCCCAGCCGGGCGTTGTCCGGCAGCAGGCCCATCAGGGCCAGAGCCGTGGTGGATTTACCGCAGCCGGACTCACCCACCAGCGCCAGTGTCTCGCCGGCTTGCAGGGTGAAACTCAGGTCTTTGACGGCATCGGCGTTGTCGTAGCTCACGCGCAAACCGCGTACGTCCAGCAGGCTCATGGGATATACCGTCGCAGGCGAGGGTTGAGGGCGTCATTGAGACCGTCGCCCAGAAGGTTGAGGGCCAGCACCACGAAGATGATTGCCAGCCCCGGCAGGGCGGTGAGGTACCAGCCGCTGGCGATCTGCTCGCGGCCACTGCCGAGCATGGCGCCCCAACTGGCCTGATTCGGGTCGCTCATACCGAGGAAGGCGAGCCCGGCTTCCACCAGAATCGCCTGGGCAATCAGGATCGAGGTGGTGACCACCAGCGGCGCGAGGGCGTTGGGCAGGATTTCGCGCAGGATAATCGCGCTGTTGCCGAAGCCCAGGCTGCGCGCGGCAGTCACAAAGTCGGCTTCACGCAGGGTACGGAACTCGGCGCGTACCAGGCGTGCCACCGTGGGCCATGAGGAGATACCGATCGCCAGCGCGATAACCCCCAGCGTCGGGTTGCCGATGGCCACGATCACGATCACCAGCAAAAAAGACGGCACGGTCTGGAACACTTCGCAGAGGCGCATCAGCACATCCCCCAGCTTGCCGCCGTGGTAGCCGGCCAGAGCCCCGACCAGCCCGCCGATCAGTACGCTGATCAGGGTGGCGCTGGCGGCAATCAGTAAAGACCCGCGGGCCCCGTGGGCGATCCCGGCAGCTACGTCGCGGCCCAGTGAGTCGCTGCCCAGAAAGTAGCCCGGATCGTCGCCGGGCCACAGCATCGGCATGGCGACCATATCCAGCGGGTCACCGGGGTAGAGCGTGCCCGCCAGCAGTGCCAGGGTCAGCACCAGTGCCAGCATGGTCGCGCCAATCAGCGCCGAGGGATTGCGCAACAGGGCCGTCCAGACGCTTTCGCTGTAGCCGGTCGGAGCGTTTGGCAGTACGGCAGTGGTCATGGGGCAGCTCCTTTTCAATCGGCCTGGATACGCGGGTCGAGCCAGGCTTGCAGCAGGTCGACGGCGATATTGATCACCACCACCAGCATCGATGACAGCAGCAGGATGCCCAGCAGCAGGTTGTAGTCACGGGACATCACCGCCTCGAGGGTGAGACGGCCCAGGCCGGGCCAGCCGAACAGGGTTTCGGTCACGGCGGCGCCGCCGAGCAGGGCGGCGAAATGCAGCCCGGCCAGGGTCGAAACCGGCAGCAGGGCATTGCGCAGCACATGCCGCGACACCACTCGCCATGGCGCCAGGCCCTTGGCCCGTGCGGTGCGCACGTAGTCCTGACGTTGCACTTCGAGCATCGCGGCACGGGTCAGGCGGGCATACAGGGCGATATAGAACGTGGCCAGCGCCAGCACTGGCAGCACGGCGTGCTGCAGGCGATCTAGCAGCCAGGCCGTGCCGTGCAGATCGAGGCCCAGGGTCTGAAAACCGTTGCTGGGCAACCAGCCGAGCTTGACCGAAAACAGCAGCACCGCCATCAAGCCGATCCAGAACCCCGGCGTGGAATACAGCAGCAACACCGCCAGTGACAACACGCGGTCAGGCCAGCGACCGATCCAGGTGGCCATTGCCGTACCGGCGGCGATGCCGATGGCGAGCGCCAGCCCCAATGCGCCGACCATCAGCACCAGGGTATTGGGCAGGCGATCGAGTACCAGGTGGCTGACTGGCAGGTTGAAGCGTGGCGACAGGCCGAGGTCCAGATGGGCCAGTTGGCCGAGGTAGCGTTGCAATTGCTCCAGCAGGCTCAAGTCCAGGCCAAAATGGCTGCGCCACTGCAGCAGGGTTTCGGCACTGGCGCCGCCGGACTCACCGGCCAGCACATCCACGGCGTCACCGGGGATCAGCCGCAGCAGCAAAAAATTCAGCAACAGGATGCCGACTACGGTGGGGATGGCCTGCCACAAGGTGCGCCGTGACAGGCGCCACATTCTGCGCCGTTCAAGCATGGGCGCCTCCGGTGTCAGCCAGGCTGATGTTGGCCAGGCTGCTGTCCAGGCCGTTGGCGTCATCTTCGAAACCGCTGACCCGGGCGTTGTACACCGAGACCTGTTGCTGCATGACCAGGGTGATGGAAGGCACTTCTTCAATCACGATCTTCTGGAACGCCTTGAACAGCTCGCCGCGTTTTTGTTCGTCGGTCTCTACCGCGGCGCTTTCCAGCAGGCGGTCGACTTCGGGATTGTTGTAGTGGGTGCCATTGGAAAACGGCACGCCCTGGCGAAAATTCTTCGACCAGAACAGGCGTTGCACACCTACCGTGGGGTCATACAGGGTGCCCATGCCGACCACGGCAAAGTCAAAGTCGCGGTCGGTGTAGATACGTTTGATATAGGTGGGAAAATCCTGGGCGCGCAGTTTCACTTCGATGCCAATGCGTGCCAGGGCACTGCGCACATAGGTGGCAGTGCGGCTGTAGCTGTCGCCGTAGGGCAGCGGGTCGAGGGTCAGGCTGAAACGCCAGGTGCCTTTTTTTACCAACCCGGCCTTGTCCAGCAATGCATTGGCTGCCTCGGTGTCGAAGGGATACGGATTGGGGCCCTCGTAGACGTAGTTGGCGAAGCTTTTCGGGATCGGTGAATAGCTGGCTTCGGCGTAGCCGTAGTACACCACCTTGCGGATCACTTCGCGATCGAGGGCATGGGCAATTGCCTGGCGCACCTCGAGGCGAGACAACAGCGGGTTATCGAGGTTGAACTCGAGCATGGTCGGGGTAATGGTGTAGCGATAGCCGCGGGTGGTGGCTTTTAAACGGCCGGATTTAGTCAGGCGCTCCAGCTCGCTTAGCGGCACCGGGCTTTGCCCGCCTGCATCCAGCGTGCCGTTTTCAAACGCGGCCAGGCGCGCGGCACCGTCGGGGATGACTTTGAGAATCAGCGTATCGACCACCGTTGCCGCCGGGTCCCAGTAGTTCGGGTTGCGTTCGTACTCGATAAAACTGCCGCGCTCCCAGCGCTTGAAACGGAAGGGGCCGGTGCCCACCGGGGCGTTGTTGTGCAGATTGCTCAGCGGGTCGCCCGAGGCATACAGGTGCTTGGGCAGGATCGGCGTTTCACCGCCGGCAAAACCGCGAATCAAGTACGGCGCCGGCTTGCTCAAATGAACGATGGCAGTGTGGTCGTCGGGGGTGTCGACCCGCTCCAGGTTGGCAAAGGTACTGGAACCCCGGGGGTGAAAACGCTTGATCAGGTCCAGGGAGAACGCCACGTCGGCCGAGGTGAACGGCTCGCCGTCATGCCATTTGACGCCTTCGCGCAGGGTGAAGCGGTAGCTCAAGCCATCAGGGGCGGCCTCCCAGGCGGTGGCCAGTGCAGGGCGGGCATTGAGGGCTTCATCGTAAGTCAGCAGCCCCTCCAGCACCTTGCTGCTGGCGGTGACGCTGGTACCGGCGGTGGTGTTGAAAGAGCTCAGCGAAGGCGGCTCGGGATTGATCAGCAAGTTGAACACCCGGCGTCCGCTGACGGCCTGCCCCGTGGCATCGGCCAGGGCAGTGGGCAGGAACGGCACGCTGGCGCCGAGCGCGGACAGGGCAGACAGGCCAACAACAAATTGACGACGGGTAAAGGGCATGGCGGTCTTCCTGGGGTGGGTTAGCGGCGCAGGCCGGCCTGGCGCAAAAGGGGCAACACGCGCTCGCCAAACTGTTCAAGGTCGGGGGCAAAGTCGAAGAAGCTCAGTTGCAAGCCGTCGATACCGGCCTCTTTGAGGCGGATGATGTCGCGCACCACGGTCTCGGGGCTGCCGACCAGCTGGATATTGCCGCCCACATAACGCTCGGCCGGTTGATGGCCGCGCCAGGCATGGGCATCACTGGCTTCACGGGCATGGCCCTCCAGTGCACCGGGGTCACCTGCGGCCGTGATCGCGGCGTGGACTTCCCAGGCTTCGGCATCGCTGTCGCGGCAAATCACCAGCGGGTTGATCAGGGTGCGCACCTGACGGCCATAGCCACGGGCGGCGTGTTTGATGCGCTGCAAATGCTCGGGCAGTTTCTCCAGCGCGTTTTCGATCTCGGCACTGCCGGGGCTGGTGGTGAACACAATGTCGGAATGCCGTGCCGCGAAGTCGATACCGGCGGGTGAGCCGGTGGCGTTGACCAGCACCGGACGGCCAAAGGACGGTTTGACGCTGACATAGGCCTCTTCGAGCTTGTAATGATCGCCGCTGAAATCGACGTTTTCCTGGCTGTGCCACAGTTCTTGCACCACGCGGATAAATTCGTCGGCCTGGCGGTAACGCTGATCGTGCTCGATGGGGGCCTGACCGAAGCGCCGGTGTTCGCGATGACGATGCCCTGTCACCAGGTTCAGGCCCCAGCGGCCCTTGCTGATATGGTCCAGGGTGGCGCCGAACTTGGCCAGGTGCAGTGGATGCCAGGGGCCATAGAGCACATGCAGGGTAGAGATCAGCAGGATGCGCGAGGTTACCGACGCCAGCGCTGCCTGAGTGATAAAGGCATCCAGCGACTCGTCGTGGTAACGGATATCGCCCCCGTAGCCGCCCTTGCCCAACCATTCAGCGAGGGCAAACACCAGGTCAAAACCCAACTCTTCGGCGCGCAGGGTCAACTGGCGGTTGTAGTCGAAGGTCCAGGTGGTACTGCGTGGCAGTGCCGAAGGGCTCCAGCCACCGGACTGCACCGGCAGGAACAGGCCCAGAAACAACGGTTGTTCAAAGGCACGGGACAGCGGGCTTTGAGGAAAATCCAGAGGGGAGGGCTGACGTGACAAGGCGAAGGCTCCAGGCAGGGGATAGGAAAACGCGGGCTATTCCTGCACTTGCGCAGGGCTGGTCAGCAGGTAGGCGACGGCTTCGCTGTTGTGCGGGTTGCGGTACCGGTGGGGCCGTTCGGCGCGAAACAGGATCGAGTCGCCAGCGTGCAGCACAACCAGTTCGTCATTGATTTTCAGCTCCAGAGTGCCCTCGGCCACCAGCAGGTGGTTTTGCACGCCATGGGGGTTGCCGGGCACTCTTTCCTCGGCCTGGGGCCCCAGGCGCAGCTCGTTGAACGTCACCAGGGGGGCGGCGTGCTCAGGGGGCAGGGCGCGGCGTATAACCATGCCGGCGCCGTCGGGATCGAGGAACTCGGCGATGGACACCTTCAGTGCGGCGGCGACTTTGCTCAGCACCTTGACCGATGGAAAGCTGCGGCCCGCCTCGATCTGCGCAATCATCGCGCGGCGCACACCACTGGCATGGGCCAGTGCTTCCAGGGACAACTGGCGCTTGTCGCGCAAGCGCTGCAGGTTGTGGCTGATACGTTTGGCGACAGGATCGTCGCCCTGTGGATCACGCTCGGGCAAGCTGAAGGGAACGCTGCCGCTGCTGTCGAGAAAACCGGTAGGGATATTCATGGGCGTGAACCTGCAAGTGAGGTGAATGCAGGTGAATTGTCAGGGCCATGGGGGCGACGGCTCATGATGATTCCTTTTCATGCGGTCCGAAAAGTCATGAGATTACCGAGGGTTTTTTAGATCCATAAATAATTAATTCCGACGTTTAAAGACCCGTTTTGAATAAGAGCTACCCTGACAAAACCGCTCTATGGTTATGCCCCGTTGGGCGTTGACCGCCAGAACACGGCTGACTACTGTTTGCGCCACTTGATTTCACGATCACCACGCAGGGAGTCAGCATGAGCGACATTCAATACCGCAACCTGGGCCGCAACGGCGTGAAGGTTTCGCCCATTACCCTGGGCACCATGATGTTCGGCGGGCAGACCCCGGACGACGTCGCCCGGCGCATCACCGACCGCGCTTTCGAGCAGGGCATCAACTCCATCGACACCGCCAACGGCTACAACGACGGTGCCTCGGAAGCCGTGGTGGGCCGTTTGATCGGTGATCGTCGTCAGCACTGGGTACTGGCCACCAAGTTCGTCAATCCCAACCCGGGCGGCAGCGGGCCGAACAACAGCGGGGCCTCGCGCCAGAACGTGATTGCCTCGGTGGACGCCAGCCTCAAGCGCCTCAACACCGACTATATCGACCTGTTCTACCTGCACCGCGAAGACCACGACACCCCGGTGGACGAAACCCTGCGCGCGCTGGATGACGTGATCCGGGCGGGCAAGATCCGTGGCTACGGTTTGTCCAACCACCGCGGCTGGAAACTTGCCGAATTCAGCCGCAGCGCCGACCTGCTGGGCATCCAGCGTCCGAGCGTGAGCCAGCCGCTGTACAACCTGGCCAACCGTCAGATTGAAGTCGAGCACCTGCCGGCGGCGGAGCATTACGGCATTGGCGTGATCTCTTACAGTCCGCTGGCGCGCGGCGTGCTAACCGGAAAATACGACCCCGATCAGGCCCCTGGCCAGGACACCCGCGCCGGGCGCAACGACCCGCGCCTGCAGCAAACCGAATGGCGCCCCGAGTCCCTCAACCTGGCCCAGCGCATTCGTGACTATGCCGAAGGGCAAGGCATTACCGCAGGCCAGTTCGCTTTGGCCTGGGTGCTGAATAACCAACTGATCACCTCGGCCATTGCCGGGCCGCGAACTGAGCAGCAATGGGAAGACTATGTGCCAGCGTTGAACTACAGGTTCACCGCGCAGGACGAAGCCTTTATCAATGATCTGGTGGTCACCGGGCACTCGACGACACCGGGCTACAACGACCCGAGCCATCCGTTTTTCGGACGCAAGTCGCGGGTGTGAAACCCCGGCTGTCAGATATAAAAACGCCTTCGGGCGTTTTTTTGTGAGCGCGATAAAGCCGCCCTCAGCCCAGACCCTTGGGGCTGCGGATTTTAAATAAAACTAATTATTTACCACCTTTGCCCTCGACTTGAGCCATAGCCTTTTTGCTCCATTTCGTTAAACAGGCCAGGCGCCATGACCCATGTGCATCACCACACGCCGTCACTGACGGCGGTTGACCCCAGGGGCTTGAGTGTACGCAGGGTGCAATACCACCGTCTGAGTGCACAGCAGAGCCCCCGGGCGCGGATTCACGAAACTGTCTTTGGCGCCACCGGTTTTGTACTCGGGCAGTGGGACCCGCGATTGGGGGCGTTGCGTCGTCATGGGGCCACAGTCGCGGCCAATCAACGCCAGATTTCCAGCCTTTCAGGGCTGGCGTTGCGCACTGACAGTGTCGATAGCGGATGGCACATCACTCTGTTTGGCGTCGCGCAGCAGATGCGCAAAACCTGGAACGGGCGCGGGCATCAGCAGTGTTTTGACTACGATGCCCAGTCCAGGCTTGTGGCCGTTCATGAACAGCGCAGTGATGAGCCCCACGGCCGATGTCTTGAGCGTTTTACCTACGGGGCGGCCGATTCAGCGGACAGGGCGCGGAACCGATGCGGCCGTCTGGTCCGCCATGATGACCCGGCTGGCAGCGTCATCAACGAACATTACGATTTGACCGGCGAGGCAAACAGCCAGTCGCGGCGTTTCTGCCAGGCCCCTGAAGCGCTCGACTGGCCTGAGCCGCAAGCGTGGCGCGATCGACAATTGGAGGCTCGGCATTACCTGACGGCCTGGCATCGCAATGCGCTGGGTGAACTGCTCGGGCTGCGTGATGCCAGGGGTAACCGGCAGCGCCTGGAATATAACGTTGCAGGGGAACAGGTACGTGTTGGCCTGCTTACGGCAGGTGGCAAGTCAAAACTGTTGGTGGATGAGCTGGTCTACAACGCCGCCGGGCAAGTGACCAGCGAGCGGGCAGGCAACGGTGTTGTCACCCGGGCTACTTACGCTGACGATGATGGCAGTTTGCGACGGTTGCAGGCCAGTCGCGGGGGGGCACAGGGTGGTATCTTGCAGGATCTGGCCTACACCTACGACCGGGTGGGCAATGTGACCCATGTGGTGGATGGCGCTCAACCGACCACCTGGGCCAGCAACGCGATGATCCAGGCTTCGAGCACTTTTACCTACGACACCCTCTACCAACTGGTCAAAGCCAGCGGACGAGAAAATGCGCGCCACCCCGGTGGCGCCAGTACCCCTGCGGCGGTGCTCTTCGACACGACGGACACGCAGCAATGGCGCAACTACACGCGGCACTATCAGTACGATGCCGGCGCCAACCTGGTACAGATGCAGCATGTACCTTCTGCCGGCCAGGGCTACACCCGGCGTATGTCCGTGTCACAAACCAGTAACCGCAGCCAGATGATTGAGCCTGGTTCTCTGCTGGCTTCAGGCGAGGCGTTTGATGCCTGTGGTAATCAACGGGTCTTGGTGCGTGGTCAGGCCCTGGAGTGGAATGTGCGCAATCAACTGTGCCGTGTCACCAGCGTGCAGCGCACCAATGGTGAGAATGATGAAGAAGCCTACGTCTACGACGGTCAGGGGCAGCGGGTTTTCAAGCGTAGAACGACCCGGGCCGCAAACCTCACCCATGTGGATGAAGTGCGTTATTTGCCGGGGCTGGAGCTGCGCCTCAACCGGGCCACGGGAGAGCGCTCAAGTGCCTTGACGCTGCAAGCAGGCCGCACCGGGGTGCGTTTACTTGCCTGGGAGCAGGGGTTGCCCGATGGGGTCGAGAATGAGCATGTGCGCTTCAGCCTTTGCGATCACCTGGGCAGCGGCGTACTGGAGCTTGATGAGCGCGCGGCACTGCTCAGCCAGGAGGGTTTTTACCCGTTCGGGGCGACGGCATGGTGGGCGGCGAAAAGCGCGCTTGAAGCCACATTCAAGACCCTGCGTTACTCGGGCAAGGAACGCGATGCGTCCGGGCTTTACTACTACGGTTTGCGTTATTACGCGGCCTGGCTCCAGCGTTGGATCAGTGCAGACCCGGCAGGGACCATCGACGGCTTGAATGTTTATGCCATGGTCGGTAACAACCCGATAAATCGGATAGATCCTGATGGGCGGGAAGAAGATCTACCCCAACGCTATCGGGTCGTTGCCGGTCTGAGCCTGATCGTCATTTTTACCGCCCTTGGCTATGCCTTGGGCTGGCTGTTTAATGCTGCTCAAGCCGTTGCAGGACTGGGGGCAGTGGCAGGCTCGGCACTCTTTGCCTTGAACCGGTATCTGGATTTGGCCGAGGCGCAACAGCCAGCACCAGGCCTCACGGATGCGCAGGAATATGAGCTGGCGCAAAGCGTCACGGAAAAAGCCCTGGAGTTTGCCCGGGACATGGCGCTGAGCCCTGAAGAAACAGTCAAGCTGGTCAACTTTTTTTACAGCCAGCACAGTCAGGTTCTGCAGAGCACAGGTGTGGCGTTGGCGGTTTACCCCACCGTGCGTGGTGACCTATACGGATATGTCGTGGGCGTCGAGTATCGGGAGCGTTTGCGCGCTGTAGTGGCATCAGGGCGGCCACCCACCCGTGAGCTGAGGCATCTGGGCGTTCGCAGTCTGTTGCTTCGTGCCCACCGGGAACCACAGGCCGCAGGCCCCTCGAGTGCCACGGGGACACCCGAGGCAACGGCCATGACCCGACTGCCCGGTAAAAGCGCGGCCGCAAAAAAACAGCCCCTGCAAAGCGCGAGGCCGGTCGCCGCTGCGCTCCCGCCCCCCCGTTCGCCTGCCGCCCTGACGATCGATGATTCAGCGGTGACACCTTTGCCAGCGGGCTCTGCGGGTATCAGTATTGCCCTGACCTTGAGCCATTTGCGCGAGGGGCGTTTGCGGTCGATTAACTGGCACCCCCATAGCGATCGATTAATGTCCGCTGACCTTATTGGCTATAACAACAGCCGCAGGCGAGGCGCCTGGCGCCTGATGTTCGAGCGCACGGGGAGCGCTGCCTACCGCGTTGTGGGGATACGAAATCCGCACTGAGGCACATACCCTTTTGAGTCGGGTGCTGTGTTTGCCGGCAGCGGGGCTGGCCAGTTGGTTCAACTCGGTTCCTTCAGGCAGTACCGGCTTGGCACCTCGCCCAGCACCCGGCGAAAGACGCTGGTGAAAGCGCTCGGGCTGCTATAGCCCAGATCGGTCGCCACTTGCGTAACGGCCTCGCCATGGCCAAGGCGCACCACCGCTGCCAACAGGCAGGCTTGCTGGCGCCATTCGACAAAACTGATGCCGGTTTGCTGGCGAAACAGGCGGGTAAAGGTACGGCGGCTCATGCCAACCTGCCGGGCCATATCATCAATCCCGATATCCAGCGACGGCTGCTCCAGCAGTGTGCGGCAGGCCCGCGCCAGCCTGGGCTCACCCGGTAGCGGCGCATTGAGCGAAAGGGGTGGCATCTCGGCTATTTCGTGGAGCAGCAAATTCATCAGCAGCCCCTCTCTGCGGGTTTCGTCATAGAGCGCAGGAATATCCGTGGCCTGGATCAATAACTGGTGCAGCAGCGGCGATATGCCGAAAACCTGACAATGCGCCGGCAGGCCAAGGCGCACAGACGCGGGCTCGCGGATATAGGTGTTCAGCATCGTGACCGGGCCGTTCATGCTCATTTCGTGGGGCACCCCTGCCGGTACCCAGATGGCCCGTTGCGGCGGTACCACCCAGTTGCCCTGGTCGGTAAACACCGTGATGACACCGCAGGCGGCATAGGCAAACTGCCCGCGGTTATGCCTGTGCAGGGCAAAGCGCTGCCCGTCGGCATAGTCAATGGCCGTGACCACAGCGTCGCGGGGGATATTTTCGCAGGTGTCGGATTCAAATTCGCCCATGGCCCGAATTTAATGATCTTTGACCTGATAGTGCAAGCGGGCCGATGCGGCAAGTGTGCATAGTGGCATTTTGGTTGGCGCATGACGCCGCCCGCCTTGCCACTGGAAGCCCCCCACCTATGCAAAAGAAACATCTGATCCTGGCCGTGCTGGTGACGGCCGTTTGGGGGCTGAACTTCCCCATCACTAAACTGGGCCTGGCAGCTATCGATCCGCTGTTGCTAACAGCGCTGCGTTTTACCCTTGCGGCGTTGCCGTGGGTATTTTTCGTCAAACGGCCGCCGATTGCCATCAAGTGGCTGGCTGCTTATGGCTTGATTTTTGGAGTGGCCATGTGGGCCCTGATCAATCTGGGTATTGAATGGGGCGTGCCCCCAGGAACCGCTGCGCTGCTGATCCAGTTCAGTGCTTTTTTCACCTTGGGCTGGGGGGTATTGCTGTTTCGCGAGCGTCTGGGCTTCGGCCAGATACTGGGGATGGGGCTGGCACTGTTGGGGTTGATCAGCATCATTGTGGCCAGCCCCGGCCGGGGCACGACCCTGGGTTATGGCCTGTTGCTGATCAGTGCTCTGAGCTGGAGTATCGGCAACGTCATTATCAAACAGTCGAAAGTGCGGGAGATGTTCGCCTTTGTGGTGTGGGCCAGTGTGTTTGCGCCGCTGCCGCTGTTGGCTCTTACCTGGCTTGCCCACGGATCTGCGCCTTTTACCTCTTTAGTCACCCACTTTGAGTGGGTGGCGTTGTTTTCCCTGTTGTTTCAGGTCTACGCGGCGACGCATTTCTGTTACTGGGGCTGGAATCTGTTGCTTCGCGAGTACCCGGTATCCAGGGTGGCGCCGCTGTCCCTGCTGATTCCGGTTTTCGGGATCGCAGGTTCGATGCTGCTGCTGGGGCACAAGGTTGGGTTCAATGAAGGGCTTGCGATTGTGCTGATATTGGCGGCGCTGGCAGTGGGGTTTGTAAAAGGGCCGGAGCTTAGTCCGAGATTTCAGTTACCGGGATGGCCTGGTCGTCAGAAGTCTGCGCGGCGCTTTTCTTCTCTCGACGATCGTTGATCCATTTGCCGACCTGTGCCGGGAACTCGGCGGGGGATTTACGGCCGACCTTTCGGGCAAGATCAAGAATGGTTTGTTGGGCCAGGGCCTCTTCCATGCGCTTTTGTGCCGTCATCATCGCCGCGTGAACCGAACAGTGGCCGTCCAGCGCCCAGGCAGGCGGCGAGCCTTCGAAGAGTGCGCAGCGGCCACGAATTTCCCGGCAATCGAAAATAAGCTTTTGGCCGTCGATAGCGTTGACGATATCGAGAATGCTGATTTCGTCAGCAGGCCTGGCCAGTTTGAATCCGCCGCGCACGCCTTCGGTGGCCACGACCAGTTTGGCCTTGGCCAGCTTGGTGAAGATCTTCGCCAGATAGTCCTGAGGTACGCCTTGCAACTCTGCAAGATCACGCACGCTCGCCTCACGGCTTTCGCCGCCATCGCCTACCAAAAAGAGCAGGCAGTGAATGCCGTACTCAACGCCCGCGCTGTAAAGAGACATCAAAATCTCCGACTGAATTAGTCGCATATTTTAGCAGTGATCAGTCAGGCGAGCAACGCTCCTTGGGCGTGACAGCAGTGGCATGGACCCCAAATAAAGATTGCTCTCTGTAACTACGACTAACATAGTCGCCGTTATTGAGGTTCGGTGGTGATCGTCATTCGGGGTTGCTTTGCTCGGGCTTCTCATCAGGGGATAAAAAATGAAACAGCAGATTCTGATTATTGGCGCAGGCTTCGGTGGCATGTGGACCGCTTTGAGTGCAACGCGGCTGTTGGATATTCACGGCCACAACCAAGTCGAAGTGACCGTGCTGGCCCCCCAGGCCGAGCTGCGCATACGCCCGCGTTTTTACGAGCCTGAAGCGCACCGGCTGGTCGCGCCCATTGGCGAACTGCTCGACGCGGTAGGTGTCACCTTTATCAAGGGCGCTGCAGAGACCATCGACGTGCAGCAAAAACATGTGGTTTACACCGATGCTGCAGGCGCCAGACAAATTCGTCCCTACGACAAACTGGTCCTGGCTACTGGCAGCGGCCTTGCGCTGCCTGACACCCAAGGTGTGGCGCAATATGCCTTCGACGTGGACCAGATCGAGCAAGCCATACGCCTGGAAAACCACCTCAAATCCCTGGCAGAACTACCACCAAGCCGTGGTCGCAACACGGTGGTTGTGGCGGGCGGAGGCTTCACCGGCATTGAAACGGCAACCGAAATGCCGGCCCGTCTGCGCGCCATACTGGGCGAGCATGTAGATATGGAAGTGATCATCGTTGATCGGGGTGAAAAAGTCGGGGCTTCACTGGGCGCCGAAATCAGCCAGTCGATCGCCGAAGCCAGCGATGAGCTGGGGGTGACCTGGCGCTTGAAATCGTCTGTGGTAGCCGTCGACGAGCAAGGCGTAACCCTGGGTGATGGTCAACGAATCGAAGCGAAAACAGTGATCTGGACCACCGGTGTACGGGCCAGCTCGCTGACGGCGCAAATCCCGGGGGAGCGTGATGGGCTTGGGCGTCTGCATGTGGACGCGCACCTTCAAGTCAAAGGTCAGCAAGACATCTTCGCCACCGGCGACGTGGCTTATGCCGCCACGGATGACCTGGGCAACCATGCGCTGATGACCTGCCAGCACGCCATCGTCCTAGGGCGCCACGCGGGCAATAACGTAGCTGCGCAGATACTGGGCGTGGCCCCGGTTGCCTACAGCCAGCCCAAGTACGTTACCTGCCTGGACCTGGGTGGCTGGGGAGCGGTCTACACCGAAGGCTGGGATCGCCAGGTCAAGTTGACCCGCCAGGAAGGCAAAGCGCTGAAGACACAGATCAATACGGTGTGGATCTACCCGCCGGCTGCCGACCGCGATGTAGCCTGGGCGGCAGCGGACCCATTGATACCGATTGCCTGAAATATCAGAGGGCTTAACCCTGCGCGCTTTCAGTGGCCGGGCGCAGGATATCGCGGCACCCCAGTTCATGACTGATATCCATGCGCCGATGGGCAATACGCCAGCCGTCTGATGTTGAAACCCAGCGATCCTGATATTCGGCCAGCGATTCATAGGTCAAGCTTTGCATACTGCCGGCGCCGCGATGGGCTGCGCGGACATAGATGCGGCTCACGATCGTTGAATCGCTGGACTCGACCAACAGATTACCGAGCAAGTGCTGCGAAGGCCCGCAGCCCTCAAGGTGCACACGAATCATGGCCACAATCGGCCCGCGACCTTGAAGCTGATGCAAACCGCCATAGTCGGCAGTCGCTTCCTTGAGGAACACATCATCCATGGCAGCCCAGTCGCGCTGATCACAAGCCCGTGCATAGCGAGAAAGGACTGCATTGAGCTCGCGCTCAAGCAGCAATTGTTTGATGTCCATCATGCCCCCTTTAATTCAGTCTGCCGGTTGGGTTGGCGCTGAGCTGATGCTCGGCCTGACTGGGGGAGGGGCTCATCGTTCGTTTGGACTATTTGTGGTGGGGGTGGGGGATATCGGCTTGATGGCATTGGATTGCGTGGGTTTATTGAATTTCAGGAACAAAAAAAGACGTCTTGGGACGTCTTTTTGTGCCGGGGTAAGTTGAACTTATTAAGTAAGATTATGATTTATATAATTAATGTCTTTTTTGTTTTTTGCTTGGAATGCCCTACAAAAAATGCCTTTCACTATTACCACCCGTTTTGGCGAGAGCAGGACCAATAGTTAAGGGATTAAGGTTTAGCAGGGCGCTTATGGGGACTAGAGATCGGCTTTTTGGCCTTGATTGCAGGCTTTTTTGATGTGGCCCTTTTCGCCGGAGGCTTGGGCGTCAATTTCTCGATGATTTCCTTACGGATATTCAAACCAGTGCGTCTAAGCCTATGGCTGGCGGCCATTAAACTGACTTTACTGCAAAACGGGATGGCGATTGTGCCGTCAACATACCTGTGACGCATGATCCCATAAACAACTGTGTAATAGCCCCGATCCACCTCACGCTTGCGCCCGTCCGGAAGGGCTCCGATGAAGGCAGATCAGCCTTTGGTTGCTGTGATCGTATCCTTCAGCTTTCGGCGAAACTCGCTGTCGGCAACAAAAGCCTCGGCGTTGGCAACACCCTGCATCCATAAGTGATTGATCGGCCCAGACGACTCTCCATCTTTAAGATGAATGAAGTATTTATCGTTTGAATGAAAATTACAGGTTTCCAGGTTGGCGGCGACAACGCCTTCCGGATTGATTTTTGTACGATCAAGCTTGACCAGATCAGACCGGTTTTTTAACAGATCTACGATTAGCTCTTCTTCATTTAGGCAGTGGGTCGGCCCGATGATTATGATGTCTTCAATGCTGTCAAAGTGCTTATCGACTCGGTCTTTGATTTTTTTGGATATTTGGTACCATTTGCCTGCGAACAATACGTAGTTTGTAGGCGTTGGGGTTGGCAGGGTGGCTTCCCAATTGAGGCGCTCGTAAACCTTCCAGCCTGGCTCAATAGCGCCTGTCTTCAGATTTTCAGTGCGAATTTTGTGAGAGGTTTTTATCTCTTGAATTGTGTGTGCAACCCAGTCGATTAAGCTCGGCGGCGTAATCCTCGATCGAAAGTTTGGTGAATTCAGGCTTGCGGCTGTTGAAGCCTGAATATTGAAGAGCGACCCCTTCAACGTAGTTTTGGATCTCCGAAGGGGTGTAAGGTGGCTAGCTTTGTGCCACTATCTTTGCTCCTGACTTGGATGTGGGCGATGTTCCTGCTTCGAGTTGTCTTCCGAATACCGTAGGGATGCTAATGGCTGATTACAGTACCAACCCAGCGTACGATAAATGCCGCGCGTTCATTGATGGTCGGCGCCTGAAAAGCTGGAGTTGGGAAGATATCGCCAGACTCGGCCGGACGGAGCAGTCAATTGAGAAGGTCAACGATTGGTTCCTATTGCAGGAGCAAATGGACGACTGGCCTTCGCTGGGTAAAAGCCCGCAGGATCGACTTGAATGCTGGAGGAAAATTGTTCGGCACAAGGAACAGGCCGAGCAGCAATCCGTCGCCGCAGCGAGACCCTTGATTGTTGTGGGAGCGGAAGAAGCCGAGCCCGGCATGGCAGTGCCGCAAGACGCGCGAAGTGCATGGCAACTTTACAGAAAACATCTGATCGCGCAGGGCTGGAAGCAAGCCTCGGTCGATAATATTCAAATGTCTGCGGTGCGCGTCCTTCGGCACCTGCGGCAAACCACCCAAGATCGCATGCCTGTAAAAGGGCTGGTGGTCGGGCATGTACAGTCCGGAAAGACGGCCAACATGGCGGGTTTGATTTCCATGGCAGCCGACTATCGATGGAACCTGTTCGTCGTGCTCACCGGAACCCTCGAGAATTTGCGGGTACAAACCAACAAGCGTTTGGTCGGCGACCTGTTCCAGCATGATGGTAACGTCAGCTGGAAGGCGATCGAGCATCCATCGAAGAACAGTCCTTATGGTGCCCGTGCGCAAGACATGCAGTTCGACGCTGGCCGACGAGACCGCCACCTTGTTGTTTGCCTGAAGAACCCGGCTCGGCTGAAGCATCTCATTGCATGGATCAAAGCGCACCCGCTGGGCATGTCGCAGATGCGGCTCGTGGTGATTGATGACGAAGCGGATCAAGCTGGCATCAATTCGAATGACGTTTCGAAGGCTGAGCGTACGGCCATCAACAAACTTATCCTCCAATTGATCAGTTTGCCTCTGCAATGCGTGAACTATGTTGCGTTCACCGCCACACCTGCAGCCAACTTTCTCAATGAAGGTCCAGGAGAGACCCTTTACCCTTCGGATTTCATTGCAGCGCTGCCTCAGGCGGACGAACATTTCGGGCCCGTGCAGATTTTCGGTTACGCCGAACATGATAAAGAGCCGCTTGGAATCGTTCGTGAAATCTCTACAAAAGACCTAGAACAGGTGGGTAACCTTCACCGAGGGGACGACTTGACACTGCCTCACGCGCTGCAAGAAAGCCTGATCTGGTACCTGTGCTGTGTAGCCGTGATGCGATTGTCCGGCGCTGCAAAGCCTGTGAGCATGTTGATCCACACAAGTGCAAGGCAGCTTGATCATGAGTACATGAGCAAAGCGGTGCAGGCAGCGCTCCGGGCGTGGTCGAAGTACGCTGATGATCAGTTGGCCGCTACGTTCAGCCCCGTGTGGAACAACGTTTCGTCACAACTCGATGGTGCGCAGTTTGCCGACCGTTTTCCTGACTACGGCCGGCTCTCCGAGCTTCGTGAACTCCCGGCGTTTGACTATTTTTTTGCAGAAGTACGGACACTGCTGGATGCGGTAACAGCTATCCAGCTGGATGCGGATTTGCAACGGACATACCACCAGGGCATCCATATCTGTGTTGATAACTGTGCCAACAACGGCGTGACTGATGAGAACGAGGTCAGGCGGCTATTCTACCCTGACGCTGAGCACGCTCTGAATTACTGCACAGCGTTTATTGTTATCGGCGGTGGAACGCTTTCTCGCGGGCTGACGATTGAAAACCTCGTCAGCACATTCTTCCTGCGTGGCTCGGGGCAGGCAGATTCCCTGATGCAGATGGGGCGCTGGTTTGGTTACCGCAGAGGCTATGAACTGTTGCCTCGCCTGTGGATGTCCGATGATACGAGAGAAAAGTACGAGTTCATGACTGTCGCGGAAGAGGAACTTCGTGACGATCTACAGCGCTTCATGCATGCCGGTGCCAAGCCTGAAGAGTTCGGGCCTCGGGTCCGTGTCCATGCTCGGCTCGCATGGCTTCGCCCGACAGGTGCGAACAAGATGCAGCGCGCGATCAAGGCAAAATTCGACTTTTCGGGAATCAATCGGCAAACAACCGTTTTTCATGACGGCGATGATGCTGCTGCGGTGCTCAATAATAATTTGTTGTGTACAGAGAAATTTCTGAGCTCGGCAGGTACCGACCTCAGAAAAACCGAATTGAAGGGGGCCAATAGCCTTGTCTGGCGTAATGTCGACGTCGGTCAGGTAGTCCAATATCTTGCGGACCTCTCGTTTCATCCCGGTAATCAGTTCTTCTCCGACATGCCAGCTTTTTTGACATGGCTCGCTGAGCACAACATAGACGCTGGCTATATGAAGTGGAATGTCGTGGTGGCGGGCAACACACCGAAACCGGAAAACAGCTGGGAGATTTCCGGCGAGACTATTGGCCGGATCAACCGTAGCCGCTTCGCCGATAAGCGTTCGGATGATGGTGTGTCCATTGGTACGCTGCGAGATCCGAAGGACCTGCTGGCGGATGCCTATGCTCTTCAAGAAGTTGGTCTTCCGAAGCCGGGTTCTAGTAATTTCCAAGTGGCAGAGGAACGCGACAAAGGTGGTGTCGGAACAGTACCTCAACTGCTGATCTATCTCATCGACAAAGACAGCCCCTATGAGCCTTCTACAAAGGTCGCGCCTGCGCCGCGCCGAGAGAGGCAATCGCTCAATGCCAAAGCTCACATCGTAGGTATCAGCCTTTATCTGCCGGGTTCGCAAGGCAAGCAGAAAAGCTATGTCACTCACGTGACAGTCAATATTCCGGAGACCTTCGTGCCATCGGAAAATAATCTTGAAGAAACGGTAGGCGCGATCTGATACATGAAGTATTACAGCCTCCCATTGCAGCCTATGCAGGAGTCCGGTGCGTTCCTGCTTCGCGCGCTGCAGAATGAAGAAACACCATTGCTGGACTTGCTGGTACGCGAATCCGTTCAGAATGCGCTCGACGCAGGGCGCAAAGATAATCAGGAACTGCCGGTTTCAGTGGATTTCCATATCCGCGAGCATTCGCTGGAGGCTATCGCCTCCATCTTCAGTGAAGGGCTGAACCTGCAGATGCTCGGGAAACGCTATCCACGTACGCCAATGTTGCTTGAGATCCGCGACTCAGGTACCGAGGGGCTGACCGGGCCGATGAACTTCGACAGCGTGTTAGCCAATGGTCAACATGGCAATTTCCTGAAGCTCGTGTTCGAAATCGGCCGGACTCGCACTGATGATAGTGCGGGCGGTTCGTGGGGATTGGGCAAGACCTGTTACTTCCGCATGGGGGCAGGCCTCGTCATATACTACAGCCGGATCGAGACCTCCGAAGGATATGAAGAGCGGCTGGTGGCTTCACTGGTCGAAGATGAAAACCGTGTCGACCGCTTGCAGGTAACTACACAAACCGGCATTGCTTGGTGGGGGGAGAATGATCGACTGCAAGCAATCACGGCGCCGGAGCACATCCGCAATATACTGAAGGCATTGGGTGCCCAGCCGTTCAGCGGTAAAACAACCGGCACGGCAATCATCATCCCATTGCTTAAAGAAAACCTGCTACCAGTCTTCGACCATGATGACGGTCCGGCACCGTGGTGGCACAGCGGTTACGAAGATTACTTAAATGTTGCGATTCAGCGCTGGTTCAGTGCGCGCTTGGATAACCCTTACTTCGCCAGTGGTAGATACTTGAGTGCTTCAGTTAACGGTATGGAGATAGTCAGCGCGGATATGTTGCCGATATTCCGGACCAGTCAGTGCTTGTATAACCGTGCAATAGGAGAGGCACCTGAAGAGGCTGATTATCTGACAGCCAGAGGTATCAAGAGCGACGAGGTGCTTTGCAAAGCTATCCAGTTGCGAGGTGAGTTCGTGGCATCCGGTCACGCGGGCTGGCTGCTTGGCGTGGCGTTGACCTCACGTCAATTGCAGATGGAGGCCCCAGACAACGCCCTCAGCCCGGAAACCTGCATCTTCTCCAAGCCAGGCAGCGGCGCTCCCCATCGACCGATAGTAACATTTATGCGTTCACCTGGAATGAACATCTGTTGGGAAGACAGTATCGATTCGCGAGGCTGGGCCGGTGGGTTTTCCGGTTTTGCAGACGGCCGACACGTGGTGGCGCTTTTTGTTCCAGATTCGGCACAGGTGCTCCTGCCATCCGCAGCTCGAGGGTTACGCTCGAGCATACAAAATCTTGAAGGTTATCTAAGAAGCTGCGAGCGTGCGGACCATGCCTCGTGGGTGGACGTGAACGGAGGGCGAGTGGTTGAAAAGATTCGTGGCCAGTGTGGCCGAATCCTGAAGGATTTCGGCGTGCCGTCCCAGCCCAGCGTAACCGTCAAACCTTCGATGCGTATGTCACGTAAACTGGCCGAACTCGTGTTGCCCAGCAGAGGATTTGGCGGAGATGGGCGGTTTGGCAAAGCGGCGCCGCCTCCGCCCATCGGCCAAGGCTCCAGAAAAGGCGCGGTGGCTTCGCCTGAACTGGAGATAACCGAAGTCAAGCATGCGGCATCCGCCATCGTCATGAAATGGAGCTTGAGGTGGGGACTGGTGCAGCCAGACATACCCAGAGAAATCATCGTTTCCGTGGATTCCGAATCCGGGCCGATCTCCTTAGAGGCATGGATTGTGAACGGGCTCGGCACGTTTCCGTTTCGACTGGAATCACCCCGCATCAGCTGTGCGACCCTTTCTGCAAAGTGCACAGACAGGGCCGACGGAACCTGTGTCAGGCTCACGGTCGATACTACGTTTGCTCAACCGGGGCTAGTGCTGGAGGGGGAGCTTCACGTCAGGATTAATGAACCTAGTGGCAAGTTGTTGCGGCCGGTGGTCGGTGTGCGGATTTCGGATTCCAATGGAGCTGCACAGTGAGTACTCGGTTACCGCTATATCGAATGCTGAATGCGCCACTCGGCGGCGCAAGCGATTCAGAAGTGCTCTTTGTTTTCCGGTCACATGATGGGCTTGATCCGGGGGCGACGGAGGTGAGTGGTAATCAATACGCTTTGGGCAAGGACAGTGACTGGAGTCCGGCCGAACATCCCTTGTTGGTTCAATCCTTGATCGAGCGTGCTCCGCTTCTGGAAGCCATCTTCGGTCCCGAGGGTGTGGCGAACAGCGACGCTGAAGTGTTGCTGGCACTGGAATGGGCATCGGCAGACTCCTGCTGGCGAACACTTGGGCCCGTTCATGGCCTGCGTCACGAAGAAGCAGGCAGCGGTGTGATGCTCAACATCGAACTGGAGCCCGGGACCGTCAGAGGGAGCGGTTTTCTATCTGTTCAGGCGTTTCTAGGCCAATCCAAAGCAAGGTTCGTTCCCGGATTTGCGCATCACCCAGGTGCGCGACTGGGTACTTTGGCACAACCGATCGAAATCATCATCGACGGTGACGGCTCCCTTTTCCCAGTGGTGGAGGAGTCCCTTGGCGCAGACGGTCCACTATGGGAATTGAAAGCTTGTTGGAGCGATCCGCAGGATGAGCCATTCTCAAGCGACTATGTCGCTTTGGTACTCAATAATGCCCACCCGCATTTTGAGCAGTTGCGCGACCGTCGGGCCTTGAATGTCGAGCAGTCGCCGTTGATGCGCCAAGTGTTCGCAGCTTGGCTCGCCCTAGTCATTGCGCAGGTCAAAGAAGACATGGGTGCACAATTCGATACATATCAGGACACGCTCGATACCGATGAAGGTATTGCGAGTATTGCGGATGCAGTGCATACGTTCATTCGAATGGGTGATCTGAATACAGCCTCGCTTCCGGAATTGTTCATATCCACCCAATGCTGGCTTGATCGCCGGATTCGGGCACTGGAGAGCGCGGTATGAGTTTCCCGACACTGAATCTCAAGCTTTCGCAGCGCCACTTTGATGAGATGGTCAAAAGTGGTTCATTTCTCCACGAAGCTTCCAGTCCTGAAATGGAAGAGGTGCGCCGCAAACTCTTTGCCATGGTGTCGATGTATGACCCCATTGCCAGAAGCAACACCTCAGGCCCTGGCGCCTATGACATGAAAGTTGGCCTCGCCCTGTACCAGGTCTTGGGAGAGGCTGGTATGGACATTCGCACCGCAGCTGATGACGGCTGGTGGCGATATTTATCCCTGCGTGTACTGCCTGATCTAGTGAAAAGTCGTTGGGACAGCGCACCACCCGTGCGTTACTGGAAAGGACGAAGCCGCATCTGGTTAAGGGCGTTGTGGTGGACCGTTCACCTGACTTGGCAAGGCACCGAGGAAAACACTCGAAAGGTGTTGGAGAGCGTGACTACCGATACGGTCGTACAACTGGTTGAGCGCCCAGGTAAGGGTGGTTTCAGGATTGATCTGACGCGCTTGATTTTCGGTATGCGATGGCTGCGTAAACCCTCCCAGGATCAGTTCAGGGCAATCATGAAGCTCAATACGGCGCAGATCGTGCTCAAGGAGCCCGTTTTCTGTGAAGGCGGTTTGTTCGGCTACGTCGATGGACTGTTTGCCGATGTAGGATGCGCACTCATTGGTATTAATAGCGATCATGACTGACTTGTTGAAAGAGATTCAGGGAGGCTTTGCCAACCTTGACCAGAGCGGGCGTATGTTGCCCATCAAGGCGATGCCGGCAGCCTGCCCGGCGTGGGTATTTCGTGAAGGCGATAGGTTCGGCGTTGCGGTTGAGTGCCCCGCCCCCCAGGAAATCTCGGAAGGGTTCGCCGGCGCCAGGCTCCGGACAGTGGAGCGGGTGATCGCGGGACAGCAGAGATGCTTCCTGCGCTTGGAGTCGTCCATTGAATGGCTCCGCAATGAGTTCGGGGTGATCTGTGAGCATATGGTCAGCGTCGAGTCCGGCATCGCGGTACGGCAAGCGTTGCTGGCTGATCCTCTTGTTTGGTGGGAAAGGTGGCGGCACCTGCTGGGGAATGCGCTGGTCGACAAGCATGGCTATGACGTGCTCGCTGAACTGCTGGCTCTGGAGACGCTGGTTATAGGAGGGGGCTCCTATGAGTGGAGCGGCCCTTTCGGTGGCGTAGTTGACATTAGAACTCCAACGACCGACTACGAAGTCAAGTCGACGATCAGCCGTTACGGGAGCGTGATCAACATTTCCGGGCAGTTCCAGTTGGCCGCCTCATCGGGTAAGCCGCTACAACTGATTCACTTCAGATTTGAGCCGGTCGATGAAGGTCTGTCGATTGATCTCGTTTGCGATCGTCTCGTTGCTCTCGGCATCGATGCCGCCGTGCTGGAAGGAGCATTACAGCGCCTCGGCATGGAGGCAGGATGTTCGGCGCGAAAAGAGACATACAACTTGCTCGAGGCACTGTCCTATTCGGTTGATGACAGTTTTCCCCGGATAACGCCTGCAAGCTTCAGGGGGGGAGTATTGCCCGCAGGCGTTGTCCAGTTTGAATACAGCGTTGATCTTTCTGGTCTAAAGTCCAAACTGCTATAGAGATTGACTCAGGTTGCGTAACGGTTCGATGGAGGTTCAGAATTACCGGCCTAGTCAGCTTGACGGCTCTGTTTGGAAAGCGGGCCAGGAAATATAACGTTGATCGCAATCCGGCACGGCCTCCAGAAGCCATTGGATCTCTGCTTCCGGCCTGCGGATTCCGCACTCCCAGAGTTCGAAGACGCGCCAACCCTGTTGCAGCAGTTGGTCCCTGTTTCTTAGATCTCGCTTCACGTTCTGCTCTAATTTTGTGCGCCAGAAATCTTCTCGAGACTTGGGATTGGTCGCGTACCGGCATCCGGGGTGCCTGTGCCAGAAGCAGCCATGAATGAATAAGCAGAGGCGGTAGCGAGGTAACACCACGTCGGGGCGACCCGGAAGCTGTCGTGGGTGCAATCGATACCTGAAGCCATGACTGTGCAGCAGCTTTCGAACCTTCATCTCCGGGATTGTATTGCTGCCGCGAATGCCGGCCATCATCCGAGACCTGACTTCTTTGCTGACTACGTCCACCGATCACCCTCCAGATGTGCCTGCTCTTGCTGAAGTTACTACCTTTGAACTGCGCTAGCGCTCCCGAGGCCTATATAAATCGTTCGTTTTCTCGGTGGGCGCGGAGGGGGCAACGATTTTGCTGGTATGGACCATAATTCGAGATTGTCATTTCCGCCGAGAAACTGTTAGTTAGCAATCGTCGTGAGCGCGGCTAAAGCTGCGCTGGTGGGCCAATCCTGGTAAAGTATTGCTGCTCGGCTAACTACGCTGTTGCCATTCCTGTTTTTTTGACTGATGAGCCCATGACTCAATACCAGAACACTCTTTTCCCGCCGAGGGCGACCGCCGAGCCAGCTGTTGCAGTTGAGGGCGCTATCCAGATCGTTGACCTTTTCGCTGGCCCTGGCGGACTGGGTGAGGGTTTCTCATCCTCCGGTGATGGCAATAGATTCGATATCATCGTTTCCGCCGAAATGGACCCTGTAGCCAGGAAGACACTTAAACTGCGTGCCTTCTACCGCTTGCTCAAGCGCGAGTATCCCAAAGGGCTTCAGGACTACTACCGGTATTGCAATGGTGAGGCCGCAGAGCCTAGCACTGCTGAAACGAGAGATTTCTGGATCCGAGCCGATGAGGAAGCACGGCAGATCACCCTAGGATCGCAGGAGGGCGACTCTGAGCTAAATGAACTCATCGACGCAAGATTGAACAAAGATGGGCGTCCCTGGGTCCTCATAGGCGGCCCTCCATGCCAAGCGTATTCAATCGTTGGTCGGGCTAGAAATCAAGGCAAACAGGGCTACGTCGCTGAGAATGATCATCGGCATTTTCTGTATAAAGATTATCTGCGCATCATCAAGGATTATCGCCCTACTGTTTTTGTCATGGAAAATGTCAAAGGGATATTGTCTTCCAAGGTTGGGGGTGAAGGGATTTTTGCGCAGATTCTTAGAGATCTAGTAGACCCTACCCAAGCATTGGATCATGTAGAGGGCGGGCAGAAATATAAGATCTGTTCTCTGGTTTCCGAAGAGTCGATCAGCTCTGCTGACTGCATCGGGAGGGTAAACCCGAAGTCTTTTATCATCGAAGCAGAAAAATACGGGATTCCACAAGCTCGCCATCGAGTCATTCTTCTGGGAATAGCGCTCGACGAGCACGGTAATACCCCATTCCATGACCTCCTGAAAACAGCCGACCCGGTATCGGTCAGACAAGCCATCGGAGGTTTGCCCAAGCTTAGAAGCAAACTGTCGCGGCGTTCGGACTCTCAAGAAGACTGGTACCGAGCGGTTACCGACGAAGTAGACGATTTACTGCGTCACGCGGAAATGGAAGAAGGTAAGCTGATTGCGCCTCTGCGAGCTACTCGTCAAGCACTTTTCAATGCTCCTCAGAGTTCTGGCGGTCATAGAGTGCCTAAGGAGCAAGGACTAGGCAACACGGGTATACCTACACTTGATACCTGGTACCAAGACGCCGATATCAAATACTGGATGAGCCACGATGCTCGCGGACATATGCAGTCCGACCTGCGGCGATACGCGTTTGCAAGCACCTTTGCTGAGCACAACAAGTACTCGCCAAAGGGTCATCAACAATTTTCACTGCCTGGCCTTGCTCCCGCTCACAAGAACTGGGAGAGCGGTAAATTCAGTGACCGCTTCAGGGTGCAGCTCGCAGAGCTTCCGGCAACGACGATCACCAGCCATATCTCGAAGGATGGCCACTACTTTATTCACTACGACCCTGCGCAATGTCGTAGCTTGACCGTTCGCGAGGCCGCGCGGCTTCAGACCTTTCCAGATAACTATTACTTCGAAGGGAATCGAACCCAGCAGTATCACCAAGTGGGCAATGCGGTACCGCCCTTATTGGCAAACAAAATCGCGGAAATTGTTTATGACGTCGTGTGTCGGCGGGTTGCCGAACGTCAAGATATGTAGTGGTCTAATGATTCCTGACACCCATTTAGGCGAAAATTCTCGCCATATCGAGGTGTCAGATGACCAAACAACGTCGTGTTTTTTTCCGCTGAATTAAAACGCGAGGCTGCTGACCTCGTACTTAAGCAGAATTACAGTTTCATTTAAGCTAGTCGCTCGCTCGGAGTTGGCGAATCGACCCTGCGCCGCTGGGTTAACCAGCTTCTGCAGGAGCGCACAGGCGTCACTCCGAAGAGCAATGCGCTGACCCCTGAGCAGCAAAAGATCCAGGAGTTGGAAGCCCGAATCGCCCGTCTTGAACATGAGAAAACGATACTAAAAAAGGCTACCGTGCTCTTGATGTCGGAAGATCTCGAGGGTTCGCGCTGATCCATCAGCTAAGCGCCCACGAACCCATTGAAAGCTTGTGCGAGGTGTTCGAAGTCACCCGTTTGACTTATTACGCTCATCTCATCAGAAGATTGACTCCGAACCTAGAGCGCATTCGTTTGCGCAGTAGCGTTAACGAACTGTTCACCTAAAGCCGAAGCGCAACTGCCCGCCGCAGTAATGTGTTGATGATGCAGGAAGATGGCGAGCAGATCGGCCGTTTCAAGGTGCGTGACTTGATGCGGGAACTGGGGTTGATTAGTAAGCGGCCGGGCTCGCATGCCTACAAAAAAAGCAACGGTTGCGCGACCTGACATTCTAAATACACTTAATCGTGAGTTCGATGTTCCCGAGCCAAATAAGGTTTGGTGCGGTGATATCACCTACATCTGGGCGCAAGGGAAATGGCACTACCTGGCCGTGGTGATGGATCTCTACGCTCGCCGGATAGTGGGTTGGACGTTGTCAGGGATCCCGATGACTTGATGACTAAGGCTCTGGATATGGCTTACGAGCAACGCGGGAAACCTCAAGGGTTACTGTTTCATTCGGACCATGGGTCGCAATGTGGAAGTCGCCACTTTCACCAGCGTCTATGGCGGTACCGCATTAGCCAAAGCATGAGTCGCCGGGGCGATTGCTACGACAACTCGCCGATGGAGCGTGTATTTCGCAGCCTGAAAACCGAGTGGACACCTTCAGTGGGTTATATGTTGGTTCAGCACGCGCAACGGGACATCAGCCATTATTTGATGCATCGCTACAACTGGATACGGCCTCATTAATTCAATGGCGGGCTAAGGCTCGCTCAGGCCGCGAAAAACTTAACGTCGTGTCCGGGATTAGTTGGCCGCTACAACGGCTTATGGTCAATGGCTCGGGGTAATTGAAATTCCACATCATCGAGCCGCTGGCGCGTACTCGAAGCTGCAAGCCATCACCGTCGCTGAGGACGGAGTCTGTACCAGTTGCCTTGACTGCCTTGAGTTGGCGATCGGAGACGCGGGTTGTGTTAGGTAGGCATTGGGCTATCTCCAGCACCGTTTTAGTATCCTGAAAATAACATTTGGTAGTCCGGGATACCGCTTGGGACACCAAAGTGTCTGGAACTCCATAAATCTTCTAAACCCCCAAAAAGCGCTGAAAGCCCGGTATTTATTGAATCCTAGGCACAAAAAAAGACGTCCGAGGACGTCTTTTTTTGTTGAAGTGGTGGAGCCGGGGGGATTTGAACCCCCGTCCGCCAGTACTCCGCTGTCGGTACTACATGCTTAGCCGTTTCTATTAAGTTAACCCTCAGCGACCCGAAGGGCAGGGTGCTTTGGGCGAGTTGTGTAAGTTTTAGCCGATTCGTCCACAACGTACTGCACGGCGATCCTGTTCTATATGACAATCACTTCAGGTTTACAGGCATCCCCTAGTGATTGCTGGACCCGAAGGTACCAGGAGGATGGCTAAGGCAGCTTACGCTGCGAGAGCTTGACCCTCGTAGGTTTCGTCATTGGCAACTATAAGTAGTTGCAACAGTGGATTTACGAGTTCTGTTACCAACTCGGCATGCACCTAGAGTTTCGCAACCGGCGTCGAATCCTAAACGGCCCCGATGCCTGCTGTGTATAACCAGCAAGCTAGCGGAGTCTACGCCTTTCTGACGCAGAAGGCCAACCCAAAGGGGTTACTCACCACCTTTGTTGTTGTTGGCAATGTCCTGGAGCACCTGGGTGGTCAGTGAAACGCAGGCCTGAGTGCCTTCTTTGGTGCCTTTGGATTGTTCTTCCTTGGCCTGGGCGACGGTGCTGTCGATGTTGTCTTGTAAGTCGGAGCTGATTTCGCCAGAGCTGGCTACGGCGTCGTTGATCTTTTGCAGGTTGATCTGGCAAAGGTCGTCTGCCGCAAACACCGGGGAGGCCAACATCACTGCGGATATAAACAGACCAGCAAGAGCGGTACGCTTCATGGGGAAAACTCCTTGTGCACAGGGTAGGCCCGGTGTTTCCAGGCTCGGTTTTATGCCCCAAACATTGGGGCCTTAAGCCAATTGACTATAGCCACGCTCGGGAGTTCTGCCTGGGTCAGGCCATTAATTTCTGGTTTTTTTTGTGCCCGAAAGTAGAGCGAATATTTGATTTGGTGGGAGCGGGCTTGCTCGCGATGGCATCGACGCGGTGTATGGGTCACACCGCAGCGATCCTGTCGCGAGCAAGCCCGCTCCCACATTTTCAGGCCTGGGCGCTGGTGACGCGGTCTACCAGGTACACCAGGCCGTGATAGTCGATCCCGCCATGCTGGCTCAAGCCAATCTCACAGGTTCGGCTGGTGGAGATCCCTTCGCTGCAATATTGCACCGCGTCTTTCAAAGTGCGCAGTGAGTGGGCGTTCAGCTCCGGGGTGGTAAAGCCTTTGTCACCGGCAAAGCCGCAGCAATGGATACCCTCGGGGATCACCACGTCGGTGCTGCACAGCCGCGCAATATCGATCAGGGCCTGGCTTTCGCCCAGGTGCTGGGTGCTGCAGGTGACATGCACGGCAATCGGTGCGGTTTGCGGGGTAAAGGTCAACTTGTCCACAAGGTGGGTGCGGATAAAGCGTACCGGGTCGTACAGGTCGAGGCGACTTTCCCCCAGGTCCTGCACCAGGCGCAGGGTGCAGGGGCTGGTGTCGCAGTAGATCGGGTCAAGCCCGCCACGGCTGGCATGCAGCAGTGCGCCGATCAGTTCCTGGCGCTTGTGTTCGGCTTGTTCGTTGTAACCTTTCGACGCAAACGGCTGGCCGCAGCACAGGCTGTCCATATTGTCGGGGAACACCACCTGGTAACCGGCTTTTTCCAGCAGGCCGCGGGTTTTGTCCAGCAACGACATTTGTTCTTTGTCTCCTGCCGCCGGGCCCATGACCCGCGACACGCAAGCCGCCAGGTACACCACCCGCGGGCGGGCATCCTTGACCGGCGGGGTAAAACGAATCGCCCGCTCCGGCTGGGGCATGGCGTTGGTCCACAAGGGCACGCGGCCTTTGCTGGCCTTGCTCAGGGCCGATGAGAGTTTTGCCAGTCGCGGCGCCCCCAGCAGCATGCGCGCACCATTGGCCACGTGCAGGGTAAAACGTGCCCCCTGCAGTGCTGTGGTGAAGTGACTGGCCAGCCAGTCAGCCGTTTTCACACTGTCAGCGCTGCGTGCCCGGAGTTTTTTCACCAGTTCGCCGGTATTGATGCCCACCGGGCAGCGTTGCGCGCATAAACCGGTCGCTGCGCAGGTATCAATGCCTTGATAGGCGTAGGCTTTTTCCAGCTCCGTGGTGTCGATGCCGGCGCGTTTCCTGGCCTGGATATCGCGCCAGATCACAATCCGCTGGCGTGGACTCAGGGTCAGTCCCTTGGACGGGCACACCGGTTCGCAAAAACCGCACTCGATGCACTTATCCACAATCTCGTCCGCCGCAGGCATCGGCTTGAGGTGTTTGAGGTGGATATGCGGGTCTTCGCTAAGCACCACGTCGGGGTTGAGAATGCCCTGCGGGTCGAGCAAACGCTTGAGCGTCCACATCAACTGGTAGGCGTCGCTGCCCCATTCCAGCTCAACAAAGGGCGCCATATTGCGCCCGGTGCCGTGCTCGGCCTTGAGCGAACCGCCAAATTCCACGGCCACCAGTTGCGCCACGTCATCCATAAAGGCCTGGTAGCGCGCCACTTCCTCGGGGTTGTTGAAACCCTGGGTAAAGACGAAGTGCAGGTTGCCCTCCAGCGCATGGCCAAACAGGATCGCTTCGTCGTAGTGGTGCTTGTCGAACAGCTCGATCAGGCGGTTGACGCCGATGGCCAGTTGTTCAACGGGGAAGGTCACGTCTTCGATGATCACCGTGGTGCCGGTTTTGCGCACCGCCCCGACGGCCGGGAAGGTGTCTTTGCGGATCGCCCACAGCTTGGCGTTTTCTTTAGGGTCTTCGGTGAAGTCGACCTGTTTTTCAACCGGGAAATCGACCAGCGAGGCCATGATTTGCGCCAGTTGTTCGTGCAGCAAGGTCTGGGATGCTGCGCGGGACTCGATCAATAGCGCGCAGGCATTGGCCGACAATTGTTGTACGAAAGCCGGCATGCCGGGTTTGTCCTGCACCGAACGCAGGCTGCGACGGTCGAGCAGTTCCACGGCAGACACGGGCTGGCTTTTAAGCACGGTGACGGCGTTGCAGCAGGTCTCGACATCCGGGAACACGATCAGCGCCGAAGCCTTGTTCGGGTGGTCGATCACGGTGTCGTAGGTCACCGCGCTGATAAAGCCCAGGGTACCTTCGCTGCCCACCAGCAGGTGGCTGAGGATATCCAGCGGGTCGTCGAAATCCACCAGGGCATTAAGGGACAGGCCTGTGGTGTTTTTCAGACGGTATTTGTGGCGGATTTTTGCAGCCAGTTCAGCGTTGGCGCGGGTTTCGCGAGCCAACGTCCCCAACTGCTCGAGCAATGGCCCGTGGCTTTGGCGAAAGGCGGCGATGTTGGCGGCATCTTCGGTGTCGACCCGGGTACCGTCGGCCAGCACTACGCGCAGGCCCGCCAGGGTGTGGTAGGTGTTTTGCGCGGTGCCGCAACACATGCCGCTGGCATTATTGGCGACGATGCCGCCAATTTTGCAGGCGTTGATCGATGCCGGGTCTGGGCCGATCTTGCGTCCGAACGGGGCCAGCCAGGCGTTGGCCTGGGCACCGATCACTCCCGGTTGCAGGCGGATTTGCCTGCCCTGGCCGCGGATTTCCTTGCCGTTCCAGTTGTCGCCGAGCACGATCAGCACCGAGTCGCTGATGGCCTGGCCAGAGAGGCTGGTGCCCGCTGCGCGAAAGGTCACCGATACCTGGTCGCGACGGGCCAGGCGCAGCAGCTCCACCACTTCATCTTCGGACTCGACGCGAATCACCAGCTTGGGGATCAGTCGGTAAAAGCTCGCATCGGTGCCGAACGCCAGGGTCGACAGCGCATCGGTAAAACGGCGGTCCTGGGGGATCAGTCGCTCGGCATCACGCACAAAGGCGGCGGGCAGGCTCATGCATCCTCCAGAATCAGCACGATCAGGTCTTTGGGACCGTGGGCGCCGTAGGCCAGCACTTGCTCGATATCGGCGGTTTTCGACGGGCCGGACACCAGTAACGCATTGGTCGGCATGCCGGCGGTCCAGTTCATTTCACGCTGCACCTGATAAAAGTTGTCGCGGATTTCGCTGGCCTTGAGCAGGGCGAAATGCACCGGCGGCACCAGGCTCATCAGCCGTGGTTCTTCCGGGGTTGGCCACATGATCAGGCTGCCGGTGGCAGCAATTGCCCCCAGGGTGGTGGTGAAGCTGGCCGGTGTATCGTTGAACAGTTCGGCTTTCCACGCTTCTACCGGACGGTCGTAGGCTTTAAGTGCTGGCAACCCGGGGTTTTGTGCCCAGTGTTCGCTGACCTTTTGCCCGTGCGCTGTAGTCGGTGCGATCAGCAGGCTTGGCAACTGACGGTCGGTGACCAATTGCGCGAGCAATGCAGGCCAACCTTGCTCGGTACTGAGGTGGATTTCAGTGTGGACCGCTTCCATCAGCTTGCGCAGTTGCGGGATACGTTGCTCCGGGGTGTAGGTCCAGGGCTCTGTGACCAGCACTTCGTCAAAATTGTCAGGCACCGGTGTGGTGCCCGTCAGGCTTTTACGCAGTTTATTGAGGATGTTTTGCTTGGCGCTCATCGTGTTTCTCCCGACTTTTTCGCCAGATGCTCGCGGGCCATATCGTGCAGCGAACGGGCGGCGGGTTTGGGCGCGCTGTGGTTTTGCGTCCACGGGCCTACCTTGCTCGGCGTCAGGGCGCGCAGACGGGTAGCGGCTTTCAGGAAGGTGCGGTAAAGCGCGGGTGAGCTGTTGAGCTTGGCCCACATATTCCAGATCAGGCGCTCTTTACGCGAATACTTGCTGCCCTGACCACGCATGATGCGCGGTACGGTATCGGGGGCTTTGACGTTTTCTTCACGCAGGCGCCGCAGCAGGGCCGGGATCGGGATTTTTACCGGGCACACTTCGCCACAGGCACCGCACAGCGATGAGGCGCTCGGGTGATCCGGGACTTTGTTCAAGCCCACCATATGTGGCGTGATGATTGCGCCAATCGGGCCGGGATACACCTCACCGTAGGCATGACCGCCAATGCGGGTGTAAACCGGGCAGTGGTTCATGCAGGCACCGCAGCGAATGCAGTTCAGTGTCTGGCGCAATTCGCTGTCGGCAAACGCCTGGCTGCGACCGTTATCGAGCAGCACCAGGTGCACTTCTTCAGGGCCGTCCAGCTCGCCGGGTTTGCGTGGGCCGGAAATCATATTGACGTAGGTGGTGATGGGCTGGCCAAGGGCCGAGCGGGTCAGCAGGGACACCAGCGGTACAACGTCGCGCAGGTTCTCGACCACTTTCTCGATGCCGGTAACGGCAATATGCACAGGCGGCACCGTGGTCGACATACGCCCGTTGCCTTCGTTTTCCACCAGCAGCAGGGTGCCGGTTTCAGCAACGGCAAAGTTGACGCCAGACACGCCGATGTCCGCTTCAAAGAATTTCTGGCGCAGTACGCGGCGGCCGATCTGGATCAGTTGATCCACGTCCTTGGTGTATTCCACGCCGAGTTTTTCGTGAAACAGGTCGGCCACTTGCCCGGCGTTCTTATGGATCGCGGGCATGATGATGTGGGAGGGTTTTTCGTTGTCGAGTTGAACAATATATTCGCCCATGTCGGACTCAAGGCATTCAATGCCCTGGGCGCCGAGTACGTGGTTCATCTCCATCTCTTCGCTGACCATCGACTTGCCTTTGATCACCTGTTTGGCGGCGCGCCGGCGGGCGATGGACATGACGATTTGATTGGCTTCGTCGACGGTTTCAGCCCAATGAACCTGCACGCCATTACGGGTCAGGTTGGCTTCCAGTCGTTCCAGCAGGTCAGGCAACTTGGACAGGGCGCGGGCGCGGATGGCGTTGCCCAGAGCGCGCAAGTGCTCGCGCTCATGGGCGTCGCTGAAGGCAACAGCGCGCTTGGTCATCAGAGAATCCATCGCACTGCGGAAGTTGTTGCGCAGTTGCTTGTCACCCAGGGCTTCGTGGGCGCGCTCGCGGAAGTCTTCTTCGACCGCGACGGTAGGGATCAGGGTGCTGGCGCTCATTGGCCACCTCCGGTGCGCTGCCACAGGAAGCTGGCCAGATGCTGGCCGCGCAGTGATTCCTTCTGTTTTTCCAGGGAGCCGTTGATGTTCATCAGGCAGCCGCAATCGGCGGTGAGTACTTGATGGGCGCCGGTATCAATCAGGGAGCGGGTTTTGTCAGCGACCATGGCGCCGGAAATATCCGGCATGCGTACGCTGAAGGTCCCGCCAAAACCGCAGCATTCACTTTCGTGGCTGTGGTCGATGCGCTCCACATTGCCCAGTTGCGCGAGCATTTCGCGGCCGTGCAGGTGGGTGTTCATTTCGCGACGTGCCGAGCAGGAGGTGTGCAGTGCGACCTTGACCGGGGCGCCGTGGTCCTTGAACTGGACCTTGCACACAAACAGCAAAAATTCGGTGAGTTCAAAGGTGCGTTCAGCCAGGGCGTGAACCTTTTTCAGGGTGTCGGGCTCGTCCTTGAACAGGTCTTCATAGTGTTCGCGCAGCATGCCGGCGCAGGAGCCGGAAGGCACGACGACCGGGTAGTCTTCGGCGAACAGGGCCAGTTGCGCACGGGCAACTTCCCGGGCCTGCTCGGTGTAACCCGAGGTGTATGCCGGTTGACCACAGCAGCTCTGGCCTTGGGGATAATCGACGTCGATACCTTCGCGTTCGATCAGGTGGATGGCGTCCATCCCGGCTTCGGGGAAGAACAGATCGACCACGCAGGTGCCGAACAGGTAGACCTTGCGCGGTTTTTGCGCGGGGTATTGGCGGGGTACAGGCAAGGGCGGGGCGACACGGGTCGCATTCGGCACGGCGTTGTAAAAAAGCTCGCTCATCAGGCGTCTCCGGGTGGTCCCGGTTATGTGTCCACCGAGGTGGACCGGGTCGTGAATTACTGTCGCCGGGGCTGTGCCCCGGCGACATTAACGTGCAGTAACCATAGCGCTTATCAGTGAACCAGCATGCCGGTGAACCAGTAGGCCTGGGCCAGGGTGATCAGGCCGACGATGGTGGCGAAAAACAGACTGTGCTTGAGGGTGAAGCGGAACAGGTCCGATTCTTTGCCCACCAGGCCGGTCGCCGCACAGGCGACAGCGATCGATTGCGGGGAAATCATCTTGCCGGTCACGCCGCCACTGGTATTGGCAGCCACCATCAGGGTGTCACTGACGCCGATCTGGTGCGCGGTGGTGGCCTGCAACGAGCTGAACAGGGCGTTGGACGAGGTGTCGGAGCCGGTCAGGAACACGCCCAGCCAACCGAGGAACGGCGAGAAGAACGGGAACGCGGCGCCAGTACCTGCCAGTACCAGGGCCATGGTCGAGGACATGCCCGAGTAGTTGGTGACAAAGGCAAAGGCCAGCACCATACCGATGGAAAGAATCGGCCAGCGCAGTTCGTAGAAGGTTTCTTTTAAAGTGGTCAGACCAGTCTTGATGTCGATCTTCAGGATCAGCATCGAGATCAGTGCCGAGAAGAAAATCGCCGTGCCGGTGGCCGAAATCGGATCAAGTTTGAACACGGCGGCAATCGCGGTCGGCGCGTTGACGATAGGGGCGGTCTTGATCACCAGTTGGTCAAGGTGCGGGATCGCGAAGTTGAACACCCAGCCGTACATCGAGCCGCCGGCAGAGAACATCGCCTTGAACGGTTTGAGGGTCCAGATGGTGACCAGCACGGTAAGGATCAGGAACGGTGACCAGGCTTTCAGAATCTGCATCAGGCTGTAAGGCGAAGCCATCAGGTTGGTCGGTTTACCGAAACCACCTGCGCTCGCGGTAACAATTACGTCAGAGCTAACGCCAGCAATTCGTGCACCTGCGCTACGTTTTGGCTGCCAGACTTTCAGAAACAGGGTCAGGCTGACCAGGCTGGCCAGGGCCGAGGTGATGTCCGGCAGTTCCGGGCCAATGTAGTTGGAGGTGTAGTACTGGGTGATGGCGAAGCTCAAACCGGCCACCAGGGCTGCGGGCCAGGTTTCACGCACGCCGCGCAGGCCGTCCATCATGAATACCAGCCAGAACGGCACGAACAGCGACAGCAGTGGCAACTGGCGACCGGCCATGGCGCCGATCTTGAACGCGTCGATACCGGTGACCTGACCCGCCACGATGATCGGGATACCCAGGGCGCCAAACGCGACCGGGGCTGTGTTGGCGATCAGGCACAGGCCAGCGGCGTACAGCGGGTTAAAACCCAGGCCTACAAGCAGTGCTGCTGTAATTGCTACCGGCGCACCGAAACCGGCTGCACCCTCAAGGAAAGCACCAAAGCAGAAGCCAATCAGCAGTACTTGCAGACGCTGGTCGTCGGTGATCGACAACACGGAGCTGCGGATGATTTCGAACTGGCCGCTTTTGACGGTCAGTTTGTAGAGGAACACCGCGGCAACGATGATCCAGGCAATTGGCCACAGGCCATAGGCAAATCCGTAGCCCGCTGCTGCGAAGGCCATATCGACAGGCATCTGGAAGGCAAAGATGGCCACCAGAATCGATAGGGCAAGGGTGATGCTGCCGGCGACGTGACCTTTGAGACGGAACACGGCCAAGGCGAGGAAGAAGAATACGATCGGGACGACGGCCGCGAGAGCGGACAGGCCGAGGCTGCCGAGCGGGCTGTAGAGCTGTTGCCAGGTTTGCATATGGGGTGGCCCCTAATTGTTATTGGTCGATGCTGCAGACTGTGTTTGGTATATTGGTATTACCAATTTACAATCACTGTTGGCTAGGTTAAAAGCCTTATGAGGCATGTGTCAATTTGCCGCCTCACAAACTTTCGTCGGGGTGTTCGTTGTCCGGGCATCTGATGGGGTTTTTAGCGGTGTTTCTGATGGGTGTATGCGTGGCGCCAATCGGCGAGAATAGCGGCCCCCGGCGCGTGGTCGGGAGGGTGGAGAGCAGTTATGGGGTTTGATCAGATCCGGCAGCGCCGTTTGTCGGACGATATTGTCGAGCAGCTCGAGGGCATGATCCTCGAGGGCACGTTGAAGTCAGGTGAGCGCTTGCCTGCCGAACGTGCGCTGGCGGAGCAGTTTGGGGTGTCGCGCCCTTCGTTGCGGGAGGCGATCCAGAAATTGTCGGCCAAGGGGCTGCTGGTCAGTCGCCAGGGTGGCGGCAATTATGTGGCGACATCCTTGGGCTCGACCTTTAGTGATCCTTTGTTGCAACTGTTGGAAAGCAACCCTGAAGCGCAGCGCGATCTGCTTGAGTTCCGTCATACGCTTGAGGCTTCGTGCGCTTTTTACGCGGCATCGCGTGCCACCGAGATGGACCGTGAGCGGCTGCGGCTGGCTTTTGAACGGTTGCAGGACTGTTATGCACGGGTGGATGAAGTCAGTCGCGCAGAAGAGGGGGAGGCCGATGCCAACTTCCACCTGGCCATTGCCGAAGCGAGCCATAACGCGGTGTTGCTGCATACGATTCGCGGGTTATTCGACCTGCTCAAGCGCAACGTGGTGACCAATATTGGTGGCATGTACAAGCAGCGCAGTGAAACGCGCGACATGCTGATCAGTCAGCATCGCGAGTTGTATCTGGCGATTATCGAGGGCAGGGCGGAAGACGCCCGGGAAGTGGCGAGCCGTCACCTGGTGTATGTGCAGGAAGTGCTGGAAGAAGTGCGTCAGGAAGTTCAGCGCATGGCGCGGGCCGAGCGGCGCAATGGCTTGTAATTGTTGATGCAAACCCTGTGGGAGCGGGCTTGCTCGCGATTCATGCAACTCGGTATTCAGGTATACCAAGTCGATTCCATCGCGAGCAAGCCCGCTCCCACAAGAGCTGAGGCAGCATCAAGACAGTTGCTCCCACGAGTACAAGGGCTGAAGAACTAGTCTTCCTTGCCCTTGTTGCGCACCGCACGTTGCAGCTCGCGATCGGAATCGCGCTCACGCTCGGTATGACGCTTGTCGTATTCCTTCTTGCCTTTACCCAGGGCAATTTCGCACTTGATCAAGTGCTTGCTCCAGTAAAGCGAGAGGCAGACGCAGGCGTAACCCTTCTGCTGCACCGAGGCAAACAGCTTTTCCAGCTCGCGCTGGTTAAGCAGCAGTTTGCGGCTGCGCGTTGGGTCGGCAATAACGTGCGTGCTGGCTGTCGTCAGAGGCGCGATATGGCTGCCGAGCAACCATGCTTCACCATCCTTGAGTAGCACGTAGCTGTCGACCAGCTGTGCCTTGCCTGCACGCAGACTTTTTACTTCCCAGCCGGCCAGGACCAGACCAGCCTCGAACCGATGTTCGATGAAGTAATCGTGTCGCGCCTTTTTATTCTGCGCGATGGTCCCTGTTGGGTGTTTCTTCTGTTTAGCCATAGGGGCAGCATTATAGGCAGTTGCGAGCGTGTCGGCTACGGGCACCTGCGTGCTTGAGCACGTAGGGTGATTCCCGGACAATGCGCCCTCTTTTTTTAGTGGTTGGGCGTAGTAACGATGTCGACAGACAAGGTTTCTGTCCACGGCAGTTGGGCAAGCCGTTGGGTCTTTATTTTCGCTGCGACCGGTTCTGCCGTGGGTTTGGGCAGTATCTGGAAATTCCCTTACATGGTTGGCGTCTATGGCGGCGGCGCGTTTGTGTTGGTGTTTTTGGCCTGTATCGCGCTGATCGGTGTGCCGGTGATGCTGGCTGAAACCCTGATCGGGCGGCGTGCCCGGCTGAGTCCGGCGAATGCCTTGAAGGTGTTGGCGGTCGAGGCGGGGCACTCGGGGCGTTGGTCGTGGGGGGCTTTTGCCGGGATGATCACGGCGCTGCTGATTTTGTCTTTCTATAGTGTGGTGGGCGGCTGGTCGCTGGATTACATCATCAATATGGGCAAGGGCGATTTTCAGGGGGCGACGGCCGATCAGGTCGGCCAGTACTTTGGTGATGTGATTTCCAATCCCTGGCGCCTCACTTTTTGGCATACCGGGTTTATGTTGCTGTCTGCGTATGTGATCGCCAAGGGGGTGGTGGCGGGGCTTGAGCGCAGTTTGCGGATCATGATGCCGCTGCTGTTTGTGCTTCTGCTGGTACTGCTGGGTTACAGCATGACCACCGGGCACTTTATGCAGGGCGTACATTTCATGTTCGACTTCAACCCCGATCGCGTACTCGACGGGTTGCTGGCCGCGATGGGCCATGCGTTCTTTTCCCTGAGCGTGGGCGTGGGGTCGATCATGATTTATGGCGCATACATGCCCAAGAATGCATCGATCTCGGGCACCGTAGTCGGGGTGGCGCTGATCGACACTTTTGTCTCATTGCTCGCCGGGCTGGCATTGTTTCCAATTGTATTTGCGTCGGGGCTCAACCCTGGTGAAGGCCCGGGCCTGATGTTCGTGACCTTGCCGTTTGCCTTCGGTAACGTGGCCTTTGGTCAGTTGATGGGCGTGGTGTTTTTTGTGCTGGTGGCAGTCGCTGCCTGGAGTTCGGCCATTTCGTTGCTTGAGCCAATGGTGGCCTACCTGGTGGAACGCACCAGGGTGCGGCGCTTGTGGGTCACTTTCTGGCTGGCTTTCAGTTGCTGGTTTGTTGGCCTGGGCACGGTGTTTTCGTTCAATATCTGGAAACAGGCGAAGTTTTTCGTGAACGAAGATTCCGGTTTTCATCTCTATCAATGGGGCGCGGCCAGCGGTCTGGACTTCTTTGGTGTCGTCGATTTCTTCACCTCGCGTATCATGTTGCCCTTGGGCGGCCTGTGTTTTGTGGTCTTTGCAGGCTGGATCATGGGGCGCGGCGCGGTTCGTGACGAATTGTCGATGCGCAGCCCGGTGATGTTCGCCCTGACTCTTTTTTTGATGCGCTATGTGGCGCCACTCGGCATTCTGATTGTGTTTGCCGCCCAGCTGTGGAAGTAACGCTGACATGACTACCCATATCCAACGCTCTGCCTTGTTGCCTTATCCAGCCCAGGCGCTGTATGACCTGGTGAATGATGTGGCGAGCTACCCGCAGTTTTTGCCGTGGTGTTCGTCTGCCGAAATCCTGGAAAGCACTGAAGTGCTGATGCGCGCCAGCCTGGGGGTGGCCAAGGGTGGCCTGAGCCAGCACTTTGTCACCCGCAATACCCTGGTGCCCGGGCAGTCCATCGAGATGAACCTGGAAGAAGGTCCTTTTACCAAGCTGCACGGCCTGTGGGTGTTCAAACCTTTGGGTGACAAAGCGTGCAAAATCAGCCTGGACATGACCTTTGATTACGCCGGGGCCATCGTCAAGGCCACCCTGGGGCCTTTGTTCAATCAGGCGGCCAATACGCTGGTGGATGCTTTTTGCCAGCGCGCCAAGCAGTTGTATGGCTGAGCCGGTGATTGAAGTTGAGGTGGTTTATGCCGCGGGCGATCGCCAGTGCCTGCTGACCGTGGTTGTGCCGCAAGGCACGACGCTGCGGGCAGCGGTATTGGTGTCGGGCATGGGGCGCGAATTTCCCGAGGTTGACCTGACTAATTGCCCGGTGGGGATTTTCGGCAAGCAGGTGGCTGATCCTGATACCCGGGTGCTGCAGGCAGGGGATCGTATCGAGATGTATCGAGCGCTGCTGGCCGACCCCAAAGAGATTCGCCGTCAACGTGCGGCCAAGGCTGCCGAGGCCAAGCGCCTCAGTCAGCCCTGACGGCTTTCTTGCAGGCAACAAAAAGCCCGGCATGCCGGGCTTTTTTGTACCGGGCGCTTATTGCTCGGTGGTATCCAGAGGTTCTGGCGTAGGAACCGGTACGGTTTCAACACCGTCTACGTCCTTCTGGATTTGATCAAGCAATGAACCAGGCTTGGCTGGAACTTCGCTCTTCTCGGCTGGAGCTTGAGTCGCCGGTTCGGTCACGTCTGTGCCGCCGGTTTTGCCGAGAATGGCTTCGTCGCGGCTGACGCCAGGCTTGAAGTCACCTGACAGGCTCACGAGCTGGTCGTTCTGGTTGAAGAACACACTGATGCGTTCCTGTTGGCGTTCTCCGCCGCCGGGCTGCAGGCTATACAGATAATCCCAGCGATCAGGGTGGAATGTATCGGTCAGCAGGGCATTACCCATGATAAACCGCACTTGCCGGCGGGTCATTCCCGGGCGTAACTGGTTTATCATGTCCTGCGTGACGACATTGCCCTGTTGGATGTCGATTTTGTAAACCCCGGGGAATGAACAACCGGCGAGTGCGAGCAGTCCCACAAAGGTGAAACTGGTTAGCAAGAGCTTGGTGTTTTGCATCGGTGGGCGACTTCCACTATCTTGGCTGGGACAACGTAAACGCCGATCATACCCGTATTAAGAGAAGCTGCGAAGCGGCTTCCGCGAGAAAGCTAACCATGGTTGAAAATAGCGAACTACGTAAGGCCGGACTTAAGGTGACTCTGCCACGAGTCAAAATTCTACAGATGCTTGACTCTGCAGAGCAGCGTCACATGAGCGCCGAGGATGTTTACAAGGCACTTATGCAAGCAGGCGAGGACGTCGGTCTGGCCACGGTTTACCGTGTTCTGACCCAGTTTGAGTCAGCTGGGCTGGTGATTCGCCATAATTTTGATGGCGGTCATGCTGTCTTTGAATTGGCTGATGCTGACGGCGGCCACCACGACCATATGGTCAACGTGGACAGCGGTGAAGTGATCGAGTTTTTCGACGAAGACATCGAAAAACTGCAGCACGCCATTGCAGCCAAGCACGGTGTTGAGTTGGTGGATCACAACTTGGTGCTGTACGTGCGCAAGAAGGCCAAGTAAGAGCATGTCACGCGAATTACGGTTCGCGAAACGATCGAAGGCGGCCCAAGGGCCGCCTTCGTGCTTTCTGATATCGGTTATTTCATGACCGTTCGTCGTTAAGCTGCAAGATTTTTTGCAGTGATCACCATCTTTTTGGCGTGGGCCAGGGATTCCTTGGTCAGGTCGATACCGCCAAGCATGCGGGCGACTTCTTCTACGCGCTCTTTTTTGCTCAGTTTAGCCACGGCCGTGCGGGTGGTATCGCTCTCGCGAACCTTATGGACAAACAGATGTTGATGGCATTGCGCTGCCACTTGCGGCAAGTGAGTGACCGTCAGCACCTGGCCGCGTTCGCCCAGGCGGCGCAGCAGTTGCCCGACGATCTCGGCAGTGGGGCCGCCAATGCCCACGTCCACTTCGTCGAACACCAGGGTCGGTACGCGGGAGGTTTGTGCGGTGATGACCTGAATGGCCAGGCTGATACGCGACAGTTCGCCGCCCGAGGCCACTTTGGCCAGGGCTTTGAGCGGTTGGCCGGGGTTGGCGCTCACCAGCAGTTCAACGTGTTCGAGGCCGAAGGGCGCCGGGTCGCTGCTGGCTTGCGGGCGCAGTTCGATCACAAAGCGGCCGCCAGGCATGCCCAGGCGCTGGATCTCTTCTTCGACGGCACTGCTCAGGCGTGTCGCGGCCAGGTTGCGCAGGTTGCTGAGTTCGCGGGCACACTCTTGATAGTGGCGGGCATAGGAGGTCAGCTCATTGGCCAGACGCTCGATATTTTCATCATTGGCGTTGAGTGTTTCGAGCTCATCCAGCAGTTTTTGCTGCAAGGCGGCCACTTCGGTGGGTTGAACCCGATGTTTGCGTGCCAGGGTATAGATGGTGTCGAGGCGCTCCTCGAGATACTGCAGGCGGCCCGGGTCCGCATCGAAGTGATCAATAAAGCGGTTGAGCTCACCTACGGCCTCTTCGACCTGAATCTGTGCGCTGGCCAGCAGGTCGGTGGCTTCGCCCAGTGAGCCGGAGTTGCTGTTGATGCTCGAAAGCCGGTTGAGGCTGGCCGTCAATGCATTGAGCACGTTGCCGGAATCGCTTTCGCTGCATTGCTCGACTACCTGGCGGCAGATTGTCAGCAGGGTTTCGGCGTTGGTCAGGTTTTTATGTTCCTGCTCCAGCTCTTCCAGTTCGTTTTCTCCCAGCGAGAGTGTCTCCAGCTCTTCAAGCTGATAGCTGAGCAACTGATGGCGCGCGCGCTGTTCGTCGCCGGAGTTGGACAGGTGCTCAAGCTCTTGTTTGGTCTGGCGCCAGCGTTGTGCCGCCAGTTGTACCTGGCGGGCCAGGTCGGTGGCACCGGCGAACTCGTCGAGCAGGCGACGATGGGTATCGGGCTTGAGCAGCGACTGGTGTTCGTGCTGGCTGTGGATATCGATCAGCAGCTCGCCCAGGACCTTGAGGTCGCCCTGGGGGCAGGGCGTGCCGTTGATATAGCTGCGCGAGCGGCCTTCGGCGGTGATGACCCGGCGCAGGATGCACGGGCCGTCGCCTTCAAGGTCGCGCTCGGCCAGCCAGGCACGGGCTTCGGGGATATCCTGCAGGTCGAACGTGGCCAGGATATCGGCCTTGTCGGCCCCGGGGCGCACGACGCCGCTGTCGGCGCGGTCGCCCAGGGTGAGGCCCAATGCATCGAGCATGATCGATTTGCCGGCACCGGTCTCGCCAGTGATTACACTCATCCCGCGATCCAGTTCCAGATCGAGATGTTCAACGATGGCGTAGTTGTGTACGGACAGGTGCACCAGCATGGGAGCTGCTCCAAAACGTAATGTCTGGTTATTTATACAGTGTTTTGTTTCGTGCTGACAATGGCTGTGTTTAGTTCGATTTGCTTGTTTTATTCGGGTTCTTAGCTCGTTTGGTTTTTTCGGCAGTGGGAGGGTGGTTCGCCAAACATGCCTTTTATGGGTTTTTGGCTCTTGAACCTGAGAATTGCGACCCCATATACCTTGGCACAAGCGCGAGTCGAGCTCGCGGACGAAGTTTGAAAGGAGAAATCTATGGCAGACGAACAGACTATGGATACGCAGAACCAGGAAGCCGAAGTAGCTGGCGAAGATCTGGCAACCCGCGTGCAGGTGCTTGAAGAGCAGCTGGCAGCCGCTAACGATCAGGCTCTGCGCGTAGCTGCCGATCTGCAGAACGTTCGCCGCCGCGCCGAGCAGGACGTTGAGAAGGCTCACAAGTTTGCACTGGAAAAATTCGCTGGCGACCTGTTGCCGGTGATCGACAGCCTGGAGCGCGGTCTTGAGCTGTCCAGCCCGGACGATGAAAACATCCGTCCGATGCGTGAAGGGATCGAGCTGACCCTGAAAATGTTCCAGGACACCCTGAAGCGCTATCAGCTGGAAGCCATCGACCCGCACGGCGAACCCTTCAATGCCGAGCATCATCAGGCGATGGCAATGCAGGAAAGCGCAGACCTGGAGCCAAACAGTGTGCTCAAGGTGTTTCAAAAAGGTTATCAGCTCAATGGTCGCTTGCTGCGCCCGGCTATGGTCGTAGTCAGCAAGGCGCCAGCGCCGGTTTCGCCATCGATTGACGAGCAGGCTTGAAATCGGCCACAAGGCCCCCATTTAGAAGTCAAGCGTTAAGCAGTGCCGCAGTTGGTCATTACTGCTGCGGCAACAAAATTCAAATTTAGGGAGAGTAAACATGGGCAGAATTATCGGTATTGACCTCGGGACCACCAACTCGTGTGTGTCGGTTCTGGAAAACGGTAAAGCAAAAGTTATCGAAAACGCAGAAGGCGCGCGTACTACGCCGTCGATCGTTGCGTACGCCAATGATGGCGAAATTCTGGTTGGCCAGTCGGCCAAGCGTCAGGCAGTGACCAATCCGCATAACACCCTGTACGCGGTGAAGCGTCTGATCGGTCGTCGTTTTGACGAAGAAGTTGTACAGAAAGACATTCAGATGGTTCCGTACAAGATCGCCAAGGCTGACAACGGCGACGCCTGGGTTGAAGTGAACGGCCAGAAAATGGCTCCGCCACAAATCTCGGCTGAAATTCTGAAGAAAATGAAGAAAACCGCCGAAGACTACCTCGGCGAGCCAGTGACTGAAGCGGTAATCACCGTTCCGGCCTACTTCAACGACAGCCAGCGTCAGGCGACCAAAGACGCCGGCCGTATCGCGGGTCTGGACGTAAAACGCATCATCAACGAACCAACCGCAGCTGCTCTGGCTTACGGTATGGATAAAGCGAAAGGCGACCACACTGTCATCGTTTATGACCTGGGTGGCGGTACTTTCGACGTGTCGGTCATTGAAATTGCCGAAGTGGATGGCGAGCACCAGTTTGAAGTGCTGGCAACCAACGGTGACACGTTCCTGGGTGGTGAAGACTTTGACATCCGTCTGATCGACTACCTGGTTGACGAGTTCAAGAAAGAAAGCGGCATGAACCTTAAAGGTGACCCGCTGGCGATGCAGCGTCTGAAAGAAGCTGCGGAAAAAGCCAAGATCGAACTGTCTTCGAGCCAGTCGACTGACGTGAATCTGCCTTACATCACTGCAGATGCCACCGGTCCTAAACACTTGAACGTGAAAATTTCGCGCGCCAAGCTGGAATCGCTGGTTGAAGACCTGGTTCAACGCACCATCGAGCCTTGCCGCATCGCGCTGAAAGACGCCGGTATCGACGTTGGCGCAATCAACGACGTGATCCTGGTCGGTGGTCAGACTCGTATGCCGCTGGTACAGAAGCTGGTAACCGAGTTCTTCGGCAAGGAAGCACGTAAAGACGTGAACCCGGACGAAGCTGTTGCAATGGGTGCTGCTATCCAGGGCGCGGTATTGGCCGGTGATGTTAAAGACGTTCTGTTGCTGGACGTGAGCCCGCTGACTCTGGGTATCGAAACCATGGGTGGCGTAATGACTGCCCTGATCGAGAAAAACACCACGATTCCTACCAAGAAATCGCAAGTGTTCTCGACTGCAGACGATAACCAGGGCGCTGTGACCATTCACGTGCTGCAAGGCGAGCGTAAGCAAGCTGCACAGAACAAGTCGTTGGGCAAGTTCGACCTGGCTGACATTCCACCTGCTCCACGTGGCGTGCCTCAGATCGAAGTGACCTTCGACATCGATGCCAACGGCATCCTGCACGTAAGTGCAAAAGACAAGGCGACTGGCAAGTCTCAGTCGATCGTGATCAAGGCTAACTCGGGTCTGTCCGAGGAAGAAATCGCTCAGATGGTTCGCGATGCCGAGATCAACGCTGAGGAAGACCGCAAGTTCGAAGAGCTGGCAGCTGCACGTAACCAGGGCGATGCACTGGTTCACTCGACTCGCAAAATGATCGTCGATGCTGGCGATAAAGTGACCGAGGAAGAGAAAGCTGCAATCGAAGCTGCTGTAGTTGCACTTGAAACCGCTGTTAAAGGCGACGACAAGGCGGCTATCGAAGCCAAGGTTGAAGAGCTGTCCAAGGTATCGGCTCCGGTTGCACAGAAAATGTACGCCGAGCAGGCGAACCCGGCAGACGCAGCGGCCAAGCCAGCTGATTCGGCTGAAAAAGCGGACGACGTTGTCGACGCTGAGTTCGAAGAAGTAAAAGACAACAAGTAATCAGCTTGTTTGTCGCCCGGTTGACCGCGCTTGCGCGGTGACTGGTAGGATGTCGCCGCGCGGGAGCTTGCTCCCGCGTTGGCGTGTCTGGAGTACCGAAATTTTTACAGCATGCGACAAAGTCGAATGCTGGCGGTTTGGTCTGGATCTTTTCTGTTTTCCGGCCTGAAGTAACCGCTCCTGGCGGCCAATGCATTGGCTGTTAAACACAAACCTATATCGTTGAAAAGACGTGAGTCGGGTCTGATCCTTTTCGGGCTTGGCGGGTTTGGCGAGGCTCGGGAGGGTTTTGTCGAACGTCCTTGAGAGTGCAAAGAATTATGGCAAAGCGCGACTATTACGAAATTTTGGGTGTTGAACGCACCTCGACCGAGATAGAGCTGAAAAAGGCTTATCGTCGTCTGGCGATGAAGCATCACCCGGACCGTAATCCGGATGACAAGGCTTCGGAAGAATTGTTCAAAGAGGCCAACGAGGCTTACGAGGTTCTGTCGGACTCCAGCAAACGTGCTGCTTACGATCAATACGGTCATGCCGGTGTTGATCCACAAATGGGCGGCGGCGGTGCAGGTTTCGGCGGTCAGAACTTCTCCGATATTTTCGGTGATGTGTTCAGCGACTTCTTTGGCGGTGGTCGTGGCGGCTCCCGGGGTGGCGCTCAGCGCGGTAGCGATTTGCGCTACACGCTGGAGCTGGATCTGGAAGAAGCCGTACGCGGTACTACGGTCAATATCCGCGTTCCTACACTGGTCAATTGCAAACCATGTGACGGTTCGGGCGCCAAGAAAGGTTCTTCGCCTGTGACCTGTACCACCTGTGGCGGTATTGGTCAGGTGCGCATGCAGCAGGGTTTCTTCGCGGTTCAGCAGACTTGCCCGCGCTGCCACGGTCAAGGCAAGGTGATTTCTGATCCGTGCGAGAGCTGCCGTGGTGAAGGCCGCGTAGAAGAATACAAAACCCTTTCTGTGAAAGTGCCGGCTGGTGTTGATACCGGTGACCGCATTCGTCTGTCGGGCGAAGGCGAGGCGGGCGTGCAGGGTGGGCCTACGGGTGACCTGTATGTGGTGATCGATGTGCGCGAGCACGCGATTTTCCAGCGCGACGGCAAGCATCTGTTCTGTGAAGTGCCAATCAACTTTGCCGACGCTGCGCTGGGTGCTGAAATTGAAGTGCCGACACTGGATGGTCGGGTCAAGCTGAAAATCCCGGAAGGCACACAAAGCGGCAAGCAGTTCCGTTTGCGTGGCAAGGGTGTGGCCCCTGTACGGGGTGGCGGTGCTGGCGACTTGATGTGCCGTGTGGTGATCGAAACCCCGGTCAAGCTGAGCCGCCGCCAGCGTGAGCTGATGGAAGAGTTCCGCACCACGCTGGAAGGTGACAGCAGTCACTCGCCGAACGCCACTGGCTGGTTCGAAGGCGTAAAGCGTTTTTTCGGCGACCTGTAAGGAGCGGTAGATGCGACGTATAGCTGTGATGGGCGCTGCCGGGCGCATGGGCAAGACCTTGATCGATGCGGTGCAGCAGCGTTCGCCGCTGTGCGGGTTGACGGCGGCCATCGTGCGTCCTGGCAGCTCCCTGGTGGGGGCTGATGCCGGTGAGCTGGCTTCTATCGGGCGCATCGGCGTGCCGTTGTCCGAAAGCCTGCAAGCGGTCGCGGCTGATTTTGACGTGCTGATCGACTTCACCTTGCCTGAAGTGATGCTCGCCAACCTGGCGGTGTGTCGCAAATTGGGCAAGGCCATGGTCATTGGTACGACGGGGCTGAATGCCGAGCAGAAGCAGTTGCTGGTCGAGGCTGGCCAGGATATTGCGATTGTCTTTGCTTCCAACTTCAGTGTCGGCGTCAACCTGTCGTTCAAGCTGCTGGATATGGCGGCGCGGGTGATGGGTGAGGATGCCGATATCGAAATCATCGAAGCTCATCATCGGCACAAAGTCGACGCGCCTTCGGGTACCGCGATGCGCATGGGTGAGGTGATCGCCGATGCGTTGGGTCGTGACCTGCAAAAGGTTGCGGTCTATGGTCGTGAAGGCCATACCGGTGCCCGTGAGCGCGAAACCATCGGTTTTGCCACGGTGCGCGGCGGTGATGTGGTGGGTGATCACACGGTCTTGTTCGCCACTGAAGGCGAGCGCCTGGAAATTACCCACAAGGCATCCAGCCGCATGACCTTTGCCAAGGGTGCTGTTCGTGCTGCTCTCTGGCTGCAAGGGCGTGAGCCTGGCCTGTATGACATGCAGGATGTGCTCGACCTGCGCTGAGTAACCTCTGTAAAATCGGGCTGTTGGCGCGCCAGTAGCCCGATTTTTAACCGCTAAGCGATGTTCTGTCGCTTTCCCCTGTCTTTTAGACTCTTTAGCGGTAGACCAAAAAAGCCTTTTTCTGTAAGCTACAGCTTTAGTGTGTCCACTAAAAGCGCGCAGATAATTCGATGAAGAAGCGGGGTGACGTGTCCATACGTCACTCCGCTTTTTTACAACCTGCGATCGCCCTTTCAGGCTTTATTTACGGGAGGTCTTCTTGACTAAGCAAGCCATACTCGCCCTCGCTGATGGCAGCATTTTTCGCGGCGAAGCCATTGGGGCCGACGGTCAAACCGTTGGTGAGGTGGTGTTTAACACCGCAATGACTGGCTACCAGGAGATCCTGACGGATCCTTCCTACGCTCAGCAAATCGTGACCCTGACTTACCCGCATGTTGGCAACACCGGTACTACCCCGGAAGACGCCGAGTCTGATCGTGTCTGGTCCGCAGGTCTGGTAATTCGTGATCTGCCGCTGGTTGCAAGCAACTGGCGCAACACCATGTCGCTGGCCGACTACCTGAAAACCAACAATGTTGTGGCTATCGCCGGTATCGACACTCGCCGCCTGACGCGCATCCTGCGTGAGAAAGGCGCGCAGAACGGTTGCATCATGGCGGGCGACAACATTTCTGAAGAAGCTGCCATCGCAGCGGCCCGCGGCTTCCCGGGCCTGAAGGGCATGGATCTGGCGAAAGTCGTCAGCACCGAAAAAGCCTACGAGTGGCGCTCCAGCGTCTGGAACCTGGCTACCGACAGTCACCCGACCATCGAAGCCAGCGAGCTGCCTTACCACGTGGTCGCTTATGACTACGGCGTAAAGTGGAACATCCTGCGCATGCTGGTTGAGCGCGGCTGCCGCGTGACCGTGGTTCCGGCACAGACTCCGGCCAGTGACGTTCTGGCACTCAACCCGGATGGCGTGTTCCTGTCCAACGGCCCGGGTGACCCTGAGCCTTGCGACTACGCGATCACAGCAATCAAGCAAGTGCTGACCACCGAGATTCCGGTTTTCGGTATCTGCCTGGGTCACCAGCTGCTGGCCCTGGCCTCCGGCGCCAAGACCGTGAAAATGGGTCATGGCCATCACGGTGCAAACCACCCGGTTCAGGATCTGGACACCGGTGTAGTAATGATCACCAGCCAGAACCACGGTTTTGCGGTAGACGAAGCGAGCTTGCCAGCCAATGTGCGCGCCATCCACAAGTCGCTGTTCGACGGCACCCTGCAAGGTATCGAGCTGACCGACAAAAGCGCTTTCAGCTTCCAGGGTCACCCTGAAGCAAGCCCTGGCCCGAACGACGTTGCACCGCTGTTCGATCGCTTCATCAATGAGATGGCCAAGCGCCGTTAATCAGCCTCCTTTTGCAGCGCCCTGTGGCGGCCCCGAATTTCGGTGGCCCCCAGGGGGCTTCAGGAACCTGATTGACAGCTTGCCGACTGACCTGCGGATTTGAGTGACAAACCCATGCCAAAACGTACAGACATAAAAAGCATCCTGATTCTCGGCGCTGGCCCGATTGTTATCGGCCAGGCGTGTGAATTCGACTACTCCGGCGCCCAGGCCTGCAAAGCCCTGCGCGAGGAGGGTTACCGCGTCATCCTGGTGAACTCCAACCCTGCCACTATCATGACCGACCCGGACATGGCTGACGCCACGTACATCGAGCCGATCAAGTGGCAGACCGTTGCCAAGATCATCGAAAAAGAGCGTCCGGATGCACTGCTGCCAACCATGGGCGGCCAGACAGCTCTGAACTGCGCACTGGACCTGGAGCGCGAAGGCGTGCTCGAGAAGTTCGGCGTAGAAATGATCGGCGCCAACGCTGACACCATCGACAAAGCTGAAGACCGTTCGCGTTTCGACAAGGCCATGAAGTCCATCGGCCTGGATTGCCCGCGCTCCGGTATCGCCCACACCATGGAAGAGGCCAATGCGGTCCTCGAGCGACTGGGCTTCCCGTGCATCATTCGTCCGTCCTTCACCATGGGCGGCACCGGTGGCGGTATTGCTTACAACCGTGAAGAGTTCGAAGAGATCTGCACCCGTGGTCTGGACCTGTCGCCAACCAAAGAGCTGCTGATCGACGAATCCCTGATCGGCTGGAAAGAGTACGAGATGGAGGTTGTCCGCGACAAAAAAGACAACTGCATCATCGTTTGCTCGATCGAAAACTTCGACCCGATGGGCGTGCACACCGGTGACTCGATCACCGTTGCTCCGGCACAGACCCTGACGGACAAGGAATACCAGATCATGCGTAACGCCTCGTTGGCGGTACTGCGTGAGATCGGCGTTGAAACCGGCGGTTCCAACGTTCAGTTCGGTATCTGCCCGGACACCGGCCGTATGGTCGTGATCGAAATGAACCCGCGTGTATCGCGTTCGTCGGCGCTGGCATCGAAAGCCACCGGCTTCCCGATCGCTCGTATCGCTGCCAAATTGGCGATCGGTTACACCCTGGACGAGCTGCAAAACGAAATCACCGGCGGCGCTACGCCTGCGTCCTTCGAGCCGTCCATCGACTACGTTGTGACCAAGCTGCCGCGCTTCGCTTTCGAGAAGTTCGCCAAGGCTGACGCCCGTTTGACCACACAGATGAAATCTGTGGGCGAAGTCATGGCCATCGGCCGGACTTTCCAGGAATCCCTGCAAAAGGCCCTTCGCGGTCTGGAAGTAGGTGTCAGCGGTCTTGATCCAAAGCTGGACCTGAGCAACCCGGAAAGCATGGCCGTGCTCAAGCGCGAGCTGACCGTGCCGGGCGCCGAGCGTATCTGGTACGTGGCTGACGCGTTCCGCGCCGGCATGACCGTTGAAGATATCTTCGGCATGAACATGATTGACCCTTGGTTCCTGGTACAGATCGAAGATCTGATCAAGGACGAAGCAAAGATCAAGACCATGGCGCTGACATCGATCGACCGCGATGCCATGTACCGCTTCAAGCGCAAGGGCTTCTCCGACGCGCGTCTGGCCGTTCTGCTGGGTGTGACCGAGAAGAACCTGCGTCGCCACCGCCACAAGCTGGAAGTGTTCCCGGTCTACAAGCGCGTTGACACCTGCGCAGCCGAGTTCGCTACCGACACCGCCTACATGTACTCCACCTATGAGGAAGAGTGCGAAGCCAACCCTTCGGATCGTGACAAGATCATGATTCTGGGTGGTGGCCCGAACCGTATCGGCCAGGGTATCGAGTTTGACTATTGCTGCGTTCACGCCGCTCTGGCGCTGCGTGCCGACGGTTACGAGACCATCATGGTCAACTGCAACCCGGAAACCGTTTCCACCGACTACGACACCTCGGATCGTCTGTACTTCGAATCCGTAACCCTGGAAGACGTGCTGGAAATCGTGCGTGTCGAGAAGCCAAAAGGCGTGATTGTCCAGTACGGCGGCCAAACCCCGCTGAAACTGGCGCGTGCCCTGGAAGAAGCCGGCGTGCCGATCATCGGTACCAGCCCTGACGCGATCGACCGTGCAGAAGACCGTGAGCGCTTCCAGCAGATGGTTGAGCGCCTGAACCTGCGTCAGCCGCCTAACGCTACTGTGCGCAGCGAAGACGAAGCCATTCGTGCCGCTGGCAAGATCGGTTACCCGCTGGTTGTTCGTCCTTCCTACGTGTTGGGCGGCCGTGCGATGGAAATCGTTTACGAAGAAGACGAGCTCAAGCGCTACCTGCGTGACGCAGTGAAAGTGTCCAACGACAGCCCCGTGCTGCTGGACCACTTCCTCAACTGCGCCATCGAAATGGACGTGGATGCTGTCTGCGACGGTACTGATGTAGTGATCGGCGCAATCATGCAGCACATCGAGCAGGCTGGCGTTCACTCCGGTGACTCCGCTTGCTCGCTGCCGCCGTACTCGCTGCCGCTGCACATCCAGGACGAGATGCGCGAGCAGGTCAAGAAAATGGCTCTGGAGTTGGGCGTTGTCGGCCTGATGAACGTGCAATTGGCTCTGCAGGGCGAAGATATCTACGTGATCGAAGTGAACCCGCGTGCATCGCGTACCGTTCCTTTCGTCTCCAAGTGCATCGGTGTTTCCCTGGCGATGATCGCAGCTCGCGTAATGGCCGGTAAAACCCTGAAGGAAATCGGTTTCACCAAAGAAATCATTCCTAACTTCTACAGCGTGAAAGAGGCGGTCTTCCCGTTCGCCAAATTCCCGGGTGTTGACCCGATTCTCGGCCCTGAGATGAAGTCCACCGGTGAAGTGATGGGCGTGGGCGATACCTTCGGCGAAGCGTTTGCCAAGGCCCAGATGGGTGCAAGCGAAGTGCTGCCGACTGGCGGTACTGCTTTCATCAGCGTGCGCGACGACGACAAGCCGCTGGTGGCCGGCGTTGCCCGCGACCTGATCAACCTGGGCTTTGAAATCGTTTCGACCGTTGGCACTGCCAAGTTCATCGAAGCAGCAGGCTTGAAAGTACGCCGTGTGAACAAGGTGACCGAAGGTCGTCCGCACGTTGTCGACATGATCAAGAACGACGAAGTAACCTTGATCATCAACACTACCGAAGGACGTCAGTCGATTGCTGACTCCTATTCCATTCGCCGCAACGCGCTGCAGCACAAGATCTACTGCACCACGACTATTGCTGCTGGCGAAGCGATCTGTGAAGCGCTTAAATTCGGTCCTGAAAAAACCGTACGTCGCTTGCAGGATCTACACGCAGGATTAAAGGCATGATCAAGTACCCAATGACGGTCCAGGGCGCCAAAGCCCTGGAAGAAGAACACGCACATCTGACCAAGGTTGTCCGTCCCAAGCTGAGCCAGGATATCGGCACGGCGCGTGAGCTGGGCGACCTTAAAGAAAACGCTGAATACCATGCTGCCCGTGAGCAGCAGGGTATGGTTGAGGCGCGTATCCGTGACATCGAAGGCCGCATGCAGAACGCGGTGATCATCGATGTAACGACTATTCCTCACACCGGCAAAGTGATTTTCGGTACCACGGTCGAGATCGCCAACGTTGAAACTGACGAAAGCGTGACCTACCAGATCGTTGGTGAAGATGAGGCTGACTTCAAGCTCGGAAAGATCTCCGTTGGTTCGCCACTTGCCCGTGCCTTGATTGCCAAGGAAGAGGGTGATGTGGTGGCGGTGAAAACACCGGGCGGCGTCATTGAGTACGAAATTGTCAAAGTAAGTCACATCTAAGAAGAGCGCCCGCCGTGTGCGGGCGCACTTTTTTGGCGGTCGGCCCGGGTGTTCCGGGTTGGCGGCCTGTGGTTGTTGCACACAGAATTGTTTGCCGGTGCTGGCCGCAATGCGGTTGGCAGCGAAGCTGTTGAAGTGGCATGGAGCAAGTGGGGAAGTAGTGCGTTGGGCGTCTCTGGCTGCCTGATGCGTTGCGCGGGCAGTGCTTGCATGACTCTCGGGCTTTGGCCCTGGAAGAGTTTCAGGGCGCGCCAGGCGCACCCTTGACCCTTGTCTACATCACTTGAAACGGTGGATGTTCGACAGTTGCTTGTTTACATTGACGTTCTTGCGGTACAGAAGCGCCATTTTGCCGATAACCTGTACCAGTTCCGCTTTGCCGGCCTTGCACAGTTCTGCAATGGCCTCCAGGCGGGATTCGCGATCCAGAATGTTGACTTTGATTTTAATCAGCTCGTGATCGCCCAATGCGCGTTCGAGTTCGGCTAAAACACCTTCAGTCAAACCATTGTCAGCCACAGTCAAAACTGGTTTCAGATGGTGGCCAATGGATTTGTACTGTTTCTTCTGCTCTTGAGTGAGCGGCATAATCTGACCCCTGTGTCTGATCTTGTAAAAAGCGGCGGCCAGTTTACCCGAGCGAGTCCCAGACCGCCCAGTTAATCACGACCCGTTTAAAATTTTTGAGGTGGCCCGTGGCCCGTTCCAAGACTAGCCTTAACTGGCTGAAAGAACATTTCAACGACCCGTACGTCAAAATGGCGCAAAAAGACGGGTATCGCTCCCGTGCCAGCTACAAATTGCTGGAGATCCAGGAGCGAGACAAGCTGATCCGTCCCGGTATGACCGTTATCGACCTGGGTGCAGCCCCGGGTGGCTGGTCGCAGGTGACCAGTCGTCTGATCGGTGGTCAGGGGCGTTTGATTGCTTCCGACATCCTGGACATGGACAGCATCCCTGATGTGACCTTCATCAAGGGCGATTTTACCGAGGACGCCGTGCTTGCTCAGATCCTCGAGGCCGTCGGAAATACACAAGTAGACCTTGTGATTTCAGATATGGCCCCCAATATGAGTGGATTGGCAGCTGTCGACATGCCGCGGGCGATGTTTCTGTGCGAATTGGCACTGGATCTTGCCGGTCGCGTCCTGCGTCCAGGTGGTGATTTTCTGATTAAGGTTTTCCAGGGGGAAGGCTTCGATCAGTACCACAAGGACATTCGCAAGCTGTTTGACAAGGTACAGATGCGCAAGCCGTCCTCGTCGCGAGACAGGTCCCGCGAGCAGTATTTGCTGGGGCGCGGCTTCCGCGGTGTTGAAGGTTCGGCCAGTGATGAACGTCTGTAACAAGGGCGATAGATTTTTTTGAATCGCTTTACAGATCTGGCATAACGAATATTGTGTAGGCAAAGTTTCACAAAGGGTTACAGACGGAGCCTGCAAGGGTTGTAGGCAATGTAGTAAGTTATGCCGGTGAATATCATGCGAAGCACGCTTCAGTAGCGGGGCTTGTGCTTCAGAGGGTAGCTAATTGAACGATATGGCAAAGAATCTGATCCTGTGGTTGATCATCGCCGCTGTCCTGGTGACAGTGATGAACAACTTCTCCAGTCCAAACGAGCCACAAACCCTCAACTATTCCGACTTCATCCAGCAAGTTAAGGATGGCAAGGTCGAGCGCGTTGCCGTGGATGGCTACGTGATTACCGGCAAACGCAGCGATGGCGATACCTTCAAAACCATCCGTCCGGCGATTCAGGACAACGGTTTGATCGGCGACCTGGTGGATAACCACGTCACCGTTGAAGGCAAATTGCCTGAGCAACAAAGCATCTGGACCCAGTTGCTGGTTGCGAGCTTCCCGATCCTGGTGATTATTGCGGTCTTCATGTTCATGATGCGCCAGATGCAGGGCGGTGCCGGCGGTAAAGGCGGCCCGATGAGCTTTGGCAAGAGCAAGGCGCGGCTGCTGTCGGAAGACCAGGTCAAGACGACCCTGGCTGACGTGGCAGGTTGCGATGAAGCCAAGGAAGAAGTGGGCGAGCTGGTTGAGTTCCTGCGCGATCCGGGCAAGTTCCAGCGCCTGGGCGGGCGTATCCCTCGCGGCGTACTGATGGTGGGTCCGCCAGGTACGGGTAAAACCCTGATCGCCAAGGCGATTGCGGGTGAGGCCAAGGTACCGTTCTTCACTATTTCCGGTTCCGACTTTGTTGAAATGTTCGTGGGCGTTGGTGCAAGCCGTGTTCGTGACATGTTTGAGCAGGCCAAGAAGCACGCGCCTTGCATCATCTTTATCGATGAGATCGACGCTGTCGGTCGTCACCGTGGTAACGGTATGGGCGGCGGTCATGACGAGCGCGAGCAGACCCTTAACCAGTTGCTGGTTGAGATGGACGGCTTTGAGATGAATGACGGCATCATCGTGATTGCCGCCACCAACCGTCCTGACGTGCTTGACCCTGCGCTGCTGCGTCCAGGTCGCTTTGACCGTCAGGTCGTGGTTGGCTTGCCGGACATCCGTGGTCGCGAGCAGATTCTCAAAGTACACATGCGTAAAGTGCCAATGGGCGACGACGTCCAGCCGGCTGTTATTGCACGTGGTACCCCGGGCTTCTCGGGTGCCGACCTGGCCAACCTGGTCAACGAAGCTTCCCTGTTCGCGGCGCGTACCGGCAAGCGTGTTGTTGAAATGAAAGAGTTCGAGCTGGCCAAGGACAAGATCATGATGGGCGCCGAGCGCAAATCGATGGTCATGTCCGATAAAGAAAAGCGCAACACGGCCTATCACGAAGCGGGTCACGCTATCGTTGGTCGCGTAGTGCCTGAGCATGATCCGGTCTACAAGGTGTCGATCATTCCTCGTGGCCGCGCCCTGGGCGTGACCATGTTCCTGCCGGAAGAAGATCGCTACAGCTTGTCCAAGCGTGCGCTGATCAGCCAGATCTGCTCGCTGTATGGCGGCCGTATCGCTGAAGAGATGACCTTGGGCTTTGACGGTGTGACCACCGGCGCTTCCAATGACATCATGCGAGCCAGCCAGATTGCCCGCAACATGGTGACCAAGTGGGGCTTGTCCGAGAAGCTCGGCCCGCTGATGTATGCCGAAGACGAAGAGTCCTATCTGGGTCGTGGCGGTGGTCAGTCTGCAAACGTGTCGGGCGAGACAGCCAAGCTGATCGACTCCGAAGTGCGCAGCATCATTGATCAGTGCTACAACACGGCCAAGCAGATCCTGACCGAAAATCGCGACAAGCTGGATGCAATGGCTGACGCGTTGATGAAGTACGAAACGATCGATGCCGATCAGATCGACGACATCATGGCGGGTCGTCCGCCACGTGAGCCGCGTGACTGGGAAGATGGCAACTCGGGTACCCCGACTGCCCCTACGCTGGATAAAACCGAGCGCCCGGAAACACCTATCGGCGGCCCTGCTGCTGATCAATAAGGCTTGAAATGACTTCTGTTCAGTCCTCAACCCGGTTGCCTTGCGGCAACCGGGTTCTTGATTTGGCCCATACGCATGTTATGGGCATCCTCAATGTCACCCCTGATTCCTTTTCCGATGGCGGCCGCTTTGCTGCCCTGGATGCAGCTCTGCGCCATGCAGAGGCGATGGTGCAGGCGGGTGCAACCCTGATTGATGTTGGCGGTGAGTCAACGCGCCCCGGAGCTCCTGTGGTATTGCCGCAGGAAGAGCTCGACCGGGTTGCTCCTGTTGTCGAGCGAATTGCCCGGGAACTGGATGTGATTATTTCGGTCGATACATCCGCGCCAATCGTCATGACCGAGGTTGCGCGCCTGGGAGCAGGGTTGATCAATGATGTGCGCTCGCTGCGCCGTGAAGGGGCCTTGCAGGCCGCTGCGGCGACAGGCTTGCCGGTATGCCTGATGCATATGCTCGGTGAGCCTGGAGACATGCAGGATAACCCGCATTACGAAGACCTGGTGGGCGAGGTGTCGACGTTTCTCGCTGACAGCATGGCGCGTTGCGCTGCTGCTGGCATTGAGGCTGAACGCATCGTGCTCGATCCGGGCTTTGGTTTTGCCAAGACATTGCAGCACAATTTGAGCCTGTTCAAGCATATGGAGGCCTTGCATGCGCTGGGTCGGCCTTTGCTGGTGGGCGTGTCACGTAAAAGCATGGTCGGGCAGACACTGAACCGGCCAGTTGCAGGGCGTCTCTATGGAAGCCTGGCGCTTGCAGCATTGGCGATGACCAAGGGTGCGCGCATTCTGCGCGTCCATGATGTTGCCGAAACAGTTGATGTGGTACGGATGATCGCAGCGGTAGATTCCGCCGACTAAGAATGATGGAGCACTTATGACAAAGAAGTATTTTGGCACCGACGGTATTCGTGGTCGGGTCGGCGTTTATCCGATTACCCCTGACTTTATGCTCAAGTTGGGTTGGGCAGCGGGCATGGCGTTTCGCAGCAAGGGCGCTTGCCGGATCCTGGTAGGCAAGGACACCCGCATCTCGGGTTACATGTTTGAGTCGGCTCTTGAAGCGGGCTTGTCGGCTGCCGGGGCTGATGTGATGTTGCTGGGGCCTATGCCGACACCGGCCATTGCCTACCTGACACGTACCTTCCATGCGGAAGCGGGCATCGTGATCAGCGCTTCGCACAATCCCCACGACGATAATGGCATCAAGTTCTTTTCCGGCGAGGGCACCAAGCTGCCTGACGACGTTGAACTGATGATCGAAGAGTTGCTGGATGCGCCGATGACCGTTGTCGATTCCGACAAGCTCGGCAAGGTCTCGCGGATCAATGATGCGCCGGGCCGTTATATCGAATTCTGTAAAAGCAGCGTGCCAAGCAGCACCAAATTCAGCGGTATGAAGATTGTTCTCGATTGCGCCCACGGTGCTACCTACAAGGTTGCGCCAAGTGTTTTCAAGGAGCTGGGTGCTCAAGTCGTTGTTCTGTCGGCGCAGCCTGATGGCCTGAACATCAACGAAAACTGCGGTTCGACCCATATGGGTCAGTTGCAGGCTGCCGTGGTGGCTGAAGGTGCGGACCTGGGTATTGCTTTTGATGGCGACGGCGATCGCGTGTTGATGGTTGACCATACCGGTGCCGTGGTCGATGGCGATGAGCTGTTGTTTATCATTGCCCGTGACCTGCACGAGCGTGGCAAATTGCAGGGTGGCGTTGTCGGTACGCTGATGAGCAACCTTGGCCTTGAGCTGGCATTGGCTGACCTGGGTATCGAGTTCGTACGCGCCAATGTGGGCGACCGTTACGTTATCGCGGCCCTGCAAGAGCGTAACTGGCTGGTGGGTGGCGAGAACTCCGGGCATATCGTGTGCTTCCACCACACCACCACTGGCGATGCGATCATTGCTGCGCTGCAGGTGTTGTTGTCCTTGCGTCGTCGCGATGAAAGCCTGGCCCAGTCGCGTCAGGCGCTGCGCAAGTGCCCGCAAGTGTTACTGAATGTTCGTTTTGCCGGTGGCGTCGACCCTGTCGAGCACCCGGCGGTGAAGGAGGCGTGCGCGCGAGTGACGGCTGCCATGAATGGCCGTGGTCGTGTGTTGTTGCGCAAGTCCGGAACAGAGCCTTTGGTGCGCGTGATGGTCGAAGGCGATGACGAAAACATGGTTCGCGGCTACGCCGAAGAGCTGGCAAAACTGGTAAGTGAAGTTTGTGCCTGATTCGGCTTGCCAGCTTTGATTTGGTTGGGTAACATCTGCGCCCACTTTGACCGACGAGGTAAAGCATGCGTCGCACTATGGTAGCTGGTAACTGGAAGATGCACGGTACCCGCGCCAGCGTCGCTGAGCTGATCGACGGTCTGCGTGGTCTGGTCCTGCCAAACGATGTTGATGTTGCAGTTTTTCCGCCTCAGCTGTTTATTGATCGTGTTATCAATGGCTTGCAAGGCGCAGCGATTTCGGTCGGTGCTCAGGATGCTGCAGTGGAGTCGGGGCAGGGCGCGCTGACTGGCGAGATTTCCTCTAGTCAGTTGGCCGACGCAGGTTGCAAGCTGGTGCTTGTGGGGCACTCCGAACGCCGCCTGATACTGGGTGAGCAGGACGAGACACTCAATCGCAAGTTTGCAGCGGCCCAAGCCTCAGGCTTGACGCCAGTGTTGTGCATAGGGGAAACCCTGGAGCAGCGCGAAGCGGGGCAAACGCTGGAAGTGGTAGAGCGTCAGCTGAATGCCGTGATTGACGAGTTTGGCATTGATGCTTTTGTAAATGCCGTGATTGCATACGAGCCGGTCTGGGCCATTGGCACCGGGCTGACCGCATCACCACAGCAAGCGCAAGATGTGCATGCGGCCATTCGCGCACAGCTGGCGCAAAAGAATTCTGAAGTGGCACAAGGTGTGCGGCTTCTATACGGCGGCAGCGTGAAGGCGGCCAATGCGGTCGAACTGTTCAGCATGCCGGATATCGATGGGGGACTCATTGGCGGGGCTTCCCTGAATGCAGATGAGTTCGGTGCGATCATTCGTGCCGCAGGAAACTGAAAATGCTGGATAACGTCGTAACTGTGTTTCATCTGTTGACAGCATTGGGTGTAATTGCCCTGGTTTTGCTGCAACAGGGCAAGGGGGCGGATGCTGGAGCATCTTTCGGCGCAGGTGCATCAAATACTGTGTTCGGAAGCCAAGGTTCCTCTACCTTTCTTAGTAAGTTTACTGCTATACTTGCCGCAGGTTTTTTCATAACCAGCTTGGGGTTAGGTTACTTTGCTAAAGAGAAGGCTGAACAGCTGACTCAAGTAGGTTTGCCAAATCCAGCGGTGTTGGAAGTTCCAGTGCAAAAGCCGGCTTCAGATGATGTTCCGGTGCTTCAAGAGCAAAAGTCGGCAACTCCTGCGACTGACGTACCTCCAGCTCAAGAGCAAAAGTAAAACGGGTTTCATGATGTAAACGTTGTATTGCCGAGGTGGTGGAATTGGTAGACACGCAACCTTGAGGTGGTTGTGCCCATAGGGTGTAGGGGTTCGAGTCCCCTTCTCGGTACCAATTATCAAGAATGCCCGCAGTAGCGGGCTTTCTTGTATGTGGAAGGTTGGATTGACCCGTCACGGGATCAACCGTATACTTCCGCTCCAGCTTTGTCGCGGGATGGAGCAGTCTGGTAGCTCGTCGGGCTCATAACCCGAAGGTCGTCGGTTCAAATCCGGCTCCCGCAACCAGTTTCAGCGGAGCCCCTTTTCAGGGGCTTTTTGTTAGCTGGACACTTTATAGCGTCGGTATTCAACGACGTTTCAGAGATGGGCGCTTCGCCCATTTTTTCATTTTGCACAGCATGCACAAACATGCACTAGGGGGTTCAGGTGTCGAGCAAGCTAGAACAGTTGCAGGACTTGTTGGCCCCGGTGGTCGTGGCCCTTGGCTATGAATGCTGGGGTATTGAATTTTCGGCTCAAGGCCGCCATTCAATGTTGCGTGTGTATATCGACAAGGAAGGCGGCGTACTGGTGGATGACTGCGCTATCGTGAGTCGTCAGATCAGCGGCGTTCTGGATGTCGAAGATCCTATCGCTGTTGAATACACCCTTGAAGTTTCTTCTCCTGGCATGGAACGCCCGCTGTTCACCCTTGAACAGTTTGCCCAATTTGTCGGTGAGCAAGTGAAGATCAAGCTGCGCTCGCCTTTTGAAGGGCGACGCAACTTTCAGGGCCTTCTGCGCGGCGTAGAAGAGCAGGACATCGTGGTGCAGGTTGAAGACCATGAGTTCCTGTTGCCGATCGATATGATCGACAAGGCCAACATTATTCCCAGTTTTGACTGAGACGCGGATCCCGCGGATCCAATGGCTTGCGAAAGGCGAGGCGTACGATGAGCAAAGAAGTACTGCTGGTTGTTGAGTCGGTGTCCAATGAAAAGGGCGTACCGGCAAACGTTATTTTTGAAGCGCTGGAGCTGGCTCTGGCCACCGCTACTAAAAAGCGTTTTGAAGACGAAGTCGAACTGCGTGTGGAAATCAATCGCCACACCGGTAACTATGAGACTTTCCGTCGCTGGACTGTGGTCGAAGACGAAGATCTGGATGATCCAGCATACGAGTTGGCTGTAGACCAGGCCCAGGCGAAACAGCCAGGCGCGAAAGCCGGCGATATTATCGAAGAGAAAATCGATTCTATCGAATTCGGTCGAATTGCTGCACAGACGGCCAAACAGGTCATCGTGCAAAAAGTTCGCGAAGCCGAGCGTGCTCAAGTAGTCGATGCCTATCGTGAGCGTCTGGGCGAAATCATTTCCGGCACCGTTAAAAAGGTGACCCGCGACAATGTGATCGTTGACCTGGGTAACAACGCTGAAGCGTTGCTGGCCCGTGAAGACATCATTTCGCGTGAGACTTTCCGTGTTGGCGTACGCCTTCGCGCATTGCTCAAGGAAATCCGCACTGAAAACCGCGGTCCTCAGCTGATCCTGTCGCGTACAGCGCCAGAGATGCTGATCGAGTTGTTCCGCATTGAAGTGCCAGAAATCTCCGAAGGCCTGATCGAAGTGATGGCGGCCTCCCGCGATCCTGGATCACGCGCTAAAATAGCCGTTCGCTCGAAAGACAAACGCATTGATCCGCAAGGTGCCTGCATTGGTATGCGCGGTTCGCGTGTCCAGGCAGTGTCCGGCGAATTGGGCGGAGAGCGAGTGGATATCGTCCTTTGGGATGACAACCCGGCGCAGTTCGTGATCAACGCAATGTCGCCAGCAGAAGTGGCGGCTATTATCGTCGACGAAGATGCCCATGCAATGGACATCGCCGTTGGCGCAGACAATCTGGCCCAGGCGATTGGTCGCGGCGGTCAGAACGTACGTCTGGCCAGCCAGTTGACCGGCTGGACCCTGAACGTGATGACCGAATCGGACATCCAGGCCAAGCAGCAAGCAGAAACCGGCGATATCCTGCGCAACTTCATCGAAGAGCTGGAAGTTGATGAAGACCTGGCGCAGGTACTGGTTGATGAAGGCTTTACTAGCCTGGAAGAGATTGCCTACGTACCGGTGGAAGAAATGCTCAACATCGATGGCTTTGACGAAGATACCGTCAACGAGCTTCGCGCTCGCGCCAAGGATCGACTGTTGACTAAAGCCATCGCTACTGAGGAAAAGCTGGCAGACGCCCATCCGGCCGAAGACCTGCTCTCGCTTGAGGGTATGGACAAGGATTTGGCGATGGAACTGGCGGTGCGCGGCGTAATTACCCGCGAAGACCTGGCCGAGCAGTCTATTGACGACCTGCTCGACATCGACGGCATTGACGATGATCGTGCCGGCAAGTTGATCATGGCCGCCCGAGCCCATTGGTTCGAGTAATTAGGCGCGGCCTGAGGAGAGAAATGCATGACGCAAGTCACGGTGAAACAACTGGCCGATGAGGTCAAAACACCGGTTGAGCGCCTGTTGCAGCAGATGCGTGAGGCAGGTCTGCCGCACAACGCCGCCGAGCAGAATGTAACCGATAGTGAGAAGCAGGCTCTGCTGACTCACCTTAAAAGCAGCCACAAGGCTAAAGTGGAAGAACCGCGCAAGATCACTTTGCAGCGTAAAACCACCAGTACCCTGCGTGTAGCTGGCAGCAAAAGCATCAGCGTTGAAGTACGCAAGAAGAAAGTCTTCGTACAGCAAAGCCCGGAAGAAATCGAAGCCGAGCGCAAACGTGAGATGGATGAACGTCGTGCAGTAGAAAATGCCGCACGTCAAAAGGCTGAAGAAGAGTCCAAGCGTCGCGCCGAAGAAGAAGCGCGCCGCCAGCCTGCATCTGCTCCTGTTGCAGCACCGGCCCCGGCCGCTGCAGCGCCTGCACCTGTGCAAGCCGCAGCGCCAGCACCGGCTCCAGCCGCTGATGCACGCAAGCGTGACGAACAGCGTCGCCCGGACAAACCACGCGCAGACGATAACAATCGTCGCGGCAGTGGTGACGGCGATCGCAAAAACGCTCCGCATCGTGCCTCGGTTAAAGAAAAAGCACCGACTCCACGTGTTGCTCCGCGCACTTCCGACGAAGAAAGCGACAGCTTCCGTCGCGGTGGTCGTGGCAAGGGCAAGCTGAAGAAGCGCAACGCTCACGGTTTCCAGAGCCCAACCGGCCCTGTAGTTCGTGACGTGCAGATTGGCGAGACCATCACTGTCGGCGATTTGGCCGCACAGATGTCGGTCAAGGCTGCCGAAGTCATCAAGTTCATGTTCAAGCTGGGTACTCCAGCAACCATCAACCAGGTACTGGATCAGGAAACTGCCCAACTGGTTGCTGAAGAACTGGGCCACAAAGTGACTCTGGTCAGCGACAACGCCCTGGAAGATTCCCTGGCCGAGTCCCTGAAGTTCGAAGGCGAGTCGTTCTCCCGTGCACCGGTTGTGACCGTAATGGGCCACGTTGACCACGGTAAAACGTCCCTGCTCGACTACATCCGTCGTGCCAAGGTAGCGGCTGGCGAAGCCGGTGGTATTACCCAGCACATCGGTGCGTACCACGTTGAAACCGAACGCGGCATGGTCACGTTCCTCGATACCCCGGGTCACGCTGCGTTTACCGCAATGCGTGCTCGTGGTGCCAAGGCGACTGACATCGTGATTCTGGTTGTGGCTGCAGACGACGGCGTAATGCCGCAGACCATCGAAGCCGTTCAGCATGCGAAAGCCGCTGGCGTGCCTCTGGTTGTTGCAGTGAACAAGATCGACAAGCCAGGTGCTGACCTCGATCGTATTCGTAGCGAACTGTCCGTTCACGGCGTGACGTCGGAAGAGTGGGGTGGTGACACTCCGTTTGTTTCGGTCTCGGCGAAAATGGGTACCGGCGTTGACGAATTGCTCGAAGCCGTACTGCTGCAAGCTGAAGTTCTGGAACTCAAGGCAACTCCATCGGCTCCTGGCCGTGGCGTAGTGGTTGAGTCCCGTCTGGACAAAGGCCGCGGTCCTGTTGCTACCGTTCTGGTTCAAGACGGTACCCTGCGCCAAGGCGACATGGTACTGGTCGGTTCCAACTACGGCCGCATCCGCGCCATGCTCGACGAGAACGGCAAGCCTATCAAGGAAGCCGGTCCATCCATCCCTGTCGAGATTCTCGGCCTGGACGGTACGCCAGATGCTGGCGACGAGATGAGCGTAATGACCGACGAGAAGAAGGCACGTGAAGTTGCCCTGTTCCGTCAAGGCAAGTTCCGCGAAGTGAAACTGGCGCGTGCTCACGCAGGCAAGCTGGAAAACATCTTCGAGAACATGGGCCAGGAAGAGAAGAAGACGCTTAACATCGTCCTCAAATCTGACGTCCGTGGTTCGTTGGAAGCTCTGCAGGGCGCTCTGAGCGGCCTGGGTAACGACGAAGTGCAAGTGCGCGTAGTGGGCGGCGGTGTCGGTGGTATCACCGAGAGCGACGCTAACCTGGCACTGGCCTCCAACGCTGTACTGTTTGGCTTCAACGTGCGTGCCGATGCCGGCGCTCGCAAGATTGTCGAGCAGGAAGGCCTGGACATGCGTTACTACAACGTCATCTACGACATCATCGAAGACGTCAAGAAAGCCCTTACCGGCATGCTTGGCAGCGACGTTCGGGAGAATATCCTGGGTATCGCTGAAGTCCGTGACGTGTTCCGTTCGCCTAAGTTCGGCGCGGTTGCAGGTTGCATGGTGCTGGAAGGTGTTGTTCACCGTAACCGTCCAATCCGCGTACTGCGTGAAGACATCGTTATCTACGAAGGCGAGCTGGAATCCCTGCGTCGCTTCAAAGATGACATGTCCGAAGTGCGTGCCGGCATGGAATGCGGTATCGGCGTCAAGAGCTACAACGACGTTAAAGTCGGTGACAAGATCGAAGTGTTCGAGAAGGTCCAGGTTGCTCGCAGCCTCTAACTCGCGAGCCTCAAGAGCGAGGACGAGCCCGCGCATGCAAATGCGCAGCGCTCGGCCTGGACTCTAAACGCAACGCCCGGTCCGGCTTCTGTCGTGCCGGGCGTTTGCCGCTTTCAGACCGCATGGGTTTCCCATGGGTGAGTAACAGGTAACAAGACATGGCAAAAGAATATAGCCGTACCCAACGTATTGGCGATCAGATGCAGCGCGAGCTGGCACAGCTGATCCGTCGTGAAGTCAAAGACCCGCGCGTGGGCCTGGTCACCATTACTGCTGTTGAAGTCAGCCGTGACGTCGGTCACGCCAAGATCTTCATCACCGTGATGGGTCAGGACAGCGCTGAAGATATCGCCCAGAGCATCAAGGTGCTGAACTCGGCAGCGGGTTTCCTGCGCATGCAACTGGCGCGTGAAATGAAGCTGCGCAGCGTTCCGCAGTTGCACTTCCACTACGATGAAAGCGTCGTGCGTGGTGCTCATCTGTCCGCTTTGATCGAGCGTGCAGTGGCTGAAGACAATCAGCACCCTGAAACCACTGCTCCCGAAGACACCAAGGAGTAACCGGTGGCTCAGGTCAAGCGTATCCGTCGTAACGTCAGCGGCATCATCCTGCTGGACAAGCCACTTGGGTTTACTTCCAATGCGGCCCTGCAGAAAGTTCGCTGGCTGCTCAATGCCGAGAAGGCAGGGCACACCGGTAGCCTCGATCCATTGGCCAGCGGTGTATTGCCGCTGTGCTTTGGCGAAGCCACCAAGTTTTCGCAATACCTGCTCGATTCCGACAAGGGTTATGAAACCCTGATGCAATTGGGCAAGACCACGACCACGGCAGACGCTGAAGGCGAGGTTTTGCAGACTCGCCCGGTGACCGTTGGTCGCGCCGATATTGAAGCTGTTTTACCCAGTTTTCGTGGGCAAATCAGCCAGATACCGCCGATGTACTCTGCGCTCAAGCGTGACGGACAGCCGCTTTACAAGCTGGCCCGTGCAGGCGAAGTGGTGGAGCGTGAACCGCGTTCTGTTACTATTACCCGCCTCGAATTACTGGCCAGCGAAGGCGACACTGCGCGCCTGGCCGTCGATTGCACCAAAGGCACCTATATCCGTACCCTTGTGGAAGATATCGGTGAGCAATTGGGGTGCGGGGCATACGTTGCAGAACTGCGTCGTACCCACGCCGGACCTTTCAGCCTGGCCCAGACGGTTACCCTGGAAGAGCTGGAGGCGGTGCATGCCGAAGGCGGCAATGAAGCGGTTGATCGCTTCCTGATGCCATCGGACAGCGGTTTGCTCGACTGGCCATTGCTGCACTTCTCGGAAGCCAGCTCGTTTTATTGGCTCAATGGCCAACCGGTGCGTGCTCCGGATGCTCCGAAGTTCGGTATGGTGCGGGTACAGGATCACAACGGTCGCTTTATCGGTATCGGTGAAGTGAGCGAAGACGGGCGTATTGCGCCGCGTCGACTGATTCGGTCGGAATGACCGGAACCAGGCTGCATCGGGTGTAGTATTACCGGCGCAGACTGGAATGAGGGTGGCTGTTATTAGGCACGGTCACATCTCACATTTAAATACGAGGATTTGTCCTCGGCCTATTGGATCTGTCTTGTTCGCAAGCAGGCCCTAATTGAAAGGAAAGCCAAATGGCACTTACAGTTGAACACAAAGCAGAAATCGTAAAAGACTACCAGCAAGCTCCAGGTGATACAGGTTCTCCAGAAGTGCAGGTTGCACTGCTGACCTTTAACATCAACACGCTGCAAGGTCACTTCAAAGCTAACAGCAAAGATCACCACTCCCGTCGTGGTCTGATCCGCATGGTAAACCAGCGTCGCAAGCTGCTGGACTACCTGAAAGGCAAGAACGTTGAGCGTTACAAAGCGCTGATCGCTCGCCTGGGTCTGCGTCGCTAATAGCGATGTTGCTAGAGGCTGGTTGTCTGTCGTGTGTCTGCGGGTTTCCCGCAGTCTCATGGCAGGCTTCCAGCCTCAAGTTTTATCTGGACTACCCGGATTCTTACGAAAGCTTGCCTATAGGGCTGTTTTCGTAAGCATCTTGAGTCGGGCCAATACCCGATGTTGCATATGACTTTCGCAAGAAACCCGTTCCCCAAGAGCCACAAAGAAGGTAGGACACCGTGAACCCGGTTATCAAAAAATTTCAGTTCGGTCAGTCGACCGTTACTCTCGAGACTGGCCGTATCGCCCGTCAGGCTTCCGGCGCAGTATTGGTCACCGTTGACGACGACGTCAGCGTGTTGGTGACTGTGGTCGGTTCCAAGCAAGCGGATCCAGGCAAGGGCTTTTTCCCTCTGTCGGTTCACTACCAGGAAAAAACCTACGCCGCGGGTAAAATCCCTGGCGGTTTCTTCAAGCGTGAAGGTCGCCCTTCCGAGAAAGAAACCCTGACGTCGCGTCTGATCGACCGTCCGATCCGTCCGCTGTTCCCAGAAGGTTTCATGAACGAAGTGCAGGTTGTCTGCACCGTTCTGTCCACCAGCAAGAAAACCGATCCGGACGTCGCTGCGATGATCGGTACTTCGGCTGCCCTGGCCATTTCCGGCATCCCTTTTGATGGTCCGATCGGCGCTGCCCGCGTTGCTTACCACGAAAGCACCGGTTACCTGCTGAACCCGACTTACGAGCAACTGGCCGCTTCGAGCCTGGACATGGTTGTTGCCGGTACTTCGGAAGCCGTATTGATGGTTGAATCGGAAGCCAAAGAGCTGACCGAAGACCAGATGCTGGGCGCCGTACTGTTCGCCCACGACGAATTCCAGGTCGTTATCCAGGCTGTCAAAGAGCTGGCTGCCGAAGCTGCCAAGCCAACTTGGGACTGGGCTGCTGCCCCGGAAGCGACCGCACTGCTGGGCGCTATCCGTGCCGAGTTCGGCGAAGCGATCTCCCAGGCTTACACCATCACCGTCAAGGCAGACCGTTACGCGCGTCTGGGCGAGTTGAAGGATCAGGTTGTTGCCAAGCTGTCCGGTGAAGAAGGCCAGCCTTCTGCCAGCGAAGTTAAAGCTGCATTCGGCGAAATCGAATACCGCACCGTTCGCGAAAACATCGTTAACGGCAAGCCGCGTATCGATGGTCGTGACACCAAGACTGTTCGCCCTCTGAACATCGAAGTTGGCGTTCTGCCGAAGACCCACGGTTCGGCCCTGTTCACCCGTGGTGAAACTCAGGCGCTGGTTGTTGCAACTCTGGGTACTGCCCGTGACGCGCAACTGCTGGACACCCTGGAAGGCGAGAAAAAAGACCCGTTCATGCTGCACTACAACTTCCCTCCGTTCTCGGTAGGTGAGTGTGGTCGCATGGGTGGCGCTGGTCGTCGCGAAATCGGTCACGGCCGTCTGGCCCGTCGTTCGGTTCAAGCCATGCTGCCTGCTGCCGACGTGTTCCCGTACACCATCCGTGTTGTATCGGAAATCACCGAATCCAACGGTTCCAGCTCGATGGCATCGGTTTGCGGTGCTTCCCTGGCACTGATGGATGCCGGTGTGCCGATGAAGGCGCCGGTTGCCGGTATCGCCATGGGTCTGGTTAAAGAAGGCGAGAAGTTCGCTGTTCTGACCGACATCCTGGGTGACGAAGACCACCTGGGCGACATGGACTTCAAGGTAGCCGGTACCGCCAAAGGTGTTACCGCGCTGCAGATGGACATCAAGATCAAGGGCATCACCGAAGAAATCATGGAGATCGCTCTGGGCCAGGCCCTGGACGCTCGCCTGAACATCTTGGGCCAGATGAACCAGATCATTGCCGTATCGCGCAACGAGCTGTCGGCCAACGCTCCGACCATGATCGCGATGAAAATCGACACCGACAAAATCCGTGACGTTATCGGTAAAGGCGGCGCGACGATCCGTGCAATCTGTGAAGAAACCAAGGCTTCGATCGATATCGAAGACGACGGTTCGATCAAGATCTTCGGCGAGTCCAAGGAAGCAGCAGAAGCCGCGCGTCAGCGCGTTCTGGGCATCACCGCTGAAGCCGAGATCGGCAAGATCTACGTGGGCAAGGTTGAGCGTATCGTCGACTTCGGCGCATTCGTAAACATCCTGCCGGGCAAAGACGGCCTGGTTCACATCTCCATGCTGAGCGATGCTCGCGTTGAGAAAGTGACTGACATTCTGAAAGAAGGTCAGGAAGTGGAAGTACTGGTACTGGACGTGGACAACCGCGGCCGTATCAAGCTGTCCATCAAGGACGTCGCTGCTGCCAAGGCTTCGGAAGCTTAATCGCTCTCGACACCTGCTTTGAAAAAGGACCCTTCGGGGTCCTTTTTTTATGCCTGGAGCAAAGTCAGCACCATAGGGCCATAGGCCACGAGTCGAAAGCCGCAACTTGCATGCAGAATTAACCGGCGCCATGCATTTTGCACGACGGGGCAATTTTGGCTATTTTGTAAGTTGTTGATTTATATAGATTTATTTGTTTTTAAAAGTTGGCACGCGGCCTGCAATAGTACTGATAACCCTGCTGCTGCAAGACGGCGCAGATTCTAAAGAAGACAGGAGTTACTCGTATGAAGAAGTTCGCTATCGCTGCCGCAACTGCCACCGCTCTGACCCTGACTATGGCCAATGCTGCATTTGCTGCCCAGGCGACCACCCAGGCACCCATGGTGGTGGCTGCAGGCGAAGTAACCAAAGCCAAGGAAGCTACTTCTGATACCTGGATCACTACCAAAGTAAAAGCTGACCTGGTCACTGAAAAAGGCATTCCGGGCACGGACATCAAGGTAGAAACCAACAAAGGCGTTGTTTCCCTTTCCTCGATGGTACCGGTGACTGAAGCGCAAAAAGAGATTGCTGTTGCGATCACCAAAAAGATCAAAGGCGTTAAAGCTGTATCGGCTGATGGCCTGAAAGCGGAATAAAGCACCCTTTCTCGTAGAACCGGGGGAACAAGGTTCTGGCAGGTGATTGAAGCAGTACGCCTGCAGGCATTGTTAAAAAGGTTCATGCGACGGCCACACGGATGTGGCCATTACAGCCCCCGGCGCTTGCGTCGGGGGCTGTTCTATTTGGGATTGGGTGTATTTGGGATTGGGGCTACGAAAATCCGCGTAGCAGCTGCCGAAGGAACGAGGCTGCGTTCGGCGGCGTTGTGCATTATTCGCTATCCAGATGCAGTGGCGAGATTACCCGGCCGTCGCTCTCGGCTTGGCCCAGGGTGGCATCGATAAAGTACACGCGGTCATCCGCCAGCCCGCCCTTGTCCACCAGGTAGTCCTTGATGCTGCTTGCACGGTCTTGCCCCAGCTGACGCAACAACACTTCGCTTTTGCTCCAGAAGTCGATCAGTGCCGCGGTCATTTTGGCCGCGCGCTCGTCACGGCTCAGGTCTTTCCATTCAGCAGGCGGTTGCTGCTTGAGACGCGTGCGGTAGATACCTTCAAGTAACGGGCCTTTCTCATCGTCCGGCACGGTGAGCAAGCCGGCGCTGGCCGGTACTTTGTCGCCACGGCGCTGGAGGATCTTGTAGTAGGTGTACTGGAACTCGCGCTCAAGACGTTCCTTGGCGATCAGAGGGCCATCGCTGCTCTGTGCGGCCGTACCTTCGATCTCCAGGCGTAAAGCCGGGCGTTCTTTCAGGGCCTGGGCCAGTGTGGTCAGGGCTTTTTGTGCCTCAGGGCTCAGCTCGCTTGATCCTGGGGCGAATGACACGGTGCCCAGGTCCTCGGCTCCACCGCCGCTGATCAGCCCGCCAATGAACTTGAAGGGCGCCTGGGCGGCACGCAGCACCAGGTTGCGTACCGTTTGCCAGATAATCGGCATCACGCTGAACTGCGGGTTGTTGAGGTCGCCACTGATGGGCAGTTCAATGGATATCTTGCCGTCCGTGTCCTTGAGCAAGGCAATCGCCAGTTTGATCGGCAGATCCACGGCGTCCGGGCTGTCGACCTTTTCCCCCAGCTGCAATTGTTCGACCACGAGTTTGTTCTCGGCTTTGAGCTGGCCGTTGGTGATCAGGTAATGCAGGTCGAGGTTGAGACGACCCTTGCGGATGCGGTAACCGGCAAACTTCCCGGAGTAGGGGGTCAAGGTGGTCAGTTCGACACGCTTGAAGCTGGTGGCGATATCCAGGCTGGCCATCGGGTCAAACGGGTTGACGCTGCCCTTGATGGTCACCGGCGCATAACGGTCGACCTTGCCTGCAATATTGACCGGGGCAGGTTTGGGGTTACGGCTGTCGATGGTGCCAATCAGGCCGTTGAGCTGTTGAACCGCGGTCTGGAAGTTGGGTGTCAGGCTGAAGTCGGCGAAATTGGCCGAACCATCGTTGATCGCAATTGCGTCGATGTGAATGCCCAGCGGTTTTTCCTTGCTGGCCGTGCCTTTGGCCGACGTACTGCCTGCAGGTTGCGGGATCAGCAGGTCATCGATATTGGTGGTGCGGTCATCGTTGATCATGAAGCGCACATAGGGCTTTTCGAAATTGACCCGTGCAAGCGAGAGGCTATCGCCGTGCTGGTACTTCAGATCCTCCAGCACCAGTTTTTGCCACTTCAGGAAGTCGCGGTTTTTCAGGGTGTCCAATGTGTGCAGTTGATCGATCTGGGCGCGGCCGGCCACGGTAAAGGCCAGGGGGTCGGTGCTTTTCAGATCAACCGCCAGGTCGCTGCCAAGCATGCCGCTACGCAGCTCAAGGCGGATAAACGGGTCGATATAGGCCTGGGCGATACGCAAGTCGATATCTTTGGTGTTGACCTTGAGCCTGGCGCTTACCGGGCTCAGGCTGACGTCGCCGCTGGCGGTGAGTTTGCCTTGCTTGCCCACGCCGGTGTCGAGGTTGAGGGTGAAAGGAGAACGGTTCAGGCTGTCGAAGTTTTTCAGGTTCAGGTTCAGCGGGCCGACCTCCAGCTCCACCGGGGTTTTGGGCTCCTTGTCGGCAAGGTGGATGCGATAGTCACGCAGGTCGACATCCTTGAGCAGCACGGCCCAGGGTTTGCTAGGCGCCACCGGGGCTGCTTTCGGTGCTTCGACGGTCACCACTTCTTCGGTTTTGGTCGATGGTTTGTCGGGCTGGCTGGCAAACAGCTTTTGCCAGTCAAGCTGGCCGTCTTTTTCGCGGGCGGCCCAGGTTTCGAGGTTCTGGCTGTTGATCTTGCCGACCACCACTTCCTGTTTGGCCAGGTCGACGCTGGTGTCGCTGACATCCAGGCGCTCCAGACGCACCAGCGGGCGGCCATCGGGGGCATTGATCTTGAGCGGTGCGATGCTGGCCGTGGCATTGCTCAGGAGCATTTCGGTTTCTTTGGACAGGTTCAGGGTGTAGTCGGTGCTGAAATTCAGTACGCCATCTTCCAGGGCCAGCGGTAATGCATCGCGCACATAGGGCCACCAGACTTTCATCTTGCCGTCGGTGACTTTCAGTTTGCCGGTCGAGGTGATGGGTACCAGGCTCAGGGTGCCGGTCCAGTCGATCCGCCCGCCTGCAGGGCCTGCGGCCACCAGGGTCATATCGGCGTTGTCATCGGGCAGGGTGCTGAGGTTTTTCAGCTCCAGGTCCATCGAGTCATAGAGGAATTCGATGGGCTCGCTGGGACGCATATCGGTGAAGTGCAGGTAGCCACCCGCCAGCTTGATGTTGTCGATACGCAGCGGGAACGGTTTGCTCTCGGGATCGGCCGGGGTGGGCTCGCTCTCGGGCAGCTTGAACAGTTGTGTCAGGTTGAGCGTACCGTCCTTGTTGAACAGCAGCTCGGTTTTCGGTTTATCCAGCTGCACGTCGGCCAGGTGCAGGGCTTTTGTCCACAGGCTGTCGGCTTGCAGATTGGTGTACAGCCGCTCGAAGCCGACCTGTTCCTTGCCCGGTTCGCCGACTCTGAACCCCCACAGCGTCAGCTCAAGGCTGAAGGGGTTGAACTCCAGCCGGTCGAGTCGGGCGGGCACCGTGGCGTAGTTGGCCAGTTGCTGGTTGATGATGCGCAGGCCGATGCCCGGCAAGATCAGGAACCCAAGCACGCTGTAAAGTGCGATGGCAATCAGCACGGCGCCAAGGGCGCGGATCAATCCTTTGAGCATGTGGGGCGTCGTCTATAGCAGTCGGAAGTGCCTTGGAGTATGGCACGCGTTTCTGGTTCCGAGACGAACGCCGTATTGGGAGAATGGATTAAAACTGAAGGATCAGGGTTTTCAGCGGTGGCTGCTGATCCAGGGACGGGAAATCGCTGGCCGGACTCATGACCTGCCAGTCGCGAACCGGGCGGCCAGCTTTCTCGGCGCAACGCAAAACCTGCTCGCGCCAGTCGTCCATGCTGACCTTTGCCAGATTGTTGCAGCAGATCAATACGCCGTCTGGTGCGGTGGTCAGTACGGCCGGCTTGAGCAGGCTTTGGTAGTCGCGCAGCAGATCGACCGTGCCGAAGGCACTCTTGGCCCAGGCAGGCGGGTCGAGCAGCACGAGGTCGTATTCACGCTGATCCATGCGCGGGTAGGCAGGCAGCTTGTGACGACGCTGAATGATTGGCAGACCGGCCAATTGGCGGATGGCCGCGAAATAGTCGGACTGTACGAATTTCATTTTTGGCAGTTCAGGGTTCAGCAGGCCGTTTTCGCGACCAACCGCCAGATTGCCTTCGGCGAAATCGAGGTTGCAGACTTCGCTGGCTCCACCTGCAGCGGCACTCAGGCCAACACCGCAGGTGTAGGAAAACAGGTTGAGCACGCTTTTGCCGGCACTGTGCTGCTTGACCCAGCCACGGGCGTTGCGCAGGTCGAGAAACAACAGCGGGTCTTGCCCGGCATGGCGGCCGCGCACCCGGTACTTGAGGCCCCATTCGTGGCCGACGGTGTCTTCAAGGGCGGCGTCTTCGGCGCGGTACACGGTGTCTTCGCGGTCGATACGCGAGTTGCCCTGGGAGCGGTCGTTGTAGACCAGCAGCAGGTCGAGGCCCAGGTGGCGATTGATGGCTTCGTGCAGTTGCAGCAAGTCATCGCGCTCAAGACGTTGATGAAAGCTTTGTACCAGCAGTTGCGGGCCGTAGCGGTCGATGGTCAGGCCGCCGGCGCCTTCCTGGCTGCCGTGGAACAGGCGATAGCAGTCGGTGCCCTGGGCGTGCAGCTCGGCCAACAGGTCGTGACGATTATCGAGGGCGGCGCGCAGCGCCTGATTCAAGGAAGACATGCATTGCGCCTTGGGGGACAGATAAGGCGCGGCAGTTTAGCAGAATAGGGCTGGTGATTATTGCTGCGTTGCTCTTGTAGCCGCTGTGGGAGCGAGCCTGCTCGCGAAGGTCGTTCGCGAGCAGGCTCGCTCCCACAGGATGGCTTGACCGGCAACAGAGTATCTACACGGTTTGCATTACTCCCGCTCGATCGCCAGCGCTACGCCCTGACCACCGCCGATGCACAAGGTGGCCAGGCCTTTTTTGGCGTCGCGCTTGAGCATTTCGTGAAGCAGGGTCACCAGGATCCGGCAACCTGACGCACCAATAGGGTGGCCAATGGCAATTGCGCCGCCATTGACGTTGACCTTGCTCGCGTCCCATTGCAGTTCCTGGCCCACGGCCAGCGCTTGTGCGGCGAAGGCTTCGTTGGCTTCGATCAGGTCCAGTTGCTGCAAAGTCCAGCCGGCTTTGCTCAGGCAACGCTGGGTGGCACTGACCGGGCCGATGCCCATGATGGCCGGGTCCACGCCGGCATTGGCGTAGGCTGCGATTTTGGCCAGCACCGGCAAGCCCAGGGCCTTGGCCTTGGCGGCGCTCATGAGCATGACCGCGGCTGCGCCGTCATTGAGTGAGGAGGCGTTCCCTGCGGTGACGGAACCGTCTTTTTTGAATGCGGGACGCAGTTTTGCCAACGATTCGGCGGTGGTGCCAGCGCGCGGTTGCTCGTCGGTAGTGAATGCGATCGGATCGCCTTTGCGCTGCGGGATCAGGACGGGGGTGATTTCATCGACAAAGCGCCCGGCTTCAATCGCCGCAGTGGCTTTTTGCTGTGAGGCGGCGGCGAAGGCGTCTTGCGCTTCACGGCTGATGTCGTATTTAGCCACAAGGTTTTCGGCGGTAATGCCCATGTGGTAGTCGTTGAACGCATCCCACAGGCCATCGCTGATCATGGTGTCGACGATCTGACTGTGGCCCATGCGCAGACCGGTGCGGGCACCGGGCATGATGTAGTTGGACAGGCTCATGTTTTCCTGGCCGCCGGCGATGATCACCTCGGCATCGCCGCATCGAATGGCCTGGGCCCCCAGGTGCAGGGCCTTGAGGCCCGACCCGCAAACCTTGTTCAGGGTCAATGCCGGTACCGCAAACGGCAGGCCGGCCTTGATTGCCGCCTGGCGGGCAGGGTTTTGCCCGGCACCGGCGGTCAGTACCTGACCCATGATCACTTCGTCGACCTGGGCGCCATCCAGGCCGGTTTGTGCGAGTAATTGGCGAATGACGGCGGCACCCAGTTCCACGGCAGGTACATGGGCCAGCGAACCTTGAAAGCTGCCAACGGCGGTGCGGGTAGCCGCAACGATTACGACGTCTTGCATTGCTTGAGTCCTCTTTATTCTTGGAGTGTTGTGTCCGGATTCAGGCGGGCATGGTGGCATAAATCGGTGTTGAGTTCATCGCGGGCAGGCCCGCTCCCACAAGAGCACCACAGATCCTGTGGGTGCGGGCCTGCCCGCGATGCCAACGTAGCGGTTTTCAGCCAAGCCCCATGCGCCGTCGCGCCCGTTGTACCGAACCGTTGCGTACGGCCCAGCGCAGGATTGGCGCGGTGCTGTTGACCCCGGCCCGCACCCCTTTGCGAACCATCGGGCCTTGATGCAGCTCCAATTGATCGCTGGCCCAGTCGGGCAGTAAATCGATCCCGGCCTGCATCATCAATGCACCAAATGGTTTGGCCAGCAGGCTGGGGGCAGGGGCGTTGAGCAGCAGGCGAATGACTTCACGGCTGCGCTCATCGCAAAGCAATTGCGGGCGAACGCTGTCGAGGTAATCGGCTACTTGCTGACGTGAGCGCGGTACGTGGGTGGCGCCCAGGCGTTCAGCGATCATGGCGATTTCGTCGTAGTAGCGGTCCTGATCTTCAGCGGATAAATGCGGGTTGCGATAGCGCAGGTGGGCGGCGAGAAAATTGCTGACTTCGGCCACATGCACCCAGGTCAGCAGCTCGGGGTCGCTGGCCGCATAGGGGCGGCCATCGAGACCGGTGCCGCTGACTTGCAGGTGGATGGTGCGCACTTTGTCGATCAGCCAGTTGGCATCGCCGGTGGCGCCGAAGGTGGTACCTGAAATGAACTGCCCGGTGCGGCGTAGCCGACCCAGCATGTCTTCGCGGAAACTGGAGTGGTCCCACACCCCGGCCAGGGCCAGTGGGTGCAAGGCTTGCAGCATCAAGGCGCTGATGCCGCCAATCAGCATGCTGGTGAAGTCACCGTGGACCTGCCAACTGATGGAGTCCGGGCCGAACAGGCCGGGGTCGCCCTTGGGGTTTTCGAGGTCGAGCTTGCCGAGGGAAAGCCCGGTCAGGCTCATGATCTGGCGCTCGATGGGGCGGCGGATAAATTCCATTATGCCTTTCTCGATGGTGCCAGCCAGTCGATGAAAACTGGCTGGCTATCAATCACCCGCGGTGACGGCCGCGGAAGTAGTTGATCAGGCCCTGGGTCGACGCATCGTCGGCAGGCTCTTCCTGGATACCGGTCAGGCGGTTGTATACGCCCTTGCCCAGCTCCTTGCCCAGTTCAACACCCCATTGGTCGAAGGCGTTGATGCCCCAGATCACGCTTTGCACAAACACTTTGTGTTCGTACAGCGCCACCAGTGCACCCAGACGGCGCGGGCTGATGCGTTCCACCACCAGGGTATTGCTCGGGCGGTTGCCCGGGATCACCTTGTGCGGCGCCAGTTTTTTAACTTCTTCTTCGCTCATGCCCTTGTCGCGCAGTTCAGCTTCGGCTTCTGCGCGGGTTTTACCCAGCATCAGCGCCTGGCTTTGCGACAGGCAGTTGGCATACAGCCATTGATGGTGGTCGGACACCGGGTTGAAGCTGACAATCGGCACGATAAAGTCGGCCGGGATCAGTTGGGTGCCTTGGTGCAGCAATTGGTGGTACGCATGCTGACCGTTGCAGCCCACTCCACCCCAGATCACCGGGCCAGTATCGGTTGACACCGGAGTGCCGTCCTGGCGCACGCTCTTGCCGTTGGATTCCATGTCCAGCTGTTGCAAGTGTTTGGTGATGTTACGCAAGTAGTGGTCGTACGGCAGGATCGCGTGGCTTTGCGCGCCCCAGAAGTTGCCATACCACACGCCCAGTGCGGCCATCAGTACCGGCATGTTCTGCTCGAACGGAGCAGTCTGGAAGTGCTGGTCCATGCTGTAGGCACCGGACAGCAGCTCTTTGAAGTTGGACATGCCGATGGCCAGGGCAATTGGCAGACCGATGGCCGACCACAGCGAGTAACGCCCGCCGACCCAGTCCCACATCGGGAAGATGTTTTCTTCTCGAATACCGAATGCCACGGCTGCCGCGTTGTTGCTCGATACGGCGATAAAGTGGCGATGCAGCTCAGCTTCCGAACCGCCCTGAGCCAGGTACCACGCCCGTGCCGCCTGGGCGTTTTTCAGGGTTTCGAGGGTATTGAAGGACTTTGACGAAACAATAAACAGCGTGGTTTCAGCGCGCAGTTTTGCGGTCAGTTCATGGAACTCACTGCCGTCAATGTTCGCCAGGTAATGGCAGCGCACACCTTTTTGCGCGTAGGACAGCAACGCTTCAGAAACCAGCTCAGGGCCGAGGAACGAGCCGCCGATGCCGATATTGACGATGTCGGTGATTGGCTTCTCGGTGTAACCGCGCCACAGACCGTCGTGAATCCGGCCGACCAGCTCGGTCATCTGGTTCAGGACTTTATGCACCTCGGGCATGATGTTCACGCCGTTGACCGACAGTTTGTCGGCAACCGGGCGACGCAACGCGGTGTGCAGGGCCGGGCGACCTTCAGAGGCGTTGACGATTTCACCGCCGAACAGCGATTTGATCGCGCCTTTGAGGTCGACCTCATTGGCGAGGTCGACCAGAAGGTCGCGGGTCTCGTTGGTGATCAGGTTTTTCGAGTAGTCCAGAAACAGCCCGCAGCTGCTCAGGGTGAATTCTTCAAAACGTTTCGGGTTGCTGTTAAACGCGTCACGCATGCTGAAGTTTTGCATGCTGGCACGGTGAAGTTTCAACGCTTGCCAAGCGGGCAGAGCGGTAACGTCGTGAGGGGTGCGGTAGTACGCCATCGCTGCGGATATCCTTTTTGCTTGAACTGCCTTTGGACACTGAAAACACCTGCGCCTGGTTTTTCTTGTTCAGGCGTTCGGTCGGTCTGATTCTGCACGTTAACTGGAAGCAGGGCGATTACAGTAACCTTCGCGCCTGCTTCTGTCTTGGCTTTGTCTGACACCGAGAAGTAACTTTTGTCACAGTTACGTCACAGCAGGTGAAACGTTTCAGTGTTTCTTTATGGAGTGCGGGTCATTCCGCGGTTCCGCACAGGCGACTCTGTCAGAGCGCGCTGTCGAGATTAAGATGTACGTTGTCGATCAAACGGGTGGCACCCAGGAAGGCCGCAACCAGAATTACCAGGTCGCGATCAGTCGCCTGCGCCGGTAGCAAGGTCTGTGCGTGGCGCACTTCCAGGTAGTCCGGACGAAAACCAATGGCTTCGATTTGCGCCAGATGCTGGCGCACCAGGGCCGGGTAGTCGCGCTCACCGGCTTCGATGGCGCGCGCCATTTCACTCAGGTGACGGTACAGCGCTGGCGCCAGGGCTCGCTGCTCTTCGCTCAGGTAACCATTGCGCGAGGACAGGGCCAGGCCGTCTTCGGCGCGCACGGTGGGTTCGCTGATGATCTGGATCGGGAAGTTCAGATCGTTGACCATTGCGCGAATGACTGCCAGCTGTTGGTAGTCTTTTTGCCCAAAGATCGCCAGGTCGGGCTGAACCATGTTGAACAGCTTGCTGACCACGGTGGTCACACCATCGAAATGCCCCGGGCGACGGCTGCCGCACAGTTCATTGCTTAATTTGGCAGCAGTAACACGGGTCAGGCCATCCATGCCGTGGGGGTACATTTCTTCAACGGTCGGGGCAAACAGCAAGTCACAGCCTGCCTGCAGAAGCCTTTCCTGGTCGGCTGCCAGGGTGCGCGGATAGGTATCCAGATCTTCGTTGGCGCCAAACTGCAGCGGGTTGACGAAAATGCTCGCCACCACGAAATCGGCCTGTTGTGCGGCGGTGGTTACCAGTGCGCCATGGCCACTGTGCAGATTGCCCATGGTCGGGACCAGTGCTATCTGTTTGCCTTCACGGCGTGCGCGGGCGATGACGGCGCGCAGTTCGCGAACGGTTTTAACTGTGTTCATGCAGAGAATCCGTGTTCGGTAGCAGGAAAGCTGACGGCTTTGACTTCAGTGACGTAGGCGCGCAGGGCGGACTGGATATCGGGCTGGCCGCTCATGAAGTTTTTCACGAACTTGGGCACGCGGCCGGTCAGTGAAAGGCCCAGCATGTCGTGCAGCACCAGGACCTGGCCGTCGGTGTCACTGCCGGCGCCGATGCCGATGACCGGGATCTTGACCGCGTGGGTGATCTCTTTTGCCAGTTCGCTGGGTACACATTCGAGCAGCAGCATGGCCGCCCCCGCCTGTTCCAGGGCAATGGCATCGGCACGCATCTGGCGCGCCTGGTTTTCGTTGCGGCCTTGTACCTTGTAACCCCCCAGCACGTTCACGGTCTGCGGGGTCAGGCCCATATGCGCGCACACGGGGATGCCGCGTTCAGTCATGGCCCGGATCGACTCGGCCAGCCACACGGCGCCTTCGACCTTGACCATATGCGCGCCGGCCTTCATCAGCACCGCGCTGTTGTTGAGGCTTTGTTCCAGGGTGGCGTTGGCCATAAAGGCCATGTCCGCCAGGATCAGAGCGTCCTGGTTACCGCGTTTGACGCAGGCCACGTGGTAGGCCATGTCAGCGGTCGTCACAGGCAATGTACTGTCATGCCCTTGTAGAACCATGCCCAGGGAGTCGCCTACCAATAGCACTTCAACACCGGCCTGATTGCAGGCGTGGGCGAAGGTGGCGTCATAGCACGTCAGCATGGTGATTTTTTCACCTTTTTGCTTAAGGCCTTGCAGGGTGGTCAGGGTAATAGCTGGCATGAAAAGGATCCTCGTCAGGCAGTGTGGTAACCACTGCGAGTAACGCGTGTGATTCATCGTTATGAACAGGCACACCTTTATAGAGGGCGCTTATAAAGCCTGCTTTTCACATTGCACCATCCTGTGGATGGCTGCGGGATGCCTATAGTCGTGACGAGGGCACTGGAAGTCAATTCCGGGTGTTACCGCAATGGTGTTACCCGGGTATTGATTCGATTCAGCTTAAGAGGGGATTCGCTCAAGCCCGATAAATGGGCAGTCATCGAGCAATTGCGCGAGCGTGCGGCCATCGGAGAGTTTCAGCGATGCAGGCGCCAGTTCGGCCAGCGGATACAGCACAAAAGGCCGGGCGTGCATGTGGTAGTGCGGGACTTTAAGGCGGGGCTCGTCGATCAGTCGATCGCCGAATAGCAAGATGTCCAGGTCCAGAGTGCGCGGGCCCCAACGTTCTTGACGCTCGCGTCCCTGGTCCAGTTCGATGGCCTGCAGGGCATCGAGCAGGTCCAGCGGCGCCAGCGAGCTGTCGATGGCCGCTACGGCATTGGTGTAGCGCGGCTGGCCAGGCAACAGCGAATCGCTTTGATAAAATGCTGAAACCCCGATGAATCGGGAGTCCGGCAATTGCGCCAGGGCCTGGACAGCACTGCGCAATTGATCCGCCGGGTCAGCCAGATTGCTGCCCATTCCAATGTAGACGCGTTCCATCGCTTACTCGTCCGCTGCGGCGCTGCGTTTACGCTTGGCACCGCTGGTACGGCGACGTTTGCGCGGTGCAGGACCGGTACCGTCATCCTTGGCGTTGCTCAGGTCGCGGATCATCTCGCGGCGGCCGCTGTCATTGGCGTCCTGATAGTCGGTCCACCATTCGCCCAGGCCATTGGTCTGCTCGCCGGCGCTTTCACGCAAGAGCAAGAAGTCATACCCGGCACGGAAACGCGGGTTGTCGAGCAACATGTCGGCGCGTTTGCCGCTGCGACGCGGCAGGCGCTCCTGCATGTCCCAGATCTCGCGAATCGGCATGGTGAAGCGCTTGGGAATAGCAATACGCTGGCATTGCTCGGCGATCAGTTCATGGGCGGCTTCCTGCATGGCAGGAATGGGCGGCATGCCTTGATCTTGCAGGCGCAATACGCGTGCAGGCAACGCGGGCCACAACAGGGCGGCAAACAGGAAGGCCGGGGTCACCGGTTTGCCCTGTTTGATGCGCAGATCAGTGTTGCGCAAGGCTTCGCTGATCAGGGTGTGGGTGTAGGTCGGGTTGTGCTCCAGTGCTTCGGCGCTGGCCGGGAACAGAGGGTCGAACAACTCGAGGTCAACCAGCATCTCGAAGGTGTCGGAAGCGTTACCGGAGAGGAACAGCTTGAGCACTTCTTCGAACAGGCGCGCGGAAGGGATTTCCCGCAGCATCGGCGCCAGTTCGCGGATTGGTTCGGCGGTGTGCTTTTCGATACCAAAGTTGAGCTTGGCGGCAAAGCGCACGGCGCGCAGCATGCGAACCGGGTCTTCCTGGTAGCGCTGTTGCGGGTCGCCGATCAGGCGTAGCAAGCGGTTGCGGATATCGTGTACGCCATTGGCGTAATCGAGGATGCGCTCGCTGACCGGGTCGTAGTACAGGGCGTTGATCGTGAAGTCACGACGCTGGGCGTCTTCTTCAAGGGTGCCGTAGACGTTGTCGCGCAAGATGCGCCCGCTTTCGTTACGCGAGGACTGGTTGCTGTCTTCCTCTTCGTCGTTTTGCGGGTGATTGGCACGGAAGGTCGCGACTTCAATGATTTCGCGGCCAAAGTGGATATGCACCAACTTGAAACGACGACCGATGATTCGCGCATTGCGAAATTCGGCGCGCACTTGCTCGGGCGTGGCGCTGGTGGCGACGTCAAAGTCTTTTGGCGTGATATTGAGCAGCATGTCGCGTACGCAACCGCCAACCAGATAGGCCTGGTAACCGGCGTTCTGCAGGCGTTCGACGATATTGACCGCGTAGCGGCTGAACTGGGCACGTTGCAGCGAGTGTTGGCTGCTGTTGAGCACTTCAGGGGTGCTGCGCAGTTGTTGCGTACGACGCTTGGGAGAACGGAATGACTGGAACAGCTTCTTCAGCATGGGATGCACTGTTTGAAGGAATGTTCGGCCAAAACGAAGAATGACCGCATGATGGGCGGGGATTCTAGCATTTAGTCAGGGGATGGTGTAGGACGCTTAGCCGCTCTTGCGAGCGAAGCTGCAAGCCGTAAGCATAAATAGCTGTAAGAGGCACGGTTTAGACGGTTGCGAGGGGATTTGTTAAATCGCAGAAACCACAAGGGGAGCCGAAGCTCCCCCAGAATTAGTTGCGTGCTCTATTTTTATTATTGATTGCGGGCTTTTTGTTTTTGTTAATCGCCCTGGTTACAAAGGTCTTGCCTGTGCAACCCTCCCAATCGGGAGATAAGAGCAAACGGATTGCTTTGGTCGCTGCGTTGATGTGATCAATGATCCAACCAGTTCAGGTTCTGCTTTAAGTGCAGTTTTTGTTGTTCTCTGCCTGGTCGCGGGGCAAGCCCCATTTACAACACCTCTCCAAAACAATCAGTTAGCTGCGCCTCCGCCGTGTTGTTCTTGTTATGCGTGAGCCGATACGTCTTATTTTTATTGTGTGCTGCTGTGATTCTTATTGTTCTTGTACGAATACATATAGCAGGGTGCGTGCCAACTTTTGTGCGGCCCAGCAAAATAAGGGGTTTTCAGGGTTTTGGCCTTTTTCCGGGCAAAAAAAAGCCGGGTCATCGTTACCGTAAGACCCGGCTTTTGTTACGTGATTTAACAGAGGTAACAGTTGGTTACCTCTGGCGCTGTTACCTAGCCCTCGCTTGGCACGCCGGTTTTGCGTCGCGGGATTCCCAGACGCTGACGTCGCTCCCACAAGCATTTGCGGCTGACCCCCAGTTTTCGAGCCAGTTCGGTCTCGGTCATATGGTCCTGATGCTCAAGGACGAAGTGCTGGAAGTAGTCTTCCAGTGACAGGTCCTCGGTGGGATCAAGGCTGGTGTTACCGTTACTGATGCTCTGCTGCGGGGCCAGGCCGATGAAGTCATCGTCTTGCAGGTCGCTCAGTTCAATATCGATACCCAGCAGTTCAGCCGAGATTTCCGGGCTTTCACAGAGGATCACCGCGCGCTCAACAGCGTTTTCCAGCTCGCGCACGTTACCCGGCCATGAGTAATGGCTGATCGCCCGTTCGGCATCGGGGGCGAATTTGAGGTCGGTGCGACCCACGCGAGCACTTTGGCGGGCGAGGAAGGCGTTGGCGATTTCGTTGACGTCAGCGCCACGTTCACGCAGCGCAGGCAGCTTGAGCGCGATAACGTGCAGGCGGTAGTACAGGTCTTCGCGGAACTGGCCTACCTTGGCCAGGCTTTTCAGGTCGCGGTGGGTCGCGGCAATCAGGCGAACATCGACCTTCTGCGACTGTACCGAGCCAACCCGGCGAATCTCGCCTTCCTGCAGCACGCGCAGCAGTCGGGCTTGGGCCTCAAGCGGCAATTCGCCGATTTCATCGAGGAACAGCGTGCCGCCATCGGCCGCTTCAACCAGACCGGCACGGCCAGCGCTGGCGCCGGTAAACGCGCCTTTTTCGTGGCCGAACAGTTCGGACTCGATCAGGGATTCCGGGATGGCCGCGCAGTTGACCGAGATCATCGGTGCTTTGGCGCGGCGCGACAGGTTGTGCAGGGCGCGGGCTACCAGCTCTTTACCTGTGCCGGATTCACCCTGGATCAGCACATTGGAGTCAGTGGGCGCTACTTTGCGAATCTTGCTGTACATGTCCAGCATTGGCGGGCACGAACCGATGATGCCGATTTCACCGTTGCTGTTATCCACCGTGTTTTTGTCAGCGGTGCCTGCTTTGGCAGGGCGTTCGGCCGGCGCGCTCTGGGTGTTTTGCCGGTCACGCAGAATGCGCGCCACCGCTTGCAGCATTTCGTCGTGATCAAAAGGTTTGGCGATGTAGTCCACCGCGCCCATTTTCATCGAGTCCACGGCCGAGCGCAGGCTGGCATAGCTGGTCATGATCAGCACCGGCTTGCCCTGGCCAAGCTTGATCAGCTCGGTCCCCGGAGCGCCGGGCAGGCGCAGGTCGCTGACAATCAAGTCAAACGACGGGATGCTGAACTGCTCCTGCGCCTCTTGCACCGAGCCAGCCTCGCTGACCTGGTATTGATTGCGCTCCAGTAAGCGGCGTAGGGCGGAGCGGATGATGGTTTCATCTTCGACGATCAAAATATGCGGCATTGATTCGGTTCTCTCGACGGTCTCAGTTCACAGCGGACGTCGCTTCGACATGACGCGGTAGTGTCACCCGGATACGGGTTCCGCGTTGGCTGTGAATGTCAGCCGGGCTGTCGATGGTGATTTGTCCATAATGCTCTTCAACGATGGAATAGACCAGTGCAAGGCCCAGACCTGTACCTTCGCCAGGGTCCTTGGTGGTGAAAAACGGTTCGAACAACCGGTCCATGATGTTCTGCGGAATGCCAGTGCCTTCATCTTCCACAATAAGGTCGACGGTGTGCTCGCTGGCCTCGCTCTTGACCCGTACGGCACTGCCGGCAGGCGTCGCGTCGCGGGCGTTGGAGAGCAGGTTGATCAATACCTGGGCGAGCCGCTGCGGGTCGCCGTCGACCCAGTGGTCCGGGTCGCACAGGTTGTAGAATTGCACTTCGAAATTGCGTCGGTTCAGGGCCAGCAGGCCAATGGCATCCTGGGCTACTTCGGCCAGACAGACGGGCTCGTCATTGTGTTGATGGCTGCCGGCATGGGCGAAGCTCATCAGAGACTGGACGATGCGTGAGATGCGTTTGGTCTGTTCAAGTATCTGGCTGCTGATTTCGGTCAGTTCGCTATCGTCTTCGCGTTCCTCGCGCAGGTTCTGCGCCAGGCAGGCAATGCCGGTGACCGGGTTGCCGATTTCGTGAGCCACCCCTGCCGCCAGCCGCCCGATGCTGGCCAGGCGTTCGGAGTGCACCAGCTTGTCTTCGAGCATCTGGGTTTCCGTCAGGTCCTCGACCAGCAGCACCAGGCCGCTGTTACCCGGTGCCAGCGGCTCGTCAATGGCGGCTTTGTGCAGGTTGAGCCAGCGGGTCTGGCCATCAAGGGCCAGGTGCTGCTTGTGCAAGTGTTCGTCCGGCAGGTCGATAAAACCTTGCAGCAACTCGCGCCATGGATCGCCCAGGGTACCCAGGCGCGAACCCACCACGCGCTGGGCCGGGATGCCGGTCAACTCTTCCATGGCCTTGTTCCACATCAGGATCTCTTGATCCTTGGCCAGTGAACACACGCCCATCGGCAACTCTTGCAGGGTCTGGCGGTGATAACGGCGCAAGGCGTCGAGCTCGGCTGCCAGCCCGGTAAGGCGTGAGTGGTAGTCCTCAAGCCGGCTTTCGATAAAGTGAATGTCCTCGGTAACGTAGTTTTCGCCGCCGGACTTGTAGGGCAAAAAGGTTTCGACCATATCTTGTGCGACGCTGGGGCCCATCAGGCCGGAAAGGTTGGCTTCGATCCTGTCGCGCAGGCGTCGCAAGGCATAGGGGCGACGTTCATCGAAAGGCAGGAAAAGGTCACGCAGCGCCTGTTCGACTTCTTTTTGCGCCGCTTTGGCGCCCAGAGGTTTGGCCAGCTGAGTAGCGAACTCCTGCGGGGAGGCCGCGTGCAGCTCGCGACGTTGCGGGCGGCGTACGTTATCCACAGCACAGGCTTCGGCGGCACTGGCTTCTTCAGGGCTGGCGTTGGTGAACAGGGAAATCAGGGTGAACATCAGCACGTTGGCCGCCAGCGAGGCGATGGCTGCCATGTGCCAGCTGGTATCGTCCAGCACATAGATCATGTTCAACCACGGGATATAGAAGCCCTGGAAGTTGCCGATCAGCGGGAACAGCATGCTCGCCATCCACACCAGTATCCCGGCCAGCAGACCGGCAATAAAGCCACGTCGGTTGGCCGTCGGCCAGTACAGTACCGAGAGCACGCCCGGCAAAAACTGCAACGTGGCGACAAAGGCCACGATGCCGAGGTTGGCCAGATCCTGCTCGGCGCCCAGCAGCAGGTAGAAGCCGTAGCCGGCCATGATAATGGCAACGATCAGGGCGCGGCGGGTCCACTTCAGCCAGCGGTAGATATTACCTTCGGCGGGCGGTTGATAAAGCGGCAGCACCAGGTGGTTGAGGGCCATGCCCGAAAGCGCCAGGGTGGTGACGATAATCAGCCCGCTGGAGGCCGAAAGCCCGCCCACATAAGCCAGCAGCGCCAGGGGTTTGCTGTTGGCGGCAATACCGATACCGAGTGTGAAGTATTCCGGATTGGTGGTGGCGCCCAGCTTGAGGCCGGCCCACAGGATCAGCGGCACGGCCAGGCTCATCAGCAACAGGAACAGCGGCAGGCCCCAGCTGGCGCTGACCAGCCCGCGCGGGTTGAGGTTCTCGGTGAAGGTCATGTGATACATGTGCGGCATCACAATGGCCGAGGCGAAAAATACCAGCAGCAGGGTGCGCCATGGCCCTTCTTGAAGCGGTGTGTGCAGTGCGGCGAGGGCGGTCTGGTTTTGCAGCAGCCAGACTTCCAGCTGTTGCGGGCCATCGAACACGCCATAAAGCGCGTAAAGACCCACACCGCCAATGGCGATCAGCTTGATCACCGACTCAAAGGCAATGGCGAATACCAGGCCTTCGTGTTTCTCACGGGTGGCTATATGCCGAGAGCCGAAGAAGATCGTAAACAGGGTGATCAGTGCGCAGAAGCTCAGGGCTACGCGGTGTTGCACCGGCTCGCGGGTGAGGATGCTGATGGAGTCGGCCACGGCCTGGATTTGCAGGGCCAATAACGGTAACACGCCTATCAGCATGAAAATCGTGGTCAGGGCTCCGGCCCAGGTGCTGCGGAAGCGAAAGGCGAACAGGTCGGCCAGCGATGAGAGTTGGTAGGTGCGGGTGATTTTTAAAATGGGGTAAAGCAACACAGGCGCCAGCAGAAAAGCCCCGGAAACCCCAAGGTAGCTGGACAAAAAGCCGTAGCCATATTCGTAAGCCAGCCCCACTGTGCCGTAGAACGCCCAGGCACTGGCGTAAACGCCCAAAGACAGGGTGTAGGTCAGCGGGTGACGAATGATTGCGCGCGGGATCATGCCGCGTTCACTGATCCAGGCCACGCCAAACAGCACCAGCAGGTAGGCGGCGCTGATCAGGATCATCTGGGTCAGGCTAAAGCTCATCGGCATCTTTTTGGCTCTGCAGAATAAAGGTCACAACGATCAGAATCAGCCAGAGCAGATAGGGCCGGTACCAGGCGCCTGTCGCATCGATCCACCAATCCATGATGGCGGGAGAAAACAGGTAGATCCCGACAACCAGCAACAGGACCAATCGATAGATATACATCCCGCCCTCACTTTTACAGGCCGCATGCCCAAAAACGTGCGGCGATGGTAACGGATGGCTGGCAACCTGCAAGGGCTGTCAGCGTAATTGCGCCTCGGCGAGGGTCAGTGTGCGTGGGATATTGGCGGCGTTCCAGTGGGCAATGCCCCAATCCAGCACCTCACGCGGGGTAGCGTCGTTCAGGTGTTGCTCTGTTGTCTGACCCAGAGCACGCAAGGCCCGCAGCAGCAGCGGGGTGGCCTGCTCCGGGGTCAGGGGCGGTGAGCGGTAGGATTTGCCGAGTTTGTGGCCATCAGGCTGCACGATCAGTGGCACATGCAGATAGCGCGGTTGTGATAAGCCCAGCAACTCTTGCAGGTAAAGTTGGCGCGGGGTGGAGTCGAGCAGGTCGGCGCCACGCACGATATCGGTCACACCCTGGGCGGCATCATCGAGCACCACCGCCAATTGGTAGGCATAGAGTCCGTCGCGGCGACGAATCACGAAATCACCGACATCGCGCCCCAGGTGCTGGCGGAACTCGCCCTGAACCCGGTCGGTGAAGGCATATTCCAGCTCAGGGACGCGAATGCGGATGGCTGCGTTATCCATTGAGTGCCCGGCATTGCGGCAAAAGCCGGGGTAAATGCCGTTGTAACCTTCCAGCTGTTTGCGTGAACAGGTGCAGGCGTAGGCCAGGCCCATGCTGAACAGTCGGTTTAGCACGTGCGCATAGGCTTCGTGGCGTTCGCTTTGACGGACCAGTTCGCCGTCCCATTCAAAACCGTAGCGCTCAAGGGCATCGAGAATCGCGGCCTGGGCGCCGGGCATTTCCCGCGGCGGATCGAGATCTTCCATGCGCAGCAACCAGCGGCCACCTACGGAGCGGGCATCGAGGTATGACGCAAGGGCGGCGACCAACGAGCCAAAATGCAGATGGCCACTGGGCGTTGGGGCGAAGCGCCCGATATAGGAGGGTGCAGTCATGGACGTGGGCCGATTTCTTGTGGGAGCGGGTTTGCTCGCGATGGGGCAACCCGGTTTTGAACCTTTGGCGCGGTGATGCTATCGCGAGCAAGCCCGCTCCCACGCAGGGCACTGAAATTTCACAAACAAAAATGGGGCGTTCGCACGCCCCATCTGGTCAAGTTGGCGATTACTTGCCGACTTGTTTTTCCTTGATTTCAGCCAAGGTCTTGCAGTCTACGCACATGTCGGCAGTAGGGCGGGCCTCGAGTCGACGGATACCGATTTCGACGCCGCAGGATTCGCACCAGCCATATTCTTCGTCTTCAATCAGTTGCAGCGTCTTGTCGATTTTCTTGATCAGCTTGCGCTCGCGATCGCGGGCGCGCAGTTCCAGGCTGAATTCTTCTTCCTGGCTCGCGCGGTCGGATGGGTCAGGAAAGTTTGCCGCTTCGTCTTTCATATGATCAACGGTGCGGTCGACTTCCTGCATCAAGTCCTGTTTCCACTTTTGCAGAATCTTGGTGAAGTGTTTACGCATGGGCTCGCCCATGTACTCTTCACCCTTCTTTTCAACGTAGGGTTCGAAGCCGCTAAGTTGAGTATTCTGTTGCTTTGCTTGTGTGGGCATGAAATGGACCGCCTCTCATTCTTCTAATCCATTGCGCAGGATTGCAACATCACCGACACCTGCCGGCCCTGCGGCTGCAAGCGGGCGAACTTACCAGATCAAATCGGGCTGCGCTACTCCCGCATGTCCAGCCCGTTCTCAGGGTATGTGTGCAGAGCCTGTGGTGCTTGAGATTAGTGGCTAATTAATAATTTTAGTCGAGCTATGACTAAAGGCCGGGTTGTTTGGTTCTATCGGCAAGTGGGCTAAGACCGTAATTAGCTCTCTCTTATAGCACTGCTTGGGTAGAATCGGCTTTTTGCTTACCCAGGAAGGCAGGCTCATGGCTCAGTCATACAGTGCGCGCAGCCGCGCAATCGAACCGTTCCACGTGATGGCGTTGTTGGCGCGGGCCAATGAGTTGCAGGCTGCCGGGCACGATGTGATTCACCTGGAAATCGGCGAGCCGGACTTCACCACGGCCGAGCCGATCATTGCTGCCGGCCAGGCTGCCCTGGCCGCCGGCAAAACCCGTTATACCGCCGCCCGTGGCCTGCCGGAACTGCGTGAAGCGATCAGCGGGTTTTACCGGCAGCGCTATGGCTTGAATATCGACCCCGGGCGAATTCTTATAACGCCCGGTGGTTCTGGTGCCCTGTTACTGGCTTCCAGCCTGCTGGTTGATCCGGGTAAACACTGGTTGCTAGCAGACCCAGGCTACCCATGTAACCGACATTTCCTGCGTTTGGTAGAGGGGGCGGCCCAACTGGTGCCTGTAGGCCCCGATGTGCGCTATCAACTCACAGCCGAACTGGTCGAACGCCACTGGAACCAGGACAGCGTAGGCGCGTTGGTGGCGTCCCCGGCCAATCCGACCGGCACACTGTTGAGTCGTGACGAACTGGCAGCCCTGTCTGCAGCGGTCAAGGCCCGCAATGGGCATCTGGTGGTGGATGAGATCTATCACGGCCTGACCTATGGCTGTGATGCGGCGAGTGTGCTGGAAGTTGATGACAGCGCGTTTGTGCTTAATAGTTTTTCCAAGTATTTCGGCATGACCGGCTGGCGCCTGGGCTGGCTGGTGGCGCCGCCAGAGGCAGTGGCCGACCTGGAGAAACTCGCACAGAATCTCTATATCAGCGCGCCAAGCATGGCCCAGTACGCAGCATTGGCCTGCTTCGAACCGCAGACCCTGGCGATTCTGGAAGAGCGTCGGGCCGAGTTTGGCCGTCGTCGCGATTTCCTGTTGCCGGCCTTGCGCGAGCTGGGCTTTGGCATTGCGGTTGAGCCTGAAGGTGCGTTTTACCTGTATGCCGACATCAGCGCGTTTGGCGGTGATGCCTTCGCGTTTTGTCAGCATTTTCTGGAAACCCAGCACATCGCCTTTACCCCAGGCCTGGATTTCGGCCGTTACAAATCCGGGCATCACGTACGCTTTGCCTATACCCAAAATTTGCCACGCCTGCAGGAAGCTGTTGAGCGGATTGCCCGTGGCCTCAAGAGCTGGAAGGGCTGATGCGTTTTTCACCTGAACTGGAAGAAGGGCGCCTGATCAAGCGCTATAAGCGCTTTTTGGCGGATATCGAAACCAGCGCCGGCGAGTTGATGACCATCCACTGCCCGAACACCGGTTCCATGCTCAATTGCATGGTCGAGGGTGGTCAGGTGTGGTTCAGTCGTTCCAACGACCCCAAGCGCAAGTTGCCGGGTACCTGGGAAATCAGCCAAACCCCGCAAGGACGGCTGGCGTGCGTGAACACCGGGCGCGCCAATCACTTGATCGAAGAGGCGCTGCTGGCCGGGGTGATTACCGAGCTGGAGGGTTTTACCGCGCTCAAGCGCGAGGTCCCTTACGGGCAGGAAAAAAGTCGCATCGATTTTCGCCTTGAGTACCCGCAGGGCTTTGCCTATGTCGAGGTCAAGAGTGTCACCCTGGGGTTTGACGGTTCCCGTGTCGCGGCATTTCCGGATGCCGTGACCCAGCGTGGCGCCAAGCATCTGCGCGAGCTGGCTACCCTGGCGAAGGAAGGCGTGCGTGCAGTGCAGTTGTATTGCGTCAACCTGACGGGGATCGATGCGGTGCGTCCGGCTGAAGAAATCGACCCGGGTTATGCCGCTGCCCTGCGCGAGGCTGTGGCGGCCGGGGTGCAGGTGCTGGCTTATGGGGTCAGCCTGACATCGGATGCTGTAGTGGTTGATCGCCGTCTAGACGTCATCCTCTGAGGCTTGCGGTGTAATCCAGATCCCTTGGCTGTCTTCACGGCAGTCGAGGGCTGTCAGAAATTGTCCCGCGCAGGGCCCGGCCACGCATTCCCCGCTTTCGATCAGGAACAATGCTGCGTGGGTTGAACACTGGATCAGGCTGGCGCTGGGGTCGAGAAACTGGTCGGGTTGCCATTCCAGTGCCACCCCGCGATGGGGGCAGCGGTTTTTGTAGGCATACACCCGACCCTCCCGGCGAGTGATCAGCAGCCGCACTTCATCAAGCTCAAAGCCACGGCTGGTACCTTCGCTCAGTGCATGCGATGAGCATAAAAACTTCATGACAATCCTTAATAACAGCTAAACGGTTGAGTCGATGACGGGTTTCTGAGCGGGTTAACAGGTTGACGTGCAAATGCAAACAATTATCAAATGGCGGCTTGCTCTGCATGTGCTGTTTTCACAGCGTGAAAATTGTGAGCCCTCTTTATTCAAGGAAAGCCTCTGTATGCGCCTGAGTACCCGCCTGATTACGTTCTGTGCAGGCCTTATGATCAGTCATGTCAGCCTGGCTGGCGAGTTGCCACAACGTTGGGTCAGCGCCGGAGGAGCGCTTTCGGAGTGGGTCAGCGTATTGGGTGCGGAGTCTAAATTGGTTGGGGTCGATACCACCAGCCAGCATCCTGAATCACTCAAGTCGCTGCCCAGTATCGGCTATCAGCGCCAACTCTCGGCAGAAGGTGTCCTGAGCCTGAAGCCGGATGTGCTGATCGGCACTGAAGAAATGGGCCCGGCCGCGGTGTTGTTGCAGATTCGCGGTGCCGGTGTGCCGGTGGAGATGTTTTCGGCCCAGGCAGACCTTGCCAGCCTTGAGGGCACCTTGCAGCATTTGGGGCGCCTGTTGGGGGATGAGGCGCAGGCAGCGCAAGTGTTCAAGGACTACCAGCAGCAACTGGAAGAGCATCAACAGCAGGTCAAGGCCGCACAAGCCAGTCATCAGGCACCCGGGGTATTGCTACTGTTGGGCCATGCCGGTGGTAAACCGATGATTGCTGGCAAAGATACGGCGGCGGACTGGCTGCTGACGCAAGCGGGGGGACATAACCTGGCGACCCACAGCGGTTACAAGCCGTTTTCGGTGGAAGCGCTGGCGGGGCTCAACCCTGAAGTGCTGGTATTTGCCGACCGCAGCCTGACCGGTGAGGCGGCGCGCAAAGCGCTTATGAAAGAAAACCCGGTACTGGCATCTATACGCGCCGCTAAAAATGGCCGTGTCTATGAGCTGGACCCGACGCTGCTGGTGGGTGGCCTGGGGCCGCGTCTGCCGGAACGCCTGAAGCAACTGACGGCTGAGTTCTATCCCGCGGTTCCGGTCAGCCAATGAGGACGTTGGTTAAACCCCGGGCCCTGTTTACAGGTTTGAGCGCGTTGTGCCTGTTGTCGATCTGGCTGTCGCTGGCACTGGGGCCGGTGAGCCTGCCGTTGTTTGACACCTTGCGCGCGGCACTGCGCCTGATCGGGGTGCCGATTGCGGGTGAAGGCCTGGAGCAGGCCGAATTGATCCTGGGGCAGATCCGCTTGCCGCGAACCTTGTTGGGGCTGGCGGTGGGTGGCGTGCTGGCGCTCTCAGGTGTAGCCATGCAGGGGTTGTTTCGCAACCCGCTGGCCGATCCGGGGTTGGTCGGCGTATCCAGCGGCGCCGCCCTCGGGGCGGCGATCGCGATTGTCGGCGGGGCTGCTTTTGGCGGGTTGCCGGAAGTGATGGGCCCGTACCTGCTGTCGCTGTGTGCGTTTATCGGTGGTTTGGGGGTGACGGCGCTGGTGTATCGGTTGGGCCGGCGCAACGGTCAGACCAATGTGGCGGTGATGTTGCTTGCGGGCATTGCCCTGACAGCCTTGGCTGGTTCTGCTGTGGGTTTGTTTACCTATCTCGCCGATGACGCGACCTTGCGCACCCTGACATTCTGGAACCTGGGCAGTCTCAATGGCGCCAGCTATGCACGGCTGTGGCCACTGTTGATTGTGACGGTGGGGGTCGCACTGTGGCTGCCCCGGCGGGCGAACGCGCTCAATGCACTGCTGTTGGGGGAATCCGAAGCCAATCACCTGGGCATCGACGTTGAAGGCCTGAAGCGCGAACTGGTGTTCTGCACGGCCCTGGGGGTGGGGGCCGCTGTGGCAGCGGCAGGCATGATTGGCTTTATCGGGCTGGTGGTGCCGCATCTGGTACGACTGCTGGCGGGGCCTGATCACCGGGTGCTGTTGCCTGCTTCGGTACTGGCGGGGGCCACCTTGTTGCTGTTTGCCGACTTGATCGCTCGCCTGGCGCTGGCGCCAGCCGAACTGCCCATCGGGATTGTTACTGCGTTTCTCGGTGCACCTTTCTTCCTGTATTTGCTGATGCGAGGACGCCACTGATGCTGCGTACGGAAAACCTGCAGATCCGTCGCGATCAGAAAATCGTGCTGGCGGATGTCACCCTTGATGTACGCCCGGGGGAAGTACTGGGTGTGCTCGGCCCCAATGGCGCGGGTAAAAGTACTCTGCTGGCGGCCTTGTGCGGGGAGCTGGCGCCGAGTGGCGGGCAGGTCTGGCTGGATGAGCTGGCCTTGAGCCACTGGAAGGGCGCGCAGCGGGCACAACGCCTCGCTGTCCTGCCGCAAACCTCGACCCTGGATTTTGCCTTTCGCGTTGAAGAAGTGGTGGGCATGGGCCGACTGCCTCATCAGACGGGTCGCACTCGCGACGCCGAAATAATCCATGAGGCATTGCAGGCCGCCGATGTTGAGCATCTTGCGGGGCGCAGCTACCTGGCCTTATCGGGGGGCGAGCGTCAGCGTGTGCATCTGGCACGGGTACTGGCGCAATTATGGCCGGGGCAAAATGGGCAGACCCTGTTGCTTGATGAACCCACTTCAATGCTCGACCCCTTGCATCAGCACACCACGCTCAAGGCCATTCGGGCATTTGCTGATCGCGGCGCCGCGGTGTTGATCATCCTGCATGACCTTAACCTGGCGGCGCGTTACTGTGACCGCTTGCTCTTGCTGGAACAGGGGCGCCCACGGGCTCTGGATTGCCCGCAAGCGGTATTGCAGCCGGATGAACTCAAGGCCGTGTTTGGGCTCGATGTTTTAGTGCAGCCGCACCCGGAGCTGGGTTGCCCGATGGTAATTGCTCGCTGAGCAGCCGCCCAAGCACTTTTCCACAGGCAAAAAAAGACCCGGCAAGAGCCGGGTCAAATAACCGTGATTAGCCTGATGAGGAGATTTTCTGAGAGTCCGAACCAAGGGCCTTTCAGAAGATCGACTGGTCTCGCGACCAGATGGCGTAATCATAACAATTCTCATTACCAAGTCAACAACTGTTTTTTACCGTTCATCGTGTTCGTTGCCAGCCTGCCGTATCAGGCCTTTTTCAGTGTGGCCAGATGCTCGACTTGCTGATTGAGGGCCTCTTTGCGTTCTGCAGGAATATCGTTCCAGTGAACATCCAGCAGGGCACCTTCGATAGCATATAAAAGTACTTTGGAGGCTCTGAACCCTCGTGCCTTCACCGCCCGGTAGGCATCCACTGCGCCCAGGCGCTTCAAGTCCGCGGCACTGTGAATGCCAACAGCGTGCAGCCATTGTGAAGAGGTCTTGCCAAGATTTTTCAAATGCTGGAGTTCATCGTTCATCAGCTCTCCTTGCGACGGCGTGAGCTCAGCGTTTACGGGGTATGTTGACTCTATTGAGTGTAGCGCTCAGTAGGAAATTCGTAGTCCGTTAGTCGGTTTTGGAACAAGGCGGAGTTGGAATTGAGCGAATGTGCTGTAGTAAGGCGCAAATCAGTTCCCTGGACCCAAGAGGGTAGAGCGCCCATGACCATTCAATCCACCTTGGCGACTGTGAAACGCCAGCGCCGGATCTGATGTCGTATTTGTGTTAACGGGCGATGTTACGCAGGTAAACGCCGTGAAACCGTTGCGGTTCCACGGCGAACATGGACCTTACAGGCCCGGCAAGCGCTGGCGAATGTCGGCAATCAGAGTGTCGAGGCTTTTGCTGTTGTGGGTTTCAACACGCTTGCTGCGCAGGATCTCATCAGCGCCCAGCGCTTCGCGGCTGGCTTGCTGAGCTTTGACTACTTCCAGGGTGGCGTCAGACGGGTCGGTACCCACGGACTTGCGATGGGCCAGCCAGCCTTCGATCACGGCGTCCGGGGCGGTGCAGTCAAGGATCAGGCAAGGAACACCTGTCGCTTCGGCCACTTTGGCGGCCGCATCGCGCTGCTCACGCTTGAGGTAGGTGGCATCGATCACCACCGGGAAGCCTGCACGCAGGACGATGCCGGCCAGTTCATGCAGTTTATTGTAGGTAGCTACGCTGGCGTCGGCGTTGTAGATGCCATCGCCGACTGCGTTTTCTGCCGTCTGCTGACCGAACAGTTGCTTGCGGATGACGTCTGAGCGCAGGCGAATCGCCCCCAAAGCTTCAACCAGTCGCATGGCTACCGAGCTTTTACCTACAGCCGAAACACCGTGCGTAATGGTCAGAAAACGTGAAGGAATCGTGCTGTAGCTCTCTGCCAGGTTCGCGTAGTTGCGGTATTGACGCAGAGTGGCTGCGCGCTGCACAGGGCTGGCTTCGGCAGGCATGCTGAACAGGCTGACTTTGGCGCGAACCAGTGCGCGGTAGGCCTTGTAGAAGTTCAGCAGCTCCAGGCCATGATAATCACCAGTCAGTTCCAGGTACTGGCTGACGAAACGGCGGGCCAGGCATTTCAGACCGCGGTCTTCGAGGTCCATCGCCAGGAAGGCGGTATCGGCGTAGACGTCGGTGAAGCGGAACGGTTCGTTGAACTCGATGCAGTCGAAAATCACTACTTTGCCGTCAATCATCGTGGCATTGCCCAGGTGAATGTCACCGTGGCATTCGCGAATGAAGCCTTGGGCCTTGCGCTGTTCGAACAGCGGTTTGAGGCGGGTGAAGCTGGCCTCTGCCCAGGCCTGGAGTGCTTCCAGTTGCAACAGGTCGGCTTTGTCCGAAAGGAACGGGCGAATTTGTTCGAAGTTCTGACGAACCGGGTCCATTACCGCCTCAGGCGTGCCCTGGTAGTGCGCAGCAGGCACATGGGGCGCCTGCATGTGGAAGCGGGCGATCTGCTGGGCCATTTCGTCGACATGGCCGGCATTCAGTTCGCCATTGGCTTGCAGTGTGCTCAGCAGCTGGCTTTGCGGAAACTGGCGCATTTTCAACGCGTATTCAATGGCCGGGCCTTCACCACCGAATGCTGGTACGTCGGCGCTGCCGGTGATCGGCAGCACGTCCAGGTACAGGCCTTCGGTCAGGCGCTGGTTGAGACGCAACTCTTCATTGCAGAAGTGTTCGCGGCCACTGAGTTCGGTGAAGTCAAGAAAGCCGAAGTTGACCGGTTTCTTCAATTTATAGGCATACGGCCCGGTAAGGATGACCCAGGAGATATGCGTCTCGATAACCTGAAATCCTTCGACTTCATGGGGATAGAGGTCCGGGTTTTGCAGGGCGGCAATCAGGTTCTGGCTCACAGTTGATCCTTCAAGGTCGGGAATATTCGATGCGCCATTATGGCGGCTGGCAGCGGGAGTGCAAACCGCCGGGCTGCGCATGATGAACATGAATAAAGTGCGTATAATCTCGCGCCATGACTCGTACCCGATCTCCTCGTTCCCGTTCCAAACGTCCCTCTGGCGGCCTCAGGCCCTGGCTGGGCTGGGCAATCAAGCTCAGTCTGGTCGGCCTGGTGGTGCTGGCAGGTTTTGCCGTCTATCTGGATGCCATCGTTCAGGAGAAATTCTCCGGAAAGCGCTGGACCATCCCGGCCAAGGTGTATGCGCGCCCGCTGGAGCTGTTCGTCGGCCAGAAGCTGAGCAAGAACGACTTCCTCACCGAGCTCGATGCGCTGGGCTATCGCCGTGAAAGCGTGGCCAACGGCCCGGGCGCGGCATCCGTCAATGGCAACACGGTTGACCTCAATACCCGTGGCTTTCAGTTTTATGAAGGTGCCGAGCAGGCGCAGCCGGTGCGGGTAAGATTTTCTGGCGACTATGTTGCCGAGCTTTCCTCGACCAATGGTTCCAAACTGCCGGTGGTGCGCCTTGAGCCGCTGCTGATTGGCGGCATGTACCCGAAAAACCTTGAAGACCGGATCCTGATCAATATCGATCAGGTACCGCCGTTTCTGCTGGAAACCCTGGTCACCGTCGAGGACAGGGACTTCTATCACCATTTCGGGGTGTCGCCCAAGTCGATTGCACGCGCCATGTGGGTCAATACCTCGGCCGGGCAAATGCGCCAGGGCGGCAGTACCTTGACCCAGCAACTGGTCAAGAACTTCTACCTGACCAACGAACGCAGCCTGAGCCGCAAGCTGACCGAAGCAATGATGGCGCTGCTGCTTGAGTTGCACTATGACAAGCGCGAAATCCTTGAGGCGTACCTCAACGAGGTGTTTGTCGGCCAGGACGGTCAACGCGCGGTGCACGGTTTCGGTCTGGCCAGCCAGTTCTTCTTCAGCCAGCCGCTGGCCGAGCTCAAGTTGCACCAGGTAGCACTGCTGGTCGGTATGGTTAAAGGGCCCTCGGCCTATAACCCGCGGCGTTACCCCGAGCGTGCGCTTGTACGACGTAATCTGGTGCTCGACCTGCTCGAGCAGCAAGGTGTTGCAACGCCCGAGCAAGTGGCTGCAGCGAAAAAAATGCCTTTGGGCGTGACCAAGCGCGGCAGTCTGGCAGACAGCTCGTTCCCGGGGTTCCTGGATCTGGTCAAGCGTCAGCTGCGTGAAGACTACCGCGACGAAGACTTGACCGAAGAAGGGCTGCGAATCTTCACCAGCTTCGACCCGATCCTGCAGATGAAGTCCGAAGCTGCGGTGGGCGAGACCTTCAAGCGTCTGGCCGGGCGCAAGGGCGCGGATGAAGTGGAAGCCGCCATGGTGGTGACCAACCCTGAAACCGGCGAAGTCCAGGCACTGATCGGCAGTCGTGCGCCAGGCTACGCAGGTTTCAACCGTGCACTGGATGCGGTGCGACCGATTGGCTCGCTGATCAAGCCTGCGGTCTATCTCACAGCACTTGAGCGGCCGAGCAAGTACACGCTGACCAGTTGGCTGTCGGATGAGCCATTGTCGATCAAAGGCGCTGATGGTCAGATCTGGAAGCCTCAGAACTATGACCGCCGCTCTCACGGTACGATTTTCCTCTATCAGTCCATGATGAACTCCTACAACCTCGGTACGGTAAGGCTGGGGCAGGAAGTCGGCGTGCCTAATGTACTCAAGACCCTGGCGCGACTGGGTGTGGAGCGCGAGTTTCCGGCATTCCCGTCCATGTTGCTGGGGGCTGGTGCCTTGAGCCCGATGGAAGTGGCGATCATGTACCAGACCTTGGCCAACGGCGGCTTCAATACGCCGATGCGCGGCATTCGCAGCGTGCTGACAGCCGAAGGCGAGCCGCTCAAACGTTACCCGTTCCAGATCCAGCAACGCTTTGATCCGGGCTCGATCTTTCTGATCCAGAACGCCATGCAGCATGTGATGCGCGAAGGTACGGGGCGCTCGGTTTATAACGTGCTGCCCAAGAGTCTCGCGTTGGCGGGCAAGACCGGCACCAGTAACGATTCCCGTGACAGCTGGTTTGCCGGCTTTAGCCAGGACTTGCTGGCAGTGGTCTGGCTGGGGCGCGATGACAACGGCAAAACCCCGTTCACGGGGGCAACCGGTGCCTTGCAGGTGTGGACCAGCTTTATGAAGAAGGCTGACCCGCTGCCGCTCGACATGCCTCAGCCCGATAACATTGTGCAGGCCTGGATTGATCCGCATACCGGTCAAGGATCGGATGCCGGCTGCCCTGGCGCGGTACAGATGCCGTATATTCGCGGCAGTGAACCGCCAGCTGGTGCCAGTTGTGGTGGGCAAGAGCCCGCCACCGGTGAAGCCGTGATGGATTGGGTCAAGGGCTGGTTGAATTAAGCAAAGAGGGTATGACGTGAATAAGTTGTGGATTGCGGCTGTTTCAGCCCTGGCTTTGCTCAATGGTTGTGCCAGCGTGCCGCAGGGGTCCATCCCTGTGGTCGATTCTGGTGTTGCGGTGTCGAATAACGAGCGTGTTTCGGCCCAGCGTACGGCGGGGAATTATCCACAGGCCACTGCGCCGCGTGCCGCTCAGGCACGTACGATTACCGAGGACTCGGGGGTTGTGGTGATGATTCCGGGCGGCGCTGCCAGTGTGTCGACGCCGATCAGCACCCAGCCATTTACGCCGGGGCCGATCACCCCCGGCCCTGCCGCAGCTCCCATCAACACGGGTAGCTACACACCGGGCGCGGCCTACAGTGCCCCGACGGCCATTACCCCCAGCGGCATTCCGTCGAACAGCGGCGGCCTGGCTGCCGACGAGCAACTGGATGGCCCGGTGCTGGCGCTGCTTACCACCGCTCAGCAACAACAGGCGAGCGGCGACTTGAACGGCGCTTCATCGAGCCTTGAACGTGCCCAGCGCGTGGCCCCTCGTGAGCCTCAGGTGCTTTATCGTCTGGCTCAGGTGCGTATGGCCCAGGGCGATGCCGCCCAGGCTGAGCAGTTTGCCCGCCGCGGTTTGACGTTCGTTAGTGGTCGTCCGGATTTGCAGGCGAGCTTGTGGGGTTTGATTGCCCAGGCCCGTGAGAAGCAAGGTGATGCCGCTGGTGCTGCATTGGCCCGTCAAAAAGCCAAGGTGAGCCTCTGATGGTCATGGATGCACGCACATCTGAAGTTGCCGGGTTCCTGCTGCTGATCGAACACGAAATGCGCACCCAGGGCTTGTGGAGTGACAAGGTCCCGACCGAACACGACCTTTCCAGCCTGGAGCCGTTCAGTGTCGATCGCCTGGATTTTGAGCAATGGGTGCAGTGGATCTTCCTGCCGAAGATGAAAACCATCGTCGAACGGGGGCAGCCTCTGCCCAGTGTCTCGGGTATTTGGCATATGGCTGAGCATGTGTTTGCCCAGCGTCGTGGCAACTGGAAACCCTTGCTCAAGCATTTTCAAGACTTTGACCACCTGATCAGCCCTGCCTCCTGAGGTCATGGCTGCCAGTTTTTACTGGCAGCCATCCATTTTCTTGTTGGCTTCTGTCATTTTGCGCGTTTTTTTGTGCGTTCCTGTCGATTTATGCAAATAAATTGAATTGATGGCTTGACTTGGACAGGCCTAATGACAAGAATCGAACTCCCGCTGTAGAGGGGCTGCCAGAAGCAGGCTCTCTCAGCAGATCATGAGGCGCACACCCGCGCCGACCTGTTACACCCGCAACGCGTTACCTCGCGCTGGGTGGGAAACCCCCGCAATACTTGGGGAGTTCCCAATACTTGCTCAGTCAGTGCTGACGTAGTCGGCGACCACCGTCGCTCATGCTCTGCTGAAAAGTAAACCTATTAAGACCCGTTCGTATTTTTGTGGACGGTATTCTGGCGTTTTAGAGGTGAACAACGTGGAGCTTTTGTCTGGTGGTGAGATGCTCGTCCGCTTTTTGCGCGACGAAGGTGTCAAATATATCTACGGGTACCCAGGTGGTGCTCTCCTGCATGTCTACGACGCACTGTTCAAAGAGCCGGAAGTTACCCACATCCTGGTTCGTCATGAACAAGCTGCAACCCATATGGCTGACGGCTACGCCCGTGCCACCGGTAAAGCCGGTGTAGTACTGGTGACTTCCGGGCCGGGTGCTACCAACGCCATCACCGGTATTGCCACTGCCTACATGGACTCCATTCCGATGGTGATCATTTCGGGCCAGGTGCCTAGTACCATGGTCGGAACTGATGCCTTCCAGGAAACCGACATGATCGGTATCTCCCGGCCCATCGTGAAGCACAGCTTCATGATCAAGCATGCTTCGGAAATCCCGGAAGTCATGAAAAAGGCGTTCTACCTGGCGCAATCCGGCCGTCCTGGTCCGGTCGTGGTCGATATCCCGAAAGACATGACCAACCCGGCCGAAAAATTCGAATACGTTTTCCCGAAAAAAGCCAAGCTGCGCTCCTACAGCCCGGCCTTGCGTGGCCACTCCGGCCAGATCCGCAAGGCGGCAGAGATGCTGCTGGCGGCCAGGCGCCCTGTGCTTTACGCAGGCGGCGGGGTTATTTTGGGCGGTGGCTCGGAGCCACTGACCGAGCTGGCAAAAATGCTCAACGTGCCCGTGACCAATACGCTGATGGGCCTGGGTGCATACCCTGGCACCGACCGTCAGTTTATCGGCATGCTTGGCATGCATGGCAGCTTCACGGCCAACATGGCGATGCACAACGCAGACGTGATCCTTGCGGTAGGTGCACGCTTCGATGACCGGGTCATCAACGGCCCGTCCAAGTTCTGCCCGAATGCCAAGATCATCCATATCGATATCGACCCGGCGTCCATCTCCAAAACCATCAAGGCGGACGTGCCGATCGTAGGCCCTGTTGAGAGCGTGCTGACCGAAATGGTCGCCATCCTCAAGGACATCGGCGACAAGCCAAACCCGGAAGCGGTTGCCAGCTGGTGGAAGCAAATCGACGAGTGGCGCGGAGACGGTGACCTGTTCCCTTACAACAAGGGCGACGGCAGCCAGATCAAGCCTCAGGCTGTTATCGAGATGCTCTGCGAAGTGACCAAGGGCGATGCCTATGTAACGTCCGATGTGGGGCAGCACCAGATGTTCGCGGCCCAGTACTACCGCTTCAACAAGCCCAACCGCTGGATCAACTCCGGAGGCCTGGGCACCATGGGCTTCGGTTTCCCGGCTGCGATGGGGGTAAAACTGAGCTTCCCTGATGCTGACGTTGCCTGCGTGACAGGCGAGGGCAGTATTCAGATGAACATTCAGGAATTGTCCACCTGTCTGCAGTACGGCTTGCCCGTCAAAATCGTCAGCCTCAACAACGGAGTGCTGGGGATGGTGCGTCAGTGGCAGGACATGAACTACGGCAGTCGTCACTCCCATTCGTATATGGAATCGCTGCCTGATTTCGTCAAGCTGGCTGAAGCTTACGGGCATGTAGGTATCCGGATCACCGATCTGAAAGACCTCAAGCCGAAAATGGAAGAAGCCTTTGCCATGAAGGATCGCCTGGTGTTCCTGGATATTCAGGTTGATACCAGTGAGCACGTTTATCCGATGCAGATCAAAGATGGCTCCATGCGCGACATGTGGCTGAGCAAGACGGAGCGTACTTAATCATGCGGCACATTATTTCCTTGCTTCTTGAAAACGAACCGGGCGCATTGTCTCGCGTTGTCGGGCTTTTTTCGCAACGCAACTACAACATCGAAAGCCTGACCGTGGCACCAACAGAAGACCCGACCCTGTCGCGTCTGACCCTGACCACGGTGGGGCATGATGAAGTGATCGAGCAGATCACCAAAAACCTGAACAAGCTGATCGAAGTGGTCAAGCTGGTGGATCTGTCGGAAAGCGCTCACATCGAGCGCGAACTGATGTTGGTCAAGGTCAAGGCAACGGGTGCACAGCGCGCAGAAATCAAACGCACCACGGATATTTTCCGTGGGCAGATCGTTGATGTCAGCGCCAGTGTGTATACCGTGCAGTTGACAGGCACCAGTGAGAAGCTCGACAGTTTCATTCAGTCGATTGGAACCGCCTCGATCCTGGAAACAGTTCGCAGTGGCGTCACCGGGATTGCCCGTGGCGACAAAGTACTCAGCATCTAAAACTAACAAGTGCTAATTGGCCTGAATGGCCTGGATATAAGGGAAAATCATGAAAGTTTATTACGACAAAGACTGCGACCTTTCGATCATCCAGGGCAAAAAAGTAGCCATCATCGGTTACGGCTCCCAGGGTCACGCTCAAGCCTGCAACCTGAAAGATTCCGGCGTTGACGTTACCGTTGGCCTGCGCAAGGGTTCGGCCACTGTCGCCAAGGCTGAAGCTCATGGCCTGAAAGTAACTGACGTTGCCAGCGCTGTTGCCGCTGCGGACCTGGTCATGATTCTGACCCCGGACGAGTTCCAGTCCGCGCTGTACAAAAATGAAATCGAACCGAACATCAAGAAGGGCGCCACCCTGGCCTTCTCCCACGGTTTCGCGATTCACTACAACCAGGTTGTGCCGCGTGCCGACCTCGACGTGATCATGATCGCGCCAAAAGCGCCAGGTCACACCGTTCGTTCCGAGTTCGTACGTGGCGGTGGTATCCCTGACCTGATCGCTATCTACCAGGATGCGTCGGGCAACGCCAAGAACCTGGCCCTGTCTTATGCTTCGGGCGTAGGCGGCGGTCGTACCGGCATCATCGAAACCACGTTCAAGGACGAAACCGAAACCGACCTGTTCGGCGAGCAGGCAGTTCTGTGTGGCGGTACTGTTGAACTGGTTAAGGCTGGCTTTGAAACACTGGTTGAAGCCGGTTACGCGCCAGAAATGGCTTACTTCGAGTGCCTGCACGAATTGAAGTTGATCGTTGACCTCATGTACGAAGGCGGTATCGCCAACATGAACTACTCGATCTCCAACAACGCCGAATACGGCGAGTACGTGACTGGCCCTGAGGTCATCAACGCTGAATCCCGTCAGGCAATGCGTAACGCTCTGAAACGCATCCAGGACGGTGAATACGCGAAAATGTTCATCAGCGAGGGTGCTACCGGCTACCCTTCGATGACTGCCAAGCGTCGCAACAACGCTGCTCACGGTATCGAAGTCATTGGCGGGCAACTGCGCTCGATGATGCCTTGGATCGGCGCCAACAAAATCGTTGACCAGGCAAAGAACTAAGTTCCCAGCCTATAGAGAAAACGCGGCCTAGGCCGCGTTTTTTCGTTTAAGCGGCGGCTTCTGGTATAAAGCAGGATCGTTTGCGGGTGCGTGTTGGCCCCAAGCTTCTACCGAAACTTTCCATATCGTTGCAAGGTAATGTCCATGAGCGAACGTCCCGAAGAGCCAAAAGCGGCTTCAGACGCCGATAGCCTGCTGCCTATCGATGAGCATGTCGAAGAAGGGCATGACGCCGAAGGCCGAAAAGTCCGGCATCGTGGTATCTATCTGCTGCCGAACCTTTTCACCACTGCGAACCTGTTCGCCGGTTTTTACTCCATCATCAGTTCCATGAGTGCGCAAAGTGCCATGAGTGCGGGTGATACTGCTGGGGCCAGCAAATACTTTGCCTTTGCAGCCATCGCCATTTTTGTCGCCATGGTGCTCGACGGCCTTGATGGCCGTGTAGCCCGCATGACCAATACCGAAAGTGCCTTTGGTGCCGAGTACGATTCCTTGTCGGACATGGTTGCCTTTGGTGTTGCCCCTGCGTTGCTGGCTTTTGGCTGGGCACTGGGGGACATGGGCAAGGTCGGCTGGATGGTTGCCTTCATCTATGTTGCGGGCGCGGCGTTGCGTCTGGCGCGTTTCAATACCCAGGTAGGTACAGCGGACAAACGCTACTTTATCGGCCTGGCCAGCCCGGCGGCGGCTGGTGTGGTGGCGGGTATCGTATGGGCATTCAGTGATTACGGTATTCAGGGTTCGAAAATGTCGTTCCTGGTTGCCTTGCTCGTAGCGGCAGCCGGCATGCTGATGGTCAGCAATATCAAGTACAACAGCTTCAAGGAACTGGACTTGAAAGGGCGTGTTCCTTTTGTGGCGATTCTGGCTGTGGTGCTGGTCTTCGCGGTTGTGTTCAGCGATCCGCCGCGCATTCTGTTGCTGGCCTTCCTGGCATATGCGGCATCGGGGCCGATCCAGTACTTGCTGCGTTTGCGTCGTAACAAAAACGCCGAGTGATGTAATTTCTCCCATACTCCGTAGTCTATTGGTGCATCAGCCCTCCAATACTGCGGAGTTGTCATGCTCATCAAGCTGCCTAAAGCGTCCGACTGCAAAGAGTCGGACGTTACGCCTGAATCCTTCTATTTATCCCGTCGTGCATTGTTGGGCAGTTCGCTTGCCGGATTGGCTGTGGGCGCGCTTCCACGCTTGGCCAGTGCCGAAGATGCGGTGCGCTATGCAGATGTTGAACCGGGCAAGGCTCCAGCCTGGTTTGCCGACAAGCTAGCGCAGACCAAATGGCAGGCCGTCACGGTGAAGGGGGAGGCGATCACGCCTTTCAAGGATGCGACCCACTACAACAACTTCTATGAGTTCGGCACTGACAAGGGGGATCCGGCGCAAAATGCTGGTGCCTTGAAAACCGAGCCCTGGACTGTGGTAGTCGACGGGGAGGTGGGCAAACCGGGTCGTTACGCGCTGGAAGACTTCATGAAGCCTTATCAGTTGGAGGAGCGGATTTATCGTCTGCGTTGTGTAGAGGCCTGGTCGATGGTGATCCCGTGGATGGGATTTCCCATTTCGGCATTGCTCAAGCAGGTGGAGCCAACCTCCAAAGCCAGGTATATCCGTTTTGAAACATTGCAGGATCCTAAGGTCATGCCGGGGCAGCGTTCGGGTTTTGCATTGATTGACTGGCCGTATGTAGAAGGGTTACGGCTGGATGAGGCGATGAATCCGTTGGCGATTTTGGCGGTGGGCATGTATGGCCGCGAATTGCCCAATCAAAATGGCGCGCCGCTACGGTTGGTGGTGCCCTGGAAGTATGGTTTCAAAAGCGTGAAATCCATCGTGCGTATCAGTCTGGTCGAGGATCAGCCAAAAACCACCTGGCAAAGCATTGCTGCGGATGAGTACGGCTTCTATGCCAACGTGAATCCGCAAGTTGATCATCCGCGTTGGACACAGGCGCGAGAGCGACGCTTGCCGAGCGGTCTGTTCAGTCCCAATGTGCGCGATACGCAGATGTTCAACGGTTACGCCGATGAGGTTGCTTCTTTATATACAGGCCTGGATCTGCGGAAGAACTACTGATGAAGCATCTACTTTGGCGCCTTGGCGTCTTTATCGTGGTGGCCATCTGGCCTTTGTATTGGTTGTACGAGGCCTGGATCTTTGCCTTGGGGCCAGACCCGGGAAAGGTGTTGGTCGATCGTCTGGGGCTGGGAACGTTGATACTGCTGTTGGTGACGTTGAGCATGACGCCGATGCATAGACTGACGGGCTGGTCGGGCTGGGTCACGGTGCGTCGACAGCTCGGCTTGTGGTGTTTTGCCTATGTGGTGCTGCATCTGTGTGCCTACCTGACTTTCGTGCTGGGGTTTGACTGGTCGCAGTTGGGTGTTGAGCTAAGCAAGCGTCCCTACATTATTGTCGGCAGCTTGGGGTTCTTATGTTTACTGGCGTTGGCGGTGACGTCGAATCGCTACAGTCAGCGACGCTTGGGCGCGCGCTGGAAGAAGCTCCATCGTCTGGTGTATGTGGTAGTAGGCTTGGGGTTGCTGCATATGCTCTGGATAGTGCGGGCGGACCTCAAGGAATGGTCGATTTATGCCTGTATAGGTGTAGGTCTGCTGGCACTGCGCATACCGATGGTGAAGAGCCGGATTCCGCGTCTATATAAGAAGAAATCAGCTTCTGCGATTTAAGTTCAAATTAGTGCTTGACCCTAGATTCAAACGGCCTATAATTCGCCCCACTTCCGGCGCAGTCGAAACGGAAAACTCCTTGAGTTTCAATGAGTTGGATGGTTTTCGGCGGTGTCAGCTTCAAGTCATCGAAGCAGGAAATGAGGTGTTGACA
>NZ_JAFCUZ010000005.1:0-574164 GCF_049896805.1 Pseudomonas sp. TWR1-1-3 | reverse complement strand
TCTTGACGACCATAGAGCATTGGAACCACCTGATCCCATCCCGAACTCAGTAGTGAAACGATGCATCGCCGATGGTAGTGTGGGGTTTCCCCATGTGAGAGTAGGTCATCGTCAAGATTGAATTCCGAAACCCCTGTCTGCTAACGCAGACAGGGGTTTTGTTTTTGCGCGACGTAAATCCCCAGCGCCCTTTCTGTTCGTCTGAACCCCCTTCCAAAAGCCAAACCTCAAATCGCACAGCTGCGCTTTCGTCGGATTAAGCACATTGCCATCAAACGTGGCTAAGTATTCTGCCGTCCGTGCCGACAGCCTGTTGAGCATTGCGTGCGAGCAGAGCTGCCAACAGGTTGCACACACCGTACGCATCCCAACTTTTGGCATAAGAAGTCCCATGCTATGAATCTCAAGTTCAGTCATAAAATCCTTCTGGCCGCTTCAGGCGTCGTGGTTCTGGCGTTTGCGTTATTCACGTTGTACAACGATTATCTGCAGCGCGACACCATCAAGCAGAACATCGAGTCCTCGGTGCAACAGGCTGGCAACCTGACAGCCAGCAGCGTTCAGAACTGGCTTGGTGGCCGCATTCTGGTGCTGGAGAGCCTGGCACAGAATATTGCGCAGCAAGGCAGCCAGGCTGATCTCCCTGGCCTGGTTGATCAGCCGGCATTCACCTCCAACTTTCAGTTCACCTACGTCGGGCAAGCCAATGGCGTGTTTACTCAACGCCCTGACGCGACCATGCCTGCAGGTTATGACCCCCGCGAGCGCCCCTGGTACAAGCAAGCTGTAGGCGCCGGTCAGACCATGTTGACACCTCCTTATATGGCAGCTGTCGGAGGCCTGATTGTGACCATCGCCATGCCCGTTAAAAAAGGCGGTGAGTTGTTGGGTGTGGTGGGAGGTGACCTGAGCCTGGACAGCCTGGTCAAAATCATCAATTCGGTTGATTCCGGTGGCCTGGGCTACGCGTTTCTGGTGAGCAGTGATGGCCAGGTTATCGTTAGCCCGGATAAAGATCAGGTGATGAAGAACCTGAAGGACATTTACCCGGTCAGTACTCTGCGCATCGAGAAGGGCATTCAGGAAGTGACGCTCAATGGTCATGAGCGGATTATTTCCTTTACCCCGGTGACAGGCCTGCCGTCCGCGGATTGGTATATCGGTCAATCAATAGACAAAGAAAAAGCATACGCGCCGCTGTCAAAATTCCGTACGTCTGCGTTGATTGCAATGTTTATTGCAGTGGCCGCGATTGCGTTGTTGTTGAGTTTGTTGATCCGTGTACTGATGCGTCCACTGACCACCATGGGCCGTGCGATGCAGGATATCGCCCAGGGCGAGGGTGACTTGACGCGCCGTCTGGTCATTGAGAACAAGGACGAATTCGGTGAACTGGCCAGCTCGTTCAACCAGTTTGTCGAGCGTATCCACGCCTCGATCAGCGAAGTGTCTTCTGCTACTCGTCAGGTTCATGACCTGTCACACCGCGTTATGGCCTCGTCCAACGCTTCCATTGTCGGCTCGGACGAGCAAAGTGCGCGCACCAACAGTGTCGCCGCGGCGATCAATGAACTGGGTGCCGCCACCCAGGAAATCGCCCGCAACGCCGCCGATGCTTCGCAACATGCAAGCGGTGCCAGCGAGCAGGCAGATGACGGTCGCAAAGTGGTTGAACAGACCATCCAGGCCATGACCGAGCTATCGCAGAAGATCAGTTTGTCGTGTGCGCAAATAGAAACCCTGAATGCCAGCACCGACAACATCGGGCACATTCTGGATGTGATCAAAGGTATCTCTCAGCAGACTAACCTGCTGGCCCTCAACGCAGCCATTGAGGCTGCGCGTGCGGGCGAAGCGGGTCGAGGGTTTGCGGTGGTGGCGGATGAGGTGCGCAACCTCGCCCACCGCACTCAGGAGTCGGCAGAGGAGATACATAAAATGATCACCTCGCTGCAGGTAGGCTCCCGCGAAGCGGTCAGCACCATGAATGCGAGTCAGGTCTCCAGCGAGGAGAGTGTCGAGGTCGCCAATCAGGCGGGTGCCCGTTTGATCAGCGTGACTCAGCGCATCGATGAGATCGACGGTATGAACCAGTCGGTTGCCGCCGCCACTGAAGAGCAAACGGCAGTGGTCGAAACCCTCAATGTGGATATCAACCAGATCAACTTGCTTAACCAGCAAGGTGTGGTGAACCTTAACGAAACCCTTAAGGACTGCGATGCGCTATCGCAGCAGGCCAGCCGTCTCAAGCAACTGGTCGACAGTTTCAAAATCTGAAACCCGCAGGTCAGCAATAAGTTATCCACAGCCCTGGCGATTCATATGTCAGGGCTGTTTTGTTTTGACCATGCTCAAGTAGTAGGTAATAGCCTTCACCCCGCGCTGCAGGTGCAACTCCAGCTCTGCAATACAAGCCTCGACATCTCTGGCCCGGGCATAACGCAACAACGCACGGTGATCGTCCTGGCACAACTTGCCAAGGTTCATCTGCTCAAGGTTGAAGCGTAGAAAACGCTCTTCTTCAATTAGCCCGGCCTCAATGAGTGCCAGCAGTTTTTTATTAGGAGCCTTGCAGTAAAGCGCCTGATGAAATTGCCGATTGAGTGTGCCGATTTTTCCGAAGTCTTTTTCGATCTCGAGCGCTTCGATATAGCCCTCGGCTTCTTCGAAATCCTCTTTGCTCAACAGTGGTACTGACAGGCGCAGTGCCTGGGCTTCGAGCAACTGTCGCAGTTCATAGGTCTCGAGCGAGTTGTCTTCAATCAAAGGAGCGACCACGGCACCCTTGTATTGCACGACCTGCAGCAAACCTTGAGCTTCCAGCTGACGCAGTGCTTCGCGTACAGGCATACGGCTGACGCCAAACAACTTCGCCAGTGCTTCCTGGCGAATGGCTGTACCGCAAGGCAAACGGCCATCAAGAATGGCGTTGCGCAAGGTTTCTTCGATCTCCGAGCGCGCCAGGTGAGCGGGTATGGGACCCGACACAACTATGCTGTTTAAGGGATTGTTTTTGACGGCCACGTTGCGACTACCTGTGCCGACGAACCGGCATACATGTTTGGATCCAATTCAAGTTAGGTACTGACCTGATTGCTGTCAAACCTTGTTACGCATAGTTTAGCGTGACTGCGGGATAAGAGATTGCATGGGGCCACTATCTTTCTTGGCGGGTGCCCTCCCTTTTGTTATGGGCTGTGCCCTACAATCGCCGAAGTTAGAGCTGCCCGATTTGCAGCACCAATGCACAGCAGGTGAGGGATGGGCGTACTCAGCAACAACGATGTGGGTGAGCAACGGTTTGAACTCCTGTTACAGCCCTCTAACGTTTTTTCCAGCCTGATTCGTCAGCCGTGGCTGTGGTGTATTTTGCTGCTGGCCGCAGGAGTACGCTTTTACGGTTTCACCGCCTCGGCGATCTGGTGCGACGAAGGCTCCAGCCTGATGCTGAGCGACTACCCGCTGTCGGGGATCTGGTTTCATGCTGCGCACGATGTTCACCCTCCGTTGTATTTCATGCTGTTGCACGGCTGGATAGCGCTGTTTGGTGACAGCCTGGTCTCGATTCGTTCCCTGAGTGTCCTGCCCGGCATTGCCACGGTATTTTTCGGTATCTGGCTGGTACGGCTGGTGGCCACCCCGCGGGCTGCATTGCTGGCGGGCCTGCTGCTGGCGTTATTGCCTACCGCCGTGCGCTACAGTCAGGAAGTGAGGATGTATTCACTGATGGGGTTGTGGCTGATAGCTGCCACAATCGCGCTTGTGTACTGGGTCAAGGCCCCGCATAAGTATCGCTACCCGGTGCTCTACACCGTGCTGATGGCGGCTGCTTTTTACACCCATTACTTCACAGCGTTTTGTGTAATGGCCCATTGGCTGTACCTGTTGCTAAGTGGCCGCAGCAGCGGCTGGCTGATCAGGCGCCCGGCCTGGTGGCTGGTTAACGTTGCCATTGTGCTGTTGTTCCTGCCCTGGCTGCCGGGGTTGGTGGATTTGCTGCAACATATGGATGAACTCAAGAGTGGCGGTGATGTGGGGTGGGAGCCTGCAGTCGATGCCCACTCCTTGCCCGCCATGACGTGGCAGCTGTTGATACAGGATGAAGGCGACAACCTGCCCTGGCCGTTGTTCTGGCTGGCACCGCTGGCACTGCTTGGCGGTGTCGCAGGAATGGCTGTACGCGATTCAAGCCCGCATAAATTCATCACGTTGATCGTGATCTACACCCTGCTGCCGATCCTGGCCATTTACGCCGTATCCTTTATCTCGCCTCTGTTTATCGAACGCTATGTGATGTTTGCCGCGTTGGGTTTGCCGCTGCTTGTGGCGATTGCAGTCGATCAACTGTTCAAGCGCAAGCGGGCGCTGGCCATAGCGCTGCTGACACTGTTCATTGGCGCCGAAGTGACGGGCTTGCGCAGCAACTTCAGCAGCGATGCCGATCATTTTGATCGTCTGGTGGAGCACGTTAACCAGCAGTTCAGGCCCGGTGACCGGATCGTCGTCAGTGACCTGTTCTGGTACTTCAGCTTTGTCTATTACAACAAGACCGGATTTCAACCGATGCTCTATACGCCGCCCCTGGAAGATGGCACTTCAGGGCGCCCGAATGACTATGGCTTTGGCACGCTGGTCAATGGCCACGGCACGAGTATCTATGTCGATCGCCTGAGCGATATGCCCCCAGGCCCGGGTCGTATCTGGCTGATCAGCAGCAAACTGCAGCCCGACGACTTCAGTGCAATTCCCATGGATTGGCGCAAAGCACAGGACCTGGCCGTCGATGACACTCAGGCTCGTCTATATTTGACCTGCGTTGCCGCCAAATGCGGCTCTGAACCTGAATGGAGTCAACTCGATGCAAAAGCCAACCCATAGCCTGCCATCCTTGTTCAAGCAGCTGGGCCTGCCGTCCAGCCCGGAAGATATCGAAAAGTTTGTCACCACCCACTCGCCACTCAAGCCTGACCTCAAGCTTGAAGATGCTTTTTTCTGGACGCCCGCCCAAGCGGCTTTTTTGCGTGAGGAGCATCTTGAAGACGCTGACTGGGCTGAAGTTGTCGACCAATTGAATCTGATGCTGCGGCAAAAACCTGTCACGGGCCCTAAGAAATAAATAGCAACACTTGACTGTGCTCATCTGGCCGCGCAATATTAATAGTTAGCAAACTAACATTATGTGACGCCTCTTGCCTGACACTCTCGATCCACTGCAAATGAGCATCAGCACCGGCATGGTGGTTGCGACTCGCCATTGGCGTCGCGTCTGCCAGGCCACGCTGGTCAACTATGGTATTTCCGAAGCCTGCGCCATGCCGCTGCTGATCATCGGCCGCCTGGGTGAGGGTGTGCGGCAAGTCACCGTGGCCCACGCTGCCGGGATGGAAAGCCCGTCGCTGGTGCGCTTGCTCGATCAACTGTGCAAGGCTGGCTATGTGCGCCGCTGTGAAGATGCCAGTGACCGCCGCGCCAAAACCCTGAGCCTGACCGACACCGGGCGTGCTCTGGTGCAATCGATTGAAGCTCAGCTTGTACAACTGAGAAGGGCCGCTCTGGCCGATATTCCAGTGGCTGACCAGGAAGCTGCGTTGCGTGTGATCAAAGCCTTCGAAGCTGCCGGACAACTGCCTGACGGGGCTGCCTCTTGAACGGTTTTTTCAGCAGCATGCCGCCTGCCCGCGACTGGTTCTACGGGGTACGTACCTTCGCCGCGTCGATGATCGCGCTGTATATCGCCTTGTTGATGGAAATGCCTCGCCCTTACTGGGCCATGGCTACGGTCTATATCGTCTCCAGCCCCTTTGTCGGGCCCACCAGCTCCAAGGCCGTGTACCGAGCCCTGGGCACGCTGATAGGCGCTGCTGCAGCGGTATTTTTTGTGCCGCTGTTTGTCCAGACACCGTTCTTGCTGGTGCTGGTGATTGCCCTCTGGACGGGCATTTTGTTGTTCCTGTCGCTGCACCTGCGCACCGCCAACAGCTACGTGTTCATGCTCGCCGGCTACACCATGCCCATGATCGCCCTGCCGATTGTGGATAACCCGCTGAATGTGTTCGACATCGCCGTTTCGCGTACTGAAGAAATCATGCTCGGTATCGTCTGCGCGGCGGTCGTAGGCAGCATGTTCTGGCCTCGGCGCCTGACGCCGGTATTTATCGACGCGGCGGCCAAGTGGTTTGCCGATGCGAGCAATTACAGCCAGCACTTTCTGGCCCGCGATGTCGAACCCAGCAAAGCCAGTGGCCTGCGTTCATCAATGGTGGCGACGTTCAACAGCCTTGAAATGATGATTGGCCAGTTGCCTCATGAGGGCGCGCACCCGCAGACCGTGCGCAACACCAAAGAGCTGCGTGGACGCATGATCCACCTGCTGCCGGTGGTCGATGCCCTGGACGATGCACTCTATGCGCTGGAGCGTCGCGCTCCGGAGCTGCTCGACAAGGTCACGCCGTTGCTCGACCACGCCCAGGCATGGCTTGAGCGCACCCGTGAGGGCGCCTCGATCCAGCAGTGGCAAGCATTGCGCCATGAACTTGAAGCATTGCAGCCCAGCGCCGCCGCCCTGGATGATCGGCGCCAACTGGTGCTCTCCAACGTGCTGTACCGGCTGGGTGAGTGGATCGACCTGTGGCAAGACTGCCGCAGCCTGCAAGAGGCCATCTCGACCGGTAACCAGGATGTCTGGCGTGCGGTCTATCGGCATTGGCGCCTGGGTCGCCTGACGCCATTTCTGGATCGCGGGCTGATGCTTTATTCAGCGTTCTCTACCGTCACCGCGATTGTCGTCGCCTCGGTGTTGTGGATTCTGCTCGGCTGGACTGACGGCGCCAGTGCGGTGATTCTGGCCGCCGTGGCCTGCAGCTTTTTTGCCGCGATGGACGATCCGGCGCCACAGATCTACCGGTTCTTTTTCTGGACCTCGCTGTCGGTGCTGTTTGCCAGCCTCTACCTGTTTGTGATCCTGCCCAACCTGCATGACTTCCCGATGCTGGTGCTGGCGTTTGCCGTGCCGTTTATCTGCGTCGGCACCCTGACCGTGCAACCGCGCTTTTACCTGGGCACCTTGCTGACTATCGTCAACACCGCCTCGTTTATCAGTATCCAGGGCGCCTACGACGCGGACTTCATGGTGTTTATGAACGCCAACCTGGCCGGCCCCGTCGGCCTGCTGTTTGCCTTCGTCTGGACCCTGATCGCGCGCCCGTTCGGTGCCGAACTGGCGGCCAAGCGCCTGACCCGCTTCAGCTGGCGTGACATTGTCAGCCTGACCCAGCCCGCCACCCTGGCCGAACACCGGCAAATGGGCGCGCAAATGCTCGACCGCCTGATGCAGCACTTGCCACGTCTGGCCCTGACCGGGCAGGACACCGGCAGCGCCTTGCGTGACCTGCGGGTGGCCCTCAACCTGCTCGATCTGCTGGCCTACGCACCCAGGGTTACGGGCGGGCCGCAACTGTTGCTGCGCCAGGTGGTCAGTGATGTGGGTGACTACTTTTGTGCCTGCCTCAAGGCGGGTGAGCGCCTGCCAATGCCAATGGGCCTGCAAATGACCATGGACCGCACGCGTCGCGCCCTCAACGCCAATGACCTGCAAGCCGAAGGCGAGGCACGAGTGCATTTGCTGCACGCCCTCAGCGGCCTGCGTCTGGCGCTGCTGCCCGGTGTCGAATTTATTGTCGACAACGACGACCGGCCACATCCCCAGGCCCACATTGAGGGAGCGCCGCTATGATCGGTGACGTAGATATCAGCGGGGTTTTCCTGCCCACGCTCCTGGTACTGATGGGCATCACCTACTTGTTGTTTCTGGTGGTTCACGGGTTACTCACCCGTGTGCACTTTTACCGCCTGGTCTGGCACCGGGCTTTGTTCAACGTCGGTCTCTACGCTCTGTTACTCGGCGTTGTGGATTCGTTCAGTCGATATCTGATGACATGAAAAAACCTTTACTGACCCTGGGCCGTGTCGTTCTCACCTTATTGGTGGTGACGTTTGCCTGCGTCGTGGTCTGGCGCATGACCATGTACTACATGTTTGCTCCCTGGACCCGTGACGCCCACATTCGCGCCGACATCGTGCAAATCGCCCCCGACGTGTCGGGCCTGATCAAGCAGGTGGATGTGCGTGACAACCAGCCCGTCAGCCGTGATCAGGTGTTGTTTGTCATCGACCAGGAGCGCTTCAAGCTGGCGCTGCGTCAGGCCGAAGCCACCGTGGCCGACCGCAAGGAGACCCTGGCCCAGGCCCAACGTGAGAGCCGCCGTAACAAAGGCCTGGGCAACCTGGTCGCCCGCGAACAGCTTGAAGAAAGCCAGTCCCGTGAAATGCGCGCCCAGGCCGCACTGATTGAGGCCCAAGTGGCCGTGGACAGCGCCCAGCTCAATCTGGATCGTACGGTGGTGCGCAGCCCCGTCGATGGTTACGTCAACGACCGGGCTCCACGGGTCAATGAGTTCGTCACGGCGGGGCGGCCGGTCTTGTCGATCGTCGACAGCAGCTCGTTCCATATCGACGGCTATTTTGAAGAAACCAAACTCGATGGCATCCATGTCGGCCAAAGCGTCGATATCCGTGTCATTGGTGATAACGCACGTTTGCGCGGGCATGTTGAAAGCATTGTGGCGGGCATCGAAGACCGTGACCGCACCAGTGGCCAGAACCTGCTGCCCAACGTCAACCCTGCGTTCAGCTGGGTGCGATTGGCGCAACGGATTCCGGTACGCATCGTGTTTGACGACGTGCCTGAAGACTTTCGCATGATTGCCGGGCGCACCGCGACCGTGTCCATCATCGAAGATTCGGCCAAAGCCCAGCCTGCCCCGGAGCGCGCGCAATGAAAGCCGTTCGCCTGGCAGCCGTAGGACTTGGGCTGCTGCTGTCCGGTTGCCAACTGCTTGGCCCTGATTACCAATTGCCCAAAGACGCGGCCATGCAGCGCCCGGACTTGCAGGGCCAACTGGCTGGCGAGGGCGCCAACGTGGTGTCCGCCCCGGTTCCAGTTGACTGGTGGAAACTCTATGAGGACCCCAGGCTCAATGAACTGGTGCGCCAGGCGCTGGCCTCCAACACTGATCTGCGGGTCGCTGCGGCGAACCTGTCGCGGGCGCGGGCCCAGGTTGAGCAGGCACAGTCGGCCGGTGGCTGGAGTGGTTCTGTGAAGGCGGGCGCCCAGCGCCTGCAGGAGTCCGGTGAAGCGTTCCTGCTGGCGGACAAGGTGCCGGTAGCCAATGTCGGTGATCTGGGTATCAGCACTTCATACCAGTTCGACTTGTGGGGCACTTTGCAGCGCGGGATCGAAGCGGCACAGGCCAACGCCGACGCGACTCAGGCTGCCGCCGACACCGCGCGCATCACTCTGGTGGCGGATGTGGTGCGGGCGTACACCCAAGTGTGCGCAGCCAATGAGGAACACCACATCGCAGAAGAGTCCCTCAAGCTGCAAGCGCAAAGTACCAGCCTGACCCAGCGCCTGCGTGATGCGGGTCGCGGTGATGAAACCCAGGTCACCCGTTCTGAAACCCAGTTCAAATCGTTGCGCGCAGAATTGCCCCGTTACGAAGCATTGCGCCAGTCCGGCCTGTTCCGTTTGTCGATGTTGCTGGCCAGGCCGCTGGATCAACTGCCCGCCGGTGTGGCTACCTGCGCCGAGCTGCCGCATATCGCGCAATTGCTGCCCGTGGGGGACGGTGCAGCACTGCTTAAACGCCGTCCCGACGTTCGTCAGGCCGAACGCCATCTGGCCGCCGCCACCGCCGAAATCGGTGTGGCCACAGGTTCGCTGTACCCGGACATCAGCATCGGTGCCAGCATTGGCACAGTGGGGATTATCGACAACCTGGGCACGGCCCCTACTAACCGCTGGGGCTTCGGCCCGATGCTGAGCTGGACGATTCCGACCAATGGCTCGCGAGCCCGAATTCGTGAGGCCGAGGCGGTGACTCAAGGCGCTTTGGCCAAGTTTGACGGTGTGGTGCTCAATGCCATCCGTGAAACCCAGACCAGCCTGGTGCAATACACGGCGTTGCTGCAGCGCCGTGATGCCCTGGCAGAGGCCGAGTTGTCGGCCAAAACGGCGGCCGACCAGACCCATCAGTTCTTCCAGGCGGGGCGCGAGTCATTCCTGGCCGATCTGCAGGCAACCCGCACCTACACTGACATGCGCGCGCAATTGTCGGCGGCCAACACCCAGGTTGCCATGAGTCAGATCGATCTGTTCCTGGCCCTGGGTGGGGGCTGGGAAAGTGGACGAACGCAAGCGGCGACAAACGCCAAACCCTGACAGCGTTGCTATGCTCTGAATTATCGGTATCAGAACGATGGTTCAGGGCGTTTGCGGTCTGTAGCCCTCCTCATCGTGCAGACCATGCCTGATGGGGATACTAATAATGAAAAACCCTTATGCTCCCGGCTTCTGGTGTGCAGTGGCAGCCGTGGTGCTGCTTTCGGCGACCTACTTCTACGGCATCATGCTGGCGCACCAGATCGACAAGGCAATGATCTTTCTCGATAGCGCGAGTGCGTTGATTGCCGTTCTGGCCATAGTGGTGGTGGCCTGCGCCTCGGTGCAAACCCGGCAGATCAAAAAACGCCAGATCAACCAGGGCCAGACCCGCGTCCTGATCTGGGACACCAAGGTTGCCCTGCGGCGGGTAGAGACGGTATTTGACCGCTATTTCTGGGGCAGTTACTGGCAACCGGGCCGGACCTTCCAGGAGTTTATGGGCGAACTTACCGGCACCCCGCTGGAAAAAAGCCTCGAAGCCCTCAAGACCCAATGCCTGAAACTCGACAAGGCCCTGCCATCCGAAGAGCGCCAATGGCTCGACACTGCGCGTGAGCTCTCGAATGTCGCGGCAGCGATGGCGCGTGAGCGTTATCAGCTGGATTACTCGGACGTTTCTTTTAATTCTGTAGGAGAAACATGCATCGACCATGATCTGGAAGTGCTGGTGTACACCTGGAGTGCCAGTCTCAAGAGTTTCGACCACCAGCTCGACGAAATTGACCAGCGTTACGCCCAACCTGCATAAAGCCAGGTATCACGTTGGAGGAGCGTCTGCTCTGCTGCCAGTGTTAATCTGCTAGCACTTTTCGGCCCATGAAGGGCTTGGCAAAGACCGCTTTACTTTCAACATAACGGACATTGAACGGGTCAATTGATGAATAAACCATTAGGTGTGCTGGTAGGGATCGTTGTTGTCGCCGGGGCGCTGAATACCGCTGGCGCGTGGTATACCGGCAGCAAAATCGAGGGTGTGTTGCAGACCTCGATCGAGCAGACCAACCAGGAGCTGGCCAAGCAACTGCAAGGCACCACCACTCACGGCACTATTGAGCTGGTTTCCATTGAGCGCAACCTCTACAGCAGCACCGCGCACTATCGCCTGAAGATCCAGGACGACAAGGCGGGCCCGGATGCGAAGCCGGTGGAATTGCTGTTTGTCGATAATATCGAGCATGGTCCATTGCCGTGGTCGCGTATCAAGACGTTCAAGTGGATGCCAGTGATGGCGGTCAGCAATTACTCGCTGGAAAAAACCCCATTTACCGAAAAGTGGTTTGCCGCAACCAAGGATCAGGCTCCGCTCAAAGGTCAGGTCACCCTGGGTTACGACCGCTCGGTTGACGGTCATATGGAGCTGATGGCACTGGAGACCCAGCTGGACGAGCACTCCACGTTCAGCTTCTCGGGCATGACCATGCAAGCCCAGACCGATGCCGATGGCCAGAACCTCAAGGCCAAAGGCTATATGGACCACCTCAAGCTTAATGCGATCACGATTGAGAACCCGCCGGTAACGGTCGAGCTCAACGGCCTGACCCTGGCCAGTGACCTGAAGAAGACCGACTTTGGCTTCTATCTTGGGCAGAACGTGATGGCGCTGAGCGAAGGTCAGCTGACTTATGGCGTCAAGCAATCGGTGATTAAACTCAAGAACTTCGAGTACACGGATTCTGCTTCCGCCAATGGCAATCTGATGTCCGGGCGTCTGGCCTATAACGTCGGTGATATCACCCTGGATGGCAAGCCGGTGGGCAGTGCGCAAATGGTACTGACTGCCAGCAGCCTGGATATCCCGGCCATGCAGGCGCTGCTGCAGATTTATCAGAACAAGTTCCAGCCTCAGGCCGACGGTACCCTGCCGCAAACCCCGCTGACCCCGGCGGAGCAAGTGCAGATGCAGCTTCAGGTTGAAAAAATTCTGGCTGCCAAACCGCAACTGGCGTTGGAGAAATTCACGATCAAGACCGCCAATGGTGAAAGCCAGCTCAACGTTGTCATGGGGCTGGCCAAGCCGACCTCATTTGAGCAGCCGCCAGTTGACGTCACCAAGCAGATGCTGACCGCGCTGGATGCCAAGCTGTTGCTGTCCAAGCCGATGATTGCTGATTTGTCAGCGGTGCAGGCACAGTTGGTTGGCCAGACCGATCCGCAAGCCATTGCCAAGATGGCCAGCATGAACAGCGAGATGGCAGGCGTGATGGCGGTGCAAACCGGGCTGGCCAAAGTGGAGGGCAACAACATCCTGGCTTCGCTCAATTACGCTGATGGCCAGGTGGATCTCAATGGCCAGAAAATGAGCCTTGAAGACTTCATCACTGCGATGAGTACCCGCTTTGGTGGTGTGGCCAGCCAGTAAAGCCGCGACTTAAACTGTGGGAGCGAGCCTGCTCGCGAACGATCTTCGCGAGCAGGCTCGCTCCCACTGTCTTGCTCTGTTCAATAAGCCAATGACCAGGTCATGGTGTATGTGCGGCCACGGCCCTGATAGTCATACAGATACTCCGGGCCGTAGGTCGGCGAGTAGAACAGCGCCGCACGCTGGCCCCAGACCGTGCTGTACTCCTTGTCCAGCAGGTTCTGGATGCCGGCGCTGAACGTGCCGAATTCAGTCTCCTGGCTGCCCATCAAGTCGAACGTGGTGTAACCGCTGATCTTGTGGTCGGAATCGTCTTTAAGCGTAAAGGCATGGTTACCCTGCAAGCGCACATTGCGCCCATCACCGTGCCAGCCAACAAACGCGGTGGATTTGGACAATGACGCATACCGGGCGTCACGCTTCATCCAGTCGCCTTGCGCGTCCTCTTCCTCTGAACGTACCAGATGCAAGGTGCCGCCTGCGTCCCAACCGTTATTGAAGTGACGGGTCAGCGCGCCTTCAAAGCCAAAATCACGGCTCTTCTTGTCGGTTACATCAATCGTCAGCGTGGCAGCGTCCGTGGTGATGACCTTGTCAGACCAGATGTAATAGATCGCCGCCTGCGCGTCCCAATCCACATCGGCAAAGCGCCAGCCGGTTTCGACCTGACGGCTCTTGATCCCGGCCAACGGGTTGTCTTTGACGCTCAGCCCCGCCTTGCCGTAGTACTTGGCCGGGTCCGGCAAATCAAAGCCTTCGCTGTAGTTGACCCAGGTTTGATGGCCATTCTTGAAGTCATAAATGGCGCCCAGGTTGAACAGGTTGACCGCGTAGTCGTTGCTGCCACCGGCAATGCCCTTGAACACACCGACATCGACGTCCATTTGCTGGCGCCGCGCGCCGCCAGACAGGGTCAGGGCATCGGTAAGTTTCCAGTCAAGCTGGGCGTAGGCCGAATGCCCATCAACCCGGTAACTTGGGTAGCGCGGGGACTTGCTTTGGGTGACCAGGTCCAGGCCGCCGCTTTCGGATGAAATGGCCGAATCGAACACGCTTTGTTCGGCATTGAAGCGCTCTCGGTCGAGGTCTACGCCATAGGTCAGCTTCAGGCTGTCCCATTGTTTGGCAAACAGCGCCTTGAGGCTGGTGACTTCGAAGTTCTGCTGCGAAGCGGCGAAGTACACGCCCTTGGAACCCTGCGGTTTACCGGCGTTGTAGTACGGGAACGGATAGAAATTGTTGTCTTCCTTGCGGTACGAGCCCTGCAAGTAGAAGTCCTGGCCCAGCAGGTCGGCGTGGTGATAGTTGGCGTTGAACAGCAGGCGCTTGGAACGCGGCTCCAGGTCGGTGTCGTAGCCGCTGCGGATTTCGGCGTCTTCGAGATTGGACGGTGCTTTGTCGTGCAGGTTGGGGAAGTAAATCCCGACGCTGCCGTTGTTCCCCGAATCATAGTACTGGGCCAGCAAGTCCAGGTCCTGTACGTCATCGAGCTTGATTGCCAGGCTGCCCATCAGGTCCAGGGTGCGGTTGTATTGCAGGTCGGTCTGGGTGTTGTCGATAAATACCTGATCGCCTTTACCATCGTAAAAGGCTTCGTTCTGTTCACCGGAAATCCCCAGGCGGCCATAGACCCGATCAGTGCCGCCGCTGACGGATTGTGAAATGCGGCTGGAGAGGTCGTCGCTGTTGTTGAAACCGCTGGTGGCGGACAGCTCTGTTTCGAATTGCGCGGGGCCGGGGGTGCCCTTTTTGGTCACGATATTGATGATCCCGCCTGTGGCGCCACCACCGTACAGCGCGCTGGCGCCGGACAACACTTCGATCCGCTCTACGTTGAACGGCGAGATGCTGTCGAACTGGCGCGACAGCCCTCGCGAGCTGTTCTGGCTGACGCCGTCGATCATCACCAGCACGTTGCGCCCGCGCATGTTCTGGCCGTAGTTGCTACGCCCTTCGGGCGCCAGGTCGAGCCCCGGCACCAGTTTGCCGATGGCTTCCTTGAGGGTGACACCAGTGTCCAGTTGCTCCTGCAACTGCACCTGGTCGACCACCCACACGGTGCCCGGGATTTCACTGATGGAGGTGCTGGTACGGGCGCCGACGCTGACTTCCAGGGCCTTGAGTTGCAGGCTCTGAGCGGGGGCTTGAGGTTTACCCAAGATGACGGTGCGGGCATCGCTGAATTGCCAGACCAGACCGCTGTCTTTGAGTAGCGATTGCAGGGCCTGTTCAACACTCATCTCCCCCCGCAGCGCCTGGCTGTGCAAGCCGGCGACTTCGGCTGAGGTAAACAGCAGGTGCAAATCGGCTTGATCGGCAAACTGGGTGAGCGCCTGATCGAGGTCCTGGGCCCTGACGTCCACGCTGACCTGGCGGGTGTGCTGGGACGTGCCGGGCGTGGCCGCAGTTGCGGTCTGGGCACTGGCTTGCAGCGGGCCTCCCAGGCTGGCCAGCAAGGCTGTGGCTACGAATACCTGGCGCAGTCGCTGTTCGTTTAGGTGTGCGCCACGCGGCTTCTTGACGTGCTCGACCATTGCGTTTTTGATCCTTGTTCGAGGTTTTTTATATCGCGAATGGGAACGGATTCGTTCCTGGTCTTACTACGACGATATGCCCGACAGGATCTTGCAGTGCCTGTGCGAAATTATTTTCAGTGCACCCACGCCACAAAGGGCAGGTAGGTGATGTTGAGGCCGTAACGCTGTTCCAGGGTATGCAGCAGGTTCTGTGGATCGTTGAGGTCGAACACGCCGCTGATCTGCATGGCGCCGAGTGTTGCATCGGGCAGCACGATACGGCCGTATTGATAGCGCTCCAGTTCGGCGAGTACGTCCTGCAAGGGTTTACGGTTGAAGATCAGCTTGCCGCGGTGCCAGGCGGTGAGGGCATTGGCATCAACCTGCTGGCGCTCGGCGACAGCCTGGCCTGGTTGATACAGTGCCTGCTGGTTGGGTTGCAGCTCCAGGGTTTGCGTCTGGTGCTGCACTTGCACCGCGCCCGAGGCGACCAGTACACGGGTCTGAACTGCATCGCGGCGCACGCTGAAGGCCCCGTTTTTAGCCGCCACCCGGTCTTGCCCGGCCTGGACGATAAAGGGGCGCGACGGGTCATCGGCCAACTCGAACAGGGCTTCGCCCTTGCGCAAGATGACGCTACGTTGATTGCCCGTGAAGTCGACCGACAACGCCGTGGCGCTGTTCAACGTGACACGCGTGCCATCGCTCAACAGCCATTGCTGGCGCTGACCGACCCCGGTGTGATGAGTGTCGGACCAGCTTGGTACATAGTCCGTAGCGCCATACCCGAGTACGGCCAGTAGCAACCCCGCCGCCAGCCCGTTGGCCCAGCGATAAGCCCGGCGGCGCGGTCTTGCGCGATGTTGCTCGGCGCTGGCGGTCAGACCGATATCCGCCCATAGCGCTTCGGCCTCTTGGGCCGCGGTTTTGTGCGCCGGGCTCAACTGTTGCCAGCGCTGATAGTCCAGGCGCTGGCATGCGCTGGCTTCGCCCGAGTGCAGCAGGGTCTGCCAGTCGATGGCCTGATCGTCGAGATCGTCAGGGGAGGGCGTTGAAGGCATCACGGCACGCTCAGGCATGGTTGTCTTTTAGCCAGTCACGGCAGTGGCGCAAGGCCTGGCCAATGTATTTTGCCACCATACTTGGCGACACGCCCAGTTCGACGGCGATCTGGGCTTGGGTCATGCCGTCGATGCGACTCAGCAGTAACGCCTGGCGGGCATTGGGCGACAGTTGTTGCAGCGCCTCATCCAGAATGCCGATGCGCTCGGTGGCCAGCAGCAGACCTTCGGGCGGCAGCCCCGGATCAGCGATTTGCAGTGAAGGCGGTTCGCCGCTCAGGTTGCGTGTCTGGCGCTGATCCACGCGCAAGGCATCGATGGCCAGGTTGCCCGCCACCTTGAAAATAAAGTGCCGGTCATTAAGTACCGTGACCGCCTCGGGGTCGATTTTTGCCAGCTTGATCCAGGTTTCCTGCGCCACATCCGCTGCCCGATGCCGGTCACGCAGGCGCCGGGTCATGAACGACAACAGATCGTCGTAGTGCTCCTGAAAACTGGCCAGCAGGCTGGAGGGTGAAGGCGAGGGCATGGAGCAGGGCTCAGGCGTTAATGAGAAGCCGTATCATTAACGATTGAACCCGATGGCGCAACGACTCTTGCTGGGATGAGCATTGAGTTATAGCGGTCGACAAGTCTTGTGGGAGTGTGGCTTGCCCGCGATGGCATCAATGCGGTCTGGCAGGACGACCGCGCCGCTTGAGTCGAGAGCAAGCCCGCTCCCACAGTTTTCTGCGGACGCGACAAAACCTTGCGCAGGTGCACATCGGGTTTGATTGGGTAGGGGGGAAAACGCGGTTCCCTTGAACAAGGGAACGCATTCAGGTGCCACAAATAATGGCGGAGAACGGGGGATTCGAACCCCCGACACCCTTTTGAGGTGTACTCCCTTAGCAGGGGAGCGCCTTCGGCCACTCGGCCAGCTCTCCGCGAAACGCCGCGTATAGTAACCAGCCTTTCGTCAGTTGCCCATAGAAAATTTAACCGGATCTGCGTTTTGCGCAGAAAAGCTCAAAAAACAGGCGTGCGATCGCTCACCGGGTTCTCGGTGGGAGGCAAAATGCTGTTGGTTACAGGGTTTTGACGCGATTCCCTTGAGCAAGGGAAAAAGAATGGTGCACCAGGCGGGATTCGAACCCACGACCCCTGCCTTCGGAGGGCAGTACTCTATCCAGCTGAGCTACTGGTGCGACGCGGCCGCCATCATACTCATCTGCGTGTCAGTCGTCCATGCCGCTGATTCGTGAGGTGTTTCCTTACGCGTTATGGGCTATTAATGGGGGCCGGGCGATAAAACGGTGAAGTCTGGCAGCTTGTTCTTTTTTTCGAACAGGCTATTGTCCTTTACCCCCTTTATCCCTAGGATTCGTTTGAGATTTCAAACGCTCTTGTCTGGGTGCTGAATCGCACGGCATGTTCTTTGTGCGTCATTTAGATACTTTGGCAGTGAATGACTTCCTGACGGCAGCCTTCCACGGCGCCTTTCTACTTTAATAATTCGCTCCGCGCCTGCGCGGTGCTGTTAAGGAAAGCCCACATGCAGCTCAAAGACGCACAGTTGTTCCGCCAGCAAGCCTATATCGATGGTGCCTGGGTTGATGCGGACGGTGGCCAGACCATCAAGGTCAACAACCCGGCTACCGGTGAAATCATCGGCACAGTGCCAAAGATGGGCGCGGTTGAAACCCGTCGTGCCATTGAAGCCGCAGACAAAGCGTTGCCAGCCTGGCGTGCCCTGACCGCCAAAGAGCGTGCAACCAAGCTGCGTCGCTGGTTTGAGCTGCTGATCGAAAACCAGGACGACCTCGGCCGCTTGATGACCCTGGAGCAGGGCAAGCCACTGGCCGAAGCCAAGGGCGAAATCGTTTACGCTGCTTCGTTTATCGAGTGGTTCGCTGAAGAAGCCAAGCGTATTTATGGCGACGTGATCCCGGGCCACCAGCCGGACAAACGTCTGATCGTGATCAAGCAACCGATCGGCGTGACCGCTGCCATTACCCCGTGGAACTTCCCGGCAGCCATGATCACCCGTAAAGCCGGCCCGGCCCTGGCCGCCGGTTGCACCATGGTGATCAAGCCAGCTTCGCAAACCCCGTTCTCGGCCCTGGCCCTGGTTGAGCTGGCACACCGTGCCGGCATCCCTAAAGGCGTGTTGAGCGTTGTAACCGGCAGTGCCGGCGATATCGGTGGCGAGCTGACCAGCAACCCGATCGTGCGCAAGCTGTCCTTCACCGGCTCGACCGAAATCGGTCGCCAGTTGATGGCCGAATGCGCCAAGGACATCAAGAAAGTGTCGCTGGAGCTGGGCGGCAACGCACCTTTTATCGTGTTCGACGATGCGGACCTGGATAAAGCCGTAGAAGGCGCGATCATCTCCAAATACCGCAACAACGGTCAGACCTGCGTATGTGCCAACCGCCTGTACATTCAGGACTCGGTCTACGACGCTTTCGCAGAAAAACTGAAAGTAGCGGTGGCCAAGCTCAAGATCGGCAATGGTCTGGACGAAGGCACCACCACAGGCCCCCTGATCGATGACAAGGCCGTGGCCAAGGTCAAGGAGCACATCGCTGACGCACTGAGCAAGGGCGCGACCCTGCTGACCGGCGGCAACAGCCTGGAAGGCAGCTTCTTCGAGCCGACCATTTTGGTGAACGTGCCGAAAAACGCCGCTGTGGCGAAGGAAGAAACCTTCGGCCCGCTGGCGCCGCTGTTCCGTTTCAAAGACGAAGCCGAAGTGATCGCGATGGCCAACGATACGGAGTTCGGCCTGGCGTCGTACTTCTATGCCCGCGACCTGAGCCGTGTATTCCGTGTGGCTGAAGCGCTGGAGTACGGCATGGTGGGCGTCAACACCGGCCTGATCTCCAACGAAGTCGCGCCGTTTGGCGGGATCAAGGCGTCTGGCCTGGGCCGTGAAGGCTCCAAGTACGGCATCGAAGACTACCTGGAAATTAAATATCTCTGCCTGGGCATCTAACCCGGCGGGTGGTTCAAGCAGAGGGGGCACGAGAGCGATGCTTCCCCTGCGTTTCAAACTGTTAATTTTTGTGGCCGGGAGCGCCATGCCAGTCGATCATCGCATGCTGGCATGGGTGTCTGCCTGGCGCGTCAGCCTTGAACCACGCTGCTTGATCAGCGGCGAATGAGGAACACCATGAGCAACAAGACCAACGCATCCCTGATGAAACGCCGTGAAGCCGCTGTTCCGCGCGGTGTTGGCCAGATCCACCCGATTTTCGCCGAATCGGCGATTAACGCCACCGTTACCGACGTTGAAGGCCGCGAGTTCATCGACTTCGCCGGCGGTATCGCGGTACTGAACACCGGTCACCTGCACCCGAAAATCATTGCCGCCGTGCAAGAACAACTGACCAAGCTGACCCACACCTGCTTCCAGGTACTGGCTTACGAGCCTTACGTCGAGCTGTGCGAAAAGATCAACGCCAAGGTCCCGGGCAATTTCGACAAGAAAACCCTGTTGGTCACCACCGGTTCCGAAGCCGTTGAAAACGCCGTGAAAATCGCCCGTGCCGCAACTGGCCGTGCCGGCGTGATCGCCTTCACTGGCGCATACCATGGCCGTACCATGATGACCCTGGGCCTGACCGGGAAAGTCGTACCGTACTCGGCAGGCATGGGTCTGATGCCAGGCGGTATCTTCCGCGCGCTGTACCCGTGCGAACTGCATGGCGTGAGCGTGGATGACTCCATCGCCAGCATCGAGCGCATTTTCAAGAACGACGCCGAGCCTAAAGACATCGCTGCCATCATCATCGAGCCGGTACAGGGCGAAGGTGGTTTCTATGTGGCGCCGAAAGCGTTCATGGCCCGTCTGCGCGAGCTGTGCGACAAGCACGGCATCCTGCTGATCGCCGACGAAGTGCAAACCGGCGCTGGCCGTACCGGCACGTTCTTCGCCATGGAACAGATGGGCGTAACGGCCGACCTGACCACCTTCGCCAAGTCCATCGCTGGCGGCTTCCCGCTGGCCGGTGTGTGCGGCAAGGCCGAGTACATGGACGCCATCGCTCCAGGCGGTCTGGGCGGCACCTATGCCGGTAGCCCGATTGCTTGCGCAGCAGCGCTGGCGGTACTGGATGTGTTTGAAGAAGAGCACCTGCTGGACCGTTGCAAGGAAGTCGGCGAGCGTCTGGTAACCGGCCTCAAGGCTATCCAGGCCAAGCACCCGGTGATCGGTGATGTGCGTGCGTTGGGCGCGATGATCGCGGTCGAGCTGTTCGAAGGCGGCGATTCGCACAAGCCAAATCCGACGGCAGTGGCACAAGTGGTTGCCAAGGCTCGCGACAAGGGTTTGATCCTGCTGTCGTGCGGCACTTACGGCAACGTCCTGCGCGTACTGGTACCGCTGACCTCGCCTAACGAGCAATTGGACAAAGGTCTGGCCATCATCGAGGAGTGCTTCGCTGAACTGGCGTGAGCTGCGCACCTGACGGTGTGACCTGATAGACAAAAAAACCGCTTCGGCGGTTTTTTTGCGTCTGAAGCGTCTATTTGGGTGTTTTGGCCTGTATCCGCGTGCGCCCTTTGACTAAGGTGCCTGTATCGCACGGGGAGCAAACTGGATGACGGTTGTAGATTTAATGGCAGCACCCACTGTATTGATTGCCGAGGCCGATCCCTGGACTCGGGATTTGCTCAAGCAAGTGGTGCTGACGGTACGTTGCGACGCTCAACTGGATGTCTGTGGCGACGGTCAGCAGGCGCTTGCGCAGTTGGGCAGGAAAACTTATGGCCTGGTGATTGCTGACCGTGAGCTACCGGGTGTAGGTGGTCTGGATCTGTTGCGCACTGTGCGCCAACGCCGCGCGGTTGCAGCGCAGCCATTTATTTTGTTGAGTGCACGTAATGACAGCGCCAGTGTGCGCGAAGCCTTGCCGCTGGCGCCAACGGCTTATCTGACCACACCCTTGGATATTGCCGGCCTGACCAGGCGCCTCAAGAGCCTGCTGCTCTCGGCGGGGCAAGAGATTTCGTGTGACGTACCGGCACTGGCGCCAGGCATGACCCTCAAGCGTTTTCTGGAGCAGCGCCGCGCGTCTTCCGATGGCGCGCCGCTAAGAGTGGATGCGCAATCGGCGCTCAAGGGCAGCCTCACGCCTGAAGGGGTGGACCTGGCACGGCTTGAGCAGCAAGTACGCACCGATCCACAAATTACGGCGGTGCTGATTGCGGCCGCCAACAGTGCGGCGCAGCACCTTGTGAGCCCGGCCCAGACCCTTGCGCAAGCCATGCAGCGGCTGGGGCCTGCGCAAAGCGTGAACCTGGTCCAGGGGCTTACTCTCAAGTACAGCGCGCAGTTGAGCGATCCTTGCCTGGCGGACTACGCCGAGCGTTACTGGGCGTTGTCCCAGCGTGCGGCAGACTATGGCCGCACATTGGCAGGCATGTTGAATCTGGATCAGGAGCGTTGTTTCTGCGCCGGGTTGTTGCACTGCCTGGGTGATCTGGCCTTGGTGCGTTGCTTGCAGGAGTGGCGCCAGGCGGGTGGGGAGCTGGATACCCAGGCTATTGATGCCTCTCTGGCCGAGTTTGGCGCAGCCTATGGTTCAGCCTTGCGCACGCGCTGGCGATTGCCGCTGGAGCTGCGGGAGTTGATTGCGGCGATGTATCACCTGGGTGGCGGGGTGTACTCGCGAGAAGCGCTGGTGATGAACCTGGCGGCGCAAGTGGCCAATCTGGAGTCGGAAGAGGGGATTGCCGAGGTGGCCGGCGGGAAGACGGCGCGCTTGTTGCGGGTGGGTATGTCGCAGCTTTCGCAGTTGATCAAGAGCCCCTCACCCTCTCCCGGAGGGAGAGGGGACTAAAGGCAAAAGCGGATTTTCGTCACATTGAAGATCAGCACCCTCTCCCTCCGGGAGAGGGTGAGGGCGCTTGCTCTTAAACCGCTGCAGGGCGCAGCGAGTAGGTCTTGAGCTGGTGGGCAAAGTCGCGCAGCGACTGGATCCCGCTGGCTTCTGCCTCGTGAACCCATTCCTTGATCGCCGCCAGCATGTCGTGACCGTTGGTGCTGGTTTTGACCCAGATCTGTTGCAGGGCCAGCCGCTTCTCGTAAATCACTTTCAGTGAGTGGCTATGCTCCAGCATCTTTTCAATACGCTGATGGTGGCGGTCTTCAAGCAGGCTGGTTTCGCGCGACAGCAGACGCTTGGCGCGGCGGAACTGATGACGCACCGAATGATCGACCTTGGCCAGCTCTTGCTGCACCAGCGGTGCAATCACCAGCTTGCGGTACTGGGCCATGATCTGGAAACGGTTGTTGAGGATCGCCATGGCGGTGTCCATATCCAGATTGCCCTTGCCTTCCACCCGGTGGGCGATAGGCGCAACACGCTGAACCTTGGCCAGGCGCAAAAAGCTGAAGACCTTGATCCAGGCCCAACCCAGGTCGAACTCCCACTTCTTGACCGACATCTTGGCCGAGTTGGGGTAGGTGTGGTGGTTGTTGTGCAGCTCCTCACCGCCAATGATGATGCCCCAAGGCACCAGATTGGTGGCTGCGTCGCGGCATTCGAAGTTGCGATAACCCACCGCGTGACCCAAACCGTTGACCACACCTGCCGCCCACACCGGGATCCACATCATCTGGATGGCCCAGATAGTCAGGCCGATAGCACCGAACAGCAACAGGTCGATGACCAGCATGAGCGCCACGCCGAGCATTTTGTAACGCGAATAAAGGTTTCGCTCAATCCAGTCTTCAGGGCAGTTTTTGCCATAAATACGCAATGTTTCAGGATTTTGCGCTTCTTCACGATACAGCTCTGCACCTTTTCGCAAAACGGTCGATAACCCTTTGATAACCGGGCTGTGCGGGTCATCGACGGTTTCGCATTTGGCGTGGTGCTTGCGGTGGATGGCTGTCCACTCACGGGTATTCTGCGCGGTGGTCAGCCACAGCCAGAAGCGGAAAAAGTGTTTCAGGCCACCATTGAGCTCAAGCGAGCGGTGGGCTGAGTAGCGGTGTAGATAAACCGTGACACCGATAATGGTCACGTGGGTCATCAACAGAGTGACTGCCACCAGTTGCCAGGCTGACAAGTCGAGAAAACCGTTGTACCACATAGGCTGTTTGGCCCTCGGGAAGATGAAAAAAACTGCAACACGCATTATCACCATGCAGCCAGATAAAACCAGTCGGCCTTTCAGATAAGAGTGCCCGGATGTTTCTTACACTATAATTCCCACTTTTTTGTAGGCGCATTAACTTTCTTATGTCTGTTTCTTCTCGCGATGCCTTGCGTACGGCCCTGTTATACGGGCTGCTAGCGGTTTTCTGGCTGCTGGTGACTGATCATTTATTGAACAGTTATTTCGATGATTCAGCACAGTTGGTGCGGTGGCAGCAGGTAAATGGCTATGTTTTTGCCCTGTTCAGCGCCGTACTGATTTTTTTCGCCCGGGCCCGTTTGTTCGATTTTTTGGGGATGAACCCCGGTCTGAAGCGCCAGCTTCAGGATAGGGAGCGCTTGCGTCAGGCAGCGGTGGTGTTTGACTGCACCCGTGAAGGGGTGCTGGTCAGCGACAGCCGCGGGGTGATCGTTCACGTCAACCGTGCCTTGGTTGAAATAACCGGCTACCCGGCCGAAGAGGTGCTTGGCCGACGCCCGAACATGTTCAAGTCGGGTCGCCACGGCCCCGCGTTTTATCAGGCAATGTTCAAGACGATCGATGAGCGCGGCGAGTGGCACGGCGAAATCTGGAACCGGCGCAAAAGCGGCGAGGTCTACCCGCAGTGGCAGACCGTGCGCTCGATTACCGATGACAAGGGCCAGGTCAGTCACTATGTCGCGGTTTTTTCGGATATCTCCGCGATCAAGAACTCCCAGACCGAGCTCGCACGTCTGGTTCACCATGATCCCCTGACTGACCTGCCCAACCGTCTGCTGTTCACCGACCGCACTGAGCAGGCGCTGGCTTCTGCGCAACGCCACCAGACCGGCTGTGCTCTGCTGATGATCGACCTCGATCACTTCAAGATCATCAATGACAGCCTGGGCCACAACGTCGGTGACCTGCTGCTCAAGGCGGTGGCCGAGCGTTTGCTCAGGGTGTTCGGCAAAGGCTTTACCGTGGCCCGGCTGGGCGGTGATGAGTTCGCCGTGCTGGTCGACAGCTGTGAGCATGCGAGCCAGGCCGCCGGGCTTGCGCAGCAGGTGCTGGAGGTCATGAAAGGCCCGTTCGATGTCGACAGGCATCAACTCTTTATCAGCGCCAGCGTCGGCATCAGCGTGTTCCCCGGCGATGCTCTGAACGCCGAGCAATTGCTGCGCAATGCCGACTCGGCTTTGTTCAAGGCCAAAAGTTCGGGACGCGAGGGTTATGCCTTGTACACCGAGGAGCTGACGGCCCATGCCCAATACCGGGTTGAGGTGGCCAGCGATCTGCGCCGCGCCCTGGAGCAGCACGAGCTGCGCGTGTACTACCAGCCGGTGCACAACCTTAAAACCAGCCGCCTGATTGGCGTTGAAGCACTGGTGCGCTGGGAGCACCCGCTGCGGGGGCTGTTGTCACCGGGTGAGTTTATCCCGATCGCGGAACGTACCGGGTTGATCGCCGAGATTGACGCCTGGGTGCTGGAACAAGCCTGTTGGCAGATGGTTCAGTGGCAGGCTGCAGGTGTGGAACTGTCGTTTGTGGCGGTGAATATTTCCAGCCGACTGTTTGCCCGTCCCGAGCTGTTTTCGCTGGTTTCAACGGTACTGGCAGACACCGGGCTGGATCCGGCCTTGCTGGAGCTTGAAGTGACCGAAAGTGCGGTGATGGACAACTCGCAAGTGGCCCTGGAGCAGATGCATCGTCTGCGGGTGCTGGGTTTGCGCCTGGCCATCGATGATTTCGGCACCGGTTTTTCATCTTTGCTGCGACTCAAGCGCCTGCCTGTGCAGAAGCTGAAAATCGATCAGGGCTTTGTCGCCGGCTTGCCTGGGGACAATGATGATGTGGCGATCGTGCGAGCGGTTATCGCACTGGGTCAAAGCATGGGCCTGGAGGTGCATGCCGAAGGGATAGAGCAGGTTGAGCAGGCGCAGTTCCTGCTCGACCTTGACTGCAACCTGGGCCAGGGCTACTGGTTTGGGCGTCCGATGCCTGCCAAGGATCTGGACTGGCAGCGGGCGCCGGCAATTCGCCCCTGAACCGGGCTTAGTCCTTTTCTGGCGGCAGGGTCGGCAGCGCGCGCAGTGCGGCTTCGTACCACTCAGTGTTAAAGGCGCGGTCTTCTTCGAGGATCGCGTCAATCTCCACGGCCAACACATGGGCCATCATCTGCAGAATATCGTCGCGCTCGTAGCCGACCAGGGTCAGTTTGTTGAACGTGGCTTTGGCAGCAGGCGGGTTGTCGCTTTCAATCTGGTTTTCAATCGCCTGAATCAGGGTGGATTCGGCGAACTCTTCTTCTTCGTTGTCGATATCGGTTGGCTCGCTCATGGGCAGGCTCCTTGGGTAAAGGTTGGCAGTCTAACGGTATTCAGGATGCTGATGCTGCTAGCCAGCCTGATGGCGAAGCTCTATAACAGCTGCTGCCAACCCCAACACGGCCTGGAGGCTTTGTAATGCTCAAGCTTTATGGATTCGCAGTCAGCAACTACTACAACATGGTCAAGCTGGCGCTGCTGGAAAAGGGCGTGCCCTTTGAAGAAGTGCCGTTTTTCGCTGGCAAGACCCCTGAGGCGCTGGCCATCAGCCCCCGCGGCAAAGTCCCGGCACTGGGCGTTGAACAAGGTTTTATCAACGAAACCAGCGTGATCCTGGAATATATCGAGCAAACCCAATCGGGCCTCAGGCTGCTACCAGTGGATCCGTTTGAGCGTGCGCAGGTGTTGGCACTGGCCAAGGAAATCGAGCTGTATATCGAGTTGCCTGCCCGCGCCTGTTACCCCGAGGCGTTTTTCGGCATGCAAGTGCCCGACGCGATCAAGGAAAAGGCCCGCACCGAGCTGCTCGACGGTATCGCCTCCCTGGGCCGTCACGGCAAGTTCGCGCCTTATGTCGCGGGCGAGATCCTGAGCGTGGCGGATATCTACTTCGCCTTCAGCGTTGATCTGGCCTGTGGCGTCGCACACAAGGTGTTTGGTCTCGACCTGCTGGCCGACATGCCGGGGGCCAAGGCATTGCTGGAGCGTCTGCAGCAAAACCCGCACGTGCAGAAAATCGCCGCGGACAAGGACGCCGCCATGCCGCAGTTTCTGGCGTGGATCAGCAGCAAGAAATAACCAGTACACAGGGTGTCGCCCCCTATTGTGGGAGCGAGCCTGCTCGCGAAGGTCTCAAGAACATCGCGTTTATCCAGCAAAACGCGTTATCCATAACACCTTTCGCCAGCAGGCTCGCTCCCACAGGGGCGCCGCTTTGAGGTTTAACGGCTGGCCAGCAGCGCCTTGCCGCGAACTACTGCCGCTTTCACCTGCGCCGGCGCAGTGCCGCCGATGTGATCACGGGCATTGACCGAACCTTCAAGGGTCAGTACGGCAAACACATCGTCTTCGATCTGATCGCTGAACTGACGCAGTTCTTCGAGGCTCATTTCCGCCAGGTCCTTGCCGGTCTCAACGCCGTACTTCACAGCGTGGCCGACGATTTCGTGGCAGTCACGGAACGGCAGGCCACGGCGCACCAGGTAGTCGGCCAGATCGGTCGCGGTGGAGAAGCCACGCAGCGCCGCTTCACGCATGATCGCGTGCTTGGGCTTGATCGCCGGGATCATGTCGGCAAAGGCGCGCAGCGAGTCGCGCAAGGTGTCGGCGGCGTCGAACAGGGGTTCCTTGTCTTCCTGGTTATCCTTGTTGTAGGCCAATGGCTGGCCTTTCATCAGGGTCAGCAGGCCCATCAGCGCACCGAATACACGGCCGCTTTTGCCACGTACCAATTCCGGCACGTCGGGGTTTTTCTTTTGCGGCATGATCGAGCTGCCGGTGCAGAAGCGGTCGGGCAGGTCGATAAACTGGAATTGCGCGCTGGTCCATAGCACCAGCTCTTCGGAGAAGCGCGACAAGTGCATCATCGCGATGCTGGCGGCGGCGCAGAATTCGATGGCGAAATCGCGATCGGAGACGTTGTCCAGCGAGTTGCCGCCCACGGCGTCAAAGCCCAGCAGTTGTGCGGTGAATTCGCGGTCGATCGGGTAGGTGGTGCCCGCCAGTGCGGCGCTGCCCAGAGGCATGCGGTTGGTGCGCTTGCGGCAGTCGACCAGGCGCTCGTAATCGCGGCTGAGCATCTCGAACCAGGCCAGCATATGGTGACCAAATGTTACCGGCTGTGCGGTCTGCAGGTGGGTAAAGCCGGGCATGATGGTCTCGGCTTCACGCTCTGCCTGTTCCAGCAGGCCTTTTTGCAGGCGGGTGATCTCGGCCAGGATCAGATCGATTTCGTCACGTAGCCACAGGCGGATATCGGTCGCAACCTGGTCATTACGGCTACGGCCGGTGTGCAGTTTTTTGCCGGTCACGCCGATGCGGTCGGTCAGACGCGCCTCGATGTTCATGTGCACGTCTTCCAGATCGATGCGCCAGTCAAACGTACCGGCTTCGATTTCGCTCTGGATGGTTTTGAGGCCGTCGATGATGCTGTCGCGTTCGGCATCGGTCAGCACGCCGACCTTGGCCAGCATCGTGGCGTGAGCCACGGAGCCCATGATGTCATGGCGATAAAGGCGCTGGTCGAAAGTGACGGAGGCGGTGAAACGCGCAACGAAGGCGTCGACGGGTTCACTGAAGCGGCCGCCCCAGGACTGATTGGTCTTGTCGGTGCTCATGGATTCGCTCGTAATCGGCTGAGGGGAGTTACACAAATAGTTACCGCGAATCATAACAGGGTTGCCATTCATGGCGTTGACGCAGCTCGGCAGGTTTTTGTGTGAAGTGCGGTATAAATAAATTTCCGAAAGGAAATGTATCGTTTGAATACTTTCGCCTTGGCAACCGTCTACAGTTGGTCGTATGGATCAGTCATAGCAGGTCTTTGTAGATTGCCAGACGTATCCGGTATTAAATCGAGCAATCGAGGCAGGTGAATATTGCTGTGAGGTTTGCGGCACTTTTTGGCCTTCGCGCTAGTCTTAGCGTGGATCGCCGTGACAGTCGTCACATCACCTGTCTACGCTATCCTTGTGCGAGACTCACGCAGGAATACAGCGCTATATGAATGTCCTGATCGTTGATGACGAAACCCTGGCCCGCGAGCATTTGAGCCATTTGCTCAGCACGCTCGGGGGCTATACGTTGCTGGAGCCTGGCGCCACTAATGGCGAAGAGGCACTTAACCTGATCGAAAGCCTGAAACCGGATGTCGTTTTGCTCGATATCCGCCTGCCAGGCCTCGACGGGTTGCAGGTTGCAGCCAAATTGTGCGAGCGCGAGCTACCGCCTTCGGTGGTGTTTTGCGTGGCGCCTGACGAGTTTTCCGTACAGGCCCTGCAAGAGAGCGGTGTCAGCTATGTGCTCAAGCCGGTCACCGCAGATGCCCTGCGTGCTGCCCTGAAAGAGGCGCACCGGCCCAACCGCATCCAGCTGGCTGCACTCACCCGGCCTGCCGCGCAAACGGGCAGTGGCCCACGCAGTCATATCAGTGCCAGAACCCGAAAAGGCATTGAGCTGATCCCTATCGACCAGGTGATCTACTTTATCGCTGACCATAAATACGTGACATTGCGTCACGCTGGCGGTGAAGTTCTGCTCGACGAGCCGCTCAAGGCACTCGAAGACGAGTTTGGTGAACGCTTTGTGCGTATTCACCGTAATGCACTGGTGGCCCGAGACCGCATCGAGCGCTTGCAACGCACGCCCCTTGGGCATTTCCAGCTGTTCCTGCGCGGCCTGAACGGGGATGCGCTGATTGTGAGCCGCAGGCATGTGGCGGGTGTTCGCAAGATGATGCAGCAACTGTAATTCGTGCTCAAAAGGCGTGGATACGCCGTTTTTGGGCCAGGGAGGCCGAGGACTTTCTGATACAAGTCAAAGCTGTTTTGGCTGAGCTGTTATTATCAGCCGTATCTTTTCAGTACGGATTGATCCATGTCCTCTCGCGAAATCCGCATCGCTACCCGTAAAAGCGCCCTGGCTCTTTGGCAGGCCGAATACGTTAAAGCCCGTTTAGAGCAGGCTCACCCCGGTATTTTGGTGACGCTGGTGCCCATGGTCAGCCGTGGTGACAAGCTGCTGGACTCGCCGCTGTCGAAAATTGGCGGCAAGGGGCTCTTCGTCAAGGAGCTGGAAACAGCCCTGCTCGAAAACGAAGCAGACATCGCCGTGCACTCCATGAAAGACGTACCGATGGACTTCCCTGAAGGCCTGGGTCTGTTTTGCATTTGCGAGCGCGAAGATCCGCGTGACGCCTTCGTTTCCAACACCTATGCCAGCCTCGACGATTTGCCTCAGGGCAGCATTGTCGGCACGTCGAGCCTGCGCCGTCAGGCCCAGTTGCTGACTCGCCGTCCGGACCTGCAAATCCGCTTTCTGCGTGGCAACGTCAATACCCGTCTGGCCAAGCTCGATGCAGGTGAATACGACGCCATTATCCTCGCGGCTGCCGGCCTGATTCGCCTCGGTTTTGAACAGCGCATCACATCACCCATCAGCATCGAAGACAGCTTGCCAGCCGGTGGCCAAGGCGCAGTGGGTATCGAATGCCGCAGCGCAGATCCCGAAATCCATGCCCTGCTGACGCCTTTGCATCACGCCGATACGGCCGTGCGCGTTACGGCCGAGCGTGCGCTGAACAAGCATCTCAACGGTGGCTGCCAAGTGCCGATTGCCTGTTATGCCGTGCTTGAAGGCGAGCAAATCTGGCTGCGCGGCCTGGTCGGCGAGCCGAGTGGCGGTGTGTTGCTCAGTGCCGACGCCCGTGCGCCGCGTGCACACGCCAGTGAGTTGGGTGTGCAAGTGGCTGAGGCTCTGCTGGCCCAAGGGGCTGGGGATATTCTCAAAGCCGTTTATGGTGAGGCAGGTCACGAGTGACAGGCTGGCGCTTGCTGCTGACCCGGCCAGCCGAGGAATCGGCCGCGCTGGCCGCTGAGCTGGCGGCTGCCGGGATATATAGCAGCAGCTTGCCACTGCTGGCGATCAGCCCGTTGACCATGACTGAGGCTCAGCGTGCGCTGATTGCGGGTCTTGACCGGTATTGCGCAGTGATTGTGGTCAGCAAGCCTGCGGCGCGCCTGGGGCTTGAGCTGGTCAGCCAGTACTGGCCGCATGCGCCCCGGCAGAAGTGGTTCAGCGTTGGCGCCGCGACGGCGCAGATTCTCGCCGATTACGGCCTCGATGTTAGCTACCCTCAACGGGGTGATGACAGCGAGGCGCTGCTGGCGATGCCCGAGTTCAAGTCTGCAGTGGGGGGGGATCAGCCCAGCGTGTTGATCCTGCGTGGGGAGGGTGGTCGCGAGTTGCTCGCGGATCGTCTGCGCAGCATTGGCGCGCAGGTCGACTACCTTGAAGTCTACCGCCGCGTACTGCCGTCATACCCGCCTGCAACCCTGTCCCGGCGGGTTGAAGTGGAACGCCTGAACGCGCTGGTGGTCAGCAGTGGGCAGGGTTTTGAACATTTACGGCAGATGGCAGGCGATTCCTGGCCCATGCTTGGGTGCCTGCCGTTGTTTGTTCCAAGCCCGCGGGTTGCTGAGCTGGCTCGCAGCGCCGGGGCGCAACATGTTGTGGATTGTCGTGGTGCAAGCGCCACGGCTTTGCTGGCGGCGCTGCGGGAGCATCCCGCACCTGCTTTCTAATGCAAAGGATGGATTCGTGAGCGAAACAGTCTTGTCCAAAGAACACGTGCAGCCCGCGCCAGAAGCGCCGGCTAAAAAAACCGAACCTGCACCACAGGGTCGAGGCAATGGCCTGGCGGTTTTCGCCCTGTTGCTCGGCGCCGCCGGTGTTGCTGTCGGCGGCTGGGGGGTCTGGCAGGTGCGTCAACTGCAAGCTGCCACCGCAGAGCAGCTGAGCGACGTACCGGCCCTGGCCGCGCAAACGCTTTCGATCAAGCAGGGCGAGCAGAAGCTGCTGGCGCGGCTCAACCAACTGCCTTCGGCCAGTGAACTGGATAATCAGCGCCAATTGGTCGTGCAGCTGCAAGGCGATCAGCAGCGCCTGAACCAGCGCCTGGAAACCGTGCTGGGCGAAAGCCGTAAAGACTGGCGCCTGGCCGAGGCCGAGCACTTGTTGCGTCTTGCCACCTTGCGCTTGTCGGCCCTGCAAGACGTCACCAGCGCCCAGGCACTGGTACAGGGCGCGGACGCGATTTTGCGTGAGCAGAACGATCCGGGTTCATTCGCCGCTCGTGAGCAACTGGCCAAAAGCCTGACTGCATTGCGCAGTGTTGAGCAGCCGGACCGCACCGGACTGTTTTTGCAGTTGGCGGCCTTGCGTGATCAAGTGGCGCAACTCAGTGCGCTGGCCCCGGCCTATCAGAACCAGGGTGACTCGCTGGCCAGCCTCACCGCTGATGGCGATGGCGCGAGCCGTTGGTCCCGGTGGTGGGAGGAGATCTCGCACTACATCCGCATCGACTTCAATGCCGACAAAAATGTGCGCCCCCTGTTGGCTGGCCAAAGCCTGACCCAGGTTCGCTTGGCCTTGAGCCTGGCGCTGGAGCAAGCCCAGTGGGCGGCGCTCAATGGCCAGGAGTCGGTTTACACCCAGGCCCTGGCGCAGGCGCAAGATGTGCTCAAGGGCAACTTCAATGCGGATAACCCGCAGAGCAAAAAAATCCTCGAGCAAGTGATTGAACTCGGCAAGCAGCCGGTTACGGTAAAAACCCCGGACCTTGCGGCTGCCTTGAGCGCAGTACAGGCCTACCTTGAGCGTCGGCATGTGCGTGCGCAAGAGCCGGTCAAAGCGGCTGCCAGCCCTGCGCAGGAGGCACTTCCATGAAGCGCTTCTACGTGATTGTGTTCTTGTTGATTGCAGCTGCGGCCTGCATCGGCCTGGCAATTGCTGAAGATGCGGGCTATGTGCTGATCGCCTATAAAAATTTCCGTTACGAATCCAGTGTCTGGGCAACGCTCGCGCTGCTGGCCGTCCTGTGGCTGCTGGTGTGGGGAGTCAAGCTGCTGGTGGAGCTGGTGACGGCTTCTACAGGGCTGGTCAACCCGTGGTCGCGGCGCAACCGCAGCCGTCGAGTGCAGATCGCCATCGAGCAAGGCCAGATGGACCTTGCCGAGGGCCGCTGGGCCAGCGCACAGAAGCATCTGGCCCGTGCCGCCGAAGCCGAGCCGCAGCCATTGCTCTACTACCTGGGGGCTGCACGAGCGGCCAACGAGCAGGGGCACTACGAAGAAAGCGACAACCTGCTGGAGCGAGCGCTGGAACGCCAGCCTCAGGCCGAACTGGCCATTGCCCTGAGCCATGCCCAGTTGCAGGTGGACCGTGCTGACACCGAGGGCGCGCTGGTGACCTTGCAGGCCATGCACGAGCGCCATCCACACAATGTTCAGGTGTTGCGCCAGCTGCAGCGTCTGCACCAGCAGCGTGGCGACTGGACGGCGTTGATCCGCCTGTTGCCAGAGCTGCGCAAGGACAAGGTATTGCCGCCCAAGGAGCTGGCCGAGCTGGAGCGACGGGCCTGGGGGCAGAATCTGAGCCTGGCGGCCCAGCGTGAAAGCGAAGGCGAGGCGGGGTTGCAGTCACTTCAACGCGCCTGGCAACAGCTTACCTCGGCCCAGCGCCAGGAGCCCGCGCTCGTGCTGGCCTATGCCGAGCAATTGCGCCAGCTGGGCGCGCAAACTGAAGCCGAAGAAGTCTTGCGCGGGGCGCTCAAGCGCAGTTATGACAGCCATCTTGTGCGCCTCTATGGCCTGCTGCGCGGCAGTGACCCGGTGAAGCAGTTGCAGGCCGCCGAAGGCTGGCTCAAGAGCCATCCCGGCGATGCCAGCCTGCTGTTGACCCTGGGTCGCCTGTGCCTGCAAAACAGCTTGTGGGGCAAAGCGCGGGATTACCTTGAAAGCAGCCTCAAGGTGGAGCGCAACCCCGAAACCTGTGCCGAGCTGGCACGACTGCTGGCCCAGTTGGGGGATACGGGGCGCAGCAATCAGCTTTTTCAGGAAGGGCTGAATTTGCTGGATGAGCGTTTGCTCGCATCCCCCTTGCCAGTCACTGCCACGACCCTGTGAAGAGGTCAGCCTGGCGTGTGTTTCGGCACACGTGGGGCTGCCTGCAGTATTGAGCGAGCGAGGGGCAATCTGCCTTTTCCTACATGATTTGTTCTAAAGGCTTAGTGTTTCTGTTGGGGTTTCCTTGGTTTCTTCGAGAACTATCCGCTTAGGGTCACCTTGAAAGGGCTAATGGCTTTCATCTACCGTAACCAACTGTCTCTTTTGTCATGGAAAAGCCATGTTCTTGGCAGCTTCACGTTTTATTTTCTTTTTAGCCTTTGTAGTAGGCGCCTTGGTAATGGGCGGCACTTTTTATCTCGAGTACGGGCCCGGGCTCAAGCCTTGTTCGCTATGTCAGGTTCAGCGTTTTTTCTTGCTGGATTTCTGCCTCGTCAACCTGGTGGCTTTTGCCCATGGCCCCAAAGGTTTTGGCATGTTGTGTTACTCCCTTGCCTCCATGTTGTTCGCGCTGGGTGGCGCGGCGAGTGCCTTGAGGCAGGTATGGCTGCAAGAGCTGGCGCCAGATCAACTGATGCTCTGTCAGCCAGAGCTGGCCTGCATCTGGCGCGACATGTCGCCGAGTGAAATCATTTCGATGATTTATCGTGGCAGTGAGGACTGCACACATATTCACTGGACCATCTTTGACTTGAGCATTCCCGAGTTGAGCTTGCTGGCCTTTATCGGGCTGCTTGTTCTTGCCATCTTTCAGATCAGTCGCTCGATTGCCAGGGACAAATTACCCCGTGACTGCGACGTGAAGTAGCACTTGGGATTAAACACTTGTATGAATTTTCTCTCGTGGGTACCTTGAAGCAGTTGGCAAGCGGGCATAATCTGGCCCGCACGTATCACGGAGTTATGCCGCCCAATGCCCGTGCAATCGTGCAGGTTTTGGTTCACACAGGCCTGGCTGATGTCGGGTGGCATGGGCCCACAAGGGAAGAGAGATCATCATGCTCGAAAGATGCGAGAGTGCTCAGGAACGATTCAACGGCGTCCACCAACTGGTAGACCGCTGGTTGCTTGAGCGCCGTAAACTTGTGAAGGCTTATGCGGTTCTGCTGGAGCAGCAAAACAATCCCAAACGCGGGCCTCAAAAAGAGTTTTGCCAGCTGCTGGTCGACTATGTTTCCGCAGGCCATTTCGAGATTTACGAGCAGCTCAATCAGGAGGCCAAGGCCTTCAATGACGAGCGCGGGCTTGCCCTGGCAGAGACCATCTACCCGCGTATCAACGTGATTACGGAGGCCGCCCTGGCTTTCAACGATCATTGTGATGGTAAGGCCCATCGCCCTGACTGTGACAAGCTGGCAGAAGAGATCAAGGTTTTGGGCGCTCTGCTTGATGAGCGTTTTGAGCTTGAAGACTGCTTGATCGAAGTGCTGCACAGCGCGCACAAGCAGAAAGAAGCCGCTCAGGCTTAAGCAACAATTCATTTAAAAAACGGTGCGCAATGGCGCGCCGTTTTTTATTTCCGGGACGGTTACTTTCGGGTAGCGAACAGTTCGATTTCAAACACCAGTGGTGTATTGGGGGCAATCAGATCCCCGGCCCCCTGGGTGCCGTAAGCTTGGCTTGAAGGTATCGCCAGCCGCCATTTCGCACCCACCGGCATCTGTACCAATGCACTGCGCCAGCCGGCGATAACGCTGCCCAGGCGAAACCATTGTGGTTGGGTGCTGTGGTCGAACACGGTGCCATCGGGCAGTAGGCCCACATAGCTCACATACACCGAATCCTGTGGGCCGGGCTTGGCGCCTTTGCCGGGTTTTAGTTCGGTCAGGATGATGCCGTCGGCCAGCTCGCGAGCCTGGGGTTGCTGTTTTTCGACCAGCAAAAAAACTTCTTCAGCGCTCAGGGCGGCGTTGATGCCTGACGAGGCCTGCCCGGGATCTGTTTGAGCCTGATGCTGCGCCAGAATCTGGCCGATGCGCTCATCCGTCAGGGCCAGCGGTTTGCCTTGGTAGGCGGTGTGCAGGCCCTCGATCAGTGCCTGGATTTGAAGCTCGGGGACTTCCTGGCGCAAGCGTTCGCCCAGGCTGGCGCCCATGCTGTAGGCCAGATCGCGGGCGTCGTCGGGGGAGGGAGAGGGGGCTGCGTCAGCCACAGGCGCAAGGCACAACAACATCCAAAACATGTAACGCGGCATGGGGGTTCTCCGGCGTGATGTGCGAGCGATTATGCCAGCGCCCGAGCGGCGCCGATGTTTTAATTCGAAGGGGCTAAAAGACGTTTGGGCACTCTTTGAATTTAGCTGGCTTGGCCGTTAAAGATTGATCCAGCACAAGTTTTTCGACGTCATGCAACGTGCAGCTATCCTTAGTGTCAACATGCCCTAGCGGCGGTAGTTGCAGAGGTCTAGTATGAGCCGCACTCACTTCAGCCAGGAGGTAAACCATGTCGGCCAATAAGAAGCCCGTAAATACGCCGTTGCACTTGCTCCAACAGCTCTCAGGCAGTCTGCTTGAGCATTTGGAAAACGCTTGCTCCCAAGCGTTGGCTGATGCTGAGAAACTGCTCGCCAAGCTTGAAAAGCAGCGCGGTAAAGCGCAGGAAAAACTGCACAAGTCACGTGCAAAACTGCAAGACGCCGCCAACGCCGGAAAATCCAAGGCTCAGGCCAAGGCCAAGTCTGGGGTCAAAGAGCTCGAGCAACTGCTCGACTCACTCAAAGACCGTCAAAGCGAAACGCGCACTTATATTCTGCAACTCAAACGTGATGCTCAAGAAAGCCTGAAGTTGGCCCAAGGTATCGGTCGAGTCAAAGAGGCTGTTGGCAAGGCTTTGTCGAGTCGCGATGCCAAGCCTGCAGCGGCAGCGAAAAAACCGGCTGCCAAAGGGGTTGCCAAGGCTCCGGCCAAAGCACCGGCCAAAGCAGCTGCCAAGCCTGCCGGCAAAGTAGCGGCGGCTAAGCCTGCGACCAAGCCAGTTGCTGCAAAAACCGTAGCGGCCAAGCCGGCAGTGTCCAAAACGGCTGCGGCAAAACCGACCGCCAAACCCGCAGCAGCCAAACCAGTACCAGCAAAAGCCCCGGTAAAAGCGGCGGCCAAACCTGCTGCTAAACCTGCAGCGGCCAAACCTGCCGCTAAAACCGCAGCGGCCAAGCCCGCAACGGCCAAGCCTGCGGCAAAACCCGCAACGGCCAAACCTGCAGCGGCCAAGCCTGCGGCAAAACCCGCAGCGGCTAAACCTGCAGCAGCCAAGCCTGCCGCAAGAAGGCCAGCAGCTGCCAAACCGGCCACGGCTCCGGCCAAGCCCGCCGTGACGTCCGCCGCCGCGGCACCCGCTACAACCCCGGCGTCAACTCCGGTAACCGCTACAAACTCGGCTACGACCCCAGCCAGCGCTTCTTAAGCGCGATTGATTGCGACGCGCAGCGTATGCAGCGCGTCGCAATCAGGGTGACCGGCATCGACCGTCATCTTCTGCAGCCAGGCGCAGGTATCCTGCGATGGCGTTTCCGACCAGCCCTGAGTCACGGATTCCAGGCGCCGCAACAACATCCGTTCGGCCTCCAGCTCCAATGCCTTGACCTGCACGCGCAGCGTCGCCAGTGCATCGTCGTGCGCGGCTGCTTCGCGCCAGCGTGTTCGCAGTTGTCGCAACGGCTGAACCACTTCGTGCTGCCAGGGTCCGGCACAGGCATTCAGTTGCCCAAGGCGCGCCTTGTCGAAGGCCACGCCGCGCTCCTCAAGCCAGGCTGCACACAGCAGCACACACACATCCACACCCTGGTCCTGCAATTGCAGGCAGGCCTGCTCCACCCCAGGTCGGGCATAGAGGTTCAAACAGTAATTCCACAGGTCAGTCTGCATAGTGCAATTCGCGCCAGTTGAGAGGGAAGCTGGTAGACTCCGCCGCCATTATGATCCGACTTCAGAACCTGACTTTACAGCGTGGCCCGCAACGTCTGCTAGAAGACGCCGAGCTGACCCTGCACGCCGGCCACAAAGCCGGTCTGGTCGGCGCCAATGGCGCCGGTAAATCCACTTTGTTCGCCTTGCTGCTGGGTGAGTTGACGCCTGATTCCGGGGATTGTCTGCTCCCGGCCGACTGGCGGATCGCCCATATGCGCCAGGAAATCGACACCCTCGACCGCATTGCGATCGACTATGTGCTCGATGGCGACCAGCGATTGCGCCAGGTGCAGGCCGATCTGGCCAGGGCCGAAGCTGACGAGGACGGTGCTGCGCAAGCGCGCCTGCACTCCGAGCTGGACAGCGCCGACGGCTACACCGCCGATGCACGGGCGCGCAAAATGCTCGCCGGACTGGGCTTTACCAACGAACAGATGGATCGCCCGGTTGCCGATTTTTCCGGTGGCTGGCGGATGCGCCTGAACCTGGCTCAGGCCCTGATGTGCCCGTCGGATCTTTTGTTGCTCGATGAACCGACCAACCACCTGGATCTCGACGCCATTCTCTGGCTTGAAGACTTCCTCAAGAATTACCCTGGCACCTTGCTGCTGATCTCTCACGATCGGGACTTCCTGGATGCCGTGGTCGACAACATTGCCCACGTCGATCAGCGCAAAATCACCCTGTATCGCGGTGGTTACAGCGCATTTGAGCGTGCCCGTGCCGAACGTCTGGCCCAGCAGCAACAGGCCTACGAAAAGCAACAGGCGCAACGTGCGCACATGGAAAGCTATATCGCCCGCTTCAAGGCCCAGGCCACCAAGGCCCGTCAGGCGCAGAGCCGGATCAAGGCCCTTGAGCGTATGGAAGAGCTGAGCGCGGCCCATGTGGATTCGCCGTTCGACTTCGTGTTCCGCGAAGCGGTCAAGCTCTCCAGCCCGTTGCTCGACTTGTCCGATGCGCGCCTGGGTTATGGCGACAAAACCATCCTCGAGAAGGTCAAGCTGCAACTGGTTCCGGGCGCCCGTATTGGCTTGCTCGGGCCAAACGGCGCGGGTAAGTCGACCCTGATCAAAAACCTCGCAGGCGAGTTGGAGCCACTGTCGGGTCGGTTGGCCCGTGGCGAGAATCTGGTGGTTGGCTATTTTGCCCAACATCAGCTCGACTCACTGGATTCCAAGGCCAGCCCGTTGCTGCATATGCAGCGTCTGGCGCCGACCGAGCGCGAACAGACCCTGCGCGACTTCCTCGGTGGTTTCGATTTCCGGGGTGCGCGGATCGACGAGCCGGTACTGAACTTCTCCGGTGGCGAAAAAGCCCGCCTGGCGCTGGCATTGATAGCCTGGGGCCGCCCGAATCTGTTGCTGCTCGACGAACCGACCAACCACCTCGATCTGGAAATGCGTCTGGCGCTGACCATGGCTCTGCAAGAGTTCAGCGGCGCGGTGCTGGTGGTGTCCCACGATCGCCACCTGCTCAAGAGCACTACGGATGAGTTCCTGCTGGTTGCCGATGGCAAGGTTCAGGAGTTTGACGGCGACCTCGAAGACTACGCGCGCTGGCTGGCCGACTACCGTTTGCGCAATGCGCCGGTCAGCACCACGCTGGTCAACCCTGACAAGACCGATAAAAAGGCTCAACGTCAGGCCGCTGCAGCGTTGCGTCAGCAGCTGGCACCGCATAAACGCGAAGCTGACAAGCTTGAGAGCGAGCTGGGCAAGGTCAACGAAAAGCTGGCGAAAATCGAAACCAGCCTGGGCGACAGTGCCGTTTACGAAGCTGCGCGCAAAGATGAATTGCGTGATCTGCTGGCGGAACAGGCCAAGCTCAAAGTGCTCGAAAGCCAGCTGGAAGAGCGGTGGATGGAAGCGCTGGAATTGCTTGAGTCCATGCAAGCAGAACTGGAAGCCCTGTCCTGATGGAAGCCCTGCACTTGCCAGTGCCCGCCGAACTGATCGCACCGCTGTGGATCGGTGTGCAGATTTTGCTGATTCTGTTGGCGGGTTACTTCTCCCAACGTGTCGTGGCGCGCTTCCTGACGCGGCTGGGCGAGCGCTACCCGTTTCCTCCGCAACTGATGATGCCGCTGCGCGGCGGCTTGCGCTGGTTCATCATGGGCAGCGCAGTGATCGTCGTGCTGGAACGTCTGGGGGTTTCGGCCACCGTGTTGTGGACGGCGCTGTCGGGCTTTGTGGCGGTGGCGGCGATTGCCTTCTTCGCCATGTGGAGCGTGCTTTCCAATCTGCTGTGTGCAGTGTTGATCTTTACCGTGGGGCCGTTTCGCATTGGCGACGTGGTGGAGTTGCTCGACACGCTGGACAAGCCCGGCGTCAAAGGCCGTGTGGTGGCCATCAATCTGCTTTACACCACGCTGATCGAGCCCGCTGAATCGGGCAGTGGTAGCAGCATGGTGCAAGTCCCCAACAGTCTGTTCTTCCAGCGCTCGGTACGCCGCTGGCGAGAAAGCGACCTGTAACGCTCCCGCAGAGTCAAAACTACCCTCAGAAATTTGTGGTCAATTTTCAACCAACGCATTAGCTTAAGGGACTTGTTACAGATCTTGTCCGAGGTGTGCGATGTCGTTGGAAACGTGGTTGGCCTTTTTTGCTGCCTGTTGGGTGATCAGCCTGTCCCCCGGCGCTGGCGCGATTGCTTCGATGTCGTGCGGTCTGCAGTATGGTTTCTGGCGCGGTTACTGGAATGCCCTGGGCCTGCAACTGGGCCTGGCGTTGCAAATCGCCATTGTCGCAGCCGGTGTCGGCGCCATCCTTGCAGCCTCGTCTACCGCTTTCTATGCCATCAAATGGTTCGGCGTGGCTTACCTTGTTTACCTCGCCGTCAAACAGTGGCGTGCCCTGCCGGCTGATCTGAGCGATGACGCCGCCGTGCGTCCCATCGGCAAGCCGCTGGCTCTCGTATTTCGCGGCTTTCTGGTCAACGTCAGCAACCCCAAGGCGCTGGTGTTCATGCTCGCGGTGCTGCCGCAGTTCGTAAACCCGGCAGCGCCGCTGGTGTCCCAATACCTGACGTTGGGCGTGACCATGATCTGCGTCGACCTGATCGTCATGGCCGGTTACACAGGGTTGGCGTCCAAGGTCCTGCGTCTGCTGCGTACGCCGCAACAACAGCGCCGGATGAACCGCACCTTTGCCGGTCTGTTTGTTGGCGCGGCGGGTTTTCTGGCGACGTTGCATCGCGCTACAAACTGAAATCTGTGCAAAAAGCGCATAAGTCATATGCGCGCCCTGGCGTTGTAGCGAGGTATCGGTCTTTTTAGACTTTTACCCTCCGTTGCATCATTCCAAACCAGAGGTTCATATGACTTTTACAATGCCCAAACTACTGTCCTCATTGCTCGCCTGTCTGAGTCTGGCGGCAACTTCAGCCATCGCGGCTGAGCCTGCCGTCAATCCCAACCCCACTATCCGTGCCATGTCTGGCGCTGTTCCGATTGATCGTCTTGACCCGGCCTCTACGGCTTTACTGGTGATTGATTTTCAGCAGGAGTACTTCACCGGCCGGTTGCCGATCCCGGACGGCCAGAAGGCACTCAACAAGACTCGCGAGCTTATTGCATTCGCGGACAAGGCCAGGATTCCGGTTTATCAGATTCAGCATATCGCCCCGGCGGGCTCAGCGGTTTTTGCGCTGGACGGCGAAGGTGTGAAATTCCACCCGCAGATGCTGCCTCGCGCGGGTGATACGGTGTTGCAAAAAACCACCGTGAGCGTTTTTGGCAGCACTGAACTGGACCGCCTGCTGAAGGAAAAAGGCATCAAGACGGTAATTATTGCCGGCCTGATGACCCATGCCTGCGTGGCCGGCGGCGCTCGGGACGCTGCGCCGCTGGGGTACCAGGTCGTGGTAGCATCTGATGCTTCCGCTACCCGCAGTATTACCCGGGCAGACGGCTCGAGCATTGATGCAAATAGCCTGCACCGCGCAGCCCTGGCTTCAGTCGAAGACACCTTTGGCGACGTCATGACTACGGCGCAGATCGTTAAATTGCCTCTAAAGTGAATCTCAATCGATGAATCAGTTGCTGGCCATGCGGGCGTTTTGCTGCATCGTCGAGAATCGTGGATTTTCGGCAGCAGCCGAGCAATGGGAAACCACGTCTTCGACATTGTCCCGGCATTTACAGCATCTGGAGGCACAACTCGGTGTGCGGTTGATCAACCGCACAACCCGGCACTTGAGCCTGACTGAGGCAGGGGAGCGCTATCACGCGGCCTGCCTCGACATTTTGCAGCGGCTCGACCAAGCGGCGTTGGCTGTTGCCGACGATGGCAGCGAACCGTCAGGGACTCTGCGTATCAGCGTGCCTTTGGTGATCGGGACGCTGGAGTTGGGCAATTGGTTGCCCGGGTTCCAGCAACGCTACCCCAAGATCCGGGTAGACCTGTCCTGCGAGGACCGTTTTGTTGATCTGGTGGCTGAGCGCTTCGACCTTGCACTGCGCATCAGCGGCCCCCTGGAAGACTCCTCGCTGGTGGCCAAGAAACTGACCGTATCCGATCTGATTCTGGTGGCTGCACCCGGTTATGTCAGTCGCCAAGGCTTGCCACGCCAGGTCGACGAGCTGGCTACCCATCAGTTACTCGGTTTTACGGGGAGCAATGAGTGGCGGTTGAATTCGGCGCGGGCTGATACCGTGGTGGTGGCGCTCAACGGACGTTTCAAAACCGACACCATTACCTCCCTCCACAGCGCCGCGTTGGCCGGTCTGGGCATTGCCGCGTTCACACGGGCGACGGTGCAACAGAACTTGCAAAGCGGCCAGTTGGTACAGATTCTTCCCGACTACAACGCAGGCCAGCGTCATTACTTTGCCCTCTATCCGCACGCCCGCCTTCTGGCCCCCAAAGTGCGTGTTTTTGTCGAGTTCATGGCTCAGCATTACACGTCGGTCTGATCTCAGCTGTTGAGCGACAACTGGCTTGTGCTCAGGGCTCAGCGCAGAATCACCGCAGCTTCATCCTCGGGTAGTCTGTTGAGTGGTGCTGGCGCGCTCTTTGGCGGCTGAGGTGCAATGCCTGTCAGTTGCTCTTGTAGTCGCCGTACCACGTCCTCGCCAAGGGTTGCGGCTACGTCGCGTATAACCTGGGGCCGGTTAAGGGACACTCTGAGATCGTGGCGGTTTGTCAGTTTGATGTCCTCCCCTTTACCCATGGCAGTGAATGCTGAGGTGACCTCAAGGGTACGGGTGTTGATCAGGCTGAAGTCAGCAACCAGCGTCAACCCCAGTATCGCCGAATAACTCCTGGTATTGGCCAGTGCGTTGAGGTCCCGGGTGAAATCAATGTCAGACACCGTGCCAAACAGAACGTAGTCGGCGCCTTTGAAATGACCGGCCTTTATGCGCTTGATGACGTCATAAACATCCGTTTTGTCGCTGGCTTTGTAAGGCGTGGCCTGCACCAGTCGGAACAACCCGGATTTGAGAATCTTTCCTTTGATATCGCCACTGAAATTGCGCAACTCGTTTTGCTGGATGTAGCTGTTTCGGTTCTCGTACGTTTGGTAGCTCGCCGAGCCATTGGCGTTGTTCGGGCCGGACTGAAAACGGTTACGTGCAGTGGTTGACTGGACGTATTGCTGTACACGGGTCTCATAAGCCAGGTCGGTCACGGCTATTTTGGGGGCAGCTTGAACTTCCCAGATACAGAGCAGGCTGATAACGCATATCCAGATACGCATCGCTTAGCGCTCCGTTGTTTTGCGGATTTCTTTGTCGTCCATCCATTCCGCCAGGCCGCTTTCGAGATCGACCAGTTGCAGGTTGAATGTGTAGAAAACATCTTTGAAGTCCTTGCTGCGCTTCACAATCGAGGTGATGGAGCCTTCGAGGCGGTATTTGGCTGCGATCATGTTGCCGGTCTTGCTGATCGTCGTTTTTTTGTACAGGCCGCTTTGGTTTTGCAACTGAAGTTGGTCGACCTGGCTTTGCATGTCGGTGTTGTCGCTCGCAAAACGAACGGTGCCGGTTTTCATCAGTTGGGTTTTTATCGACGTGGTTATCTGGCGGGTATCGATGTACTCGCTGGTTTTGTTTTTCACATCGTAGACCTGTACCACCGGCCTTCCCTGAAGAATGCCGGACTGAGCAAGGGAGCGTGTCATGCTTTCGGCGATCATCTGCAGGTCAGTCGAGCCAAATTCATTGGTGATCAGTTCCACAGCCTTGGTGTCGCCATAAGCTATGTTTTTGCCGCCGATGACTGGCGAAGTGTTGGAACACCCGCTGATCAGAATCAGCATAAGGGCGAGTAATGAAGTGCGTGCAAGCATGGAATAGCTCTCCAGGTGTGACAAAGGCTACAGGCTCAGGGGGTTTTCACTTCCAGGCGGAAATCCCTGGCTTGAGGCACTGGTGCAATAGCAGGAATAAAAGTGTTTTGTTTGGCGTACAGGGTGATGGTTTTCCAGCCTTCTTCATTGGCAACGGGAAACCCGTCCTTGCCCAGCCAGGTAAAGCGGTAATAAACCAATCGGTTGTGGCGGCTGGTGTTGGTCATCTGGGCGTTTACGGTCATGAAGCCATTTACACGCGCTACGCGGATCGCTCCGGCAGAGATATGTTTGAACTTGCCCATGACCGTAATCTTGCTTGCTGCACTGTTGGGTTGTGGAGGTGACGGTGTGGCGCAGCCGATCAGTAAAAACAGCGCCAGAGCGCCCGAGAGCAAATATCGCATCGTGGGTTCCTCAGGGTTTTTGTCGGCTTATGAAAGCCAGCGGGGGGGTGACGGGTGTAGTACTGCCAGCGGCGGCATGGTGGAAAACGCGATTACCGATCGTGCGTATCGTGATGACCTGATAGCCGCGTTCGGCCCTTATGCGTATCGGCGTACTGCCCGGGATGTCGGGCAGGCTAATTTGATGCTCACCACGGCTGAGGCGTAAACGCACCACATATGTGTTGTCTGCCAGGGTGCGCCAGGTGCGCGTATCCGCGTCTTCCAGAACAGTCGAAGCAACTCCCAGAAGCAGGCCGGCCAGCGGGTTGTCGTCATTGAGTTGTTTTTGTGCGACGCCTCGAGTGACAGCCCGCGCGCTGCTACGCAGGAGGATCCACGGCAGTTCATCGCGCAGGGCGCGACGCGACATGGTCGTGGTGGTGTTAAGCAAGGTGAGGGGATGGAGCTGGCCGTTGACGACGACATGGGTGAGGGGCCTATTGGGGGTGTAAGGCCTGATCACCGGAAATGACAGCGGCGTAATGACGAGGTTGTTGCTGATGGTTAATGGCAGTGGGAGACGTATTGAGTCTCGCGCCGGTGCAAAGCCATTTTGCAGCACTATCAGAATTTCGCTTTCATCGCTGCGGGCCTCTGGTTTGTCCAGGTTCAGCAGGTTTTGCTCGATCAGAGGTGTGTTGGGTCGCAGTTCTGCGGCCTTTCGATAGCCTGGTGCGGCAAGGCTTCGTTCACCCAAAGCCTCATAAACAAAGCCCGCCAAATAATGACTAAAGGCGCTCTGATAACTATTTTTCAGCTCCAGTACGTCGGGTGCATCAAGACTTTCCAGCGGGTAGCCACGCAGATCCTTGAACCGGGCTCGTACTCCCCTGCGTTCTGCTTCCTGCTCACGTTTCAAGTATTCCTTGTCCCGAAGTTCAGTGATCAGGGCTTCGCGTTCATGGGTTTTTTTGATCTCCGTGCGGGCACCTTCGAAATCGTTAAGGTTCAACAGATTCAGAGCCATTTGCGTACTCAACCAGACTTTCTCGTAGTCATGGCCTTCATAGCGGCGGACTTTGTCGTTGACCAGAAAACTGGAGAACTGTGCGAGGTACCTGGCGGTATCGAGCCTGACCGACTCCTCCCAGGCATATATCAATTTGTCAGCGTTGCGCCATGCCTTCTGGCTTGCAGCAAGGTCGCCCTTTGCGCGCAATAACTCGCCTTTTTCCAGGTAGTAGAGAAGGTCTTTGTTCTGGCTGCTGTTGTTTTGTTCGAGCAGGACCAGTGCGCCATCGACATTGCCAGCCGACAACTGCTGGTTGGTGGCTTGCAGTTCGCTGTCATAACTACGAAATACCGAGCATCCAGTCAGTAAGGTGAGCACGCTCAAAATGAGAGCGTTAAGGGCGCGAGCGGTCATGGGTATGAGTGTCCCCGGGCGTATAAACCATAAATACTTGTCGATACCGCAGAGACCGGGCCCGAGTACGGGTGATCAGTTGTGGTGAAGGATCGGTATTTTTAGCAGCGTCGGCGGAGGGGAAATAGCCTTAATCAGGGCGTGATGGCTGTGTTTAATCACTTTGGGAAAATGCCTACATTTGTGGCGATAGTTAACCCACAAGCACTTGCAATAAAGGGGCGATCAATCTGCAAGGCTCGCTATGTTTGGCCAGTTCAATCGCAGAATTGCAATTCGCTGATTTACGGCTCGATCGCATACGAGGGCCTTGAGTCGGCAGCCAGTAACGGTAAACAATATGTTACTTCTCATTTCCATCCGGATTGATCGATGACCTCCCGCTCGCGTTTTTTGGCATGGCTATTGTTGCCCGTGCTCGCGTTGTGCAGCCTTGTTGCCTCTGCCAACACCCCGGAAGGCGCCTCACAAGCGCTGCACCTGATTGACTACATTGGTGCTGACTATCCGCCCACAGTTGAAAACGGCAAGGTTATTGATGAGACCGAATACCGCGAGCAACTCGAGTTTCTGGCCGTGCTCAAAGGCCTGCTCGCGGACTTGCCGCAACGCCCTGAGCGTGAGGAGCTGCTGCAAGGCGTGAACGCCCTGCAAAGCGCCATCGAACAGCGTGTAGACGGCACCGCCGTTGCGCATGAAGCACGTCAGTTGGGTGCCAAACTGGCGGTGGCCTACGAGGTCAGCCAGGCCCCCGCCATTACCCCTGACCCTACCCGTGGCGCACCCTTGTATGCCCAGCATTGCTCGGTGTGCCACGGTGAAACCGGCGCCGGTGACGGCCCTGCCAGTGTCGGTATGACGCCGCCGCCTGCGAACCTGCGTGACGCGCAGCGCCTGGACCGGCTGAGCCTCTACGCGATCTACAACACCCTTGGCCTGGGGGTTGAAGGCACCGATATGCCTTCGTTTGCTGATCAGCTGGACGAGCGTCAGCGCTGGGACCTGGCCACCTACATCGCCGGGCTGAGTGCCGACCCGAGTGCCAGCAAGGCAGACAAAACCTACAACCTGGCGGACCTTGCCCGTCAAACCCCGAATGAAGTGCTGGCGGCTGAAGGCCCCGAGGCGACCGCAACGTTCCGTGCCCAGCGGGCGCAGCCGCCGCAAGTCAAACGCGGCCCGGCGCAGCTGCTCGACTACACCAGCGCCACCCTGGATAAAAGCCTTGCGGCTTACCGCGCCGGTGACCGTGAGCAAGCCTACGACCTGTCGGTGGCGGCTTATCTGGAAGGTTTTGAACTCGTTGAAAGCTCGCTGGATAACGTTGACGCCAATGTGCGCAAAAACACTGAAAAAGCCCTGATGGCCTATCGGCAATCGCTGCAGGACGGCTTGCCGATCGAGCAGGTCGAGCAGCGACTGGAAGCGGCCAAAGTCTTGCTCAAGGAATCTGCCGGGCTGCTGGGCAGCGATGGCCTGAGCTGGACTTTGAGCTATGTCTCCGGGTTGTTGATTTTGCTGCGTGAAGGCCTGGAAGCAATTCTGGTGCTGGCCGCGATCCTGGCTTTCCTGCGCAATACCGGCCAGCAATCGGCGGTGCGCAGTGTCAACGTCGGCTGGGGTCTGGCTCTGGTGGCCGGGCTGGCGACCTGGGCGCTGGCGGCCTATGTGATTGACGTCAGCGGTGCCCAGCGTGAACTGCTGGAAGGTTGTACTGCGCTGTTCGCCAGCGTCATGGTGCTGTGGCTGGGCGTATGGATGCACGACCGTCGTCACGCCGCCGCGTGGCAGGATTACATCAAAAGCAGCCTGGTCAGCGGTGGCGGTCGTTTTGGCTTCGCGATACTGGCGTTCTTTTCGGTGTACCGCGAACTGTTCGAAGTGATCCTGTTCTACGAAACCCTGTGGCTGCAAGCCGGCCCGGCGGGCCACAACGCGGTACTGGCGGGCGGCGCCACGGCACTGGTCTTGCTGATGGGCCTGGCGTGGATCATCCTGCGTGGCTCGGCCAAATTGCCATTGGCGCTGTTTTTCAGCATCAACGCGGCTTTGCTCTGCGCCCTGTCGGTGGTATTCGCCGGGCATGGCGTGAAAGCGCTGCAAGAGGCGGGCATCTTTGGCACGCGGCCTGTCGCGTTCTTCGACTTCGACTGGCTGGGTATTCATGCAGATGCGTACTCGCTGAGTGCGCAGGCCGTAGCCATTTTGGCAATTATCGTGTTGTACGGCCGAAGCAAACTGGCGGAAAAGCGTCGGGTGCAGGCTTCTTAAATCCTTATACACCTCCCCTCAGTGGGAGCGGCAACACTCAGGAGCAATTCTCTATGCGTGTCTGGATCGACGCAGACGCCTGCCCCAAGGCGGCAAAGGATCAGGTCATCAAGTTCGCTCTCAAGCGTCAGTTTGAGGTGGTGCTGGTGGCAGGGCAGAGCCAGATCAAACCGACCTACGCCCTGGTCAAACTGATTGTGGTGCCCAGCGGCCCGGATGCGGCGGATGATTATCTGGTGGAGCACGCCGTGCCCGGCGAACTGGTGATTTGCAGCGATGTGCCGTTGGCCGACCGGCTGGTCAAAAAGGGCGTTGCCGCGCTGGACCCGCGCGGCAAGGAGTTTGACCCGCAAAACATGGGCGAGCGCCTGGCGGTGCGTAATCTGTTTACCGATCTGCGCGAGCAAGGCCAGGTCAGCGGCGGGCAGGGTGCCTATGGCGAACGCGACAAGCAGGCGTTCGCCAATGCCCTGGACCGTATCCTGACCCGGCTGGCACGGGGTTGATCAGTTTTTTTGCGTCAGCTCAAGCACGCGGTCAACCATCTTGTTGATCCCTGACGCTGCTTCGCTGATGGATTTGGCGAGCATATAGGCCGGGGTGCTGACCAGCTTGCGGGCCTTGTCCTCGACAATTTCCGACACTTCACACTCTTGGTGGGTGCCACCCATTTTGGTGACGGCTGCAGCGGTATCTGCGTCGGTGCCGATGGTGCAGATCACGCCTGGGCCATAAATCTTGGCGGCAATGGCAGGTGAGATGCACATCAGGCCAATCGGTTTGCCAGCTTCGGCAAAGGCTTCGGCCAGGCTCAGCACATCAGCCTGAACCGAGCACGCAGCACCATCGGTGGCAAAGCTGGAGAGGTTTTTGGCGGCACCAAACCCGCCCGGTATGATCAGGGCGTCAAAATCCTCGACCTTGGCCTCACGAATATCCTTGATCTCGCCCCGGGCAATCCGCGCTGACTCCACCAGTACGTTGCGTGACTCGGGCATTGGCTCGCCGGTCAGGTGGTTGATGACATGCAGTTGTGCAATGTCGGGGGCAAAGCACTGTACTTTGGCGCCGCGCTGGTCCAGGCGTAGCAGGGTGATCACGCTTTCGTGGATCTCGGCGCCGTCATAGACGCCGCAGCCGGAAAGAATCACGGCAACTTTTTTAGTGGTCATGTCGATCTCCTTGTTCATGGCATTAATGTCGCCTGATTTGGCGCTTGATGCCATAGGGTTTCGCAGCAAGTGCGCCTACGCTTGATGGAATACCGCTCGGGGTGTGCCATGAAGCTGATTCTGTATGCCGTACCGTTTTTCTTTGTGCTGATTGCTGTCGAGCTGCTGGCCGACCGCTGGCGCGCAATGCACACCTATCGCCTGGCTGACACTATCAGCAGCCTGAGCGCCGGTGTGCTGTCGACCACCACCGGTTTGCTGACCAAAGGCGTGGGGCTGATCACCTACGCGCTGGCACTGAAATATCTGGCGCTGCTGCAATTGCCCGAAGACAGTCTGTGGGTGTGGCTGTTTGCGTTTGTCTTCTACGATTTTTGCTACTACTGGCACCACCGCCTGGGGCATGAGCGCAACGTGCTCTGGGCCGCGCATTCGGTGCATCATCAGAGCGAAGACTACAACCTGTCCACCGCCCTGCGCCAAACCAGCACCGGGTTTGTGCTTGGTTGGGTCTTTTACCTGCCAATGGCGGTGCTGGGTGTGCCGCTGCCGGTATTTGTCACCGTGGCCACCGTCAACCTGCTCTATCAGTTCTGGGTCCATACCCGCCATGTGCCCAAGCTGGGCTGGTTCGAGTGGTTGTTTGTGACACCTTCCAATCATCGGGCTCACCATGCGCAGAATGCTCTGTATATGGATCGCAATTACGGTGGAGTGTTCATTGTCTGGGACCGTTTGTTCGGCACTTTTCAGGAAGAAGACGACGCCGAACCGGTGATTTTCGGCGTGACCACACCGCTGCAAAGCTGGAATCCGCTGTGGGCCAACTGGCAGTTCTATGGCCAGTTGCTGGCTGATGCGCAGCGCACCGAGCGCTGGCGGGACAAGCTGCGGATATGGTTTATGCCCACGGGCTGGCGTCCGGCGGATGTAGCGGCGAAGTACCCGATAAACAAGCCGGACCTGAGCCGGTTTGTAAAATTCGAGGTGCCACTGGCACGGCGCCAACAGGTGTATATCGCGGCGCAATTTGCAGTTTATCTGGCGCTGGGCAGTTATTTGCTGAATCTGGGCGAGACGTTGTCGCCCCAGGCGCTGATGCTGGGCTGGGGGTATATGGCGTTGGGGCTGTTTGTGCTGGGGGCAGGTCTGGAGAACCGGCCCTGGGCGCTGAAACTTGAGTGGCTGCGCCTGGCGCTCAACCTGCCACTGGTCTGGCTGGCCCCTGTGGCCGGTCTGTGGCCGGCCAGCGCATTGGGCTGGGTCGGCCTGTCCAGTTACACCCTGTTGAGCGTGATGGGGCTCTACGTGTGCAGAAACCGTATCACTCGGCTGGCGGGTTGCTGACTTCGGCGTTGCTCTTGTTTTTCTCTTCAAGAGCGGTCTGTCTGGCCAGGCGTGCATTCTTGAAGCGGCGTCGGGCCCACAGGCACAGGCCGATCAGGAGCAAGGCACCGAGCACCCACAGCTCATATTTCTTGACGTTGCCCAGCAAGCCTTCGAGCACGGCGCCAAAGTGATAGGCGGCGGTAGCCAGGGCAATGGCCCAGATGGCCGCACCAATGCCGTTGAGCAGCAAATAGCGGCCCGGAGGGTAGCCTGACAGGCCGATTGCCACGGGCATGACGGTACGCAGGCCGTAGACGAAGCGGAAACTCAGGACCCAGATATCCGGGTGCCTGCGAATGTGCTCCAGCGCCTTGTCGCCCATAAGTTGCCAGCGCGGTTTGCGCGCCAACAGTTTGCGGCCGTGCTTGCGCCCCAGGAAGTACCACAGCTGATCACCGGCATAACTGCCGAGGAATGCCACGATCATGACCAGTTTGAGATCCATGTATCCGCGGAACGCCAAGAAGCCTGCGAGAACCAGAATGGTCTCACCTTCAAAGAACGTCCCTAGAAACAGGGCGAAGTAGCCGAATTCTTGAAGAAATTGTTGGAGCATTGTCTGGATGCTGGCGAAATGAACGCGCAGCCTACGCCTTAAGGGACGTTCGGGAAAGTATCGAAATGTGACTTTGCGTTAACAAGTCCTACAAATCATGTGTATTTGACCTACATCATTAGCGTTGTCATCTAGTGTTCATGGCGAAGCGTTATAACCATGCGCGCAGGTGATTATTGCTTCGAACCTGTGGGAGCTGGCTTGACTGCGATGGGGTTGACTCAGTCAATCTGAAACTCTGCGGTGTTTGAATCGCGAGCAAGCCCGCTCCCGCAGTGTCTGCGTCGGTTGCCCAGGAAACAATTTCGACAAATCGGCCTCTAACCAGTCTCTGGCCCGCATAAAGCGCCCGGGAGCGGTTTAAACCCACAGGCGTTGATGGCATTCTGACAACTTGACTGCTGGTGTCGCTTAACTGTTACGAGAGTCAAACCCGCTCTTACAGGAACATTCAATGAATACCGAAGGACTTGCTGAAATCGTTGCCACTGAAGCTCAGCCGATTGTTGAGCCAGTCCCTGAAACCCCGCCTGAACAGCAAGCCCATGCGCCTGCTGCGGCCGAGTCGCACGCGGCGGTGCATCCGGCGATTGCCGTTCCTGGCCTTGATGACAGCAGCCTGTACATCCATCGTGAGTTGTCGCAATTACAGTTCAACATTCGCGTATTGGAACAAGCGCTGGATGAGTCCTATCCGCTGCTTGAACGCTTGAAGTTTCTGCTGATTTTTTCCAGCAACCTGGATGAGTTTTTCGAAATTCGTGTCGCAGGCCTGAAAAAACAAATCACCTTCGCCCGTGAGCAGGCCGGTGCCGATGGCTTGCAGCCGCATCAGGCGCTGGCCCGCATCAGCGAACTGGTCCACGGCCATGTGGATCGCCAGTACGCGATCCTCAACGACATTCTGTTGCCCGAGCTTGAAAAGCATCAGGTGCGCTTTATCCGTCGCCGGCACTGGAACACCAAGATCAAGGCGTGGGTACGCAAGTTCTTCCGCGACGAAATCGCGCCGATCATCACGCCGATTGGCCTGGACCCGACGCACCCGTTCCCGTTGCTGGTGAACAAGAGCCTGAACTTTATCGTCGAGCTGGAAGGCATCGATGCCTTTGGTCGTGATTCAGGCCTGGCGATCATCCCGGCACCGCGTCTGTTGCCACGCGTGATCAAACTGCCTGAAGACGTGGGTGGGGCAGGCGACAACTATGTGTTCCTGTCGTCGATGATTCACGCCCACGCCGATGACCTGTTTCAAGGCATGAAGGTGAAAGGCTGCTACCAGTTCCGCCTGACCCGTAACGCCGATCTGGCGGTTGATACCGAAGATGTTGAAGACCTGGCCCGTGCGCTGCGTGGCGAGTTGTTCTCGCGTCGATACGGCGATGCCGTACGCCTGGAAGTGGCCGACACATGCCCCAAGCATCTGTCCGACTACCTGCTCAAGCAGTTCAGCCTGCATGAGACCGAGTTGTATCAGGTGAATGGTCCGGTCAACCTGACACGCCTTTTCAGCATCACCAGCCTCGACAGCCACCCTGAGCTGCAATACACGCCGTTTACCCCGGCGATTCCCAAGCTGTTGCAGAACAGCGAGAACATTTTTAGCGTGGTCAGCAAACAGGACATCTTGCTGCTGCACCCGTTTGAGTCGTTTACTCCGGTCGTCGACTTGCTTCGCCAGGCTGCCAAGGATCCGCATGTGCTGGCCGTACGCCAGACCCTGTACCGCAGCGGCGCCAACTCGGAAATCGTTGATGCGCTGGTTGATGCGGCGCGTAACGGTAAAGAAGTAACCGCGGTGATCGAGCTGCGTGCGCGCTTTGACGAAGAGTCCAACCTGCAACTGGCCAGTCGCCTGCAAGCTGCCGGTGCGGTAGTGATCTATGGCGTAGTCGGTTTCAAGACCCACGCCAAGATGATGCTGATTCTGCGCCGTGAGGCGGGGGAGATCGTGCGTTACGCGCATCTGGGTACCGGCAACTACCACGCCGGCAACGCCAAGCTTTACACCGACTACAGCTTGCTGACCTCCGACGACGCGCTGTGTGAAGACGTCGGCAAGTTGTTCAGCCAGTTGATCGGCATGGGCAAGACGCTGCGCATGAAAAAACTGCTGCATGCGCCTTTCACTTTGAAAAAGGGCATGCTGGACATGATTGCCCGCGAGACCCAGTTCGCTGTTGAAGGCAAACCGGCGCATATCATCGCCAAGTTCAACTCGCTGACCGATCCGAAAATCATCCGTGCGCTGTACAAGGCCAGTCAGTCCGGCGTGCGTATTGATCTGGTGGTACGCGGGATGTGCTGCCTGCGTCCCGGGATTGCCGGCGTTTCGCACAATATTCATGTGCGTTCGATCATCGGTCGCTTCCTGGAGCACACACGGGTGTTCTACTTCCTCAATGGCGGCGAGGAGCAGATGTTCCTGTCGAGTGCCGACTGGATGGAGCGCAATCTCGATAAACGTGTTGAGACGTGCTTCCCGGTCGAGGGTAAAAAGCTGATTCTGCGGGTCAAGAAGGAGCTTGAGTGCTATCTGACGGACAACACCCACAGCTGGAGCCTTCAGTCGGACGGGCGGTATATCCGCAATACGCCAACGGGCAACCAGAACCCGCGCAGTGCGCAAGCCACGCTGCTTGAGCGTCTGAGCCTGCCGGTACTGGCCGTGAGTACCGGGCCATCGGTATAACGCTGTAACGACTGTGGGAGCGAGCCTGCTCGCTCCCACAGTTGGTTTGAGTTGTGCCCGGTCAGGAAACCGTCAGCACAATTCCGACCCGGGTCAGCCATTGCGCTTCTTGTTCGAAGTCAGCCTGGGTCAGCGGGTTCTGTTCCAGCCAGCCGTCGGGGAAGATGACGTCCAGGTGATCGCCCTCGGCGCGCAGCTTCACCTGCGAGGCTTCCTGGTTGCCACGGATGTGGTAGAACAGGATCGCAAAGCGCAACAGCACGCACAGGCGAATCAGCTTGATGCCGTCTTCGCCAAATTCGGCGAACTTGTCTTTAGGAATGTTGCGACGATGGCCGCGCACCAGCAGCGCGAGCATTTGCTGGTCTTCGCGTGAGAAACCAGCCAGGTCGGAGTGCTCTATCAAGTAGGCGCCGTGCTTGTGGTAATGATAGTGGGCAATGTCCAGCCCGACTTCATGCACCTTGGCCGCCCAGCTCAGCAGTTCACGCCATACACCGTCCTTGAGGCCCCACGACTTGGCCACTTGATCGAAGGCGCGCAGCGCCTTGCGTTCAACCCGTGCGGCTTGCTCGCGATCGACATGGTAACGGTCCATCAGCGAGCTGAGGGTGCGCTCACGCACGTCTTCGTGGTGATGGCGGCCCAGAAGGTCGTACAGCACGCCTTCGCGCAGGGCGCCGTCACAGTGATCCATACGTTGCAGTTCAAGGGCGTCGAAGATTGCTTCAAGAATCGCCAGCCCGGCCGGGAAGATGGCGCGACGGTCGGGCTTGATGCCTTCGAAGTCGATCTTGTCCGCGTCGCCCAGCTTGAACAGCTTGCGCTTGAGCCAGGACAGGCCTTCGGCGTTTACTTCGCCGTTACCATGACCGCCCGCCTTGAGCGCCAGGCCAATGGCCCGAATGGTACCCGAAGAGCCGATGGCCTCATCCCAGGTCAGGCGGTGCAGGGCGTGCTCGATGCTCATGATTTCCAGGCGTGCAGCCGTGTAGGCCTGGGCGTAGCGTGCCGGGGTGATCTTGCCGTCGCGGAAATAGCGCTGGGTAAAGCTGACGCAGCCCATTTGCAGGCTTTCGCGTAGCAGGGGCTCAAAACGCTGGCCAATGATGAACTCGGTACTGCCGCCGCCGATGTCGGCCACCAGGCGTTTGCCCGGCGTGTCGGCGAGGGTGTGGGACACACCCAGGTAGATCAGGCGCGCTTCTTCACGACCGGAAATCACTTCAACGGTGTGACCCAGGATCTCTTCGGCACGCACGATAAACTCGTTGCGGTTGCGCGCCTCGCGCAATGCGTTGGTTCCCACAATACGCACGGCACCCAACGGCATACCGTTGATCAGTTGGGCGAAACGCTTGAGGCAATCGAGCCCGCGCTGCATGGATTCTTCGCTGAGCTTGCGTTCTTCGTCGATGCCGGCAGCTAACTGCACCTTGTCACCAAGACGCTCAAGTATGCGGATTTCGCCGTTCTGGGCCTTGGCCACCACCATGTGAAAGCTGTTAGAACCCAGATCAATGGCGGCGATCAGGGACGGATTCCTTGCTTGGGATTGGGGCATGGTTGAGGGGTCTCGGTCGATAACCCGGCCATCGTGCCACGATCAAAGGCTCGCGCCAACGCGTGATATCACCTGCCTTGATGTGGAGCACGAAAGCAATGAGGTTAGCTGTTATCCGAGGCCTCGTGTTTTCAGGCTCTACGATTCCCGTAGCCTCGTACCTCGTCAGTGACTACAACGTTCCGATGAAATTCGCCAGTTCCGGGGTTTGCGGGTTGGCGAACAGCACTTTGGGGTCACCCACTTCATGCACCTTGCCCTGGTGCATAAACACCAGTTTGTCGCCAACTTCACGGGCAAAACGCATCTCGTGGGTGACCATGATCAGCGTCATGCCTTCACGGGCCAGCTGACGCACCACGCTGAGCACTTCATTGACCAGCTCCGGGTCGAGGGCCGAGGTGATCTCATCACACAACAGCACCTTGGGTGACATGGCCAAAGCCCGGGCAATCGCCACCCGCTGCTGTTGACCGCCCGACAGGCGCTCCGGGAAGGCGTCGAACTTGTCGCCCAGCCCCACCCGTTCCAGCATCTGGCGCGCCAGTTCGGCGGCCTTGGCTTTGGGCACCTTTTGCACCACTTGCGGGGCCAGCATGACGTTTTCGCCCACGCTCAGGTGCGGGAACAGATTGAACTGCTGAAACACCATGCCGACCTTCTGGCGCAGGCTTCGCAAGTCTGCGCGGGCGGCATCCAGGTATTCGTCATCGACCTCAATCACCCCGTCGTTAATGGACTCCAGCCCGTTCAGGGTTCTGAGCAAGGTACTCTTGCCCGAGCCGCTGCGGCCAATGATAGCGACCACCTGGCCCTGTTCGACCGTCAGGTCGATGCCTTTGAGCACGTGGTGGTCGCCGTAGTATTTATGCAGGGCGGTAACTCTAAGCAGAGGCATGCAGTCTCCTTTCCAGATAGCGCGCACTGAGCGACAGGGGGTAGCACAAGAGGAAGTAACCCAGAGCCACCAGGCCATAGACCATGAAAGGCTCGAAGGTGGCATTGGCCAGCATGCTGCCGGTCTTGGTCAATTCGGTGAATCCAATAATCGAGGTCACGGCAGTGCCTTTGATGACCTGCACCGAAAAGCCGACGGTCGGCGCGATGGCGACCCGCAAGGCTTGCGGCAGGATCACGTAGCGCAATTGCTCCAGCGGGCTGAGTGCCAGGCTGGCCGAGGCCTCCCACTGGCCGTGGGCAATCGACTCGACGCAGCCGCGCCAGATCTCGGCCAGGTAGGCACTGGTGAACAATGTCAGCGCCAGGGCCGCGGCCATCCACGGCGAAATATCGATGCCCAGCAGGGCAATGCCAAAGAAGATCAAAAACAGCTGCATCAGCAGGGGCGTACCCTGGAACAGCTCTATATAACCGCGCGCCAGAGTGCGGGCGAAGCGGCTTTTGGAAATGCGCATCAGCAACACCAGCAAGCCGATAAAGCCGCCGCCGATAAACGCAACAAGAGACAGGGCGACTGTCCACTGCAAACCCGTCAGCAAGTTACGCACGATGTCCCAGAACGTGAAATCCATCAGCGACTCCTGCTCAGGTAGCGGCGGCCGAACCAGTTCAGTAACTGGCGGATCAACAAGGCCATGCACAGGTAAATCAGGGTGGTCAGGACGTAGGTTTCGAAGCTGCGAAAATTGCGTGACTGAATGAAATTGGCAAAAAAGCTCAGCTCTTCAGTGGCAATTTGCGAGCAGACCGCCGAGCCGAGCATCACGATGATGATCTGGCTGCTCAGAGCTGGCCAAACCTTGGCCAGCGCCGGTTGCAGGACCACATGGCGGAACGCCTCGAATCGGCTCATGGCCAGTGCAGATGCTGCTTCCAGCTGACCTTTGGGGATCGCCTGAATACCTGCGCGGATAATTTCCGTGGAATAGGCACCCAGGTTGATCACCATCGCCAGCACCGCGGCCTGCCACTCGCTGATATGCACACCCAGGCCCGGCAAGCCGAAAAAGATAAAAAATAGCTGCACCAGAAACGGCGTGTTGCGGATCAACTCGACATACAACCCGAACAACGCAGCGAAAGGTCGAATATTCCACGCCCGGACCACGGCGCCGACAATCCCCAGGCTGACGCCGAATACTGTGCCGATCGCTGTCAGTTCAAGGGTAAACAGGGCGCCGCGTAATAACAGGTCGCTGTTTTGCAGCACCGGTAAAAAGTCGAACTGATAAGCCATGATTGACCCCGTCGCAAAGTGTCAGAGGTCAGCTGGCAGCGGCTCTTTAAGCCATTGCAGCGCGTTTTTTTCCAGGCTGCCGTCAGCCTTGGCCGTGGCCAGAATCTGGTTCACCTTGTCCAGCAACTCGGGCTGGCCCTTGTTCACGCCGACGTAGACCGGTGAATCCTTGAGCTTGAGTTTCATGGCCGGGATGCGCTTGGGGTTGCGTTCGCTGATGGCGACCATCACCACGTTGCCGCTGGCGATCAGGTCCACCTGGCCTGCCAGATACGCGGCGATGGTCGAGTTGTTGTCTTCGAAGCGTTTGATGGTCACGCCGGCTGGCGCCACGTTGGTCAGTTCGATGTCTTCGATGGCGCCACGGGTCACGCTGATGGTTTTACCCTTGAGGTCATCCAGGGTCTTGATCTGCGCGTCTGGCGGGCCAAATACGCCAAGGTAGAACGGCGCATAAGCGTGGGAAAAATCGATGACTTTTTCACGATCCGGGTTTTTGCCCAAGCTGGAAATCACTACATCGACTTTGCCGGTGGTCAGATAGGGCACACGGTTGGTGCTGTTTACGGGCGTCAGTTCAAGTTTGACCTTGAGCTGATCGGCCAGCAATTTGGCGGTGTCGATATCCAGCCCGCGAGGCTGCATGTCCGGGCCGACCGAGCCGAAGGGCGGAAAATCCTGGGGGACTGCGACCTTGAGGGTGCCGCGTGCCATCACCTCATCGAGGTCACTGGCGTGGGCCGGGGCCTGGCTCAGCATCAGGCTGGCGAACAAGGCGCAAATCAAGGCGCTGTAACGCTGGGTCATGGCAATTCTCCGGAAAGGGCGCGCGGTGGTGTGCGCCGTTGAGCCAGAGCACAGGCCATGCCAACAGGGCTTTTATGACCGCCAGGGCTGATTTCAGAAGGCATGCGGCGGTCTGACTGGTCTGAACAGTGATGACGTTTTTTGCACCTCTATCGGGCGTTTCTCACAGGGCTTGAACCGGCTTGGGGCGTGACTTGCCGAGCGTTGGCAATAGCTTTACAACTACGCCTTTCCTGAGCCGATCAAGCCGAGTTGTGATGAATTCAAGCGCACGGGCCGTACCCGAAGTGGCATTGCTGGCCATTCGTAAATTGATCGCCGAAAACGCTTTTGCGCCGGGAGATGCCTTGCCGTCGCAGCGCGAGCTGGCGGTGCAGTTGGGGGTCAGCCGGGCATCGCTGCGCGAGGCGTTATCTTCGCTCAGTGCCCTGGGCGTGATCAGTGTGCAGCCGGGTAAAGGCGTGTATGTGCAGGCCGCGCAAGCAGATGTCCCGGTTGTTCCGGTTACGGACTGGCCCTATGCAGCCCAGGCCTGCCCGCAGGATATTTTCCAGCTGCGATACGCACTGGAAGGTTTCGCTGCGGGGCTGGCGGCGGTGCGCTTGACCCGCGACGAACTGGATGTGTTGCAGGACAATGTCGAGGCAATGCGCCATGAGTTACGCGCCGGGGATTTTGAGCGTGCCGCGCAGCTGGACTTCGAGTTCCATCAACTGATCCTGCGTGCCAGTGGCAATCAGGCAATGGCCACTATGCTGATCACCCGTGGCGATATTTTTCTGGAAAGCCAGAAGCTGCCGTTTATCCGCCCGGAGCGGGCCATGGAAACCTGGCAGGAGCACCGCAAAATCCTCCGGGCCCTGGCCCGTCATGCCAGCGGCCCTGCACAAAAGGCCATGAGCGAGCACATTCGCCAGGCTGCCTCGCGAACCGGGATTGCCTTCGTCACCCCCGACGGCTCCTGAAACGGGCGATATCTGCACTCATGCACCACTATAGTGAGAGTCAATCGTCCCTCACCTTCCTGAACGCGGTGATGACAGCTATGATGTGCTACGTTTTTGCTTACAACCACGGAGACTTCCATGAGCAGCGATCTTATTAAACACGTCACCGACGCTAGCTTTGAGGCCGATGTTCTCAAGGCTGAAGGCGCTGTACTGGTCGACTACTGGGCTGAATGGTGTGGCCCTTGCAAAATGATCGCGCCGGTTCTGGACGAGATCGCAGAGACTTACAAAGGCAAGCTGACTGTTGCCAAGCTGAACATTGATGAAAACCAGGAAACCCCGGCCAAGCACGGCGTACGCGGTATTCCTACGCTGATGCTGTTCAAGAACGGCAACGTTGAAGCCACCAAGGTCGGTGCGCTGTCGAAGTCGCAGTTGGCTGCATTCCTCGACGCCAATATCTAAGCGTCGATAAAAGCCCCGCTAAATGCGGGGCTTTTTCATGGCTCAAGGACTAGACGCTATGAAACTCAAGTGGTACATTCGGCCCCGCACTGGTTTCTCCATTGCCCCCTGCAAGCCGTCGCCGACGCACTCCTTATCGAATTAGTACGCGATCCTGTCGCCTTCTCTGCGGCGCGGCCTCATTAAGCCCAAAGCTTAATTTCCCTCCCCATAAATGATTACGTCATTCCTATATGAACCTGACTGAACTCAAGCAAAAGCCGATTACCGAACTGCTCGAATTGGCCGAACAGATGGGCATAGAAAATATGGCCCGTTCGCGCAAGCAGGACGTGATTTTCTCCCTGCTCAAAAAGCACGCGAAAAGCGGCGAGGAAATCTCCGGTGATGGCGTGCTGGAGATTCTCCAGGACGGCTTCGGCTTCCTTCGCTCCGCTGACGCCTCGTACCTGGCAGGCCCTGACGATATCTACGTCTCGCCTAGCCAGATTCGACGCTTCAACTTGCGCACCGGCGACACCATCGTCGGTAAAATCCGCCCGCCAAAAGAAGGCGAGCGTTACTTCGCACTGCTGAAAGTCGACACGATCAACTACGATCGTCCCGAGAACGCGAAAAACAAGATTCTCTTCGAGAACTTGACCCCGTTGTTCCCGACCGTACGCATGAAGATGGAAATCGGTAACGGTTCCACCGAAGATCTGACCGGTCGCGTGATCGACCTCTGTGCTCCGATCGGTAAAGGTCAGCGTGGTCTGATCGTTGCTCCGCCAAAAGCGGGCAAGACCATCATGCTGCAGAACATCGCGTCGAACATTTCGCGTAACAATCCTGAAGTGCACTTGATCGTTCTGTTGATCGACGAGCGCCCTGAAGAAGTAACCGAAATGCAGCGTACCGTTCGCGGCGAAGTGGTTGCTTCCACCTTCGACGAGCCACCAACCCGCCACGTGCAGGTTGCCGAAATGGTGATCGAGAAGGCCAAGCGCCTGGTCGAACACAAAAAGGACGTGGTGATCCTGCTCGACTCCATCACCCGTCTGGCCCGTGCCTACAACACCGTTATCCCGAGCTCCGGCAAGGTACTGACCGGTGGTGTCGATGCTCACGCCCTTGAGAAGCCAAAGCGTTTCTTCGGTGCTGCGCGTAACATCGAAGAAGGCGGCTCGCTGACCATCATCGCTACCGCGCTGGTTGAAACCGGCTCGAAGATGGATGAAGTGATCTACGAAGAGTTCAAAGGCACTGGCAACATGGAACTGCCTCTGGACCGCAAGATCGCTGAAAAACGCGTCTTCCCTGCGATCAACATCAACCGCTCCGGTACCCGCCGTGAAGAGTTGCTGACTGCAGACGACGAGTTGCAACGCATGTGGATCCTGCGCAAGCTGTTGCACCCGATGGACGAAGTTGCAGCCATCGAGTTCCTGGTCGACAAGCTTAAGCAGACCAAGACTAACGATGAGTTCTTCTTGTCGATGAAACGCAAGTAACACGGTTTCTCGCACAAAAATCAGGCGCCCCGCGAGGGCGCCTTTTTTATGCCAAAAAAAAAGGAAGGTTTGTGCTTAACTTCGGTCAATAAAAACAATGTATTAGCGAAATTGAGCGTATATGACTTCTCTTGTTTATCGCAGGGACATTGATGGCCTGCGAGCTGTTGCCGTGATTGCCGTAGTACTGTTCCACTTTGGTGTGCCGGGCTTTTCAGGCGGATTCGTTGGCGTCGATGTGTTCTTCGTCATTTCCGGTTATTTGATTACCTCGATCATCTGGCGCCAGCGTGAGGCGGCACGCTTCAGTTTTGTCGAGTTTTGGGCCCGTCGCGCGCGGCGAATCCTGCCGGCCTTGTTCGTGATGATGGCCGCCGTGCTGGCTGTGGGCTGGTTCCTGATGGCACCCAAGGACTACGAAGAGCTGGGGCGTTCGGTGCGCTACCAGGTGATGTTCGTTTCCAACCTGCTGTTTATGCGCCAGGAGGGCTATTTCGATGCGGCCAGCGATCTAAAACCGCTGCTGCATACCTGGTCGCTGGCGGTTGAGGAACAGTTCTATATTGTCTTTCCCTTGCTGCTGACCCTGCTGTCCAGCCGATTCAAGCACTGGCGGCTGGCTTTGTTCAGCCTGTTGCTGGTGTCGTTCGGGCTCAGCGTCTGGGCCGTGGCCCAGCATCCCGAGAAAGCGTTTTTCCTGTTGCCGATGCGGGCATGGGAACTGCTGGCCGGTGCCATGCTGGCGATTGCGCCTGCCAGCCAGAAGCGTCTGACCCCGGCGGCAGCGCAAGCTATCAGCCTGTTGGGCATGGGGCTGATTCTTGTTGCCGTGTTCGGCTATGACAACAGCACACCGTTCCCGGGTGCAGCGGCGTTGCTGCCCGTGCTGGGCGTGGTGGCCCTGATCTGGGCCAATGAGCATCAGAGCACCTGGGTCGGGCGTGTGTTGAGCACGCGGCTAATGGTCGGGCTCGGGCTGATTTCCTATTCCTGGTATTTGTGGCACTGGCCGGTTTTCGTGTTTGGCAGTTATGCCGGCGCGGAGGAGTTTGGTCCCGTGCTGACGGGCGGGTTGATTGCGCTGACGTTGATCCTCGGCTATCTGTCCTGGCGTTTTGTCGAAACGCCGTTTCGTGAGCGTCGAATATTGGCTGGCCGTCGTCAGATTCTCATCGCGGCGGGCTTGGGCATTCTGGTGTTGGGTATCGCCGGCCAGGCGCTGCGCTGGACCGATGGCCTGCCGTCGCGTTTGTCCGAGCAGGCGTTGCAATATGCGCGGGCCAGCGAATGGCGACCTGAGCTGATGGCCTGCATCACCGATGACAAGAGCCCGGCCGACACGCCGTTCTGCCGTTACGGACTATCGCCCGCCGCGCCGGCTCAGTTGCTGGTGTGGGGCGACAGCCACGCCACGGCCCTGATCCCGGCACTGGAAGAAAGCGCCCGCCAGCATGGCGTCAATGTGATGCTGGCCAGTTCGGCCGGTTGCCTGCCGCTTGAGGGGCTGGAGCACGGTACGCGGTGCGCCGATTACAATCGTCGTGTCGAGCGCACCCTGGCGACCGAGCCAGTGCGCGACATCCTGCTGGTAGCCCGCTGGAGCCTGTACTTGTATGGCGATGCCAAGGGCGATCACGGCCATGCGTTGCGCGATGGCAATGGCCACTATGACCGCGCGGTCGCCGAACAACGGTTGGCCGATGCCTTGCGGGCGAGGGTCGAGCAATTGCGCAAGGCCGGGTACCGCGTATGGCTGATGAAGGAGGCGCCGTTGCAACCGTTCAATCCGCCGTACCGCCTGAGCCGCCTGGCGATGCTGCACCAGCCAACCGCCGAAGTCGGCATGCCGGTTGAAGACCACCTCAGGCAAAAAGCGTTTATCAACCGGCTGTTTGCCGATATCGCGGCTGCTGATTCCAATGTGCAGGTACTGGACCCGACCCCGCAGTTGTGTGATGCCTCGGGGTTGTGCCGGGCCGAACAGGACGGTCATTCGTTGTATACCGATGACAATCACTTGTCCGAAATCGGCGCTCGCCTGGTTCTCCCGGCATTGGCCCCGCTGTTCGATGATCTGGCGTTGCGTGCCCCGGAGCAGGCCAATACCGCCCGCTGAGCAGCGATAAGCTGCCAGCGGCCGGCATAGCAGGTAGGATGTACGCCTATTTTAGGGGTGCCACCGTCAATGAAATTCAAGGATCTTCGGGATTTCGTGCAGCAGCTAGAGCAGCGCGGAGAATTGAAACGCATCCAGATTCCCGTTTCTCCAGTCCTGGAGATGACTGAAATCTGCGACCGCACGCTGCGTGCCAAAGGCCCGGCTTTGCTGTTCGAAAACCCGACTGGCCACACGATTCCGGTGCTCGGCAATTTGTTCGGCACGCCAGAGCGCGTGGCAATGGGCATGGGCGCCGAGTCTGTCAGCGAGCTGCGGGAAATCGGCAAGCTGCTGGCGTTCCTCAAGGAGCCCGAGCCGCCTAAAGGTCTGAAGGATGCGTGGTCCAAGTTGCCGATCTTCCGCAAGATCATTGCCATGGCCCCGAAAGTCGTCAAGGACGCGGTGTGCCAGGAAGTGGTCATTGAGGGGGATGACGTAGACCTCGCCATGCTGCCGGTGCAGCATTGCTGGCCGGGCGACGTGGCGCCCCTGATTACCTGGGGCCTGACCGTGACCAAAGGCCCTAACAAGGACCGGCAGAATCTCGGTATCTATCGTCAGCAGGTGATTGGCCGCAACAAGGTCATCATGCGCTGGTTGAGCCACCGAGGCGGTGCACTGGACTACCGTGACTGGTGCGAAAAACACCCCGGCCAGCCATTCCCGGTATCCGTGGCCCTGGGCGCAGACCCGGCGACCATTCTCGGCGCCGTGACCCCGGTGCCCGACAGCCTGTCGGAATACGCTTTTGCCGGCTTGCTGCGGGGCAATCGTACCGAACTGGTGAAGTGCCGCGGCAACGACCTGCAAGTGCCGGCCACTGCCGAGATCATCCTTGAAGGCGTGATCCACCCTGGCGAGATGGCGCCCGAAGGCCCGTACGGCGACCACACCGGTTACTACAACGAAGTGGACAGCTTCCCGGTGTTTACTGTCGAGCGCATCACTCATCGGGTCAAACCGATCTATCACAGCACCTACACCGGCCGTCCACCGGATGAGCCGGCAATTTTGGGCGTGGCGCTCAACGAAGTGTTTGTACCGATCCTGCAAAAGCAGTTTCCTGAAATCACCGACTTCTACTTGCCGCCCGAAGGCTGCTCGTACCGCATGGCCATCGTGACCATGAAAAAGCAGTATCCGGGGCACGCCAAGCGCGTAATGCTGGGTGTGTGGTCGTTTTTGCGCCAGTTCATGTACACCAAATTCGTTATCGTGACTGACGACGACATCAATGCCCGCGACTGGAACGACGTCATCTGGGCCATTACCACGCGTATGGACCCCAAGCGCGACACGGTAATGATCGACAACACGCCAATCGACTATCTCGACTTTGCCTCACCGGTTTCCGGCCTGGGTTCGAAGATGGGCCTGGATGCAACCAACAAATGGCCGGGTGAAACCACCCGTGAATGGGGTCGGGTCATCGTCAAGGATGAGGCGGTCACTCGCCGCATCGATGACATCTGGAATCAATTAGGAATAGATTGATGCGTGTAACCTTGCAGCCTTCAGGTGCGGTACTGGAAACCTTGCCTGGCGAGCGAATTCTGGATGCGGCGCAGCGTCTGGGCTATGAATGCCCGCAGAGCTGTCGCAATGGTAATTGCCACGTGTGTGCGGCCTTGCTGGTTGAAGGCCAGGTCGAGCAGGCGGGAGACGTGCGTGATCATGGCGAGTTTTATACCTGCCTGGCGGCCCCGCTTGAAGACTGTGTGGTGTTGTGGGATGGCGTGCTTGCGTTGGGAGAATTACCGGTGCGTAGCCTGGCGTGTCAGTTGACCGAGTGTGTCGATATGGGTGGCGATGTGTGGCGGGTGCGCTTGCGCGCACCTGCGGGCAAGCCGCCGCGTTATCACGCCGGGCAATACGTGATGCTGGAGCGTGAAAACGGTGACAAGTCGGCATTCTCGCTGGCCAGCGCACCGCACTCGGGGCGCGACCTGGAGTTGCATGTACTGGTGCGTGAAGACAGCGCCCGCAAGCTGATCGAGCAGTTGCAGCGCAACAGGATGGTTCGCCTGGAGCTGCCGTTTGGTGACACGCACTTGTCTGAATTGCCGGACGGGCCGTTGGTGCTGATCGCGGCGGGCACCGGCATGGCGCAAATGCACAGCCTGATCGAACATTGCCGTGCCAAGGGTTTCAAGCATCCGGTGCATTTGTACTGGGGCGTGCGTCGCCCGGAAGACTTCTACACCCTGGATGAATGGGCTGAATGGGAGAAAACCCCCAACCTGTTCCTGCATAAGGTAGTGAGTGATTTGTGTGGTTGGGAAGGGCGCTGCGGCATGCTGCATGAAGCCGTGTGCGAAGACATCAGCGATCTGGCCAGTGTGCATGTATATGCCAGCGGTTCGCCGGCGATGATCTACGGCACCCTTGACGCGCTGGTGGCGGCCGGCATGGATGCGCACCAGATGCGTGCCGACGTGTTTGCCTACTGCCCGCGACCTTAAAACCGCACGCCAGTGGTAATCATGGCGGCATTGAAGCCGAGCAACACCAGCTCGGCGGCTACCGGGCCGTAGTGGGCGCCGACTGAGGGAATGATCACCGGCGCAACGCCGAAGCGATTGAGGGGAATCTTGTTCTTGTACTCGCCGCGGTAACCTTGCAGCAGGCCGCCCGTCAACTTCAAGTAAACAGGATAAGTGTCGCTATCAAAGCGTTTGCCCGCGTAGGTGTAAAACGATCGCTGGCTGAATGAGTTGCGAAAGGTGGCCACTCCATAGACCAGCCCCGAAGCTTCATTGCGTTCAATACCAATCAAATCCTGATTGTTGTTGTGCTCGGAGTCAGGTGAAAAGTGTCGGGTATATACGCTGGTTTGCAGGTACCAGAACCCTTTGTCGTCCTGTGTTGTATTGTCTTGCGCCAGGGTTGTGCTGGCGTATGCGAGTATCAGTAGACAGCAGCAGAGAGCTTTTTTTCGCATTTTGCACCTTCTGGTGGTTATTTGAAGTGTGCGTAGGGTGCACAGCTATCCAGAGGTACCTATCCTGTTTTAATTGGTGTAGGCAGTACCTAAGCAATGTCATATATGCTTGTAGGGATTTTCTTTTTCTTATTGGGTGTTTGTGCTTATTTGGCGCGTAACCGATTCTCGCCTGGTTTGAGTCGCTGGCTTGATTATCCTGTTTCGCGCCTGTCAGCAGCCTGTCCGGTTGGTCAGATCATTGAGTGTGCAGTGATATAAGATTGGTGGATTAGTTTCTGTTACGTCATGTTTGCAGGATCCATTTCCCCGTTATGACTGTTATTGAATCTGCTGGTTTAAACTCGATCTACCCCCCGCAGCTTGATCTCGGGGCACCGTTGACTCCAGAGCAACTGCTCAACTCCGTGCACAGCACCATGGCGCGCCATCAGGGCGGGCCGGTCTGGTTATTTGCTTATGGTTCATTGATCTGGCGCCCTGAGTGCACGGCGGTCGAGCGCGTGCGTGGGCGGGTGCATGGCTACCATCGCGGGCTGTATCTGTGGTCTCACGAGCATCGCGGCACACCGCAGTGGCCAGGTCTGGTTTTTGGTCTGGATCGAGGGGGGTCGTGCAGTGGCTTTGCCTATCGCTTGCCGGAAGAAAACCTGGACGCCTCACTGCATGCCTTGTGGCTTCGCGAAATGCCGGTGCCCTCGTATCGCCCGCACTGGCTGACGTGCAGACTGGACGATGGCAGCCAGGTGCAGGCCCTGGGCTTTGTGCTGGAGCGGCATTTGCCCAGCTATGCGGGCAACCTGCCGGATGACGTGTTGAGCCAGGTGTTGGCCAACGCCAGCGGGCGCTACGGCACTACTCGCGATTATGTCGAGCAGACCGTAAGTGCCCTGCGCAGCCACGCCATGCCAGATCGAAACCTGGAGGCGCGGCTCAAGCGCTGCGTACCGATTGCGCCTTAAGCGGGAGCGGTTACCGCACGTTCTTCGCTGGCCTGGTTCTTGTGGCGCAGTGTCGGGATCATGAATGCGATGGCCAGCAGGCACGCGCTGATCAGCAGCACAAAGCCGCCATCCCAACCGAAGTGGTCAACCAGATAGCCCATGGCCGCACTGGCCGCCACCGAGCCACCCAGGTAGCCGAACAGCCCTGTAAAGCCTGCGGCAGTACCTGCGGCTTTCTTCGGTGCCAGTTCCAGTGCCTGCAAACCGATCAGCATTACCGGCCCGTAAATCAGGAAGCCGATTGAAAACAGCGCGATCATGTCCACGGTCGGGTTGCCTGGCGGGTTAAGCCAGTAAACCAGGGTTGCGACGGTCACCAGCGACATAAAGACAATGCCGGTCAGCCCGCGATTGCCGCGGAAAATCTTGTCTGACATCCAGCCGCACAGCAGCGTGCCCGGAATTCCCGCCCACTCGTAGAAGAAGTAAGCCCACGACGTGGTGTCCACCGTGAAGTGCTTGGCTTCCTTCAGATAGGTCGGCGCCCAGTCCAGCACGCCGTAGCGCAGCAGGTAGACGAACACGTTGGCCAGGGCGATATACCAGAGCATTTTGTTACGCAGCACGTATTTGACGAAGATCTCTTTGGCGCTGAATTCGTCTTCGTGGCTGGCGTCGTAACCCGCCGGGTAATCATTCTTGTACTGCTCGATCGGCGGCAAACCAACGGACTGTGGGGTGTCGCGCATGGTGACAAACGCAAACAGCGCCACCAGCAGCGCCACCGTGGCAGGTACATAGAAGGCCGCGTGCCAGTCGTTGAACCAGGCCATACCCAGTAAAAACAGCGGGCCGATCAGACCACCGCCCACGTTGTGGGCCACGTTCCACACCGATACCACACCGCCGCGTTCCTTCTGCGACCACCAGTGCACCATGGTACGGCCACTGGGAGGCCAACCCATGCCCTGCGCCCAGCCGTTGATAAACAGCAAAATGAACATCATGGTCACGCTGGATGTTGCCCAAGGTGCGAAACCGAAAATGAACATCACTCCCGCTGAGATCATCAAGCCAAAGGGTAAAAAGAAGCGCGGGTTAGAGCGGTCGGACACCAGCCCCATGAGGAACTTGGATAAGCCGTAGGCAATGGCAATCGCTGACATTGCGACACCCAGTTGACCTCGGGTGTAGCCCTCATCGATCAAGTAGGGCATGGCCAGAGAGAAGTTTTTGCGCAGCAGGTAGTAACCCGCATAGCCAAAAAAGATACCGGCAAAGATTTGCCAGCGCAGTCGTCGGTAAGTGCTGTCTATTTTTTCTTCAGGCAGAGGCGCCTGGTGTACGGCAGGTCGGAAAAAAGCAAACATTCAAGAGTTCCAAATTTCTTGTTATATCGGCGGTGCCGAACGTTACATTTTCGTTACTGAAAATGACAGGCCTTGCCCTTTAGAACTGAAGGAATAATCCCACATGCGATTTTCGCTTATGAACATGTCGCCTGGGTATAAAACCCTAAGCAGGCTGGCTTCGCTGCTCTGGTCTATCTGAAAACCATCCACAGGCTCGGCGAATACAGCGGCAACAAATGTTTTCGTAGGGTTTAAATGCAAGTTCAATAGGAACAATCCCACGCTGGAATCGGAGCTCCAGGACTGAGCTATTGGCCTGCACATCAATAGAATTTCCCCTTTGCAGCCCTATGGGGGTGCGCCGCCGGGGGAAGGCTATGAAGCTTGTGCTGGGGTTTGTGGCGTTTACTGCGTGGGCTGGCGAACCTGCGCCAGATATCAACAGTGTCACCTGCCTGAAGTTAAACCGGGAAATCAGGGGCTATATGCGTCGCGGGGTCGACCTGCCTCTGGCTGAGTTGACGCTGTTCAGGCAAACCCGCAACCGGTTGATTGAAGGGTTTGAGGACGGGCTGTATTCACGCGACCAGCTATCGACTGCCATGTACGAGCTATCGAGGGATGTGGAAAAGGTGGTCAAGACCTGCCGGCGCATAGGCAGTCGTCCATTTGTGGACATGTTGCCCGCGAGCGTTCAGAAACTGCTGATGTCAACCAGAGGCACAAGTAAGTCACCCGCTGGCCGATAACGCTAGATAGGCCCTCAAGCAGCCCCGTATGCTTGCCTCCACACCGAATGAAGGAGCGAATTGTGAAAGCGTGGATCATGTTGATGCTGGCCCTGGCTTTGCCGATGGCGGCGGTCGGGGAAGAGGCGCAGGAAGGTGGCGACAAGGTCAGCTACATCAGTCTTAGCCCGCCATTTGTGGGTAACTACGGTCTGGATGGCAGTTCCAGGCTCAAGGTGTACAAGGCTGATATTTCCTTGCGCGTGACGGGTGCCGATGCAGCCAGGGCGGTCAAAGCCAATGACCCGTTGATTCGTAATCAACTGGTGGGGTTGTTTACCCAGCAGACCAGCGAAAGCCTGGGCAGTGTCGAGGCCAAGGAGAAGCTGCGCCAGGAAGCCTTGAAGCAGATCCGGCAGGTGATGAGCGATGAAACCGGCAAGCCGATGGTGGACGATCTGTTGTTCAACAATTTGATCGTTCAGTAAAGGCGCAGCTACGGGCTTGGCTTTTGTGTGGGAGCAGGCCTGCTCGCGATGCAAGCGCCTCGGTACTTCAGGTGCGTCGAGGTGAAGCTGTCGCGAGCAAGCCCGCTCCCACATAACCCGTGCCCGTACTTACGACGCCAGACTCTTGCGAAACCGCGCCAGGGCAATGGCGAAGAACACCAGGCCGATGCCGGCCAGGGCCAGCAAGTCTGGCCACACTACGTTCACACCCGCACCGCGAAACAGTATCGCTGCGCTCAGGCTTACAAAGTGGGTCGACGGCGAGCACTGCATCACCCATTGCAACCACACGGGCATGCTGTCCAGCGGCGTACTGCCGCCCGAGAGCAAGAGCATCGGGATGATCACCGGGATGGCCAGCAAACCGAACTGCGGTGTTGAGCGGGCCAGGGTCGCAAGGAATATCCCCAGTGCGGTACTGGCAAACAGGTACAGCGCGGTAACCAGCAAAAACAGGGTCAGCGACCCCGACAGTGGCACGCCCAGCGCCCATTTCACGATGACTTCCAGCGACACCCAGGTGCACAGCACCACCACCAGCATGTTGCTCCAGATTTTTGCCAGCATGATTTCCAGCGCCGTCAGCGGCAGTACCAGCAAATGGTCGAGGGTGCCGTGTTCGCGCTCGCGCAGCAACGCGGTGCCCGTCAGCACAATGGCCAGGATGGTAATGTTGTTAACGATCTGTATCACCGCCAGAAACCATCCGCCTTCCAGATTGGCGTTGAACAATGCCCGGCTGGAGATCAACGCCGGGGCTTTCGCCGCTGCGTCACCCTGGCCGGCATAGTTGAGCAGCTCACGCTGGAAAATCTGCCCGATATACCCTGCGCCCATAAAGGCCTGACTCATGGCGGTGGCATCGACGTTGACCTGCAGGCCGGGTTGGCGGCCTGCCAGCAAGTCGGCCTGGAAGTTGGCCGGTACATTGATCACAAAGGTGTATTGGCCGTTATCCATGGCCTGATCGAGCTGGTCATAAGGCAAGGCTTGTGGGGTTTTGAACTCCGGGGGCAGCAGCGACTCACTGAGCTTGCGTGACAGAGGGCTATGGTCTTCATCAATGATGGCAACGCTGGCGTTGTGCACGCCGATGATCGAGCTCGATGCCGGCATATAAATCGCCACGGTAAAGGCATAGAGCAGGAACATCAGCAGCACGCTGTCATGGCGCAGGCTGGTGAGTTCTTTAAGGCCAAGGCGCAGGATGTGCGAGAACTTGTGCATCAAACCTCCTGCTTCTTGAGCATGATCAGGCTCAACCCGGTAAACGCCACAAAAAAGCCGAACAACGCCAGGCATTGCGGCCACAGTTGGCGCAGGTCGAGCGCTTTGGTGAAGGTGCCTACTGCGATATCAAGGAAATGCCCGGCCGGGAACAGCATGCCCATTACCGCCGAGGCTCCTTCGAGTGAGGAGCGCGGCACCAGCAACCCGGAAAACTGAATGGTCGGCAGGCTGGTGATGATCATGGTGCCCAGGATCGCGGCGATCTGGGTGCGGGTGAAGGCGGAAATCAGCAGGCCCATGCTGGTGGTCGACAGTACATACAGCAGCCCGCCCAGCGCCAGGGTCAAGCCGCTGCCCTTGAACGGTACGCCAAACAGCCAGCGGTTCATGGCCACCAGCAACGCCAGGTTGACCAGGCTCACCGCCAGATAAGGCGCCTGTTTGCCCAGCAGGAATTCAAGGCGTGTCAGGGGTGTGGCGTAGAAGTTGGTGATGGAGCCCAGCTCTTTTTCACGCACGATGCCCAGCGCGGTCAGCATGGCCGGGATAAACGCCAGGATTAGCGCCATGACGCCGGGGCCGATGGCATTGACGCTGATCACATCCTGGTTGTAGCGGAAACGGGTTTCCAGTTTGACTGAGGCTTGCCGGTTTTGTGCCTGGCTACTCAATGTGGCCAATTGTTCCAGGTTGGCCTGATGCACGGCCTGCACATAACTGCGGCTGGTTTCGGCGCGAAACGGCATGCCGCCATCAAGCCATGCGGCAACCGTGGGCTGGCGCCCGGCATACAAATCCCGGCCGAACCCCGGGGGGATTTCCAGGGCAATTTTTATTTCCGAGCGTTGCAGGCGTTTGTGCAACTCATCTGCACTGCGGATCGGCGTGTGTTCTTCGAAATACCGCGAGCCACGGAATGCCTCAAGATAGGCACGGCTTTGCGGGCTCTGATCCTGGTCGTAGACGGCGAAGGCGAGGTTTTCCACGTCCAGCGAAATGCCGTAGCCAAAAATCACCATCATGAACAGCGCGCCCAGCAAGGCAAAGGCCATGCGCACCTTGTCGCGCAGCAACTCTTTGGATTCGCGACTGGCCACGGCAATCAGCCGGGTCAGGCTGAAACCCCTTTTGCTGACCGGTGGCGGCGAATTGACCGCAGGCGTGGCGACAGGCTCGGGAGAAGAGGCCGCGCTGGCGTCCTGGTCGTTCTGGGCCTGTTCCAGGCAGGTGACAAACGCTGCTTCCAGCGTATCGCCGTGGAACTGGTGTTGTAGCGCATCGGGCGTGTCGCAGGCCAGCACCTTGCCGGCGTGCATCAACGAGATACGGTCGCAGCGCTGGGCTTCGTTCATAAAGTGTGTGGACAGGAAGATGGTCACCCCTTGCTCGCGGGACAACTCGATCAGCAAGCGCCAGAAATCATCGCGGGCGGCCGGGTCCACGCCCGAAGTGGGCTCATCGAGGATCAACACTTCCGGGCGATGCAGCACAGCCACCGCCAGAGACAGACGCTGGCGCAAACCCAGGGGCAACTCGCCGGACTGTTGTGTGGCCACGTCGCCGAGATCGAAACGCTCGATCAATTCTTCGATACGCGGCTCGCTTTCGGCCTTGGGCAAGTCAAACAGTTGTGCGTGCAGCACCAGGTTTTGGCGCACGCTCAACTCGCCGTACAGCGAGAAGCTTTGCGACATGAAACCCACGCGCTTGCGGGTGGCCAGATCCTTGGCGTTCACCGGGTTGCCCAGCAATTTGGCGCTGCCTTCGGTGGCCGGCATCAACCCGGTGAGGACCTTCATGGTGGTGGTTTTGCCGCAACCGTTAGAGCCCAAAAAGCCAAAAATTTCGCCCCGGCCAATGGCAAAGCTGACGTTGTTCACTGCGGTGAAATCGCCGAATTTCAGGGTCAGGTCGTGGGCTTCAATGGCGATATCACTGTTGTCGCTGGTGCGTGGCGGAATCACCAGTGGCTCGCTGCTGTGGCCGCTGTCACCCTGATAGTGGGTGAAGGCCTCGTCGAGCTTGCCGGTTGTGGTGACTGCCGCCAGTTCCTGGCTCAGACCGGTGGCAATCAACTTGCCGCGATCAAGCATCAGGCAGTGTTCGAACTGCTCGGCCTCTTCCATGTAGGCCGTCGCCACCAGCAGCGTCAGTTGCGGGCGCTGGCGGCGCACATCTTCCACCAGCTCCCAGAAGCGTCGGCGTGACAGCGGGTCGACACCTGTGGTGGGCTCGTCGAGGATCAGCAGGTCGGGCTCGTGAATCAATGCGCAGCACAGCCCAAGTTTTTGTTTCATGCCTCCCGAGAGCTTGCCCGCCGGGCGCTCGGCAAAACGCTCAAGGTCGGTGGCCTTGAGCAGTTCGGCCATGCGTTGCTCGCAGTCGTCTTTCGACAGGCCAAACAGGGTGCCGAAAAAGCGGATGTTTTCGCTGATCGACAGTTCCGGGTAAAGGTTGCCACCCAGGCCCTGGGGCATAAACGCGATCAGTGGGTACAGGGTGTTGCGATGTCGGCGGTTATCAATCGGGCCGCCGAGCACCTCAAGGGTGCCCTCCTGGAGCTTCTTGACCCCGGCAATCAGCCCCAGCAGGCTCGACTTGCCCGCGCCATCAGGGCCGATCAACCCGCAGCGCGTGCCTTTGGGCAGGCTGAACGTGATGTCCAGCAGCGCCTGCTGGCTGCCGTACCTGTGGCTGATGCCACTGGCGTTTAGCGCCAGATCACTCATTGCAGATTAGCCGGCCATGGTACATCGGCGGTTCGCACATAACCGGCACCCGGCATGCCCGGTTTGGCCTGGGGCACGGCACCCGGGTCGGTGAGGCGCAGCTTTACCCGGAATACCAGTTTTTGCCGCTCGTCGCGGGTTTCAACTTCTTTGGGGGTGAACTGGGATTTGGCTGCGACAAAAGTGATTTTTGCCGGCAGCGCCCGGTCGGGCAGGGCGTCGAGCACGATGCGTGCCTCAGAACCCACAGTCAATTTGCCGACCACCGAAGCGGGCATGTACAGGTTCATGTACTGGTCGCCGGGGTCAATCATCATAAATACCCGGCCGCCCGAGCCGAGGACTTCGCCAGGTTCGGCCAGGCGCAGCTGGATCACGCCGTTGATCGGTGCGCGCAGGCTGCTGTCGTCAATTTCGCTGGTCAGCTGTGCGACCTGAGCCTGGGATGAACCAATCGCGGCCTTGGCAGCCGCTACCTGGGCCTGGGCGGCGACTACTGCTGCGTTGCTGGTGTCGAATCGGGCTTGTTGCTGATCCAGTTGCTGACCGCTGGCAAAACCGCGCTGGGACAGTTGGCGAAAGCGCTTGAGTTCCTGGCTGGCCAGCAGTTTTTCGCTCTGGCGCAGTTGCACGTTGGCTTCGTTGGCGGCCAGGGTCTGGCGGGCGCGCAGCACTTCGGCTTCAGCTTGCGCACGACTGGCTTCCAGGGTGCGGGTGTCCATGCGGGCCAGCAGTTGGCCCTGGGTTACCCGGTCGCCTTCGTCAACCAGCACTTCAGCCAGACGCCCGGGGATTTTTGCTGCGATTTGCACTTCTGTGGCTTCGAGGCGGCCGTTGCCCATGCTGATGCCTTCGGGGAGGCGGTCGTGCTGGGATTTCCAATAACCGAACCCGCCTGCTGCGATCAGCAAGACAGCCAAAGGGATAACGAAATAATGGGAAATACGGTGATTGCTAGACATGCCGACATCCTGTGTCACAGAGCGCTCTAGTTTGACGGTTTCAAGCCGATTGCGACTTGATGCCAGTCAAAGGAAGTCCAGAGCGTAGACGCTAAAATCGGATGCTGCTTGTCAGGTGCAGAGCCGGAGTGTTGTAGGAGCGGGCTTGCTCGCGATGGGATCGCTGCGGATCACCTGATAAACCACACCGTCTGAATCGAGAGCAAGCCCGCTCCCACACTAAGCCCTCTCCCACAGCGATTCGCTTTACAGCAACCCCATCACCACAGCCCATTGCTCACCCGTTACGGGCATCACCGAGAGGCGGCTGCCTTTTTGCACCAGCGGCATTTCGGCCAGGGCGCTTTGCTGTTTGAGGTAGTCGAGTTTGATCACCCGGGGAAAGGTCTGCTCATGGGCGACCTGCAGTGCGCTCCACGGGTTTTTCTCGACGCTGGCCTTGGGGTCGAAGTAATGACTTTCAGGGTCCAGGGCCGTCGGGTCCGGATAAGCGGCCTGGACAATTCGGCCTACTCCGGCAATCCCTGGCTCGGGGCAACTGGAGTGGTAGAAAAAGAACAGATCACCCACCGCCATGGCTCGCATGAAATTGCGCGCCTGATAGTTGCGCACACCGTCCCAGCGAGCTTCGCCGAGCTTTTGCAAATCCTTGATCGAAAATTCGTCAGGCTCGGATTTCATCAGCCAATAAGCCATCTTCTATACTCCAGAAACATGCTGTGATTATTTTGTCCGGCAACATTTTGCTAAACCGACAGTCGGTTGACGTCAGCGTTTGCTTGCGTGTGCGTGTTGCCGCAAAATGCCCGCCTTTTAAGCTTGACGCTGCTGCACGGCCTATAACAAAAACCGTTGCTGTCATCGTGTTGATTTGCCTGAAGGAGGGCAATCGATGAAACGCAAACCGGATTTACTGTGGATGCTGGTTATTTTGTTCGGTTTGGGTGTGGTTACAACAGGCTACGCGCAAAGTCTCTGGTCAAACTCGACAGACGCGCCGATTGAGCTGGCGCAACAGCAAGTACAACCCTTCAAACGCTAAAAACTGATTCCTGGGCATCGCTTTGTCAGTGATGCCTTGATTGTCAGTGGGCGACGTACCACTGCCTGTCCGAGACCGTGCCCTGCAAAGGGACATCCCAACTGGCCTGGTCCAGGCACGCCACTTTCTGACATTCGTGGGCCAGCCCCAACAGTGTCGGCTTGCGCCAGCTTTGGCGTCTTGCCTGATAGGCCAGGCTGCGGTCATAAAAACCGCCGCCCATGCCCAGCCGTCCCCCCTTCGCATCAAACCCCACCAGTGGTAGCAGCACCAGGTCCAGCGCCCAGACCTTGCGTTGGCGTGCGCGGTTGATACGGGGTTCAAGAATGCGGAAACGGTTGGGGATCAGCTTTTCGCCGGGGGCGACCCGCTGAAAGACCATTTTAGTTTTCGGCCAGGCACTGAGAACCGGCAGGTAGGTGATTTTGCCCCGACGCTGAGCTTCGCGCAGGAGCAGGCGCGGATCGATTTCACCGTCAGTGGGCAGGTACAGCGAAATGTGTTTGGCGCGGCGAAACAGCGGGTGTTGCGCCAGTTGCCGGTACAGGCCACGGGCTGCCTGGCGTTGCTCGCAGGGCGACAGGTCGCGGCGGGCTTTGCGCAGGATTCGGCGAAGTTGCGGGCGGGAAGGCGGCGCAGGTTCGTTCATATGGCGTGCTGTTCAGGATCGAGACACCGGGTGGTGGCTCGTGCAAGCCAATGCCAGCAGTTGGCTGGCATTGCGCTAGGAAATCAGGCTCCCCGACGTACCGCTGTCGGCTTGGCCCTTGAACCCGAAAGTTCAAGGTGGAAGTTGCAGTAGACCTTAAGGCTTTCCGTCTAGCGGACATGCACACCGGCCCAACGTGCAAGCTCCAGGGTAGTGCGAATCGGCTCAGGGACATCGCTAACTGGCGAATACTCCAGGGAGTGGCGCGAGTATACCCCAAAGTAACGATTTGAATCAGCTTTGGCGTTCGTTCGGATCAGTGGCCAGCACCAGATCAACGCGATCGAGCAGGTCGCGTACCTGTTCTCGGGTAGTGCTGCTGGTCTGAACTTCGGCGACTTCCTGCTTGTGCAGCAGATCATGGGTAATATTCAGTGCAGCCATTACGGCGATACGGTCGGCGCCAATGACTTTGCCGCTGCTGCGAATTTCGCGCATTTTGCCGTCCAGGTAGCGGGCGGCGCTCACCAGGTTGCTGCGTTCTTCCTGGGGGCACATGATCGAATACTCTTTATCGAGGATGTGCACGGTGACGCTACTGCTTGAACTCATGAGTCTTGCTCCAGGGCTTTGAGGCGCGAAATCATCGATTCCACCTTGTTTCTGGCGATTTCGTTTTTTTCAATGAGGTGCGCGCGTTCCTCGCGCCAAGTCTTTTCCTGAGCAGTTAAGAGTGCGTTTTGACGGTTAAGTTGCTCGACTCGGCTAATCAGCAACTCGAGTCTAGCCATCAGTGCATGCAGGTCGGTGTCTTCCATTGTGTCCTACTGTGTATTTTCTGATGGGCGGTGACTGTCAAACGAGTTGACGCCTCGATGGTCTGGCACGGCTGCCGATGCTAGGATACAAGCCCTCCATTCTAGACATAGCGCCGCTTGGCGCCTAGCTGACCATGCCTATTCAGAATTCCCCGTATCAAGCCTTTGTAACCCTGCTGACCGCCAACGGCCACTCCGTCTCGCCTGCCGAACTGCATGGCCACCTGCTGGGTCGCAGCTGTGCCGGTGCCGGTTTCGATGCCGACGCCTGGCTGGTCGAAGCTGCCGAACTGTTGGCTGGTGAGCCACAAGACAACGTACGCAATGCCTTGATCGGATTGCAAGAGATGGTCAAGGGCGAGCTGACCAGTGACGACATGACCGTCGTGCTGTTGCTGCCGACCGACGACGCACCATTGACCGAGCGCGCTGCTGCCCTGGGCCAGTGGTGCCAGGGTTTCCTGTCCGGTTTCGGTCTGACCCGCCGCGCCTATTCGCTGAGCGATGAAGCCAACGAAGTGCTGCGCGACCTGGCCGCCATCGCTCAGGTGCAAGATGCCCTGGAAGAGTCTGAAGACGGCGAAAGCGACTATATGGAAGTGATGGAATACCTGCGCGTCGCGCCGCTGTTGCTGTTCACCGAAACCAAAAAAACTGCTGACGCCGCGCCAGCCAAGCCTTCGCTGCACTGATTGATCGACAAGAGGGAAACCGTCTGCCCATGATCCATATCCCGAAATCGGAATACGCACGTCGCCGCAAGGCACTCATGGCGCAGATGGAGCCCAACAGCATTGCGATCCTGCCCGCTGCGGCGGTGGCCATTCGCAATCGCGATGTCGAACATGTTTACCGCCAGGACAGCAATTTCCAGTACCTGAGCGGCTTTCCCGAGCCTGCGGCCGTGATCGTCCTGATTCCGGGCCGGGCACATGGCGAGTACGTGCTGTTTTGTCGCGAGCGCAACGCCGAGCGTGAATTGTGGGACGGCCTGCGGGCCGGGCAGGAAGGCGCAATTCGCGACTTCGGTGCTGACGACGCGTTCCCGATCACCGATATCGACGACATCCTGCCGGGCCTGATCGAAGGCCGCAGCCGGGTGTATTCGGCGATGGGCGGCAATCCCGAATTCGATCGCAATCTGATGGAGTGGATCAACGCGATCCGCTCCAAGGCCAGCCTCGGTGCCCAGCCGCCCAACGAATTCGTTGCTCTGGATCATCTGCTGCATGACATGCGCCTGTATAAATCGGCGGCAGAGCTCAAGGTCATGCGCCATGCGGCGCAAATTTCGGCTCGCGCCCATGTGCGTGCAATGCAGGCCAGCCGCGCCGGTTTGCATGAGTACAGCCTGGAGGCAGAGCTGGATTACGAATTTCGTAAAAGCGGGGCAAAAATGCCAGCCTACGGCTCGATCGTCGCCTCTGGCGATAACAGCTGCATCCTGCATTACCAGGAGAATGATGCACTGCTCAAAAGCGGCGATCTGGTGTTGATTGATGCTGGCTGCGAGATCGACTGCTACGCCAGCGATATAAGCCGTACGTTCCCGGTCAACGGCCGTTTTTCAGCGGAACAGAAAGCGATCTACGAGCTGGTTCTGGCTGCACAAGAGGCGGCATTTACCGAAATTGCCCCTGATAAACACTGGAATCAGGCCCATGAAGCCACAGTCCGGGTAATTACCGCCGGGCTGGTGGAGTTGGGGCTATTGCAGGGTGACGTTGACGAACTGATCGCCAGCGAGGCCTACAAGCCGTTTTACATGCACCGTGCTGGCCACTGGCTTGGGCTCGATGTGCATGACGTGGGGGAATACAAGGTCGAGGGTGAGTGGCGCGTGCTGGAGGCGGGCATGACCCTGACCGTCGAGCCGGGTATCTATATCAGCCCCGGCAACCTCGATGTCGCGAAAAAATGGCGCGGCATCGGCGTGCGAATCGAGGACGACGTAGTGGTCACCAAACATGGCTGTGAAATCCTGACGGGCGACGTGCCAAAAACTGTCGCCGAGATCGAAGCGTTGATGGCAGGCGCGGCATGAGCCGCGTCAATCTGGCCATCATCGGTGGCGGTCTGGTGGGGGCGAGCCTGGCGCTGGCGTTGCAGGCCGGGGCCAGGGCCCGTGGCTGGAAAATCGTATTGATCGAGCCGTTCGCCCCCGGCAACGCCTATCAGCCAAGCTACGATGCCCGCTCTTCGGCGCTCAGCTATGGTGCCCGGCTGATCTATGAACACTTGGGCCTGTGGCAGGCTATTGCTGAACGCGGTGAGCCGATCAAGGATATTCATGTATCCGATCGCGGGCGCTTCTCGACGGCTCGCTTGTCGGCCAGTGAAGAAGGCGTTCCGGCGCTGGGGTATGTGGTCGAAAACGCCTGGCTGGGCCAGTGCCTGTGGAAAAGCCTGGACCCGGACGTGATCAGCTGGCGTTGCCCGGCTGAAGTTATCCACATGCAACCGCTGGATGATGGCTATCGCCTGACCCTCAACGACGAAACCACGCTGGACTGCGATCTCGCCGTCCTGGCTGATGGTGGGCGTTCGGGCTTGCGCGAGAAACTGGGCATCCATGTGCGTCAGCAGCCCTACAACCAGAGCGCGCTGATAGCCAATATCACGCCGAGCCAGCCCCATGCTGGCATGGCGTTCGAACGTTTTACAGAAGAAGGCCCGATGGCTCTGCTGCCATTGCCTGACAACCGCTGCGCGCTGGTGTGGACGCGTTTGGGGATGGACGCGCAGCGTCTGGCAGCCCTGGATGAGCGCAGCTTTCTCAGCGAGTTGCAGGGCGTATTTGGCTATCGTCTGGGCACCCTCAAACAAGTGGGGGCGCGGCACCTGTATCCTTTGACGCTGATTGAAGCGCAGGAGCAGGTACGTCCTCATCTGGCGGTGCTGGGCAATGCGGCCCACAGCCTGCACCCGATTGCCGGACAGGGTTTCAACCTGTCCCTGCGCGATGCCCGGGCGCTGGCCGATGCCTTGTTGGGCAGTGACAAGCAACCCGGGGATTTCGCCACCCTGCTGAGTTATCAACAGGCGCAGCAACTCGACCAGCAACTGACCATCGGCTTCTCCGACAAGGTGACGCGGGTGTTTGGCAGTGAGCAGCCACTGGTGTCCTTTGGTCGCAACCTGGGCCTTCTAGGCCTTGACCTGTTGCCACCGGCCAAGCGCTGGTTTGCCCGTCAGGCAATGGGCCTGGGCACCCGCGCAGACAGTTGATGACGACCGGGGCGAGCTTGCCCCGTATCGATCCATTTTTTCAGGTGCGGCGTACGCCGCTAGCGAGACAGGCTTAAAGCATGGAAATGCGCGCAGATCTGCTGATTGTTGGGGCCGGAATGGTCGGAAGCGCACTGGCGCTGGCGCTCAAGGACAGCGGGCTGAAAATCCTGCTGCTCGACGGTGGCCCGCTGAGCGTCAAGCCGTTTGCCAGCGAAGCGCCGTTCGAGCCTCGGGTCAGTGCCCTGTCGGCGGCCAGCCAGCGCATTTTGCAGCGTCTGGGCGCCTGGGACGGCATCATCCACCGCCGTGCCAGCCCGTACTCGCATATGCACGTGTGGGATGGCAGCGGCACCGGGCAGATCCACTTTTCGGCAGCCAGCGTGCACGCGGACGTGCTGGGCCATATCGTCGAGAACCGTGTGGTGCAGGACGCACTGCTGGAGTGCCTGCAGGGCAGTTGTATTGAAATGCTGGCCAATTCACGCCTGGAGCAGATGCGCCGTTCCGGCGACGACTGGCTGCTGACCCTGGCCGATGGCCGCACCTTGCGGGCGCCGCTGGTGATTGCCGCTGATGGCGCCAACTCGGCCGTACGTCGCCTCACCGGCTGTGAAACCCGTGAGTGGGATTACCAGCACCACGCTATCGTCACCAGCGTACGGTGTGCAGAACCGCACCAGCAGACCGCCTGGCAGCGTTTTACCGACCAGGGGCCGCTGGCATTCTTGCCGCTCGAGCGTGACGGTCAGCAGGAGTGGTGCTCGATCGTATGGTCGACCACCCCCGAACAAGCCCAATACCTGATGACGCTGGATGACGCAGCGTTCAGTCGTGAGCTGGAGCTGGCTTTTGAAGGTCGTCTTGGCAGTGTGCTGAGTGCCGATCCACGGGTATGCGTGCCACTGCGCCAGCGCCATGCCAAACGCTATGTCGCCGAAGGCCTGGCGTTGATCGGTGATGCGGCGCACACCATCCACCCGCTGGCCGGGCAGGGCGTGAACCTGGGCTTCCTGGATGCAGCAGTGCTGGCCGATGTGCTGATGCACGCGGTGGACCGTGGCGAACGTTTGGCGGATGTGCGTGTGCTGAGCCGTTTCGAGCGGCGGCGCATGCCCCACAACCTGGCGCTGATGGCGGCGATGGAGGGCTTTGAACGCTTGTTCCAGGCCGACTCCCTGACCGCCCGCCTGTTGCGCAACACCGGTTTGAAATGGGTGGATAAAATGCCCGAGGCCAAGGCCTTGTTTGTGCGTCAGGCACTGGGCCTGAGTGGCGACCTGCCGCCGTTGGCCAGGCCGTAACATCTGGTAACTCCTCCGGGGCGAGTTAGGTTGAGATGGCAAATGTGATTCACTACCATTTACGCCCGATTCGCATTAAGAGAGACCGCCCCTCATGTTGGCACGCAAGCGTCTACTGACTGCCCTGGCCCTGACCGTTTTTGCGAGCGGTGTTTCTGCTGCCGATGAGGTGGTGGTTTACTCCTCGCGTATCGACGAACTGATCAAACCGGTATTTGATGCCTACACCGCGAAAACCGGGGTCAAGGTCAAGTTCATCACCGACAAGGAAGCGCCGCTGATGCAGCGCATCAAGGCCGAGGGGCAAAACGCCACAGCCGATCTGTTGCTAACCGTGGATGCCGGTAACCTTTGGCAAGCTGAGCAAATGGGCATCCTGCAACCGTTCACCTCCGAGGTGATCGACAAAAATATCCCGCCGCAATATCGCTCTTCTTCTCACGAGTGGACTGGTCTGAGCCTGCGCGCACGGACTATCGCCTATTCGACGGACCGGGTTAAACCAGAAGAACTGTCGACCTATGAGGCTTTGGCCGACAAGAACTGGGAAGGTCGCTTGTGTCTGCGCACTGCCAAGAAGGTTTACAACCAGTCGCTGACCGCCACCATGATCGAAGTGAATGGCGCCGATAAAACCGAAGAAATCCTCAAGGGCTGGGTCAACAACCTGTCCACAGACGTGTTCTCGGATGACATCGCCGTGCTCGAAGCCATCAACGCCGGGCAGTGCGACGTGGGCATCGTCAACACTTACTACTACGGTCGCCTGCACAAGCAGAAGCCCGATCTGGCGGTGAAACTGTTCTGGCCCAACCAGGCGGATCGTGGCGTTCACGTCAACTTGTCGGGTATTGGCCTGACCAAGTACGCGCCGCATCCTGAAGCGGCCAAGGCATTGGTGGAGTGGATGACCACCCCTGAAGCCCAATCGATTTTCGCTGGCGTAAACCAGGAATTTCCGGCCAACCCAAGCGTTCCACCTTCGGCGGAAGTGGCGAGCTGGGGTAGCTTCAAGGCCGATGCACTGCCGGTTGAAGTGGCAGGCAAGCGCCAGGCTGAAGCGATCCGCATGATGGACCGTGCTGGCTGGAACTGATCAAAATCTGAAGTAATACCTGTGGGAGCGGGCTTGCTCGCGATAGCATCGCCGGGGTTTCATTGGAAACTGCGGTGTTTGCATCGCGAGCAAGCCCGCTCCCACATTTGTTTTCACGTCGTCCCATCCACCTCCGAGAGTTTTTCGTGGCCCATCCTGCCCAACGTCGCTGGTACCCGCTGGTTTTTGTCATTGCTGCCCTGGTGCTGCTGCCGCTGAGCGTGTTGCTGCTGTCCTGGCAAAGCATTGATGCCCAGATCTGGAGCCACTTGTGGGACACGCAGATGCCGCGCCTGCTGGGCAACACCCTTACACTGATCGTCGGTGTGGGCATCGGCGTCACGCTGTTGGGCGTAAGCCTGGCCTGGTTGACCAGCCTCTGTGAGTTCCCTGGCAGGCGCTGGCTGGACTGGGCGTTGATGCTGCCGTTTGCGATTCCCGCCTATGTGCTGGCGTTTGTGTTTGTGGGCTTGCTGGACTTCGCCGGGCCCATACAGACCCTGCTGCGCGAGTGGTTCGGCATGGGCTTGCGGCTGCCTCGGGTGCGTTCAACCGGGGGGGTGATCACCGTGCTGATTCTGGTGTTCTACCCCTATGTCTACCTGCTGGCGCGCACGGCGTTTCTGGCCCAGGGCAAAGGCCTGATGGAAGCGGCACGGGTGCTGGGGCAAAGCCCGTGGCAGGCATTCTGGCGCGTGGCATTGCCGATGGCGCGCCCGGCAATTGGTGCCGGCGTAGCGCTGGCCTTGATGGAAACCCTGGCTGATTTCGGTGCTGTGTCGGTGTTCAACTTCGACACCTTCACCACGGCTATTTACAAGACCTGGTACGGTTTTTTCAGTCTGTCGACGGCAGCACAACTGGCCAGTTTGCTGTTGCTGGTGGTCATGCTGGTGCTCTACGGCGAGCGCCGCGCCAGGGGGGCCAGCCGTGCCAGCAACGAGCGACCACGGGTCACTGCCCTTTACCACCTGAGCGGGCCCAAGGCATGGCTGGCCAGTGGCTGGTGTCTGCTGGTGTTTGCCTGTGCATTCGTGATCCCGATGTTGCAACTGGTGGTGTGGTTCTGGCAGCGCGGGCGCTTTGATCTGGACGAGCGTTATGTCGGTTTGATCGTGCATACCCTGTATCTGGGGGCAATGGCGGCGCTGATTACCGTCAGCGTGGCGCTGGTGCTGGCCTTTGCCCGACGCCAGGCGCCAACCCCGGCTATCCGTGCCGGGGTCAGCCTGGCGAACCTGGGCTATGCCTTGCCGGGTTCGGTGCTGGCGGTGTCGATCATGCTGGCGTTCAGTTATCTGGACCGCGAACTGGTGATCCCTGTTTCGGGGTGGCTGGGCGGTGCGGGCAAACCGTTGCTGCTGGGCAGCCTGTCGGCCCTGTTGCTGGCGTATCTGGTGCGATTTATTGCCGTGGCCTATGGGCCGCTGGAAAACAGCCTGGCGCGGATTCGTCCCTCTTTGCCTGAAGCCGCCCGCAGTTTGGGCGTCAGTGGCCCGCGACTGTTTTTCAAGGTGTATCTGCCATTACTGCTGCCGGGCACCTTGAGCGCTGCACTGCTGGTGTTTGTTGATGTGCTCAAGGAGATGCCGGCGACCTTGCTGATGCGCCCGTTTGGCTGGGATACGCTGGCCGTACGCATCTTCGAGATGACCAGCGAGGGTGAGTGGGCGCGGGCTTCGCTGCCGGCCTTGACCCTGGTACTGGTCGGTTTGTTACCGGTCATCGGTTTGATTCGACGCTCGGCCCATCGCATCGGTTAGGTGTCAGTCCTCCTGCATGCGGCTACAATGCGCGGCATTCGGTGCGGTCTGTCTGTCAGGCCAGGTTTCTGCGTGATGTAAAAAAGCCGCTTGTTTGGCTTGAAATGCTCCGCAGCCTGTCCGCACCTTCGCCAAGCCCGGAAGGAGAAACCCATGGGACAGCGTACGCCTCTGTATGACCTGCATCTCGCCCTAGGCGCGAAGATGGTCGATTTTGGCGGTTGGGATATGCCTTTGCATTACGGCTCGCAGGTTGAGGAGCACCATGAGGTGCGCCGCGACTGTGGGGTTTTTGATGTCTCGCATATGACCGTGATCGACATCACCGGGCTTCAGGCCAAGCAATGGTTGCAGTATTTGCTGGCCAACGATGTCGAACGACTGAACACACCCGGTCGCGCCTTGTACAGCGCCATGCTCAACGAGCAGGGCGGCGTGGTCGACGACATGATCGTCTACCTGATGCCTGGCGGTTATCGGCTTATCGTCAACGCCGCCACCCGCGATCAGGATCTGGCCTGGATGCAGGCTCAGCTTAAGGGCTATGACGTGCAACTGCAGGAGCGTCCAGAGTTGGCCCTGCTGGCCATTCAGGGGCCACAGGCGCGACATAAGGTCGCCGAACTGGTGAGCCAGGCCCGTGCCCAACTGATCCAGCAGCTCAAGCCCTTTGAAGGGCAGAGCTGTGGCGACTGGTTTATTGCCCGCACCGGCTACACCGGCGAAGACGGCCTTGAAATCGTGCTCCCGGCCGATCAGGCCCCGGCTTTTTTCAACGATCTGGTCGGCGCCGGTATTTCACCGATCGGCCTTGGCGCCCGCGACACCTTGCGCCTGGAAGCCGGCATGAACCTCTACGGGCAGGATATCCACCTGTCGGTGTCCCCCCTTTGCGCCAATATGGCCTGGACCATTGCCTGGGAGCCTGCTTCACGCAAGTTCGTGGGGCGCGAAGCGCTGGAGGCCGAAAAGGCCGGTGGCGTGCAGCTCAAACTGGTGGGTTTGGTGCTTGAAGAGCGGGGTGTTTTGCGCGCCCATCAGGTGGTTCGCATCGCCAATGTTGGCGAAGGAGAGATCACCAGTGGTAGTTTCTCTCCCACGCTAAGCAAATCGATCGCTCTGGCGCGAGTTCCGATGGCAACGGCTGACCGTGCCGAGGTTGAGATTCGTGGCAAGTGGTACCCGGTTCGCGTAGTCAAACCGACTTTTGTTCGTCTTGGCAAAGCCTTGATCTAACGTTTACTGGCGGGCGTGCACAGAGTGCATGCCGCTGACATTTATACTTGAGGACACTGAATATGAGCCTGATCCCTGCCGAGTTGCGCTTTGCTGAAAGTCACGAGTGGGCCCGTCTGGAAGCAGATGGCACGGTAACCGTAGGCATCAGCGATCACGCTCAGGAAGCCTTGGGGGATGTGGTGTTTGTTGAGCTGGCTGAAGTTGGCAAAGTGTTCGCTGCTGGCGATACCGCGGGTGTTGTGGAGTCGGTAAAAGCCGCTTCCGACATCTACTCGCCGGTGTCGGGCGAAGTGATTGCCGTCAATGAAGCGCTGGCTGACAGCCCTGAGTCGCTGAACAGCGAGCCGTACACCAGCTGGATTTTCAAGCTCAAGCCAAGCAACACCGCCGAGCTGGAAAAACTGCTGGACGCTGCCGGCTACAAGGCTGCCATCGGCGAGTAACGAGCAAAAGATTCTCAACTGTGGGAGCGAGCCTGCTCGCGAACAAGCTTCGCGAGCAGGCTCGCTCCCACAGGGAGGTCAGGCGTTTTGCAGAACTGCTTTCACCGCTGCCACCGAACGCTCTACATCGGCCTTGGTCATCGCCGTAAACATCGGCAATGATACGATCAGGCGCCCGACACGTTCGGCCACCGGGAACATCCCTTCTTTAAAGCCCTGCGCGCGGTACAGGCTGAGCAGGTGAATTGGCGGGTAGTGGTAACCGATGCCCACGCCCAATGCCTGCATTTCTTTCATAAAGGTCGCCCGCGCCGGTTGACCATCCTTGCGCTCAGGCAGCACGAGCTGGAACAGATGCCAGTTGGTGTTGTTGAAATCCGCCACCGGCAGTTGCGCGCCGTATTCCGCTTCAAAATCCGACCCGAAGCACTCAAAGTAATGCTTGGCCAGCGCCCGACGATGGGCGGTGATGGTTTCGATATGGGCGAACTGGCCCAGACCAATCGCAGCCGCAATGTCGGTCATATTGAACTTGCCACCCAGCACGTCGACATCCAGGCCGTCGAAACCGGTACGGGTAACGCCTTGCAGGCGGTATTTTTCGGCCAGCCGCGCTTCTTCTTCATTGTTCAGTACCAGGCAACCACCTTCGGATGAGGTGATGTTCTTGTTGGCCTGAAAACTGAAAGAAACGAAATCGCCGCGTGCGCCAATGCGCTCACCTTGCCAGCTGGAGCCCAGGGCCTGGGCCGCATCTTCAACCACGCGCAGGTTATGCTTTTTGGCAATTGCGTAGAGCGCGTCCATGTCCACTGGCAGGCCCGACAGGTACACCGGAATGATGGCCTTGGTGCGCGGGGTAATGGCTGCTTCGAGCTTGTTAAGATCGATATTGCGGGTTACCGGGTCGATATCGGCAAACACCGGCGTGGCACCGACTTCGATAATCACATTGGCAGTAGCGACCCATGAAATAGGCGTGGTGATGACTTCATCGCCGGCTCCGATTCCGGCAATGCGCAGAGCGATTTCCATGGTGCAAGTGCCGGAGTTGAAAGTGCGCACCGGGCGCCCGCCAAAATACTCGGACAATTGTGCTTCGAATGCCTGCACCTTGGGCCCGCTGGTGATCCAGCCCGAGCGCAACACGTCGCCCACGGCAGCAATGGTGGCTTCATCAATGGTGGGTTTGGAAAACGGCAGGAAAGGCAGCGAGCTCATAGAGGCATGACGTCCGATGTGAGTGAATTTGAGTAACCAAAGAGCAACAGCATAGCGCTCAAGATCATACCCGCAGGATCACTCACAGCTGGTGAAAATTCTGTATGGCGGCTGAATGAGCAAGGGCCGTATTGCGTAGCAGCTGCTTTCGGCAGCTGCTACAGAAAAACTGCAACTGTGGGAGCGAGCCTGCTCGCGAAGGTCGTTCGCGAGCAGGCTCGCTCCCACAATAAGGCTTGACCTGCAACAGAGAATCTACAGATGGAGGTGTTTACTCAGCCGTGGCGTTTTTAACCAGAATCGCGTTAGCCAGGTCCATATCGCTGACTTTCAGGTTCGGGTTATCGGCGCGCACTTGTTGCATGGCCGACTCCAGGTACGGGCCACGAATTGATCCGTTACTGGCGACAAAACTGCCGGCGTCATCTTGAGCTGCGATGACTTTGCGGTCTTTTTTGAAGGTCAGGTAAGTGGACCCGGTGGTTGCGCCGGAAGACAGCACATTACGCCAGAAGCTGTCGGCCATGGCCGAACCAACAGGCAGGGACAGCAAGGCGATAGCGGCAACAGCATATTTGAGACGCATGACGGTGACTCCGGATAGATTAGCTATAGCATTTGATTGCCAATAGTGCGCAGGAGTTCCGTAACGTTACGGCACAATTTCTACGCTCAACACGGCTCCGTTTTGTTCGGTTACGCGTACCGATGTTCCCACCGGAGCGTCAGGCCCTACTGCCATCCATACGCTGTCCCCTACCTTGATTTTGCCCCGCCCTTCGACAATCGCCTGTTGCACGATAAAAGTACGGCCGATCAGCTCATGACCGCGGCGGTTCAGGTTCGGCTGGTCGCCACTCTCCCCAGTGCCACGTTGGCGCCGCCACCAGAATACCGCCGTGAGGATCGCCAGCACGCCAAACAGCGGCAATTGCAGTGTCCAGGGCAGCTCCGGGGCCAGGAACGTCAAGCCGCCCACAATCAGGGCGGCAAGGCCCACCCACAGCAGATAACCACCGGCGCCGAATACCTCCAGAATCAGCAGCACCGTGCCAAGAGCCAGCCAGTCCCAGAAGTTCAGGTCTTGCAGAAACTCCCACATGTATCAGGCCTTCCTGGTATCAAAGGTGGCTTTGACGATTTCGCTGATGCCTCCCACGGCGCCGATCACCTGGCTGGCTTCCAGCGGCATGAGGATGACCTTGCTGTTGTTGGCAGAAGCCAGTTTGCCCAGCGCATCGATATATTTTTGTGCAACAAAATAGTTGATCGCCTGCACGTTGCCTGAGGCAATGGCTTCCGACACCACTTGTGTGGCGCGGGCTTCGGCTTCGGCCTGGCGTTCGCGGGCTTCGGCTTCGAGGAACGCTGCCTGGCGGCCCCCTTCGGCTTCGAGGATCTGTGCCTGTTTTTTGCCTTCGGCGGTGAGGATTGCTGCGGCCCTTAGCCCTTCAGCTTCAAGAATTTGCGCACGCTTGATACGTTCGGCTTTCATTTGCCCGGACATGGCGGCCATCAGGTCGGCCGGCGGGCTGATGTCCTTGATCTCGATACGGGTGATTTTGATGCCCCACGGTGCCGTTGCTTCATCAACGGTGCGCAACAGTTTTTCGTTGATGCCGTCACGCTGGCTGAGCATGGCATCCAGCTCCATGGAACCCAGCACGGTGCGGATGTTGGTTTGCAGCAGGTTGCGAATGGCATGCTCGAGGTTGTTGACCTCATAGGCGGCTTGCGCCGTGTTGACCACCTGGAAGAAACACACGGCATCGATTTGTACCGTGGCGTTATCGGCGGTAATCACTTCTTGTGGGGGGATATCCAGCACGCTTTCCATGACGTTGATCTTGCGTCCGATACGATCCATCACAGGGATGATGATGTTCAGGCCCGGCTTGAGGGTATTGGTGTATCGCCCGAAGCGTTCCACCGTCCATTGATAACCTTGCGGCACCACCTTGAAGCCCATAAAGAGCACGGCAATGGCCAGGGCGACAAATAACAGGATCACAGTACCCACTTGCATAACCATTCCTTGTTTTTGAGGTGTAAGAAACAAACGAGCGTGAAGCGTAGCGATCTAGAAAATTGTCCAACTCCCTGGATTTTAGTCAAAACAACTCAAGCATGCGGGGTGACTCGCAGTGCTTCTTGCAGTGAGGTCACCCCGTCTGCAACTTTTAGGGCCGCGGCAAGCCTGAGGCTGAGCATTCCTTGTGCACCCGCCTGGCGACGAATGGCGTTGAGGTCGGCTTCGCGGCCAATCAGCCCCCTGAGTTTTTCGCTTATGACCATGACTTCGTAAACACCGACCCTCCCGGTGTAACCGGTTTCGCGGCACTGCGCACAACCAACGGCCCGGCAGATTGTGTCCGGTGCTGCCCCGGCCCAGGCCGGGGCAAAATCCTGCCATTCGTCGGGAGCCGGCGGATGTTCGGTCTTGCACTCCGGGCACAAGGTTCTGACCAGTCGCTGGGCCATGACACCCAGCAATGTGGCCTTTATCAGATAGGGGGCAACCCCGAGTTCTTGCAGGCGGCTGATGGCGCCGGGAGCGTCGTTGGTATGCAGGGTCGAGAGCACCAGATGCCCGGTGAGTGCAGCCTGAACAGCCACTTCGGCGGTTTCCAGATCACGTATCTCACCGAGCATGATGATATCCGGGTCCTGGCGCAGCAGCGCCCGCACACCGTTGGCGAAGGTCAGGTCAATGTTGGTCTGAACCTGCATTTGATTGAACGCCGGCTCGATCATTTCGATGGGGTCTTCGAGGGTGCACAGGTTGATTTTGGGGGTGGCCAGTTGCTTGAGCGTTGCATACAGGGTGCTGGTTTTGCCCGAGCCGGTGGGGCCGGTAATCAAAATAATGCCGTTGGGCCGGGTGGTCATGTGCTGCCAGCGTTGCAAGTCGTTCGGGGAGAGGCCCAACTGGTCGAAATCTTTGAGCAGGACCTGCGGGTCAAAAATACGCATCACCATTTTTTCGCCAAAGGCGGTGGGCAGGGTGGCGAGCCTCAGTTCCACTTCAGCGCCCTGGGGCAGGCGGGTTTTTATCCGGCCGTCCTGGGGTTTGCGTTTTTCGGCAACATTCATCCGGCCCAGGCTCTTGAGGCGACTGACAACGGCCATCGTTACCTGTGGCGGGAAGTGGTAAACATCATGCAGCACGCCGTCGATCCGAAAGCGCACGCAACCCTGCTCACGGCGGGGCTCCAGGTGGACATCGCTGGCGCGTTGTTCAAAGGCGTACTGAAACAGCCAGTCGACGATATTGACGATGTGAGCATCGTTGGCATCCGGTTCCCGCTCGCCTGCGCCCAAGGTCAGCAGTTGTTCGAAATTGGCCGGCGGGCTGGTCTTCTGATCGTTGAGTACAGCCCCAGTGACCGATTTGGCCAGCTGGAAAAACTCTACGTTGAGGCGCTGGATTTCCAGGGGGTTGGCAATGACACGTCTGATAGGGCGCTTGAGCGACTGGCGCAAATCGGCCTCCCAACTGCTGACCCAGGGCTGGGTGTTGGCAACTGTGATGGCTGAGGCATCGGCCGCCACCGCGATGATTCCATGCCGCTGGGCGAAGGCAAAGGACATTGCTCCGGTCACGGTGGCGACATCGACCTTGAGCGGATCAAGGCGCAGGTAGGGTTGCCCTGCATGGTTGGCGAGCCAGGCAGTGAGGGTTTCAAGATCGAGAATCCTGCCTCCCCGATCGGGATCGCAGAATTGTTGCTGCGCAAGAAATACCAGGGGGTGGAGGGTGGCACTGGACGCTTCGCGACTGCGTACCATTGCCTGCGTGGCGCAGCTTTGCTGGATACGGTTTTGCGCCAACAGCGCGGATAACAGATTGTTGAGGTTCAGCCACCGGTCATGGGACGGGGTGATGCGCATAACGGCTCCTTGAGGCATCGGCGCAGACAGGTCCTTGTCTGGCCATGTACCTGATAAAGCCTAGTTGCGCCGTGTTGGCCCGCCTGCCACCAATGGTTGCGAACTATTACCCGCAAGCTTGCATTGCCGGGTCCTTGGCGGCCTGCACGGGTTGCAGCTGCATGTCGAAGACGCTGATCAGGCTGCGCAGTTTTTCGCCGATGATCCGGGCACGGTGCCAGCTCTGTTCGTGACTGCGGATGTCAATGCTCAAGGTGTCCCCGTCACGTACCACATCCACTTGCTGCGGGATCAGTTGCTGCAGGGCAAACAGATTGAGCACCCGGCACAGCACGTCGGCATCGGCTTCGGCCTGGATACGGAAAAGCACCTGGCAAGGGGCTGCATTGCTGGCCCATACGTCGGGGCGAGGGGCGTGGGTAATGACTTCAAGATGCGGCATGCAATGGCTCCTGTTCAGACTGGAGAAATATTTACACGTCGCGGGAGAATTTTTTTATCTAAGATGTTTTGAATTGACGATAAATAGACTCGAACAAGTCTCAGCTTATTCATTAATGGGTATTTTTATGCAAAGCGAGCTGGATGCTTACGACCGACGCATATTGGCGCTGCTGCAAGAGGACGCTTCGCTGTCCAGCGCGCAGATCGCGGAGAAGGTGGGGCTTTCGCAATCGCCCTGCTGGCGGCGGATCCAGAAGATGAAGGACGAGGGCATCATTCGTGGCCAGGTCACCTTGCTCGATCGCAAGAAAATCGGCCTCAATACGCAAATTTTTGCCGAGATCAAACTCAATGCACACGGTCGCTCAAACTTCACCGAGTTTACTGACGCGATCCGCGGTTTCCCCGAAGTGCTGGAATGCTATGTGCTGATGGGAGCGGTAGATTTTCTGCTGCGTATCGTGACGGCTGATATCGAAGCCTACGAGCGGTTTTTCTTTGAGAAACTGTCGATGGTGCCGGGCATTCAAGAGGTGAATTCGATTGTGGCGTTGTCCGAGATCAAGTCCACCACCTGCCTGCCGGTCTGAATCCCGGAAAACAAAACGGCCTTCTCAAGGAAGGCCGTCGGCTGGGTTTGCGCACTGTTATCAGTGAACAAACAACGCAATCAGAATAATGATCGGAATTGGAATACCGAGGAAAAACAGCAGAAGTGAGCGCATTTTATTCTCCAGTCAACGAATAGCCCGGGTTAAACCAGCGGGGTTGTGGTGGTGGGGGTCAGATACGTCACGGCATCCCGGCGACGGCCGCCAAAGGTGGCGCACAGGCTGGCAAAGAAAGCGCCGATCAGCAGTGTGATAAACATCCACAAGGTGGACCAGGCGGCGACCTTGGCAGCGGTATCAGCGGCTTCCTTGGCTTTTACCTTGGCTTCTTCAACAGCCTGATGGGCCTTGGCGTAGACCTGATCAACCCGTTGCTCGGCTTCAGGTTGGCTGAGGTTGGTGCGCTGGGCGATGATTTGGGCCAGGTAGGTACGGTCTTCACTGCTCAATTGGCCGTCATTGGCCAGGCTGTGGGCGAAGATGCGGGCCACGGTGCCATGGGCTGCGTCTTCGCTGACAGCGGTGCCGCGGTCATCGCGAAACAGGCTGTCGATAAAGTAGTCCGAACCTTTGTCGCCATTGTTGGCTGCGGCACTGCCGGCTGCACTGCTGATCGCCGTTGCGGCACCTGAAGCCACGCTGGCCCCGGCTTGAACGCCGCTGCCGATCACGCTGCTGACCGAGCCTGCAACCAGGGTAGCGGTTACCAGCGTGGCCACGGCCCATGCCAGAAAACCATGGGCGGTGTCGCGAAAGTAGGCTTCATCGCCATGCAGGTTGGTCCATTTGACCCGCAAACGACCGGCCAGATAACCGCCCATGCCGGAAGCAATGATCTGGGTAACGGCCAGCCAGACGATGGCGGTAATACCCAGGCCTTTGGCGCCCACCCCTTCATTGGCCCACGGAGAAACCGCAGAAAACCCAAGCCCCGCCCCCAGCATCAGCAGCAGCAGAGAGAGGACGGCAGCAGTGGCGGCGCCGGCAAAGATGGCGGCCCAGGAAACACCGGATTGACCGGAGGAATCTTGCAGGGCTGCGGGATAGTGTTCAGTTGTCCCGATCATTGTTGTTGTGCTCCTGAATGGTAGGAAGTGCAGCGTTCATTCAGGTAATTGCAGGGGATGTGCCAACCCTGTGTTGCAGGTAATTCCATATCTTTCAATGGCTTGCAAATGGTTGGTTTTTTCGGTGCATGCAGATTGCATGATCAGGGGCAAAACAGGCGGGCGTAATGCATTGAAACAATTTGCCCGGAGCAGGCGCAGGTAAAAAAAACGGGAGCCTTTCGGCTCCCGTTGTACGCATCAGTCGTGACGATGCTTGTTTTTGCGATGCCCATACGCGTGGCCACGGCCGCGATGGTCGTCGCGGTAGTAGCGACGGTTATCGCGGTCACGATAGCGGCGATCGTCGCTGTCGCTTTTATTGCCCATATAGTTGCCCAGCGCGCCACCGGCACCACCGCCAGCGGCCGAGCCTACCAGTGCGCCTGTGCTGCCGCCGACACTGCGGCCCAGCACGTTACCGCCTGCAGCACCCAGTGCGCCGCCAATGGCGGCTTCACCACGGCTGCGTTTGTCGGCACCTACGGCACTACCTGCCGCACCACCCACACCTGCACCAATCGCAGAACCGGTCGAGCCGCCGAGCTGTTGGCCAACAACGGCGCCAAGAACCCCGCCTAATGCGCCGCCTACACCGGCTTCGGTGGTGCCACCGGCCGAGGCTACGCCACTGACCAGGCCAAGGGACAACAAGAGAATCGAGGTGAGCTTCATGGATGAGCCTCAAAGAGATGACGGCGCGATCCTGAGGCTGCAAGCGGTTGGTGACAATCGAAATCCGACGAGTAGCACGAGTTGTACACAACTCTATAAGTTGTTGTTTTTACTAGGGAACTTAATCTGTTTTCGAGGGTCTGTTAGCTAGTTCGGTTAGGTCGTTTTCGTAGGAAAACGGCCTTTTTTGTGGCCGCAGTTCAGAGGCGCGCTGCTTGAATGTGGGAGCGGGCTTGCCCGCGATTCAGGCACCGCGGGATGACGGTCAAACCGCGGAGATGCCATCGCGGGCAAGCCCGCTCCCACCACAAACGAACAAAAAGTGCTCAGCTGGCCTTAGCCATGATCAGCGTTGACGGGCTGGCTGCCTCCAGGCAAATCGCCACGAACTTGGACGTAGGCGTATGGCTGCCATCGCCCGTGCTTTCCAGAGGCACCAGCGGGTTAACCTCCGGGTAGTACGCCGCAGCTTGCCCGGCAGGAATATCAAACGCCAGCAGGGTGAAATTTTTCACCCTGCGCTCGTGCCGGTCATCCCAGATCGAAACGATATCGACCTTCTGCCCCGGCTTGAAGCCCAGGCGGATGATGTCGGCTTCGTTGACGAACAGCACATCACGCTGGCCCTTGACCCCGCGATAGCGGTCATCGAGGCCATAGATAGTGGTGTTGTACTGATCGTGAGAGCGCATGGACTGCAAGATCAGGTCGGGCAGCCGGCCTGTAGCGCGGGTGCGGGCATCTACCAGGTCTTGAGGCAGTGCGTTGGGGCGGAAGTTGGCGCGCCCGGACGGCGTGTTCCACTGTCGCGCACCGGCCGAGTTGCCCAAATAGAAGCCGCCGGGGTGTTCGATGCGCGTGTTGAAGTCCTTGAAACCGGGAATGGTGTCGGCAATCAAGTCGCGAATGCGTCGGTAGTCAGCGACGACCCAGTTCCAGTCAATCGGGTGGGTGCCCAGTGTGGCCGCAGCAATGCCGGCAATGATTGCGGGCTCCGAGCGCATCTGCCTGGACAGTGGCTGCAACTGGCCATTGGAGGCGTGGACCATGCTGAACGAGTCTTCCACGGTCACCGCTTGCGGGCCTTCTGCCTGAATGTCGATATCGGTACGGCCCAGGCATGGCAGGATCAGCGCTTGTTTGCCGTGCATCAGGTGGCTGCGGTTGAGCTTGGTGCTGATCTGTACAGTCAGGGCGCAATTGCGCAGGGCCTGTGCGGTGCGCGGGCTGTCCGGAGTGGCCTGGGCGAAGTTGCCGCCCAGGCCGATAAACACCTTGGCTCGGCCTTCAAGCATGGCGTGGATGGCTTCAACCACGTTGTGGCCGTTTTCACGGGGCACCTTGAACTGGAAGCGACGCTCCAACGAATCGAGGAAGGCCACCGGCGGACGTTCGTTGATGCCCATCGTGCGGTCGCCCTGTACGTTGCTGTGGCCGCGTACCGGGCACAGGCCGGCGCCGGGGCGGCCTATATTGCCGCGCAACAGCATCAGGTTGGCGATTTCCTGGATGGTCTGCACCGAATGACGATGCTGGGTGATGCCCATCGCCCAGCACATGATTACGTTCTTGCCCTTGAGGTACATGCGTGCGGCGCGTTCGATATCAACAAGGGTCAGGCCCGATTGCTCCACGATATGGTCCCACGAGGTGTCGTCGAGGCTGGAGATGTAATCGAGAATGCCCGCAGTGTGCTCATTCAAAAATGCATGATCGAACACGGCCGGTTCGCCTGCGGCCTGGGCATCGCGCTCCCACTGCAGGAGGAACTTGGCCATGCCGCGCAACAGCGCCATGTCGCCGCCCAGTGCCGGGCGCAGGTAGGCCGTGTTGGTCGGACGGTCGCCGTTGGTGAGCATTTCCAACGGATGCTGCGGGTGCTGGAAACGTTCCAGCCCGCGCTCCTTGAGCGGGTTGACGCACACTACCTGGGCGCCGCGCTTGACCGCCTCGCGCAGTGGTTCGAGCATGCGCGGGTGGTTGGTGCCGGGGTTTTGCCCCAATACGAAAATCGCATCCGCGTGCTCGAAATCATCAAAGGTCACGGTGCCTTTACCCACGCCGATGCTTTGCGCCAGGGCCACGCCGCTGGCCTCGTGGCACATGTTCGAGCAATCCGGGAAGTTGTTGGTGCCAAACGCGCGCACAAACAGTTGGTACAAATACGCCGCTTCGTTGCTGGCCCGGCCTGAGGTGTAGAACTCGGCTTCGTTGGGGCTGGCCAGGTTGAGCAAGTGCCTGGCGATCAAGGCGAAGGCGGCATCCCAGCTGATGGGGACGTAGCGGTCGGTTTCCGGGTCATAGCTCATGGGCTCGGTCAGGCGGCCCTGATATTCGAGCCAGTAATCACTTTGCTCCAGCAGCGCGCTGACGCTGTGCTTGGCGAAAAACGCCGCATCGACCCGGCGCTTGGTAGCTTCCCAGTTCACTGCCTTGGCGCCGTTCTCGCAAAACTTGACCAGGCCGCTTTCCGGCGAATCACCCCAGGCGCAGCCCGGGCAGTCGAAGCCGCCGTTCTGGTTGGTTTTGAGCATCATGCGCAGGTTTTTCAGTGCGTTGTCGCTGGTCAACCAGGCTTGCGCCACACTGATCAGCGCGCCCCAGCCACCGGCCGGGCCTTTGTAGGGCTTGTAGCGGGGAGTCGGGGTTTTGTCGGCTTGATGGTGTGTGCTCACGGTTGTTTCTCCTGCGCGGGGCTGTAGACCCTGGGCGCGCTTTTTTGTGGCAGATGAATAAGGTTGAGGTTGTGCCGCCGCGCCCATTGCAGCGCCAGGCCCGTGGGCGAGGACAGGCTGATCAGGGTCTGGATGCCGGCGCGCAGCACTTTTTGAATCAGTTCCAGGCTGCAACGGCTGGTGACGATTGCTGCGCCACCCGTCAGATCGATTTGCTGGCGTACCAGAGCACCGATCAATTTATCGAGGGCGTTGTGCCGGCCGATGTCTTCACGACCCAGCAGCAGTTGGCCCTGGCCGTCCATATAGACTGCAGCGTGTACGGCGCCGCAGTGCTGGCCCAAGGGTTGAAAGTCGCTGATGCGCTGGCGCAAGCCTTCCAGCCACTGCGCCGGTGGCAAAGGCGCGCCGGGCAATACCTGGAGATCGGGCAAGGCCTGTTCCACCGCTTCCACCCCACACAGTCCGCACCCACTGGTGCCGGCCAGTTGGCGGCGTTGCTGCTTGAGGTTCCAGAACGCCCGGCTGGCGATTTCGACCTGAGCGTATTGGGCAGACCCTGCACCGGTCAGTTTGAGGTCGTAGATTTCGCTGGCGTCTTGAATGATGCCGCTGCCCAGGCTGAAGCCGACGATAAAGTCCTCAAGGTCAGTGGGTGTGACCAGCATCACGGCCTGACTGATGCCGTTATAGGCAATCGCCAGGGCGACCTCTTCGGCCAGTGCAGTTTGCGCACCACCACTGTGGTCCAGGTTGACGTAGTCATAGCTCTGGCTGGCAGCAGGCGCGGGCGTGACAGAAGCAGGCGCCGCGCACAGAGGGCGCTTGGCGTTCATAAGGCAGTACCGACAATCAATTGAGCTCTAAGCCTAGGCGCGACACAGTGTCGCGTCTAATCGCTAGTGCTGATCTATTGATAGATGGCGTCGATCAAGAAGTGCTTGGTGATTTCTGATAAAGCGCGAAACAGGCTTCGGCCAGCGCTGAGCGCGGTGCCTCACGACGCATGATCAAACCCAGGCGGGCCAAGGTGCGTGCATCTTCTATGGGGTGCAGGCGCAGGTGGTCGGTCAGGGCTTCCAGCCCACCCTCAAGGGGCATCACCGCGCAACAAAGCCCGCCGTGGACAGCTTGTAACAGTTGATGAACGGCATCGGTTTGCAACAGGGGTTGTGGCGTAAGGCCCCGGCTGTGGAAGTTGTGGTCGATGGACTGGCGAAAGTGCATGCCGCTGCTGAGCAGGCCCAGCGGCAAGCTGGTCAGCGCCTCCCAGCTAAGCGGCTGGTCACCGAAGTTGAAATACCGCTGGTCGTATAGCAGGCCCATGCGGGTTTCGCCCAGGGCCAGGGAGTCAAAACGTTCCTGGTCAAGGCGTTCAAGATAGGAGACACCCACGTCCAGCCGGTTGCTGGCCAGTTGCTCAAGGATTTGTTCCGAGCTCAGTGCTGACAATTCGAAGCGCAGATCGGGATGTTCCTGATGCAGACGCTGCAACAGCGGCAGGGGGTCAAAACTCGACAGCGGCACCACTCCCAGGCGCAGAGTACCGATCAGGTTACCGCGACAGGCAGCGGCTTCGGCCTGCAAACCGTCGTAGGCGGCCAACACGGTACGGGCCCAGGCCAGCACCCGCTCGCCAGGTGCGGTAAAGCTTTCGAAGCGCTGTCCGCGATTGACCAGTTGCAAGTCCAGTTCCTGTTCAAGGCTGCGCAAACGCATGGACAGGGTGGGCTGCGTGATATGGCAACGCGCGGCGGCCTGACCGAAATGTCGGGTTTCGTCGAGGGCAATGAGGAATTTCAGCTGTTTGATGTCCATCGTCGCTCCGGGTGCAATTCAGCGGGCGATTCTAGCGCGCTTGCACATGGCGTAGATGGTCTACGCTCTTGAGTCTGGATCTTCCAACCTAGGAGCGTGATGTATGAGTATTTTCAGCTTTGTGAAAGAAGCCGGCGAAAAATTGATCGACCTGCTGACACCGGGCAACGCCAATGCGGGCGAGGAGCTCAAGAAGCACGTACAGGAAGTGGGCTTGGGCAATCCGAACATCACCGCTACCGTGGAAGGCGACAAAGTGACAGTCAGCGGTGAAGTGGCCACCCAGGAAGAGAAAGAAAAAATCATCCTGGCGGCGGGTAATATCGCAGGCGTGGCCAGTGTTGAAGACAAGATCACCGTGACCGGCCCGGCTGTTGTGGCTTCGCGTTTTGTCGTGGTGAAAAAGGGCGACACCCTGAGCGCAATTTCGCTGCAGGTGTACGGCAACGCCAATCTGTACAACAAGATTTTCGAAGCCAACAAACCGCTGCTCAAGGACCCGAACAAAATCTATCCGGGCCAGACGCTGCGTATTCCTGAGTAAACCGTTTTTACCCTGTGGGAGCGAGCCTGCTCGCGAATGCACTTCGCGAGCAGGCTCGCTCCCACGGGTTCAGAGATTCACAGCCCTTCCAGCAACTCGCGATAGTCCCCCAGCGCAGCAAATTCTGCAGTGTCTTTCGGGCCTTTTTGGCTGTCGGGCTGTTTCACTGCCAGCAAGTGAGCCACCCCAAAATCACGGGCACTGCGCAAGATCGGCAGGGTATCGTCGATAAACAGGCTGCGGGCTGGGTCAAAACCGATATCCGCTTGCAGGGCATCCCAGAACGCCGGGCTTTCCTTGGGGTAACCGTAGTCGTGGGAGCTGATAAGCCGCTCGAAATACGGGGCCAGCTCAATGCGCTCCATTTTCAACGACAGCGAATCACGGTGCGCGTTGGTGATCATGATCACCCGTTTGCCAGCTTTGTTGATGGCTGCCAGAAAAGTATCGGCATCGGGGCGCAAGGCAATCAGATGAGCGGTTTCGAGTTTGAGTTCGCGCACCGGGATCTTCAGCTCGCGGCTCCAGAAATCCAGGCAGTACCATTTCAACTGGCCCGCGTTGCCTTCAAATAGCGGCGTCAGTTCCAGATCCGCCATCGCCCGGCTGATGCCATGCAGCTCGGCATAGCGTTGGGGCAGGTGCTCCAGCCAGAAATGGTTGTCGTAGTGCAGGTCGAGCAGCGTGCCGTCCATGTCGAGCAGCACGGTATCAATGTCGCGCCAAGGTAAAACGGTCATGCAAAACTTCTCCCACAGGTAAAAATTTCCGACACAGACAATCGGAAAAGCCGGGGTATAGTACCCCGTTCATATTGAGGAGCCGCTATGCGCCAAAAACCCACCGTACTTGCCCGTGAAATTGTTGCCAGTAGCCGATTGTTTCGGGTTGAAGAAGTGCAACTGCGCTTCTCCAATGGAGTAGAGCGCACTTACGAACGGTTGGTGGGGCGCGGCAACGGTTATGGCGCAGTGATGATTGTGGCCATGATCGATGCTGAGCACGCGATTCTGGTTGAAGAATATTGCGGCGGCACTGATGAATACGAAGTTTCGCTGCCCAAGGGCCTGATCGAGCCGGGCGAAGATGTGTTGGCTGCGGCTGAACGAGAGCTCAAGGAGGAGGCCGGTTTCGGTGCTCGCCAGCTCGAGCATTTGACCGAGCTGTCCCTGTCCCCCGGCTATATGAGTCAAAAAATTCAGGTGGTCCTGGCTACCGATCTTTACGAAGAGCATCTGGAAGGCGACGAACCTGAGCCGATGCGCGTTGATCGGGTCAACCTGCGTGAGCTGTCGAGCCTGGTGCTTAACCCGCAGTTCAGCGAAGGTCGTGCCCTGGCCGCGCTGTATCTGGCCCGCGATCTGCTGACCCAGCGTGGAGCATTCCAGCCGTGAGTGTCTTGCCCCATCCTTTGCTTGAAGGCGTGATCAAACTGGCCCATGCCGCTGGCGACGCGATTTTGCCGTTCTGGCGAGCGGGCGTTGAAGTCAGTGCCAAGGCCGATGATTCGCCAGTCACGGCCGCTGATCTGGCCGCCCATCACATCCTGCTTGATGGCCTCACCGCGCTGGCCCCGAGTATTCCGGTACTGTCGGAGGAAGACGCCAATATCGCGCAAGACGTGCGCGCGGGTTGGACGCGCTGGTGGTTGGTTGACCCGCTGGATGGCACCAAGGAATTCATTTGCGGCAGTGAAGAGTTCACCGTCAACATTGCGTTGATCGAGCAGGGTCGTGTGGTGTTTGGCGTGGTATCCATGCCCACCAGCGGTCGTTGCTACTACGGCGGCGCGGGCCTGGGGGCCTGGCGGGCGGAGGGTGATGAACCTGTGCCCATCAGCGTGCGAAACACACCGCCTGCGGGTGAGGCGTTGACCGTAGTCGCCAGCCGCCGCCATTCCAGCCCTGAGCAGGAGCACTTGCTGGCCGGGCTGAGTGAGCATCTGGGCGAATTGAAGTTGGTCAGCGTGGGCAGTTCCTTGAAGTTCTGTTTGCTGGCTGAAGGAGCGGCTGATTGTTATCCGCGCCTGGCGCCGACTTCGCAGTGGGACACGGCAGCGGCACAGGGTGTGCTGGAAGGGGCTGGTGGTGTGGTGCTGCAACTGGATGGTGAACCGTTCAGTTATCCGGCCCGTGAGTCGCTGCTCAATCAGTCGTTTCTGGCGTTGCCGGCGCAGGCGCCCTGGCGCGAAAAATTGCTGGATCTGGCGCAACGCTAGCCCAACCCTGTGGGAGCGGGCTTGCTCGCGATGCAAGCGCTGCGGTCTTTCAGCCAGACCGCGCTGCGGCCATCGCGAGCAAGCCCGTTCCCACAAAAATCGAGTTAGCGGTGCAACACGTACTGCCCGCTAAACCTCACCGCATCTTCCCCGCCCTGAACATTGACTACCCGCGTTTCCAGGGTCAGCCGCGCGCGGCCGTAGCGTTTGTACATGGCCAAAAACCTGTTCCATTGCGCATCATCTGGCGCATCACATACCGCAATGGCGTCCTCGGTCACGGGCAGCGGGTAGCTGATATGACCTTCCTGAATCACGATATGCCCGTCTTCGATTCCCGCTTCGCGCAGGCTCAAATGCAGCCAGCCCCAGCCCGCCAGCACTGCGCCGCAGTACAGGCTGCCGCCGAACATGGTGCTCTTGTGATTGATATTGGCTTCAAGCGGCAACTGCAGACGCAACTGCCGGTCTTGCCAGCCCAGTACCTTGAGACCCATTTCCTGGGTCAACGGGATGTCGTGATGAAGAACTGACTCCAGATAACGACTGTCGCGGTTCATGCTGCGGCCTCTTTAATCAAGTTCATCTGGGTGTGGATGGCTGGCGCTGTCGAAGTTCAGCCCGTGCTTGCGCAGCTTGTCGTGCAGGGTCTTGCGCGGCACACCCAGTGCTTCGGCCAGGCTGCGCATGGAGCTGTGGGTGCGTTCAAGCTCGGCGGCGATCAGGCTTTTCTCGAAGTGCTCGACCTGCTCGCTCAAGCCGCCAGCTACTTCATTGCCCGCAGCTGGCTGGCCTTCAGCGGAGTTATCCAGAGCCAATTCAAGGCCAAGGGCAAAGCGCTCGGCGACGTTTTGCAGTTCGCGCACGTTGCCTGGCCAGCTGTGGCGCAACAATAAAGCCCGCTGCGCCGGTTGCAGCACGTTGGGCGTCAGGTCATGGCGCACGCTGGCTTCGCCGGCAAAATAATCGAACAACATCAGCACATCTTCACCCCGCTCACGCAGGGGGGCGATGCGCAAGGGCGCTACGTTGAGCCGGTAATACAGGTCGGCGCGGAAGCGGCCCTGATCGGCGGCCTGGCGCAGGTCTTCCTTGGTGGCGGCGATCACCCGGATATCCAGCGGGATCAGCTGGTTCCCACCCAGGCGCTCGACCACGCGCTCTTGCAGCAAACGCAGCAATTTGACCTGCACGTCCAGGCTCATGCTCTCGATTTCGTCGAGGAACAGGGTGCCGCCATTGGCGAACTCGAACTTGCCAATGCGCCGCTTCTGCGCGCCGGTAAAGGCCCCCGGCTCATGCCCGAACAGTTCGCTCTCAACCACGGATTCAGCCAGGGCCCCGGCATTGATCGCCACAAACGGGCCGTTACGCCGCGCCGATAAATCATGCAGCGCCCGTGCAACCACTTCTTTGCCCGAGCCGGTCTCGCCGAGGATCAGCACATCGGCCTTGGTGGCGGCCAGAGCGCCGATTTGCTCGCGCAAGCGCAACATCGCCGGTGATACCCCCACCAGCCGCGAGCTCAGCAACTGGCGATCGCTCAGAGCCAGGCGCAGGCTGCGGTTGTCCATAACCAGGGCGCGCAAGGCCAGAGCACGACGCACGCTGTCGAGCAGGGCGTCACTGGCAAAGGGCTTTTCGAGAAAGTCATAGGCACCTGCACGCATGGCCTGCACCGCCAGCGGCACATCGCCGTGACCGGTAATCAGCAGCACCGGCAGTTCCGGGTCCTGGCCATGCAGTTGCGCCAGCAGCTCAAGACCGTCCATGCCCGGCATGCGGATATCGCTGACTACCACACCCGGCCAGTCCCGGCCGATACGCTCGGCCAGGCCGTTGGCTTCGGCCAGTGGCAGCACCTTGAGCCCGGCCAGGTCCAGGGTCTGATACAAAGCCTGGCGCAGATGCGGGTCATCATCGATCAGGATGACCTGAACGTGCGGATCGATGGGCTGGCTCATGACCTGGAGTCCTCTGAAGCTTGCAAGCTCACACCTGGCGCACCTGCGCGCAGGCGTAAGGTAATTAAGGCGCCGCCTTCTTTGTGGTTGGCGAACAACAATTCGCCACCAAAGGCGCGGATCAGTGTGTCGCAAATGGCCAGCCCCAGGCCCAGCCCCTGAGTACGGGTCTTGGTGGTATAGAAAGGCTCACCGGCGCGGCCCAGCGCTTCCATGCAAAAACCCGGGCCGTTGTCGCGAATGTACACAGTGACGCCTTCCGGCGTGGATTGGGCACTTAGCCACAAGCGCCGGGGCGGGCCTTTTTCGGTCAAGGCATCGAGGGCGTTGGCCAGCAGGTTACCCAGTACCTGACGCAGGCGTGTTTCACCGGCTTCAACCCAGAGCGTGGCGGCGGGCAAGTCACGGATCAGTTCGACTTCCATGCTGCGTCGACGCTTGGCCAGCAACGCCAGGGCATCGTCCAGCGCCGGTTGCAGGGCGACGCTTTCCGGTGCGTGGCGATCGCGGCGGGCGAAGGCGCGCAGGTGGGCAATGATGGAGGACATGCGCCCGGTCAGTTCGTTGATCAGCTTGAGGTTGCCGCGGGCATCGTCGATACGTTGGTGGTCGAGCAACACTTCGGCGTTTTCGGCGTAACTGCGGATAGCCGCCAGCGGCTGGTTGAGTTCGTGGCTGATGCTGGCCGACATGGTGCCCAGCGCCGACAGCTTGCCTGCCTGCACCAGATCGTCCTGGGCGCGCACCAGTTCCTGTTGCGCATGTTCGCGCTCCAGTACCTCTTCACGCAGACGCCGGTTTAGCCCTTCAAGGTCGCTGGTGCGCTCTGCCACACGCATTTCCAGCTCGCGGCGGGCCTTGGCTTCAAATGCAATGCGATCCAGGTAATGACGCCGACGCTGCATCATTAAACCGATCAACAGCATGACCACCAGCAAGGTGGCGCCGCCGATGGCCAGCACGGTGCGCACCGAGCGGTCGATCAATGTGCGAGGGGCAAGAATGTTCGCCTGCCAGCCGGTTTCGTCGATGGTCTGCGTCTGTACCAGCCAGGCACTGGGGTCGAGCGCCAGGGGCTTGGGGTCGCTGGTGGGGTAGGGGAGAATGGCGAAAATGGCCTGACGTTCTTCCTCAGACAGATCACGGGTGGACCTGAAGCGCCATTCAGGGCGCGAAGTGAGAATGACCACCCCATTGCTGTCGGTCAGCAACAGTTGTTCCGGTGTTTTGCCCCAGAGTCGCTCGGTGTGGTCGAGGTCGACCTTGACCACCAGTACGCCAAGCTTTTGGTTGTCTACCTCAACCGGTGCGGCAAAGTAGTAGCCGCGTTTTCCGGAGGTCGTGCCCTGGCCGAAAAAGCGCCCGAGCTTGCCTTGCATCGCTTCGCTGAAATAGGGGCGGAAGGCAAAGTTACGTCCGATAAAACTATCGCTTTTATTCCAGTTCGACGTCGCAATAGTGTCACCATGAGCATCCACCAGGTACATGACTTCAGCGCCGGTCTGGCTGGTGATTTCACTGAGCAACTGATTGGCTTTACTCAGGGCTTGCGGGCTTTCCGGGTCAGCCAGCAGCTCGCGCAGGTCAGGCAACTGGCCCAGAATCTGCGGCAGCACCTCATAGCGATGCAGCGTGCCCAGCAGGTTGGCCACGTACAGGTCGAGCGTCTGGCGGTTTTGCCCGGCCAGTTCGCTGCGGTAATAGCGCTCGGCCAGGTGTTGCAGCGGCCACAGCAAAGGCGCCAGGCACAGCGCCAATAAGGCCAGGCTACGCCAGCGGGGTCTGCGAGGAACTGAGGAAGAGGTGATCATCGTTGAGCTGCGCTGCAAGAATACGTTGCAGTATACCCAACGAACCCTGTGGGAGCGGGCTTGCTCGCGATGCAAACGGCGCGGTTTGTCAGGCAGACCGAAGTGATGTCATCGCGAGCAAGCCCGCTCCCACAAGGGGATTGGCGTTAGCGTGGTTGCTCGGCCACGCAATCGCTCAGCGCGGCGGTCCATTCGGGTTGGGTGACTTGCCATTCGCGGGCCAGCTTGCTGCAATCCAGGCGCGAGTTTTGCGGCCGTGCTGCGGGTGTCGGGTAGGCGCTGGCAGGAATGGGTTCCAGCGTCGCGCAGGCCTTGCCCTGGGCGCTCAGGTGCGCGGCGATGGCCTGGGTAAAGCCAAACCACGAAGTTTCACCCTGAGCAGTCAGGTGGTAGGTGCCCCATGCCCCGGTTTCACCGGCTTGCCAGCGCTCGATCAATGCCAGCGTGCTTCGGGCTATGGTGCCGGCCCAGGTCGGTGCGCCGATCTGGTCAGCCACTACGCGTAATTCCGGGCGTTCTTGCAGCAAGCGCTGCATGGTCAGCAGGAAGTTTTTACCATGGGTCGAGTACACCCAACTGGTGCGCAGGATCAAGTGTCGGGCACCGCTCGCCGCGATGGCCAGTTCTCCCGCCAGCTTGCTTTTGCCGTATACACCGAGCGGGTTGGTGGCGTCGTCTTCGGTGTAGGGCGCAGGTTTGCTGCCATCAAACACGTAGTCGGTGGAGTAGTGAATCAAGGGGATGCCCAGGGCCGCCGCTTCTTCAGCAAACACACCCGGTGCGGTGGCGTTGATGGCAAAGGCCAGTTCCGGCTCGCTTTCAGCCTGATCCACGGCAGTGTGAGCTGCGGCAATGATGATCAAGTCCGGCTTGTGCGCCCGCACCTGGGCACGGATTTGCTCGGGCTGGCTCAGATCGAGTACATCGCGGCCCAGCACAATCAGGTTGCCCAGACCGGCAAGGTGCTTTTGCAACTCAACGGCAACCTGGCCGGTTTTGCCGCTGATAAGGATTTTCAGCGGGGTTTTAAGGTCATTCACGCGATCAGGTCCCTGGGCTCGGTGAAGCCCAGGCGCTGGCCCTGATAGCTGCCGTCTTGCACGCGCTGGCACCACTCCAGATGGTCCAGGTACCACTGCACGGTTTTGCGCAGGCCGGTTGCGAAAGTTTCTTCGGGCACCCAGCCCAGCTCGCGTTCAATTTTGCCGGCGTCGATCGCGTAGCGCTGGTCGTGGCCCGGGCGGTCCTGGACGAAGGTGATCAGGTCGGCAAACTGCGCGACGCCCGCCGGACGCTCGGGCGCCAGTTCTTCGAGCAGGGCGCATATGCTGCGCACCACGTCGATGTTCTTTTGCTCGTTATGCCCGCCGATGTTGTAGGTCTCGCCTACGACACCTTCGGTCACGACTTTCAGCAGGGCGCGGGCGTGATCCTCGACGAACAGCCAGTCACGCACTTGCAGGCCATTGCCATACACCGGCAGCGGCTTGCCGGCGAGGGCGTTGAGGATCACCAGCGGGATCAGTTTTTCCGGGAAGTGGAACGGCCCGTAGTTGTTCGAGCAGTTGGTCAGCAACACCGGCAAACCGTAGGTACGGTTCCAGGCGCGGACCAGATGGTCGGACGCCGCCTTGCTGGCCGAGTACGGCGAGCTTGGCGCGTAGGGGGTAGTCTCGGTGAACAGATCGTCGACGCCGTGCAGGTCGCCATACACTTCGTCGGTGGATATATGGTGGAAGCGAAATGCGCTTTTTTCCGGCTCAGGCAAGGTCAACCAGTAAGCGCGGGTGGCTTCCAGCAGGCTGTAGGTACCGACGATATTGGTCTGGATAAAGTCCGACGGGCCATCGATGGAGCGGTCAACGTGGGACTCGGCCGCCAGGTGCATGATCGCCTGCGGCTGGAAACGCGCAATGATCGCGCTGACCGCTGCCTGATCGACGATATCGGCCTGCACGAATTCGTAGCGGGTATCGGTGGCAATGCTTTGCAGCGATTCCAGGTTACCGGCGTAGGTCAGCTTGTCGAGGTTGAGCACTTCATGCCCGGTATTTTTGATCAGATGACGGATCAACGCTGAACCAATAAAACCGGCGCCGCCGGTGACTAAAATGCGCATGTGGTGATTCCTTATTCCCTGAAGGCACTTAAACGTATGAGGTATAGCTTGTGGGGATGCGGCGGGGGGTGCAAGTGGGAGCTGTCGGGAAAATAGCGGTAGGGATAAAAATGCAGATTAATATCTGTTTATTCACGGTTTAAATAAGCGTTAAAACTTATAAAGTGTTTTTGTTGCCGATATTTATCGGCTATAAGTGTGCTCGCCGTTGACGCAAAGCTGAGCTGCGTCCACTGTCCTGTTTGTTTCGCACTCAAAACCCAAGACGTTTTCCAGGAGTCCAGATGACCACTTTGCACAGTTCGCCGCGCGCTGACGGCTTTTACATGCCTGCCGAATGGGCTGCGCAGACCCAGACGTGGATGATCTGGCCTGAACGTCCGGACAACTGGCGCCTGGGCGGCAAGCCGGCACAGGCGGCGCACGCGGCTGTGGCCAAGGCCATTGCGCGTTTTGAACCGGTGACCGTCGGGGTGTCGGCAGCCCAGTACGAAAACGCCCGCGCTCAGCTCGATGTGCCGAATATTCGTGTGGTCGAAATATCCAGCGACGATGCCTGGGTACGCGACAGCGGTCCGACCTTCGTGATCAACCGCAGTGGCGAAGTGCGCGGCGTAAACTGGGATTTCAACGCTTGGGGCGGCTTCGACGGTGGTTTGTACTTCCCGTGGAACCGTGACCAGCAAGTGGGCAGCAAGGTACTGGAAATCGAACGCTGCCCGCGTTACTACACCGAAGGTTTTGTGCTTGAAGGCGGCTCAATCCACGTCGATGGTGAAGGCACGCTGATCACCACGGCCGAATGCCTGATGAACCGCAACCGCAACCCGCATCTGTCACGTGAAGAAATCGAAGACGTGCTGCGCTCGCATCTGGCTGTGGACAAGATCATCTGGCTGCCGGACGGCCTGTTCAACGACGAAACCGACGGCCATGTGGATAACTTCTGCTGCTACGTTGCTCCGGGTGAGGTATTGCTGGCCTGGACTGACGACGAGCGTGACCCTAACTACGTGCGCTGCCATGCGGCGATGAAGGTGTTGGCGACCAGCACTGACGCCAAGGGGCGGCCGTTTGTGGTGCACAAAATGCCGATCCCGGGGCCGATGTACGCGACCCAGGAAGAGTGTGACGGTGTTGATAAAGTGGCTGGCAGCCAGGACCGTAATCCGACTGAGCGTCTGGCCGGTTCCTATGTGAACTTTCTGATCGTCAACGGTGGCATCATCGCACCGAGCTTTAATGACCCTATGGATGCGCAGGCAAAAGACATTCTGCAGAAAATTTTCCCGCAGCACGAAGTGGTGATGGTGCCGGGTCGTGAGTTGCTGCTGGGTGGTGGCAATATCCATTGCCTGACCCAGCAGCAGCCTGCGCCGTACAAAATCTGAGGGATGTGGGAGCGGGCTTGCCCGCGATAAATGCGCTGCGGTCTGTCTGACATACCGCAGTGATTCAATCGCGAGCAAGCCCGCTCCCACAGGGTCAGTACTTATTCAGAACTTGTACGTCCCCGTCATCACCAGGCTGCGCGGCTCGCCCGGCATGATCTGCGCGGCGCTGGTGGCCGACGCATAGTAGTAACGGTCGGTCAGGTTGGTCAGCGCACCGCTCACATCCCAGTCTTTTTCGCGATACCCCGCCAACGCATCCCAGCGCCCGTAGCCCGGCAATACCACGGTGTTCTGGTTATCGGCATAACGCTGGCCCACCAGGGTCAGGCCCGTTTCGGCGTACCAGCCCATCTCCGGCTTCCAGGTAATAAACAGGCTGCCATTGTGCTTGGCCACGCCATTGATGCGTTTGCCCTCAAGCCCGTTGTTGTCCTTGACCACCGTTGCATCCTGCACACCCACGCCGCCGCGCATGTACCAGTTGCCGCCCAGCTTGCCGCTGGCGGTCAGTTCGATGCCGCGTGAGCGTTGCAGGCCGGAGAGCAGGGTGATGGTCGGGTCGTCCGGATCCTTGGTGCGGCGGTTGTAGAGTTCCAGCTCATACACCGCCAGGGTGGTGCTCAGACGGTCATCCAGCCAGTCGCTTTTGACGCCGATTTCCTTTTGCTTGGTCAGCTCCGGACTCAGGTCGTTGGTGTTGCCTGCAGCACCGGGGGTGATGCCGATCAGGCCGCCGCCCACCGGTGAGAAGGTCTTGGTCCACGAGGCGTAGAACGAGTGGTTTTGCAGCGGCGTCCAGACCACGCCAAGGCGCGGGCTGGTGCTGTGGCTTTGGCGTTCTTCGGTCGGGATCAAGGGCCTGAGATGGTTGGTGGTCTCGACGTTAAAGCGGTCGTAACGCAAGCCGGCCAGTACCTGCCATTGATCGTTGAGGCGAAGCTGGTCCTGGACATACAGGCCCTGGCTCTCGACTTCGGTGTGGTTGTCGCTGGAAATTACCATCGGCCCGGTCGGGCGCAGGCTACGATCGGGGTTGTACACATCTACTGGCGGTACGCCCCCGGCTTTGTAGAGTTTGGGGTCGCGGCGCTGGCTGCCGAGTTCCAGCCCGGTCAGCAGGCGGTGCTCCAGGCCAAAGGTGTCAAAGCCGCCTTCGATTTCGAGGTTGTTGAAAATATTGCGGGTGGTCATGTCCTGCTGCCAGCTCTGGCGGTTCACCTTGTTGATTTTCGGGTCGTAGCCGGTCAGGTAGGTGTTTTCGAACTGGCTGTCGAGCTTGAACACGCCCAGGGTATGGCGCAGTTGCCAGTTGTCGCTCAGTTCATAGCTGAGGCGCGAGCGCAGGTTCTGGACTTTATCGTCGATAAAATCGTTTTGCCCGCCGTAGGTGGTGCCACGGCTGACATCCGCCGGGCGCCCGTCGATGCTCGGAATGCCGCGATCCGGGGTACGGTTGTAGCGGTTGTATTCGTATTGCACCAGCCAGTTCAGGTCGGGGGTAATTTGCCAGCTTATCGATGGCGCGAACAGCTGACGGTTACCGCTGACGTGATCGCGAAAGCTGTTTTTGTCTTCGTTGCCCATGTTCAGGCGCAGGCTCACGGTGTCACTCGGGTCAGCGCTAAGGTCGGCATACAGGCTGCGCAAATCCTCGCTGCCGCCCTGGGCCTGAATGCTCGACTGGCGGCCGGACTGGGGCATCTTGCTGACGCGGTTGATGATCCCGCCCTGGCTGCCACGGCCATACAGCACGGCCGCCGGGCCCTTGAGCACTTCAATACGTTCGATATTGTGCAGGTCGCGTACGTATTGGCTGTCGTCGCGAATACCGTCCAGATAAAAGTCGTTGCTGGCGTCAAAGCCGCGGATGCGCAGGCTGTCAAAACGGGTATCGGCAGTGCTGCTGACGTTGGGAATCCCGCTCAGGGCTTCGCCGATGCTGTTGATGCCGTAATCAAGGACGTTGCTGGTTTTTACCGAGTCGATGGCTTGCGGCACATAACGCGCCGGAGTCGAGGTGCGAGTCGCGGTGGTGACATCCTTGACCCGTGGGTCATCGGCCTCAGCTTCGCTGGCGCTGATCGACAGCTCCGGGAGCACAGTGGTGGCGTTACTGAATCCGGCGTACAGCAAGGCACACAGCCCCAGATTCAAGGGTGTTAAACGGCAGGGGGAGAGCATGGTTGAGGGGTGTCCGGGCGGTTGAGAGGGTCGTTATATTTTTAGGGCGTGAATGGTAATGGTTCTTGTTGCCTTATGTTAAGAATTACCAATAGCGCGCCCTGCAAATATGTTTCTGTTTGTTTCTCTGCCCTGCAGCCCTTACAGCACCTGATTCGCCCGGTTCGCGCAACACACTAAAAGGCATACCGATGTTTTTCCCTTGGCCCTGCAAGACTAGGCTGGCGTTCTGTTTTAGTGATGACCCGGAGCCCTACATGACCGCTACACCTGTCCTGCATTACATCTACGACCCCCTGTGCGGCTGGTGCTATGGCGCCAAGCCGCTGATCGACGCCGCGCGCGATATTTTGCCGGTCGTGGCCCACGGTGGCGGGATGATGGCAGGCGCACATCGCCGAGCTGTGTCGGCGCAACTGCGCGATTACGTGATGCCCCATGACCAGCGCATTGCCCAATGCACCGGGCAACCCTTTGGCGAGGGGTACTTCGAAGGCTTGCTGCGCGACACCACGGCAGTATTCGATTCGGCGCCGCCGACCACCGCCGTGCTGGTTGCCGAACAATTGGCCGGGCGCGGCCTGGAGCTGTTGGGGCGCCTGCAAACGGCGCATTACGCAGAAGGGCGGCGGATTGCCGATAAAGACGTATTGCTGGCAGTGGCGACCGAAATGGGCCTGGATGTCGATGCATTCCGCGCCGCTTACGCTGCGATGAGCGGCGATGTAACGCAGGCCCACTTCAAGGCCAGCCGGGCATTGTTGTCCCGGGTTGCTGGGCAGGGCTTTCCGACTGTTGTACTGGAGCAGTCCGGCCAGTATCAGGTGATCGACCTTGGGGAGTATTTGGGCAAGCCTGAAGCTTTTGCTGCCTGGTTGCGCCAGTGCGCTGGCGTCACCGGTACAGACACAATCGTTTCAGCGCCAGCCTGTGGCCTGGATGGTTGTCAGTAACAATTTCTGACACTTCGGTCAAAGCTTTGAAAAGCCTTGGCAATTAACAAATTTTTCACGAAATTGACACCTCGCCTTCACGGCAGCTAGGATCCCTGCCAACGCCTGTGGCGATAAGCCATACACCAACTTTTCGAAAGACCTGCACACAGTCTTCGTGCGGGTCTTTTTGTTTATGTGAAGCAACCACCACTCAATGTTTCAGCTTGAACCCCACAGCGCGCTTCTATTCAGAAATAAGGAAAATAATATGTTGAACAAACGGATAGGTCTTCTCGCTCTGGGCGTACTCAGTGCTACCCAGGCTATGGCTAACGATCAAGCTGACGCAAAAGGTTTTGTAGAAGACAGCCACCTCAATGTACTGGCGCGCAACGCCTACATCAGCCGTGACTACAAAAACCACCAACAAGACAAAGCTGAATGGGGCCAGGGTTTCCTCGGCACATTCACTTCGGGCTTCACCCAGGGCACCGTAGGTGTGGGTGTGGATGCTTTCGGCATCTACGCACTGCGTCTGGATGGCGGTCGCGGCAACAGCGGCGCGGGCGGTATCGATTTCTTCAAGCAGGGCGCCAGCGGTAAAGCGGCTGACGACATCGCCAAGGCTGGCGCTGCGGTGAAGGTTCGCGTGTCCAACACTGTGCTCAAGTACGGCGATCAAATGCCTGCGCTGCCGGTGTTGATGTATGACAACTCGCGTCTGATGCCGGAAAGCTTCACCGGTACCCTGTTGACCTCCAAGGAGATCAACGGTCTGGAAATCAACGTCGGTCGCTTCACTGCAGAGTCGCGTAAAAGTGCTGAAGCACGCGACAGCGGTGACTTGAAAAGCATCAACGTGTTCGGCGGTAGCTACAAGTTCACCGACAACCTGTCGGCGTCCCTGTACGGCTCCGAGATGGAAGACGAGCTGAACAAGCAATACGTGGGCGTAACCTACGCAATCCCGCTGCAAGACAAACAGTCCCTGACGTTTGATTTCAACGGCTACCGTACTCACGTAAAAGAAGACTACGCCCGTGACGTGCTGAAGGTTGACGGCCAGGACAACAAGATCTGGAGCCTGGCAAGCACCTACGCTTTCGGCGCGCACACGGTGACCCTGGCGTACCAGAGCAGCACCGGCGAAATCGGCTACCCGTACGGCGGCTATCGCAACGCAGGCGGCGTGGGCGACGGTGGCAACACCATCCTGCTGGCCAACTCCTACTGGTCCGACTTCAATGCCAAGGACGAACGTTCGTGGCAGCTGGGTTATGGCTTCGACTTCGGTGCCGTTGGTATTCCGGGTCTGACCTACAACATCGCCTACGTGCGCGGCACCAACATCGACGACGGTTCCGACCGTGGCCGTGGTACCGAGCGCGAAATCTTCAACCAGGCCAAGTACGTCGTACAAAGCGGCCCGGTCAAAGACCTGAGCGTGCGTCTGCGTGGCTCGTGGTTGCGCGTATCGAACAACGCCAGCGAGTACAACGTGGGCGGCAACGAAGTACGTGTATTTGTTGATTACCCGATCAGCATTTTCTGATGCTACCGACCTGTTGAACAGGTTGGACATCTGAATAAAAACGCCCCGACTGGTTCGGGGCGTTTTTTTTGGCCGCGATTAACCGCGGCGTGAGGAACGCATCCGGATGAAACCATCACTCACACTTGGGTTGGACCGAGAACTAGTTGGCCATTATCGGAAGTGTTTAAGATTATTCCCTTGAGATTATATTCCTTTGGTGGCATATTTTGAGCATGACATGGAACGTTGAGTACACCGACGAATTTGGCCTATGGTGGGAAACGCTCAGTGAAAAGGAACAGGTCAGCGTGGCGGCCAGTGTCAAATTGCTAGAGCTGCTCGGTCCGGCCCTGCGCTTCCCCCATTGCAGCGATATCAAGGGGGCGCGCTACGGTAACCTTCGCGAACTACACGTGCAGCATGGAGGTCACCCCTACCGGGTGCTTATGCCTTTGACCCACGCCGCTGCGCCTTGCTGTTGACGGGCGGTCACAAGACCGGTCACGACCGATGGTATGAAGAGAATGTCCCTTTGGCGGAAATTCTCTACGAAGTCCATTTGCAGACACTGATTGAAGAGGGCCAGGAAAATGGCTAAAAAATTTGCCGAGCTTGAAGCGCGCATGTCCCCAGAGGCGCGTGAGCAAACCCAGGCTTTATACCATCAGCATTTGCAGGAAATGCCTTTGCACGAGTTGCGCAAAGCTCAGGCGCTGAGCCAGGAGACACTGGCCAAAGCGCTGAATATCAACCAGGCGGCAGTTTCCAAAATGGAGCGGCGCACTGACATGTATATCAGTACGTTGCGTAATTACATTCAAGCCATGGGTGGCGAGCTGGAAATCATCGCGACTTTCCCGGATGGTCAGGTAAAAATAGAAAACTTCGCGCACAAATAACGCGTTCTAAAATACCCAAACCGCCAATGCCATTGAAGGCCCTGCAACGGCCAGCGGCACGATCAGGCGCGGCCGGTATGTCAGCAATATCACCAGCCCGCCAGCCGCAACGCTGAGCACTGCCGCCCACAAGGCGATACCCACTGACGGGCCCAGTTCGATAACGCCGGGGATCACCGCGCCAACCAGCAGCAGCCAGCCCAGCAGGCGCAATAGCTGGCGCTTGAACGGGCTGCCTTTGTCTGCAAACACCTGCCCATGATGGCGCTCGGTACTCAGGCTGAGTGCGCTGAAACCACTGAAACTCAACGCCAGGCATATCCAGATCATGCTGCGCTCTCTTGTCGGGTGTTGACCGTACGCGGTTGGCGCTGTGGCCGTTGCAGCGGTTGATGGCGGTTGAGTTTCCAGGCCGCGTAGCCAAGCAGCGCTGCACTGGCGAGCAAGGTCAGGTCCATGCCCGCCAGCAACCATTGGCCCTGTGCAAGGCTGGCCAGCAGATGGCTGTGTGCAAGGCCGAAACTGAACAGCGGCAAGGCTGCAAATAACCCTGCAGCTACCCAGAGCTGTTCAAGCCAGGCTCGTTTGTGGCTGCGCAGCAGTGGATGAACCAGGCACAGCAACCAGATGATAAAGAAGCTGCGAATTTCCCAGGCGCTGCGCTGGGTCATGTCCACGGGTAATAACCGATTAGCCCAAAAATAGGCGGCAATGGCCAGCGGCAGACCCGCAACAGTGCCGACATTGAGCACCTCGACCAGACGATGGCCGATGGGTGTGCGCCCCAGTTTCTGCCGTTCCGGCAGGCGTTTGACCACCCATAGCACCAGCCCGGTGGCAATCATTGCCGTACCCACGACCCCGCTGATAAAGAAAAACCAGCGCAGCGGAGCACCGGCAAAGCGGATCAGGTGCAGGCTGGAAAACACGTTATAGATCGCGTTGGGCGTGCTGATCGCAGGGGCGGGTGGGCTGTTCAACAAAGCACCACTCACACCGTCAAAACGCAGCCGTTCGCTGTTGCCCCGGTCGATCAGGCTGTCGCCACCGCGTTCACGCAGCTCGATGACGGCATCCGATGTGCCGGGCCGGGTCACGCTGATGCTGCTGACTCCTCGGGGCCAGCGCTGCTCGGCCTGGGCCAGCAGGGGGGCAACGTCCGTCAGTGGCACCTGCTCGCCCAATGGCTGATCGCCTGCACCCATTGCTGGCGCAGTACGGGCACCGCGTCCGCCGCTTTCGTTGAAGAACTTTTGGGTATCACCGCGATAGGCGCTTTCAACGCCCCAGGGCATCAACATAAACATCAGCAGCAACAAACCGCTGTAAGTGATCATCAAGTGAAACGGCAGGGCCAGCACTGCAGTGGCATTGTGCGCGTCCAGCCATGAGCGTTGTCCCTTGCGTGGACGAAAAGTGAAGAACTCCTTAAAGATTTTTTTGTGGGTGATCACCCCGCTGACAATCGCCACCAGCATCACCATGGTCGCAATACCGACGATCCAGCGCGCCAGCACTCGCGGCATGCCGTACAGCTCAAAGTGAAAACGATAAAGAAAACCGCCGCCACGGGTTTCCCGCGGGGTCACCGGTTCGGCCGTGCCCGCATCCAGGGCCACGCTTTGGCCGCCCCTTTTGACGACCGGCTGGCCGATGTCGAACCACTGTGCCTGCGCCCCGGCATTGCGTTCGCCGGGCAGGGTGAGGGTCCATTGCGCAGCGTTGGGCGCCAGGCTTTGCATGGCTTGCGCAAGGCGCTGCGCGGTCTGGTTGTCGGGCACAGAGGCGTGCAGTTCAGGTTTCATCCAGAACGTGATTTCTTCCTGAAAAAAACTCAGGGTACCGGTCAGGAACACGGCATACAGCAACCAGCCGAGTAACAGCCCGACCCATGTGTGCAGCCAGGCGTTGGCCTGACGAAAACCGAGGGCCTTCATGGCATGACTTCCCGCAGCAGCAGGTGGAGGGCCGGCGGCACGCAGCAAGCCAGGGCAACAAGCCAGGCCCGGATTGCAGATGCGGCGCTAAATGCCCAGATTGCCATCGCGCAATACAGCGCAAAGGCCAGCATGGTGGCGCCCAGTACTGCCTGCGCCCGGGGGCCGGGCAGCAACAGGCTGAGGCTCGCTGCTGCCAAGGCGGCAAACAGGTAACTGCCAAAAATGGCCAGTACGGTGCGTGCGGCAATGGCCAGACGGTAGGCCGTCTGCGGCGCAGGATTAAGGGCATCGCTCATATGAATACCTTGGGCGCGCAGCCCGGTTCAGGGTCAGAACGTATAGTTGGCTTTGACCCAAAAGCGTCGGCCGTCTTCGGCATAGGAATAATCGGAGTCCACATCCTGCTCCCTGACCTGATTGGTCAGGTTATAGCCGACCAGGCTCAAGGAAAGATCCTGGGTAGCTTGCCAGGTGGCGCCCACATCCACGGTGGTGATGGCTTGCTCGCTTTGTGCCACGGCACCGCCCTGACCCCAGGCAATGCTGGTTTCTTCACCGCGATAGCTGACGGTAGCGAAGCTGGAAACCGAGTCGATGATTTGCCAGTCCAGCGTCGCGCTGCCAGAGTGCTTGGGCGTGGCTACCAGAGGCTGGCCCTCGGCCAGTGGGTAGCCAAAGCCTAGAATGGTTGCCTCGCCGCTCGACACTTTGGAGTGCAGGTAGGTGTACTCGCCCTTGAGCTGCACCCGGTCGTTGAAGCGATAACGGGCAGCGGTCTCGATGCCGCGCACCGTGGCACCGGTGATATTGAAATAGGTGCTGTAGATGCGCCCGGTGATCGGGTCTGCGGGTACCGGGCTGCCGTCCGGGTAGTACAGCTGGCGGGTGCCGGTGTTGGCGATCTTGTTTTCGTAGTCGGTGTCGAACAGCGTGACATTACCGCTGAATTTTCCACCGGCGTCGTAGTAAAGGCCGATTTCGCGGTTTTCGCTTTCTTCCGGTTTCAAATCCGGGTTGCCCCAGGTGTAAGCACCACCGCGTTGCGGCAGGCCGATATTGGGGTTGGTCTGGGTGATGGTCGGCGACTTGAAGCCCTTGGCCACACCGCCTTTTAGCGTCCAGTCCGGATTGAGGCGCCATACGCCGTAAAAGCGTGGTGTCCAATGGCGACCGAAGAACTCGTTGTCGTCCATGCGAATACCGGTGGTCAGGCTGAAGCTGTCAGTCACGCTCCATTCGTTCTCGGCGAACAGCGATTTTTCTGTCATCGAAGTGCCAATCCCAGCACCCTGCGGGCTGGCGTAATAACCGTCCGCCTCCAGCTCGTCTTTTTTCCACTGGGCGCCGGCAACAAAGACGTTGCGGTCAAACGGCAGGCTGATTTTGCTTTCGAATACCGAGTTGGTGACTTCAGGCGTGACGCTCTGATTGCCGGTCTGGACATCGCTGGCGCGGGTCGCTTCTTCGCGATACAGGCTGATATCGGTAGTACCGAAATCCCAGTTGCCGGTGTGGGCCAAAACATAAGTATCGCGGGTGTACTGGTTGTTGTTTTTCGCGGCTGTAGGCGCCAGGCTTTTGCCCGGGTTGTTCCAGAACTCCTGCTCGGTGCGGCCGGCTTCGAGCATGAACTCCTGTTGCTCATCAGGGGTCAGCCACAGGCGTGCGGTGCCGCTGTGGCGGGTCGATTTGGAGAAACCGTTGAGGATTTTGTCCTCGTCGCGTTGCTTGTCGTAGCCCCAGAGCTGAATGCCGAGACGGTCTTCGACCAGCGGACCGGACACGTACCCGTCCAGTTGCGTGCTGTCACCTGCTTTGGAGCTGTCCTGGAAGGTGTGGTCCGCGGATACCGATCCTGACCATTGCCGCGCCACTTTGCGAGTGATGACGTTGATCACCCCGCCCAGTGCTTCGGAGCCGTAGAGCGTGGACATCGGGCCGCGCACCACCTCAATACGATCAATCGCTTCGACGGGCGGTATCCAGTTCATGCCCAGGCCTTCGGAGGTGCCGCCCTTGAGCGTGACCTGGCTGGTGTTCTGGCGACGACCGTCAATCAGGATCAGGACGTGGCTGGACTCCATGCCGCGAATGGAAATCTCGCCCTTGTCACCGCCGATGATGCTCACGCCTTCAACATTGCGTACCGCATCGGCGAGCGAGCGGAACTGCTTGTTTTCCAGCTCTTCGCGGGTGATGACCGAGATACTGGCGGGGGCATCGCGCACGTCCTGGCTGAAGCCCGAAGCCGTAACCACCGTTGAGCCGACCTCCAGTGGCGCGGCATTGGCCGTTGCCCCGGAAGGTTGTTCTTCTTCATCGGCGCAAACTGCCGTCAGGGGCAGGCCAAGGCTGACCAGTGCGGTAAAAATAGCCAGAGGCTTGCGGGCAAAAGGAGAGGGGGCAACGGTGCTGCGGCGGTGGCAGTTCATAAACAGCGTTCCTGGGATTCTTGCTATTGCGCAAATGAAAATAATAAGCTGTCTCAGTTGCGTTTCTTGTTTGCGAATGTTGCCAGCTCAACCTGACCGGAACCTGACGAGCCCCTGTTGATTTCCCCCTGCGCCGTTTTTTATCGTCGTGGCTGACCTTTTTGTGGATTGAAGTAAATGAAAGTGCTGGTTGTTGAGGATCACCGGGCACTGCGCGGTTTGCTGATCGAGCATCTGGTGCAGGCCGGATTTGCCGTGGATGGCGCCGAAGATGGGCGCACGGCCCAGGCTTTGCTGGAAGTCGGCAGCTATGACGCGATGATCCTGGATCTTGGCTTGCCGGACATGGACGGCATGTCACTGCTGGCCATGCGTCAGCACAGCGCCAATGCCGATTTGCCGTGCATCATCCTGACTGCGCGGGATGCCCTGCAAAGCCGGGTCAACGGGCTGAATGCAGGCGCGGACGACTACATTCTCAAACCCTTCGACATGCAGGAACTGGAGGCGCGATTGCGCGCAGTCTTGCGTCGCCCCGGCAGCCGTGTGAGTACCCTGTTGCGCTGCAACAACCTGGCATTCGAACCTGAAACCCGGCACTTGAGCGTTGATGGCAACACCCGGATAACGGTGCTGGCCCGGCGCGAAGCCATGTTGCTGGAAGAAATGCTGCGCATTGCACCGCGTATCGTGATCAAGGAGCAACTCGAAGAGCGGCTTTATGCTTTCAATGAGCCGGTGACCCTCAACGCCATCGAAGCGCTGGTCTCGCGGTTGCGCCGCAAGCTCAGTGAGGCGGGCGCCCATAGCCGCATCGAAACGGTTCGCGGCTTGGGTTATCGCCTGCTCAGCGTCGATAACCGGGCATGATTAAACGCAGCCTGCGCTGGCGCCTGCTGACCGCGTTGCTGTTGGTCTTTGCCCTGGGTTTCGGCAACCTGGCGATTTACCTGTACGGCACCCGCGACGAACTGCGCCGCGGGGTGATGACCATTGAGGCGCAGGTAATTGCTGATGGTTTTCGGGTGGATAGCGACCCTGCCAGCCTGCCGCGCCAGTATGCCGGTGGCGAACTGTCTTATTCGTTGTATTCGGCCGATGGTCGATTGTTGTGGAAGTCCGAAAACCTCAAACATCCCCGTCGGCTCAAGCAGCCAGGTGCGGACCCGGGCTGGATGCGCTGGAGCGCTTTCAGCGGGCGGGTGGTCAGCGTGCCCGTGGAGTTGCCCGAAGGTGCCATATTGATGGTGGCCAAGCAGGATAATCTTGAGCGCGAAGTGATTGGCAACCTGCTGGCGGCCCGCTTGCGCCAGAGCCTGGTGATGATGGTACCCATCGGTTTGCTGTCATTGGGCCTGATCCTTTTATTGCTGCACTGGACCTTGCGTCCGGTGCGGGTGGCGGCCAAGTTGGCGCGCAGTATCGGGCCGGCAAACCCAGAACAACGTATCCCGCTGGACAACCTGCCGAGTGAAATCCAGCCCCTGGCGGCTGCGGCCAATACGGCGCTTGATCGTTTGGCTGCGGCCTACACTGCCGAACGGCGTTTCGTGGCCGACGCAGCCCATGAACTGCGCACGCCGTTGACCGTGCTGGATTTGCGCTTGCAAGCAGCCCGGCGCACAGGGCAGGTCGAGTGGCCTGCGCTGGACATGGAAATGCGCCAGATGCGCCGTTTGGTGACTCAGCTACTGGAACTGGCGCGTCAGGAAGGCGAGGCCGCCCAAGGCCATAACGGGCAGCAGCGCACCCATCTCTCGCGTCTCACTCGCGAAGTCTGTGCCGCGCTGTTACCGCTCTTTGAGGCCAGTGGTCGGGTAATCGAGGTGGATATCACCGCAGGTTGCGAATGCCGGGGCAATCCCGATCAGTTGCGTGAAGCTTTGGGCAACCTGCTGGAAAACGCCCTGGTCCACGGCAAGGGCACTGTTCAGGTGACCCTGCGCAAGGTGGCCGGGCACTTGCAGCTGGAGGTCAGCGACCAGGGGCAGGGTATTGCGCCAGAGGAGCGCGAAGCCATGTTCCTGCGCTTTCGCAAGGGCCGGCAAAGCAGCGAAGGTACCGGGTTGGGGCTGGCGATTGTGCGTCAGATCGTGCAAAACACAGGTGGTCATGTAGCGTTCGTACAGGCGCCAAACACCACCATCAGGGTCAGTTTGGCCGTTGCTCAATCGTCTGTTCCTGAGCGCACATGTGCAGCCAGTTCATAAACACCTGCAAGCGCTTGGGCACCACATTGAGCGGTGGGTGCACCAGATAATAATCATAGTGACCGTACTGCCTGAAACCGCCAAAAGGCAGCACCAGTTCGCCGCGATCAACACGTTTTTGCACCAGTTGCTGGCGCCCGATGGCGATCCCCGCGTGGCTCATAGCGGCCGTGACGCACAGGTCCGAACGGTCGAAGGTCAGGGTACGTTTGGGCAGTGCCGCGAGCAGGTTGTGTTGTTCGGCCCACAGGGTCCACTCGGCATCATAGGCGGCATGGTCCCAGGCCAGGGAGTCGTGCAGGGTGGTGCAGTTGCTCAGATTTTGCGGGTTTTCGTGCAGACGGTGACGCTGCGCATATTCCGGGCTGCACACCGGCGCCATGCATTCGCGCATCAGCCGCTGGCTGGTGAGGCCGGGGAATTCGCCGTTGGCGTAGTACAAGGCCAGATCTATTTTGCGTGTGCGAAAGTCGACATTGTCATTGCCCACCCGCAGGTCCAGTGAGACCAGCGGATAGCGCTCGATAAAGTCGGCCAGCCGGGGCACCAGCCAGCATTGGGCCACCGATGGCCTGGCATAGAGCGCAATGGCTCCGGCAATTTCTGGCTGTGACGAGCGTTCAAGTGCTTCGGACAATTCTCCCATCGCACTTTGCAGAATTTCGAAAATTCGCTCGCCTTCGTCAGTCAGGCTGACCTGGCGGGTAAGGCGCTGGAACAGCTTCATATTCAACGCCGTTTCCAGCCGGCTGATACGGTGGCTGACGGCGCTGGCGGTCAGGCAAAGTTCCTGCGCAGCGCGGGCAAAACTCAGGTGTCGGGCGGCCACCAGAAAGGTATGAAGGTTGGCGAACTGGCTGCTGTTGAGCCGTGAGCTGATGCGGGGAGGAAGATTAAGCACGGTAGTTTGCCCTCAAGCCAAAGGCCGACTTCTTGCAGAATGTGGCAATGAGTCCATCTTGCCACATCCGCTTTACGCCTGAGTCAGCCCAGTAACTCACGACCCTTGGCCAGATAGGCGTCCATCTCGGCCGCAGGCACCATATTTCCTCCCGTTGCCCACACCAGATGGGTGGCGTTGGCCATGGCCTGCGGGCTCAGGCCAGCGCGGGCCAGATAGCCTTGCTGCTCGCCCAGTACCCGGGCAATACCTGGCACACCTGCCAGTGCGGAAGGCTCAAGGCGCAAGCCTTCACTGCGTTCCATCAGGGCCAGCAGACTGTACATTTCCTCATCGCTGACGGTGTAGAAGCCGTCGAGCATGCGCTGCATGGCCTTGCCGACAAAGCCGGAAGCTCGGCCCACGGCGAGGCCGTCTGCCGCCGTGACATTATCGATGCCGAAATCCTGCACGCTGACTTCGTCGTGCATCCCGGTGTACACACCCAACAGCATGCAGGGCGAGTGGGTCGGTTCGGCGAAGATGCAATGCACTGCATCACCAAAGGCCAGCTTGAGGCCGAAAGCCACGCCGCCGGGCGCGCCACCGACTCCGCAGGGCAGGTACACAAACAGGGGATGCTGGGCATCCACGGTGATTTGCGCCGCCGCGAACTGCTGTTTCAAACGCTCGCCGGCCACTGCGTAGCCGAGGAACAGATTGACCGAGTTTTCATCGTCGACAAAATGGCAACTCGAGTCGGACTCAGCCTGCTGGCGACCCTGGGCCACGGCCACGCTGTAATCGCTTTCGTACTCCACCACCGTCACGCCATGGGAGCGCAGTTTGTCTTTCTTCCATTGCCGGGCATCGGCCGACATATGCACGGTCACTTGAAAGCCCAGCGCAGCACCCATGATGCCGATCGACATGCCGAGATTGCCGGTGGAGCCAACGGCGATTTTGTACTGTCCAAAAAAGGCCCGGGCCTTGTCGCTGTGCAGCAGCGCGTAGTCGTCGTCGAGCTTAATCAGGCCACCGGCCAGGGCCAGGTCTTCGGCATGCTTGAGCACTTCATAGATCCCGCCGCGGGCCTTGATCGAGCCGGAGATGGGCAGATGGCTGTCGCGCTTGAGCCACAGCGCGCCATTGAGGCTTTGCCCGTAACGCTCGCCGAGCAACGGCTGCAAATGCGTCAGGGGCAGGATGTCCGACTCGATAATGCCAGCACTGTCCTCTGTCTCAGGGAAGGCAACCCGCAGGTAGGCAGCAAACCGCTCAAGGCGTGCGCTGGCATCGGCCACGTCGGCACTGGTCAGGCCTGTATCGCCAAGCGCCTGCGCCACCGGTGCCACCCCGGGGTTGAACCAGGTGGTTTCTTGCAACGCGACCAGTTCGCGGATCAGCGGGAAGCTGGCGCACCAGTTTTCAAGTGTTCTGCCCAAAATCATGGCGGGGTCCTTTAAACGATAAGTCTGAATATACGGTTTGAATCAAACAAAGCGCGACAGCAGCAGGGTCAGCCCCAGCGCGATCGATGAAGCCAGTACGGTGGCGGTGGTAAAGGTTTTCAGGGCGTCGGTCAGGGATACACCCAGGTACTCCTTGACCACCCAGAAGGCCGAATCCGTGACGTGGGTCCAGCCCATGGCTCCGGCACCGATGGCGATGCAGATGATCTCCTTGCTCACGGTCGGGTGAGCTCCCAGCATAGGCAATACCATGCCTGCGGCGCTGATCATGGCCACTGTTGCCGAGCCGACCGCGAAGTGCATCAAACCGGCCACCAGCCAGGCCAGCACGATGGGGTTCATATTCAATTGGGTCAACGAGGCGGACAGCGCGCTACCCACACCACTGTCGATCAGAATGCCATTGAATGCCCCGCCGGCACCGATGATCAGCAGGATACTGGCCAGCGGCGGAAAACTCTTTTGCGTGTAAGCCAGCAGGTCGGCCATGGTCAAACCGCGGCGCAAGCCCAGTGCCCAATAAGCGAATACCACGGCAATCGACAGTGCGATCAGCGGGGTGCCCATAAACGAAATCACGCTGAATGCGGTGGATTCATGGGGCAGACCGGCAGCGAAACTTTTACCGACCATCAGCAGCAGCGGCAGGGCGATGGTCAGCAGGGTGACGCCAAGGCCTGGCAGGTCGCGGGTTTTGCTGTCATCGCAATGCTCGTTCAAAAAAGCTTCCTGAGTGGCTGGTGCTTCGGTCTTGCACACCAGTTTGACCCACAGCGGCCCGGCAATCATGGCGGTCGGCAGCGCGACAATCAGACCGTACATGATTACTTTGCCGACATCGGCGCCCAGCATCCCGGTGATCGCCATCGCAGCAGGGTGTGGCGGCAACATGCAATGCACCGCCATCAGCGACACCGCCAGAGGTACGCCCAAGTACAGCAGGTTGATGCGAGTCTCTTTGGCCACTACATAAATCAGCGGAATAAGAAGCACGAACCCCACCTCGAAAAACACCGGGATGCCTGCGATAAATCCGACGAGCATCATCGCCCACGAAGCGCGGTCCTTGCCCAGGGTGTTCAACAGGGCCTGAGCGATGCGCTCCGCACCGCCGGACTCCTCCAGCATCTTGCCCAGAATCCCGCCCAGGCCAATGATCGTGGCCAGAAACCCGAGGGTTCCGCCGACACCGGCTTCATACGACGAAGCAATTTTTACCAACGGCATGCCTGACCCGATTCCCACCACAAAGCTCGCAGCGGTCAGGGCCAGAAAGGCATGAACGCGGACTTTGACGATAAGGAAAATGATCAGGGCGATGGCGCAAAACAACACCAGCAAAAGAGTGGGACCGCTGTGCATGGGAGGTGCTCCGGGAAGCGCTTTTATTGTTGAAATAAGTGATCGTCGTCACTTTGCTTCCGGCAATTAGAGGTTACATCTCCGTAGGCTGACAAAGGATGGTTTTTCACGGTACAGATGATGTGGGGTCATCTGTCAGGAGGTATCCATGCGCAAAGACTACCGGAGCCATGATTGGGGATGACATTTTATGAATACGGTGGTTATAGTAACCACTATTGGGGATGACGAATTTGAATAGCCGACAGCTGATAACCGCAATAGAAGCTGACGGTTGGTATCTGGTACGGAGCAAGGGAAGTCATCACCACTTCAAGCACCCGACGAAGCCGGGGCTGGTAACGATTCCTCATCCGAAGAAAGATTTACTGACCAAAACGATCAACAGTATTTTGAAGCAAGCTCAGCTTTGACTAGCAGGCTGCTTTAACCCGCCCTGTGGAGGTTTTGAACATGCTTTACCCAATAGCGATTCGCCCTGGCGATGAACAACATGCCTGGGGTGTAGACGTGCCGGATATCCCTGGGTGCTTCTCTGCGGGGGAGGATCTTGACGACGCGATGGCCATGGCACGCGAAGCCATTGAAGGGCACCTGGAGATTTTGGCAGAGGATTGCGCCAGAATTCCTGTTGCAACCCCTGTAAGCGCTCATGTTTCCAACCCCGAGTATGAGGGCTGCATCTGGGCATTGGTCGATATCGATATCACCAGATACCTCGGAAAGGCGGAAAAGCTGAATATCACCTTGCCCGCAATCTTGCTGAATCGGATCGATGATTATGTGAAGCATCATCCTGAGCAAAAGAGCCGTTCAGGATTTCTGGCTTCGGCAGCATTAAAGGTTCTGCAACAAGCGTAGGCCGGAGTAAAGGCCACCTCGCGAAGCCCCAAAATCGTGGGGGCTATCCTGCTTGCTGAAGCTCTGCAGGCCTTCGCGAGCGGGCTCGCTCCCACAATTGGATATGCGTGTCAGAAATCCCAGCGAGTGGTCAGCATAAAGTTGCGCGGCTCGCCATAAATCGCCGAGTTATAGAACCCGATATTGGTGTAGTAATACTTGTCGAACACGTTGTTGACGTTAAGCGTGGTCGACAGGTTTTCCGTGAATTGATAACGGGTCATCAGGTCCACCACCCAGTACGGCTTTTGCGAGAAGTCTTCGTACCTGTCCTTGGGACCGTTGAACATCTCTTGCCAGGCCGTGCTCTGCCAGCGTGCGCCACCGCCCACGGAGACTTTGTTGAGGTCGCCCTTCAGTTTGTAGATGGTGTAGAAGCTCAGTTGGTCTTCGGGTTCGAAGGTCGAGATCTTTTTACCGTTGTCATCGCGTACCACCTTGTGCGTGTAACCGGCCTGCAGGCTCCAGCCCGGGCTCAGCTCGCCGGATATCTCCAGCTCGTAGCCCTTGGTTTTAGCCGCAGTGCCCTTGAAGGCATAGTTGGGCGGGGTGGGTTGCAGGTTGTTCCAGGCATCGTCGGGGATGGGACGGTTGCTTTCCTTGACCTCAAAGTACGCCAGGCTGGCGTTCAGGCGGCCATCGAAGAACTCGCTCTTGAGGCCGATCTCGTAGTTTTCACCCTCGTCTGGGTCAAGCATTTTGCTGTTGCGATCCAGGTTGTAGAACTCCTGGGGCATGAATACATCGGTGTAGCTGGCATAGGCCGTCAGGTAATCGGTCAGGTCATAAGTAATGCCCGCATAGGGAATCAAGCGTCCTGTTTCGCGATAGGTATTGGTGGTGCCCGTAAGGGTGTAGTCGACCACCCGCCCGCCCAGAAACACTTTCAGCTCATCTGTGACATTCAGACGCGTGGTTGCATACATGCCGGTCTGGCGCACGGTGTCATCGCTGATTTGAGATGCGTTGCCCCAGTCAGGTTTGGCCAGATGGCCGTCCCAGTTGAAGTAATCCACCAGATTGGGGGTGGAGAAGGTCACGTCCCAATAGCCTTTGCCTTTCCAGTTGGCGGTACTGATGGAGCCGCCCAACACCAAATCGTGTTCACGGCCGAGAAACTCGTAGGGGCCGCTGACATAGAGGTCGGCCGCGTCGCTGGTGGTTTCGCCCTTGTAACGTTGAGCATTGATATTGGCGGTGCCATCAGCCGCAGGCTGGTTGAACTGAATCGCCCCCAGCTGGGCATCGTAGCCATTGATCTTGTGGTCCAGTTGCAGCTTGCCCACCCAACCACTGCCCAGGTCCTGTTCCAGGGTCGCGAACACCGTGCGGGTGTATTGCTGCCAGCTGCTCCAGTCGGTGGCGTTGCTGAATGAGCGTTTGGCGCTGTTGATCTCGCCCGCGTAGTTGTACAGCGGGAAGCTCCCCGACCAGGTGGAGCCCTGGGGTTTGTTGTCCTGATAATCGGCGCCCACGGTCAGCAAGGTGTCTGGCGTCAGGTCGACTTCGAGGATGCCGTAGAACACCGAACTCTGGTTGGAGTAGCGGTCGATATACGATTGCCGGTCCTGATAGGCCGCTACCGCACGACCGCGCACATTACCGGTTTCGGTCAATGGGCCGCTGAGGTCTACTTCAGTCCGGTAGTTGTCCCACGAACCTGCGCCTGCGGTGATATGGCCGTGAAAATCATGGGTGGGTTTTTTACGCACCAGGTTGATGGTGCCGCCCAGGGACCCCGCCCCGCTGAGCAAACCTGAAGCGCCCTTGAGTACCTCGATACGGTCATAAATAGCCATGTCGCTCAGGGTATTACCCGCTGAATAGGCAACGTTGCGGACGGCGGAGGGGATGCCGTCGTACTGGAAGTTGTTGATCGAAAAACCACGCGAGTAGTAGTTGGTGCGGTCCGTGTCGTAGGCCGAGACGGTAATGCCCGGTGTATGGCGCATCACGTCGTCAACATTGTCGAGGGCGAAGTCATCCATATGCTGGCGGGTGATTACGCTGATCGATTGCGGCGTTTCCCGCGGTGTGAGCACCAGGCGAGTGGCCGTGGCGATAGCGCCCGGCGTGTAGGAACCGGTGCCTTCGGTAACGGTACCCAACTGGTTGGTGACAACTTGAGTGGCCCCCAGCTCCAGCGCGGCTTCACTGTTGCTGGCGACCAGTACATAACCCCCGTTGCTCTGGCGCTCGGCTTGCAACCCGCTATTGGCAAGCAAGCGCTCCAGGCCTTCCTCGACGCTGTATGAACCTTCAAGCCCGCCGGTCTTGAGGTGACGGGCCTGTTCGGTATCAAACGAAATCGTAACCCCAGCCTGCACACCAAACCGGGTCAGGGCGCTGCCCAGAGGGCCAGGGGCAATCTGGTACTGCGCCTGGCTTTGCGCTGCGGCCTGGGCAGGTAGCAGCGCCAGACCGGACAGGCTGGCGAGGGACGCGCCAAATACCGCCAGGCGCACAGCGCGGGCTATTTTGGTGGTGGTATTGAGGGGGAGCGGGGGCATTCGATGATCCTTGCGTGGTCATGGCACAAACGCGCTGTAGTCGCGGCTTATGTCATTGACGGATGAGAATCTAAATCAGCAAGGTTAAAGTTCAAACCATTTGCACCTGAGCTTATGCCGGTTCGATGCTGGCCCAGTAGCGGGTGAAGAAACGAACGTTGACTGGCAGGGTTTTACCCAGATTCTCCAGCACCGTATCGGTGTCATCGATACGAAAGGCCCCCGAGATGCGTAAGTTCTGAACGGCTGTTGCACAACGCAGCACGCCCGGACGGTAACGGCCCAACTCCTCGATAAAATCGCCCAGGCGCCAGTCGTCCACGCTCAACATGCCCTGTACCCAGGCGGTTGAGGCCGCAGGCAAAGGCTGAACCCTGCCGATTGCATTGCTATCGAAAGTGACTTGTTGTCCGGTCTCCAGACGCAGGGGCTGATGGATCAGCTCAAGCGGGCGAATTTCCACGGCGGATTGCAACACCCCGACTCGCGTGTGCTCGGGCAATTGGCGCACGCTGAAACGGGTGCCAAGGGCGCGCACGCTGCCGTCCTCGGTCTGCACGATAAAGGGACGCTGCTCAGGATCCTTGGCGGTCTGAATCAAGATTTCACCCCGGTGCAGACGAATCACACGCTGTTTGGCGTCGAAGTGGATATCCAGCGCCGTGTTGGCGTTCAGCTCCAGTTGTGAGCCATCCTCAAGGCGCAGCGAACGCCGCTCACCGACGCCGGTACGCTGCCCCGCAAGCATCGAGCGATAGGGCACCTGCTCGGCCGCCAGCCAGGTACCGCTGCCAACAGCCAGCAGCATGCCAAGGATTTTCAGCACATCACGGCGTTGGGTTTTCGCGGCGTCGAGGCTGGAGAGAGCGGCCTCCTGGGGCATCAATGCCCATTGGCGCTGGAACCTCTCAAGCCGTGCCCAGGCGGCTTCATGTTGTGGGGAGGCTCTCAACCAGGTCTGCCAGTCCCGGGTGCGAGCCTCGTCGGTGGTGCCGTCATTAAGTTGTACATACCAGGTGGCAGCAGCCTCCAGCGCCTTGAGATCCGGGGCAGGGGACATCAATTGTCGACCAGCAACAGGCAGCGGGTCATGGCGCGAATCAAATGATTTTTCACCGTGGTAACCGACACCTCGAAACGCTCGGCGACGGCAACATAACTCAAGCCTTCGAGCTGCACGGCGAGGAAAATTTCCCGCGTTCTGGGGCCCAGCTCATCGAGCAGGCTGTCGATCGAAATCAGCGTTTCGATAATCGACAGGCGTATTTCTGGCGAAATATCCACAGGCTCGGGCTTGAGTGCCAGCGCCTGCAGATAGGCTTGCTCGATGGTGCGGCGGCGCACTTTGTCGATCAACAGCGAGCGGGCAATGGCGCTCAGATAACCACGGGGCTCCCGAATGGGCGTGTCATGGCGTGCGGTCATGACCCGCAGGAACGTGTCCTGGGCCAGGTCGCAGGCATCCGCCGTATTGCCCAGGCGCACGCGCAACCAGCCCTTTAGCCAACTGTTGTGATCGCTGTACAACCGATGAAGAGCTGAAGGGTCGAGCGCCGACATAATGATGCAACCAAAATGTAATTGGTAATCGATCGCATTATTGTGATGGGACAGTATTTATGCAAGGGGGAGGTTCATTGGAGGGGGGGGCGGACAGCGATAATACTGCTGGAGATAGAGTCGTTCGGGTGCACAGGGTGTAACACAACTCTAAGCCGATCGCGTTTTTTGGTGTGTAGTGTGTGTATTTTCCGATTGCACCATTTTTCAATGGTGTGTAGCGTACACACAATGCGTGGTGATCAAGTGCGAAGTCGTGAGCTTATTGAATTATTGGTGGCAGATGGATGGTTTGAGATCGCAATCAAGGGAAGTCACCATCAGTTCAAGCATCCAGCCAAAGCGGGTCGGGTAACGGTTCCACATCCCAAGTCAGAAATTGCCAAAGGGACGCTGCACAACATTCTCAAATCCGCAGGTCTCAAGGGAGAGTTACGGTCATGAAATTTCCAGTGGTCATACATAAAGACGCAGATTCCGAATTCAGCGTAACGGTGCCTGATGTGCCAGGCTGTTTTTCTGCCGGGAGCACTTTTTCGCAAGCGCTGGATAACGTGCAGGAATCATTGGCGTTGCATCTGGAAGGCATTGTTGCGGACGGCGGCGAGCTGCCGCAGGGTAAGGACGTGGATGCCCACCTGGAGAACCCGGATTTTGTCGGTGGAATATGGGCAATCGTTGACTTCGATTTGACGCCTTACCTTGGCAAGTCGGTTCGGTTCAACGCTTCTTTGCCAGAAAACCTGTTGCAGCGCATTGATGAACGAGTGAGCAGGGACCACCGCTATGCATCCCGTTCGGGGTTTCTAGCAACAGCTGCATTGCGCGAGCTGAGCGTTCAGAATTTTTAATCGGCTCAAGACCATCACCATGTGGTGCTCTTGAGTCTTCTCCAAACCCTGAAAACAAAAAAGGCCCACCTTTCGGTGAGCCTCTTCTGGTGTTGCGTATGGTGCCGGCACCAAGAGTCGAACTCGGGACCTACTGATTACAAGTCAGTTGCTCTACCAACTGAGCTATACCGGCGTTATGGGCGACGAGTATACCCGGATGTTTGGGCTTGTAAACCCCTGATAACAGACTATTTTCACGTTTCTGACCGGCGCTCGGTGAAGGAGGGGGGCAAGTGCTCCGTCGTGACCCGATTTTTCGCCGAATTGGTCAGCGCCGACACTTCGTCGCACCGCCGCGCCCACAGGAAAACTAAAAAGGTTATTGAGCAAACCCCAGTTCAAACAGCGTGCCACTGGTATCACTGACCACCCGCACCTGGCCGCCATGCAATTGCATGATCGAATGCACAATCGCCAACCCGAGCCCGCCCGAGTCCCCCGGTTGGGCCCGTGAAGGATCGACCCGGTAAAAACGGTCAAACAACTTGCCCAGATGCTGCGCCTCAATCGGCGGGCCAGGGTTGTGCACACCGATCCAGCAAAACCCGGCATCGTCATGGCGCTGCAAGCGTACGGTAGAGCCCGGTTGAGCATGGCGCACGGCATTGGCCAGTAAATTGCCCAGTGCCCGCTGCAGCAGCTGTTGATCGGCCATCAGCGAGCCGCTGAGCTGATTGTCCAACTGCAGCTGCCGGTCCTCAGCCAGTGCTTCGAAGTAATCGCACAGCTCGTCGCCCACCTCACCAAGGTCCAGCACTTGCAACTGCAACGGGCGCTGGCCGTGTTCGGAGCGAGCGAGAAACATCAGGTTTTCGGCCATACGGTTGAGCCGCTCGTACTCTTCGATATTCGACGCAAGTACTTCCTGGTACTCAGTCGGGCTGCGTGACTGGTTCAGTGCCAGGCTGTTGCTGCCCAGCAGGTTGTGCAACGGCGTGCGGATTTCATGGGCCAGGTCGGCGGAGAACTGTGACAGCCGCGCAAAGCTGTCTTCCAGGCGTGTCAGCATGGCGTTGAGAGCCTGTACCGGCTCCTTGAGTTCGGCAGGCACGTCATGTGTGGCCATGCGCTGGTCAAGGCTGCGCGGATCGATGCCAGCCATGGCGTGGGCCAGCTCACGCAAAGGCTCAAGGCCGCGGCGCAACAGCAGCAGGCCAAGGCCGAAAGCCAGCAGCGCGCCCAGGCCCACGGCGCCATATAAACGCATACGGTAGCTAGCGAGCATTTGCTCACGCTCATCCAGGCGTTTGCCTACGGTCACCCTGAGGATTTCATCGGCCGGGCCTCGGGCCATGCCGGCGAGCAGCACTGTCTGGTCCAGTGTCTGGATATCGGCACGCTGTGGCGCCCGGTCCTGAGCAATGGGCGGTATATCAGGCAAGTCCTGCCGGTGCGGGTTAATGGCGATAAGCGGGCTGCCATCTGCCCGCTTGACCAGTAGCACACTGTCCAGGTTGCCCAGCATGTTCTGGTAGAGGCGCGGGCGTTCTTGCAGGGCTTCGAGGCTATCGCTGTCATGCAGCAGGGCGCGCACTTGTTCAAGGCGCCCGAGCAGCGCCTGGTCATCACGAAACGCCAGTTCCGAGGCCAGGGAGCGATACAGGAACACCCCGATCACACTCAGTACCAACGCGCAGGTCATGGCGATCGCCAGCGCCAGACGCCAGGCGATGGATTTACTCATCGGGTGCTTCCAGTTGATAACCAACGCCGCGCACGGTGTGGATCAACTTGGGCATGTAGGGATCGTCGACCTTGGCCCGCAGGCGACGCACGGCGACTTCGACCATATTGGTGTCGCTGTCGAAATTGAGGTTCCACACTTGGGAGGCGATCAGGGTGCGGGACAGCACCTCGCCCTGGCGGCTGGCCAGCAGTTGCAGCAGGGCGAATTCCTTGTTGGTCAGGCTGATGCGCTGGCCACCCCGGCTGACCCGGCGGCGCAGCACGTCGATTTCAAGATCGGCGATGGCATACGACTCGGCCTCGCGTAGCGGGCCGCGACGCAGCAGCGTGCGCACCCGGGCGAGCAACTCGGCAAAGGCGAAAGGTTTGAGCAGGTAATCGTCGGCGCCTAGCTCCAGACCGCGCACGCGGTCTTCGATAGCATCCCTGGCGGTCAAGAACAGCACCGGAGTGGCGCCGCGCTGGCGAATCAGTTGCAGCAGTTGCCAGCCATTGAGCCCCGGCAGCATCACATCAAGGATGATCAGGTCGTATTCCTGCTGTTCGACAAAATAGCGCCCGTCCAGGCCGTTGAGTGCCACATCCACGGCAAAGCCGGACTCCTTGAGGCCCTTGGCCAGGAAATCGGCGGTCTTGGCTTCATCTTCAACCACTAGCAAACGCATCGCACACCTCGATCAATCGTCTGCACAGGCTAGGCGCCTTCGTCGGTGTTGCCTATTACAAACTTGTAATGCAACTGACGGGGTTCTGACGAGGAGCGCTGGTTAAGGTGGGCCCATTCGTACAGGAGCTTGCCCATGATGTTGAAAACCTTGTTGTTGTGGACTGCCGTTGGCGTTGCCGGCGTGGCCCAGGCGGCGCCGAATCTGGCGCGCCATGCCGATCTGGACCTGGCCACCGCCCGCCAGTTGGCCGACGCGACCCTCAAGCACTGCACCGGGGCGCTGAGCGTGCTCGACCGGGGTGGCAACGTGCTGATGGCACAGCGTCCGGAAGGCGTTGGCCCGCACAACCTGCTGGCGAGCCAGCGCAAAGCGTATACCGCGCTGTCGACCAAAACCCCGACCAGGCTGTTTGCCGAGCGTGCGCGTAACAACCCCGAGGCCGCCAATCTCAACTCCATTGCCGAGCTGTTGCTGCTGGGCGGCGGTGTGCCGTTGTTCGCCGAAGGTGAACTGGTGGGCGCGCTGGGCGTGGCCGGGGCGGGCGGTGCTGAGCAGGACGAAGCCTGCGCGATCAAGGCTGCCGGGCAAGTTAGCCTGACCATTCAACGTTGATCAGATTTTAACCACTGAGGACTTACCATGAAATCGTTGCGAATCACCCTGGCGGCTTTAAGCCTGAGCGCTGTGTCGAGCCTGGCGCTGGCTGCCGGCAATCCGTTGAGCGTGCATGTGCTGAATCTTGAAAACGGTCTGCCGTCCCCGGGGGTCAATGTGACCCTGGAAAAGCATGTGGGCAAGGATTGGCAGCCGCTGGCGCAAGGCGTGACCAATGAGCAGGGACGTATTGGCGAGTTGTTCCCGGGCAAGCAGGCGTTCGAGGCGGGGGAGTACCGGGTGGTATTCAAGACCGGCGATTATTTCAAGAAGGCAGGGCGTGACACGTTCTTCCCGGAAATCCCGGTGATTTTTGAAGTGAAGAATGTGGATCAGCATTACCACATCCCGTTGTTGCTCAGCCCTTATGGTTTTTCGACATATCGCGGGTCGTAGTCCTGCGAAACCCTTTGTGGGAGCGGGCTTGCTCGCGATGAGATCGCTGTGGTTTAACTGTCAGACCGCAGCGCCTGAATCGCGAGCAAGCCCGCTCCCACAGGGTTATCCACAGCGCTGCGCAAGCACCATCAAATTGCGCGGCGTCAGCTGGCTGTCGCAGAACTCGCCAACCTGCACTGCATAGCCGTTCTCCTCCAGGTAGAGCGCCCGATCGAGCACCAACCACAGCTCCAGCGGGCGGCGAAACAGCCCGCGCACCAATTCCAGGTTGCGCACCTGCGCCAACCTCTCCCAGCCTGCGGCTTCCAGCGCCGGCCAGTCTTCTTCGCCACTTGTGGATAAGTTCTTCAGCGCCGCCAAGTCCGAGCAGTACTCGGCAAACGGCTTGTTCAGCCAACTGCTGGGCAGCGAGGGTGTGGATAAGTACTCATCACACTGACGGCGCTGGCGCTGCCACAGATCAAAACCCAAGCGCCGTGCCATCGACTGGTCACGCTGAAGGCGCACGCGGGTGCCGGCGGTCACGGTTTCGCTCATGGGCAGGCTCAGGTCTTCCAGCGACAGTTGCAGGGAAGATGCCTTGGCGGCTGTGGATAACGCTTGATAGTGCGACCCGCCGATGCGGTTGTAGCAGCAGGGGGACACGGCAAGTTGTGCACACCCCGCCGCGCTGGCCAGTTGCAGCAGGCGCACATGCAAATCGCCGCAGGCGTGCAGCGCCACGGGTGTCATTTGGGGTGTGAGCTGCCGGGCTGCTGCTTCAGCGAGCACATCCTGCTGAACATGACGGGCCGCCAGTTGATGACGCTGGCTCAGGTGTTGGCCGGATTCGATCAATGCCGGATCATATTCCAGGCACGTCAGTTGTTGCCCGGCACTTAACAGTCGGCGCCCCAAATGCCCCTTGCCCGCACACCAGTCCAGCCAGTGGGTTGGCGCTTGTGCAAAGGTCAGGCTCTGGGCGAAGGCCTCGATCTGTTGCCATTTGCGCCCGGGTACATCCACTTGTAAGCGCGGGTTTACGGGCGCAAGGGCTTGGGCCGCTAGTCGTGGCACTGCGCTCAGGGTAAGGGAAGTCGCCGCCAGTTCAGGGAACGGCGCAGGGGCGGGCAGGTGTTGGGGGTGGTTGTGGCTGGCTTCGGCGTCTTGCAGCGAACGCTGGCGCAACCACTGCGCCAGTTCCGGGTGTTGCGCTTCCCACGGCACGTTCAACTGAGTGAAGGGCCGTGGGCGCCAGAGGTGCTGGTGGTTTTGCAGAAACCCGTCCAGCGCCTCGAAGCGGGCAAGCAGGTCAGCGCCCTTGGCAGGCATCGACGCGCAACCAGCGCTCCAACAGTTTGAAGCCCTGGATCAGCACAAACGACATGACCAGGTAAATTGCCCCGGCAGCCAGGAACATGTCCACGGTCTGGTAGTTGCGGGCAATGATGGTGCGGGTCATGCCGGTCAGTTCCAGCAGGGTCACGGTACTCGCCAGCGAGCTGGCTTTGAGCATCAGGATCACTTCGTTGCTGTAGGCCGGCAGACCGATGCGTGCAGCGCGTGGCAGGACGATATGCACCAGGGTCTTGAAACGCGACATGCCCAGAGCCCGTGCTGCCTCGATTTCACCTGGCGGGATGGCCTGGATCGCGCCGCGCAGGATCTCGGCAATGTAGGCAGCGGTGTGCAGGGTCATGGTGATGATCGCGCACCAGAACGGGCTGCGCAGGTACGGCCACAACGCGCTGTCACGCACCACATCGAACTGCGCCAGGCCGTAATAGACCAGAAATAGCTGGATCAGCAACGGCGTGCCACGGAAGAAAAAGATGTAGGCGTAGGGCAGTGAGCGCACATACCAGAGCTTGGATGAGCGGGCGATGCCCAACGGGATGGCCACGATCAGACCGGCGATCACCGAGATGGCGGTCAGCTCCAGGGTCAGGGTCGCACCCTGCATCAGCTTGGGCAGCCACTTGAGGATTACTTCCCACTCCATTACGTCCTCCTCACGAAGCCGCGCGCTGCGCGTTTTTCAAGCACGTGCATGGTGCCCATGGCCAGTACGGTAAGGCCCAGGTACATCACGGCTGCCACCATGTAGAAGGTGAACGGGTGTTTGGCGAAGGTCACGGCGTTTTGCGCCTGACGCATGATTTCTTCAAGGCCGATGACCGACACCAGCGCGGTGTCCTTCATCAGGATCATGAACAGGTTACCCAGGCCGGGCAGGGCAATACGCCACATTTGCGGCAGCACCAGCTTGGTGAAAATCCGCGGTTTGGACAGGCCCAGTGCCATGCCCGCTTCGCGGTGGCCCTTGGGAATGGCCAGGATGGCACCGCGGAACACTTCGGTGGCATAGGCACCAAAGCACAGGCCCAGCGCGAGTACACCCGCCGCAAAGGCGCTGAGGGTGAGGTCGGGCATGCCGATGTATTCGCCGATGGTGCGCACCAGGTTCACGCTGCCAAAGTAGATCAGCAACACCCAGAGCAGTTCGGGCACGCCGCGAACCAGGGTCGAATAGGCGCCGCCCAACCATCTAAGCGGTTTGAAGGGGGAGGTCTTGGCCAAGGCACCGAGCAATCCGAGCACCAGGCCCAGACACAGCGCGGTAAGTGCCAGTTTGACGGTCATCAGCGCGCCAGCGGCAAGCGCCGGGCCGAATCCGTATAAATCGATAGTCATGGGGTAGGCAGGCTTTGCTAGGGACCGGCGCGCCTACAGGCGCACCGGTCAGGCAGGTCAGTAGATGCTGAACGGGAAGTACTTGTCGTTGATCTTCTTGTACGTGCCGTCTTCAACGATTTGCTTGAGGGCCAGGTTCAGCTTGGCACGCAGTTCGTTGTCGCCTTTGCGCAGGGCGATGCCGACCTTGTCGTCTTCGTTGACCGGTTCACCCTTGAACTCGTATGCCTGGCCAGCCGGGCTTTTCAGCCAGTCGTAGTTGGCGTACTTGTCAGCCAGCAGCGCGTCTACACGGCCCGAAGTCAGGTCGAGGTAGGCGTTTTCCTGAGTGTCGTACAGGGAGATGGTGGCGTCGGTACCCAGGTTGTCATCCAGCCAGGTCGCAGCCTGGGTTGAACGCTGAGTGCCCAGGGCCTTGCCCTTGAGGGACGCGAGGTCGGTTTTGAAGTCGACTTTTTTCGGCGCGATGAACTGCTGCTTGTTGGAGTAGTACGGGTCGGTGAAGTCCACCGCCTGCTTGCGTTCGTCAGTGATCGACAGCGACGACACGATGAAATCGTACTTTTTGGCGTTCAGTGCCGGGATGATGCCGTCCCAGTCGGAGGTGACGATTTCACACTCGGCTTTCATCTTGGCGCACAGGGCCATGGCGATATCCGGGTCGAAGCCCACGACTTCACCACTGGCGTTCTTGTTGTTGAACGGTGGGTAAGCGCCCTCAATGCCGACTTTGTACTTGTCTGCAGCCAAGGCGTTGGCGCTGAAAACCAGTGTGGCGGCAGCGGCCATGAGAAGCTTTTTATAGTTCTGCATTCGTGTTGCTCCGTTAGCGGTTGCTGGACATGAATTGTTTACAGCGCGCCGAAACCGGGTTGTCGAACACCTGTTCTGGCGACCCTTGCTCTTCGATCAGGCCCTGGTGCAAAAACACTACTTCGCTGGACACCTGACGGGCAAAGCCCATTTCGTGGGTGACCAACAGCATAGTGCGACCTTCTTCGGCGAGTGCGCGGATCACACTAAGTACTTCTTGAACCATTTCCGGGTCAAGTGCCGATGTCGGTTCATCGAACAGAATCACTTTGGGCTGCATGGCCAGGGTGCGGGCAATCGCTGCGCGTTGCTGCTGGCCACCGGACAATTCGGACGGATAGGCATGGCGTTTTTCGGCAATGCCGACTTTGGCCAGCAATGCTTCGGCCACTTCGATGGCCTCGGCCTTGCTTTGCCCCAGTACGCGACGTGGCGCCTCGATAATGTTGTCGAGGATGGTCATGTGCGGCCACAGGTTAAAGTTTTGAAACACAAAACCCAGTTCGCTGCGCATGCGGTTGATCTGCTTGCCGTCGGCCGCGATCAGTTCGCCATTTTTGGCTTTCTTGAGTTTGAGCTCTTCCCCGGCGACCACGATCTGGCCTTCGTGGGGGTTTTCCAGAAGGTTGATGCAGCGCAGCAGAGTGGACTTGCCGGAACCGGAAGAACCCAGGATCGAGATCACGTCGCCGTCGCGTGCGGTCAGCGAGATACCCTTGAGTACCTCAAGCTCGCCGTAGCGTTTGTGCAAGTTGCGGATTTCAAGCGCGGGCGTGGCCAAAGCCATGTGCGTTCCTCTTTGTGTTCGGGTGCGATCCTGCTGTTGGGCGGCCTTCCTGGCGCAGGCCAAGCTAGCATAGGGTTGCAGAGGCAACCAGCCGCCCTGAAGACACAAAAGGCGCGAGGGTGGCAGTTTGTCGCATCGCTACAGCAGAGTGTCGCGCCGACAACAACCGACCCTGTAATTCGCCGTTCGGCCAGACAGGTGTCGCTTAAAAAAGGTCGCGATGTTGCCAGCTTTGGCCCGGTGTTGGAAGCGCGAACCTACTAAAGGTTAAAGATGTGCACTGCTTTTGGGCCATATGGGGTGTTTTGGGTATTTTTGGTGCGTCGAGACCCTTGTAGCTGAGTGTTTCGGTAACGACTTGGCGAAATGCCATTGCGCTCAATGGCTTGCAATGTCTGTTGCAAATCGTTGCAGCCCGCGGAAACCGTGCATGTGTCACATTCTGGCTCAGTTATTGCGTCAAGGATTCTAAACGCCCCGTTGGTTACTTTTTACGAAAGTCAACGCGGGTGCTCGGAATGGCTTCAATGAAAGGTAGTCCCAATGAGCAATACGCAATCCTCTAGCGGCCTGGAACAAGGGCTCAAACCACGGCATGTGACCATGCTGTCGATTGCCGGTGTTATCGGCGCCGGTTTGTTTGTCGGTTCCGGACACGCGATTGCCCAAGCGGGCCCTGCCGTGTTGCTGGCTTATGCCGCAGCAGGCACCTTGGTCGTGCTGGTGATGCGCATGCTGGCCGAAATGGCCGTTGCCTCACCTGATACCGGTTCGTTCTCCACTTACGCCGACCGTGCCATCGGGCATTGGGCTGGTTTTACCATTGGCTGGCTGTACTGGTGGTTCTGGGTCCTGGTGATCCCGCTGGAAGCTGTCGCCGCAGGTACCATCCTGCATGCCTGGTTCCCGGGTACGGCGATCTGGGTGTTTACCCTGGTCATCACCCTGTTGCTGACCGCCACCAACCTGTTCAGCGTCAAGAACTACGGTGAGTTCGAGTTCTGGTTTGCGCTGGTCAAGGTGCTGGCGATTATTGGCTTTATCATTTTGGGTCTGCTGGCCATTTTCGGCTATCTGCCTACCAGCCAGGTCAGCGGTGTCGCGCATCTGTCCGATACCATCGGCTTTATGCCCAATGGCATGGGCGCTGTTCTGGCTGCCATGCTGACCACCATGTTCTCGTTCATGGGCACTGAAATTGTCACCATCGCGGCGGCGGAATCCAAAGATCCGAGCAAGCAGATCACCAAGGCCACCAATTCGGTGATCTGGCGTATTGGCCTGTTCTATCTGGTATCGATTTTCATCGTTGTGGCCCTGGTGCCGTGGAACGACCCGAGCCTGGCGCAGTTGGGTTCCTACCAGACCGTACTTGATCGCATGGGCATCCCGAATGCCAAGCTGATCGTTGATATCGTGGTACTGATCGCCGTAACCAGCTGCCTGAACTCGGCGCTCTACACCTCTTCGCGCATGCTCTACTCCCTGAGCAAACGTGGTGATGCACCGGCTGCGGCCAAGCGCACCAATGCTGCGGGCACGCCTTACTGGGCGGTGATGATGTCCACGGGTGCAGCTTTTGTAGCGGTATTTGCCAACTATGTGGCGCCGGCTGCCGTGTTCGAGTTCCTGCTGGCCAGCTCTGGCGCGATCGCGCTGCTGGTGTATCTGGTGATTGCCGTGTCGCAACTGCGCATGCGCCAGAAGCGTACGGCCCTGGGCGAGAACATCTCGTTCAAGATGTGGCTGTTCCCGGGCCTGACCTATGCGGTAATCGTCTTTATCGTGGCTATTCTGACGGTCATGCTGTTCCAGGAAGCGCATCGCGTTGAAATCATGGCGACCGGTATGCTGAGCATTCTGGTGGTGGTGGCAGGCCTGCTGGTGGCACGCCGTCGTCGCATTGAGAAGTTGGGGGCACCGGTACTCAACTGAGGCCAGGACGGTTCTCGCGGTTGAATACCCAGAAAAACCGTCATCCTTCGGGATGGCGGTTTTTTTGTGCCTGTAAGGGGGGCAATTTGCGACCGCTGATCACTATCTGGCGGTTTTTTCCCATTCAGTGGGAATCGAATTTCAGCTAATGGGAAACACCGTGCACCATGCAGGCAAGAGCATGGGGCCGATAATGAACTACAACACGCCAACTGATCGCTTGCTGCAAATCCTCGTCAGCCTGGGGCAATCCGCCGAGGCGATCTCCGCCAAGGCGCTTTCCGAGCAACTGGGGCAACCGCTGAGCAGCACCTATCGCCACCTCAACACCCTGTTGCGTTGGGGCCTGGCCGAAGAGAACGGCCAGGGCCGCTATCTGCCAGGGCCAGCCTGTTTGCAGCTGGCGAAAAAATTTGACCGCGAAGCGGTGCTGGTAACGCTGGCCAAACCTGAACTCAAGCGTCTGGCCGAGCAAAGCCAGGAGAGCGTGGCCTTGATGGTGCCGAGCAACGGTCAGGCGATTTGCATTGAGCTGGTCGACAGCCCGCAGCCGCTGCGCTGCTGTTACCAGAAGGGGCTGGCCCAGCCGCTGCTGGTCGGCGCTTCTGCGCGGGTGCTGCTGGCGTATATGGATGAAGCGCACAGTGTGTCGGCGCTTCTGGCGCAAGGCGTCGAGCCTGAAGAAGTGGCCACCTATCAGCGCAGCTTTGCCCAAATCCGTGCTGCCGGTTATGCCGTGAGTGTGAGTGAGATCGACGACGGTATCTGGGGCATCAGCGCGCCGTTGCTCGACAGCCGCAATCGCCTGCAAGGCGCCATCAGCCTCATGGCCCCGGCTACCAGGGCACACACCCGCAGTGAACGCCTGATCCGCTGGACCCAGGACGTTGCCCTGCGCCTGAGCGCCCGGCTCGACTGAATTTGACTGGAGTTTCAAACATGACGGTTGTACCCGACATGTCCTTGTGGACAGGCCGTATTGATGCCGCTGAAGGGCAGGGCGCGTTGCGCTGGCATCAATGGGTCAAGCCTGTGGCCGATGGCCTGCCAGCGGGGGCTGCATTGATTGGTTTGGCCAGCGATGAAGGGGTCAGGCGCAATCAGGGCCGTACCGGTGCCCGCAAGGGGCCGGTGGCCTTGCGCAAGGCCTTGGCCAATCTGGCATGGCACGGTCACGCGCCGCTGTACGACGCCGGTGATGTGAGCTGCGCGGGCGATGATCTGGAGGGCGCGCAGCAAGGCTATGGCCAACAGGTCAGCCATTTGCTCGACCAGGGGCATTTACCGCTGGGCCTGGGTGGCGGGCACGAAATCGCCTTTGCCAGTTTCAGTGGTCTGGTTGATCACTTGCGCCGCAAGCACCCGCAGCCACGCATTGGCATTCTCAATTTCGATGCGCATTTCGATTTGCGCCACGCCGAACAAAGCAGCTCAGGCACACCCTTCCGGCAGATTGCCGAGGCTTGCCAGCGTTTCGATATGCCGTTCACCTATTGCTGCCTGGGTGTCAGCCAGTTGAACAATACCCAGGCCCTGTTTGAACAGGCCGAGCGCCTGAATGTGCGTTACCGCCTCGACCGGCAAATGAACAGCTGGGACATCCCCGCCTGCGAAGCGTTGATCGATGATTTTCTGCAAGACGTCGATCACCTCTACATGACCCTTTGCCTTGATGTCCTGCCCGCCAGCCAGGCCCCCGGCGTCAGTGCGCCGTCTGCCCATGGGGTGGACATGCAGATCGTCGAGCACCTGGTACGCCACGCCAAAGCCAGCGGCAAATTGCGCATGGCCGACATCGCCGAGCTCAACCCGAGCCTGGACATCGACAACCGAACCGCCCGCATTGGCGCGCGTCTGCTCGCCAGCCTGATTGATTAAGTTTTGCGCAAATCCCTGAAACCGCTTGTTGAATCATAAGAAAAAGAGAAATTCGCCATGCTGACATTCGAACTGGATGCGCTGAGCACCCTTGCTCTCGCGTTGCTCCTGCTGGGCCTGGGTGCCCAACTGAAAAAGCGCAGCTACTGGCTGCGTCAATTGTGTGTTCCTGCACCGGTCATCGGTGGTTTTGGGTTTGCCTTGGTGATCTGGTTATTACGGGATCAGCAACTGCTCAACCTCAGCCTCGACACCAGCCTGCAAACCCCGCTGATGGTGGCGTTCTTCACCACTGTAGGTTTGGGCGGCAGCCTGGGGTTGTTGCGCAAGGGCGGCAAGCTGCTGTTTATCTACCTGGGCGCGTGCTGGGGCCTGGCGCTGGTGCAAAACGTGGTGGGAGTGAGTGTGGCCAAGCTGCTGGGCATCGACCCGCTGCTGGGGATCATGGCCGGGGCGGTGTCACTGGAGGGCGGCTTTGGTGCGGCGGCAGCCTTTGGGCCGATTGCTGAAAACCTTGGGGCGGTCGGGGCTACGACTGCTGCGCTCGCCGCTGCAACCTTTGGCATGGTGGCCGGCGGTTTGCTCGGCAGCCCGCTGGCGCGCTGGTTGATCGAGCGCAACAAGCTGGTGGTCAAGGCCGAAGCCGCGGGCAGTCTCAAGGCGTTCGAAGACGTGGTCCACACCCCTGTGGCCGCGCTGGATGCCGCAACCCTGCTGCGTTTGCTGACCTGCATTGTGGTGATCATGGTGCTGGGGTTCTGGCTGGGCTCCAGCTTGCAGCAGCATTTGGGTATCGTCTTGCCGAGCTATGTGGGGGCCATGTTCGTCGCGATCATCCTGCGCAACCTCAATGACCGGGCCCAGCTGATCGAGGTGCCCGACCATGCCGTCAGCACTATCGGTGATGTGTGCCTGGGCATGTTCCTGACCATGGCCATGATGAGCTTGAAGTTCTGGGAGCTGGAGAAGCTCGGCTTGCCGTTGCTGGTGATTCTGGTGGTGCAGGTGGTGATCATGATCCTGCTGTGCGTGTTCGTCCTGTTCCGCCTGTTTGGCCGCAACTACGACGCCGCGGTCTTGTGCGCTGGTTTCATGGGGCACGGGCTGGGCGCGACGCCCAATGCCGTGGCCAATATGGGGGCCATCTGCGATCACTACAAAGTCTTCTCGTACAAGGCCTTTATCATCGTGCCGCTGTGTGGGGCGGTGCTGATCGATATCGTGGCGATCCCGATGATCACCTGGTTTATCAACGCCTTCAGCTGACGGGTTGAATGTAAAACGGCCGCTCTCCCGTCAAGGAGGCGGCCGTTTTTATGCAGCATTCAGGTGTGATAGCTGCAGGGCATTGTGCTGTTAACCATCAGACCATTCTTGGGACCGTGAAGCGAAACTCGCTGCCTTCTCCCGGTGTACTTTCGGCCAGTAGCTGGCCGCCATGGGCCTTGATGATGCCCTGGGAAATGTACAGCCCCAGGCCCGTGCCCAGCGCGTTGCCTTCTTTAGCCGTCCAGTAGCGGTCGAAGATATGGGGCAGCTGCTCGGGGGCTATGCCCTTGCCCGAATCTCGCACGCTGAACACGATATCGTCCCCGTTGGACATGGCTGCTACGCCGATCTTGCCCTGTGCGGGGGTGAACTTGATCGCATTGCCGATCAGGTTGGAAAGCACCTGGAACAGGCGTTCGGGGTCGGCGCTGATTTTCAGGTCGGGCTCGGCGTGGAAAGTCAGTTCCACGGCCTTGTCCAGCGCCAGCGGCGCGAGCAACGACAGTGCCTCTTCAAAAATCTGGCTGACTTCCAGTGGCTGCGGGCTGATGGTGTAGCGACCGGCTTCGATTTTCGAGGTGTCGAGCAAATCGTCGAGCAGCACGTTCATGCGGCTGCTGGCCTGCTGCATGGTGTCGATGGCCGAGGTGATGCGTCGCGATGTGTGCGGGCCGTCGCTACTGAAGGCCTTTTGCATCATGCCGCAGAGCATCGAGATGATGGTCATGGGGTTGCGCAGGTCGTGGGAGACCACTGCCACCAGCTCGTCGCGTGCGCGCACGGCCTGTTGCTCGCGCAGCACCTGGCGCGACAGGTCGTTTTCCAGGGCCGAGCGGCGCAGGTCATTGGCAGCAAACAGATCGCCGTGGCTCCATTTGCTGGAGATGCCGTCCATCTCGACTTTCCAGATTTCGAACGAGGTGCGCGGGCTCAGGCGCAGGCCGTTGCTGCCGGCTTCCAGGTTCAGCGGTTTATTGGGGTCGCCGCTCCACTGGATGCTTTCTTTGACTTCGCGGCGAAACCACAGCACGGCGTTGTCCACGGGCTTGGGCAGGGTCATGGCCAGCAGGCCGCTGGCGATGTCCTTGTACTGTGCTGCCGGGGCGTGCAGGGTGCTGAGGTTGTGGCTGGAGAAGACTGGCTGGCCGCTGTCCTTGAACCATTGGTACAGCGCGCGAGTGTCTTCCGGGGAGGGGCACTGACCATAACGGTGCAGCACCTTGTCTTCCAGAATCGCCACGCCGCTGGCGCCAGTCAGATCCATCAAGGCTTCGGGCATTTGTGCCAGGCCTTCAAATACGGCTGCGGTGCTTTGCACCATGGCGGCGTTGAGGCGCACCAGGGCATCCATCTTGGCTTCGCGCTGACGGCTGATTTCCAGGGTTTGCAGGGCGCTGATCTGCAGGGACAGCACCTGACCGATGGTCTGGCAGGCCATGCGCAGTTCATGGGGGACATGCAGCGTCTGGCGATGCCCGCAACTGATGAGTCCCCACAGGCGCTCGCCATCCATCAGCGAGATGCTCATGGACGACAGCACGCCCATGTTCTTCATGTACTGGCAGTGAATCGGAGACACGCTGCGCAATACGGCCCCGCTCAGATCCAGTGCCTCGCCGGTGTCCGGGCGCAATGTGGGAATCAGCGGCACAGGTTGGTAATCGGCGTTCGGAATAATGCGCAGCCAGTGGGTGCGGTACAGCTCGCGGGCTTGTTCAGGGATGTCGGAGGCAGGGAAAAACATGCCGTTGAACAATTCCATCGCTGGCGAGGAGGCTTCCGCGATGACCTGGCCGTGGCCTTCATCCTGAAAACGGTAGATCAGAACCCGGTCGTAGCCCGTCAGTGCCTGGATCTCGCGCACGCAGATTTCATACAGTGCGGTGAGGGTCTTGGCCCCTTGCAGGCGTTGCAGCATACGGCTCAGGTTGCGCACCTTGCCCATGGTGCTGTGAATTTCTGAGTCATCGGGTTTGAGTTCCAGCTCCAGAACCAGAATGCCCTGGTCACGGTGCAGCAGGCCTTCGTATTCACGCCCCAGCAGGTTCAGGGCCAAAGGCGGAGCATCGGCCAGCGTGGTGTAGACGGCGGCCTGCTGCACTGCGTTGGCGGCTTCGGAGCCGCTGAGGGCGGCCAGTGGCAGGCCCAGCAGTGATTCGGCACTGACGCCGAACAGGGTCAGCACATTGGCACTGACCTGCTGGATCTGCAGCCCCGGCTCCGTCAGTGTCACGAGCAGGCCGTGGGGCTGGATCGCCCCGGGAAAGCGAATGGGTTCATCAGCACAATTGGCCAGCAAGCGTTCAAAGGCTTGAGGGTCCTGTGGGGTCATAATAAAACCTCCTGACGTTCGAGCCAGTGCTCGAAACAGCTAAATGTTGAGCTGGCAGCCTGTACGGCCTGGTCTCGCGCTCGGGCGTCCAGGGGCACGCTGCCCAGAAACTCCAGGAATGCCTTCCATTGCCGCCCGGTGGCCTCGCCGTACACGTAAAGGAAAGCGCAGCCGTTGTGTCCCTCCAGGCCCAGTCGTTGCGACATCTGCTTGCGCAGCACGTTGCCGCCCAGAGTGGCGCCTTCCAGCACATACAGCACACCCAGTACGCAGGCGGGGCTGTGCAATGCCGGAAGGGTTTCGCACAGTGCAAGCGACTGGATGCTGACCCCCAGGGCCTGCAGATCCCGACGCAGCGCGGGTGTTTTGAGTCGTGCCTGCAGGTCGAAATCGTGGGTCATCCAGGGGCTGTGTTGCAGTCGCTCCTCCAGCTCGTGATAGAAGCCGTAGTAAGCGCTCAACAGGCGCGTGTAGCGTTCAAGGTCGAGTGTATTGCTGAAGAACGGCAGGCGTTTTTCAAGGGCTACATGGCGTGTATGAGTGCCAGCGCGTAGCTCGTGCAGAACGGGCGATACCGCTGATAAAGGTTGGTCTTCTGACATGCCTTGTAAGACGGCTCTCTGTGTGGCGCGTGAATTAGGCGCTCATAACTGTAGGAGGTCATGGTAATAAAAAAGTGCAATTATTTTGCTACAAAACCCGGCAGAACAGTGGTTGTTTGAGTGCGCCCAGGCTCGACTTCTCCCCGTAGCAGGATGCTTATTGGGTAGGCTCAATTCGTGACGCGCTGCGTCACAGCTTCGAAGGTTTGCAATGGCGAGGATGTGTATCGCAGGTTGGATACATTTAGGCCATTCCCGAATTCAGCTCTCTTGGCTTAGATCGGGGTTGGTTTTTCGTGGGAAGCGTCTTAAATGTAAAGATGAAAATTACCGGTTCAATGTGAGGTGCTTATGCTCGAATTACGCCCCAATTGCGAATGCTGTGATTGCGATTTGCCGCCAGATTCAGCACAAGCGCGGATTTGCTCATTCGAGTGCACCTTTTGTGCGACGTGTACGGAGCAGCATCTAGGTGGTCTTTGCCCCAATTGCGGGGGCGAGCTGTTGGTCCGGCCGCGTAGACCGGTGAGCAAGTTGGCGAGCAATCCGCCGTCCAGTGAGCGGGTGTACAAACCTGAAGGCTGTGCTGCGCGTTGATTTTAAAGCCCCTCACCCTGGCTCTCTCCCGAGGGAGAGGGTGCTTTTACAGAGACTGTCTGCCCCGGGACATCCCCGTTCAACTCCCCGCGTTGCAACCACTGCAAGGCAATCGGCCATAGGCTGTCCTGAAAGCGGCTATGGAAAAACGCGAAATGACCTATGGCTGTTTCGCCAATGTCTTGCGGCTGGATACGCAGATGCGTACGCGAGCTGGCACTGAAGTAGTTCAGCAGGCGTTCGATGGCCGCGACAGTACCGAAAGGATCGTCAGTGAAGCTGATGGCGAGGGTTTTGGCCGTAACCGAGCAAAAGGGCAGGGCAGTGAAGCTTCGGGCGCTGGGGAGTTTTTCGTAGCGGGTACTGAAGGCGCCCCAGTCCTTGACCACCCCCGCCGGGGTATCTTCGAGCCAGCCCAGGCGCTTGCCGGGGAAGTAGCCGCACATGCGGGTCAGCAACGGCATGACCCCGTGCCATTTGGCGAGCATCTGCCAGCGCTGTGCGGGTGCGTAGTCGCGCCAGTGGGCATATTGCGCACCGACTGTGACCAAATGGCGAATCGCCAGCCCGGAAGCCGCCAGGCCCGCCGCACAACCGCCAAAGCTATGGCCCACCACGTCGATCGGCTGGCCGGGGTACTCGCGCTGTGCGCGCTTGAGCACCGCTTCTGCGTCCAGCGTGCCCCAGTCCGACCAGGAGGCCGTAAAACCGCGCAACGATCCGCTGCGTGAGGCGCCGATGCCGCGGTAGTCGAACAGCATCACGTCCATGCCCTGGCGGAACAGGTATTCGGCAAACCGCGAGTAATACTGGCAACGCACCGAGGTGGCGGCGTTGATGATGATCACTGCTCGCGTGCTGTCCGGTATGCGCTGGCGCCATTCGAAACCGCCCAGCAGGTAACCGTCAGCAGCAGGCTCGGTGAACGCCCGGCTGACAGGTTCGGGCAGGGCTGCTGTCAGTGCGCGCTCCGGGCGTTGCGTTCTGTCAGTAGCCGTGAAGCTTCGACGTAGGCTTTCTGGAATGCCGGGGTTTCGATCCAGGCCACGGCGCTGTCTTCATCATCGCCATGTACGGCAATGCGGTATTCGATCAGCAAGCCCATCAGAAAATCGGTGGCCGGCTCTTCCTCTTCTTCCGAGATCACCAGTTCCAGTACCGGGTACTGCAGGAATACCGCACACAGGGTTTGCAGGTTGATGGCTTCGGCGGCTTTCATGGCCTGGAACAGGTCATCGTAGTCAGCGGGGTCAAAACCGTTGTCTAGGATGTCCTGGAAGTTGAAGGTGCTGAGGTCGATTTTCACGTCATCGAACGGGTTGTCGATCAGGGCGCCAGCCGAGGCTTTGGCCGGTTTGCCCACGCGATTCTGCTTGGCCTTGGTTTTGGCCCGCTGCGCGTTTTTTTGCTGCTTTTTTGGCGATGACATGAAGGTGTGTCCTTTGCAGGCTGATGAGAGGATTGAACCCCATCTCTTTGCAATCGCCAAGAGAGGTGGCGCCGCCGGGTATAAATAACGGCCAAAAAAAAACCCGCACTAGGCGGGTTTTCTTTGTTTTGGCGTGGTGTGAACACCACATCAAAACTGAATGTGGTGCCCAGAGACGGAATCGAACCGCCGACACGGGGATTTTCAATCCCCTGCTCTACCGACTGAGCTATCTGGGCAACGGGGCGCATTAGAAGCCTTTTTCGATAACCCGTCAAACACTTTTTTGAAAAATATTTAATTATTACCGTCGCTTACGGATCAAAGCCTTTAAAACCGGGGTTTATTCGGTTGGCGGAACGTAGCCTTCGGCTTGTGCGTATTCCTCGCCGCTGAAGAACTTGTCCATTTCGCCCTGCAAATATTTACGGTCTTCGGCGTTCATCATGTTCAAGCGCTTTTCGTTGATGAGCAGGGTCTGGTGTTTTTGCCAGTCAGCCCAGGCCTTGGCCGAAACGTGGTCAAAAATGTCCTGGCCTTTGGCGCCCGGAAACGGAGCGCGCTCAAGGGCAGGCAGTTCTTCTTTGTACTTGCGGCAAATGATGGTGCGGGTCATGACGTCTCTCCAGCGTTCAATAGGTCGGCTGCGCGTTTGAGCAGCTTCTTGACCGGGGCGGCAAGGCCCAGGCGCGGCGGGGTGGCGAGGTTATACCAGAGCCAGTCGGCCTCGGCCACGTGATGGCCGGACTCCTTGACGTGGATCAGCCAGGGTTCGATGGCCAGTTGGAAATGGCTAAAGGTATGGGTCAGGCCGGTCAGTTCGTGTTGCGCGCCCAGGGCCAGCGAGTGTTGCAGCGCCAGATGCTCGATGTCCTGCAGGTCATCGAGCTCGGGCAGGCTCCACAGGCCGCCCCACAAGCCGGTCGACGGACGGCGGTAAAGCAGGATTTCGCCCCCGGCATTGGCCAGCATTGGCATCAGCGTGCGCTTTTGCGGGATGACCTTGCGCGGTTTGGGGATCGGGTAGCGGGTTTCCAGGCCCAGCAAGTGCGCTTCACAGCCGCTTTCAAGCGGGCACAACAGGCAACTGGGCTTGCTGCGGGTGCAGAGCGTGGCGCCCATGTCCATCATCGCCTGGGTGTAGGCGTTGACGCGGTCGTGGGGGGTGAAGCGCTCGGCAGTGGCCCACAGCTGTTTGGCCACCTTGGGCTCGCCGGGGTAGCCCTCTTGCGCCGTGTAGCGCGCCAGTACCCGCTTGACGTTGCCGTCCAGAATCGGCGCCCGCAGACCCATGCTCAGGCTGGCAATCGCACCGGCGGTGGATAAACCGATACCGGGTAACTCGACCAGTTTTTCCACATCCCGCGGAAATTGGCCGTCATATTCGGCGACAACGATTTTGGCGGTCTTTTGCAGGTTGCGCGCACGGGTGTAGTAGCCCAGGCCGGTCCACAGGTGCAGTACTTCGTCTTCCGGTGCAGCGGCCAGGGCCTCGACCGTCGGCAGTGAAGCCATAAAACGGTCGAAGTAGTTCAGCACGGTACTGACCTGGGTTTGCTGCAACATGATTTCCGAGACCCATACCCGATACGGGGTGATGCCCTGTTGCCAGGGCAGGTCGTGGCGACCGTGCTGGTCATACCAGTCCAGCACCGCGGTTGAAAACTGCTCATCTCTCATCGGTTGAACAGCCCTTTGAGCGCGTTCTTGAGCTCGGGGCTGACCTTGTCACCGAGCTTTTCTTCGAGTTTGTCAGTGAGCTTGTTGCCCGCCACTTTGGCGGCAACCTTGCCCAGCCCTTCCTTGTCCAGACGGCAGGCCTTGGCCCCCAGTTCCAGCGGGCCACGGCAGCGTAATGGCAGCTCGATGCCGACAAAGTTCTTGCCGACCTGGCAGGCCGGGTCCGGCATGGCACGGGTGTCGCCTTCGATGATGATGCCGATGCGGTAATCCATGCCCAGTACGCGCAGGTCGATGTCGCCATCGCCTTTGACGCTCAGGCCGGGGATGCGCACGATCATGTCCGGGTTGCTGGCCACACCGTTGCGGAACACCAGGGTGCCCTTGAGCTCCTTGAATGGCGTGTCTTTGCCCAGGGGCGCGCCGCTCAGGGTTTTGCGGTTGAGTACCGAAATACCCTTGCACAGCTGTTGCTCAAGGTTGGCGTTGAGCAGCACACCATCGTTAAGCATAAAGCTGGCGGTGCCGTTGAGGCTGGAAATCAGTGCGCTCTGGCTGTTGCCGCTGCCAGTGACGTTGCTGTTGAGGGTCAGCAGACCGGTCACCGGTGGTTTTTGCCCCTGGCTTTGCAGGATTTTTTCCACCGGCACATTGGTAATACGGGTCTGCAGTTTGACCACCGGTAGCATGGGTTGTACGTCCAGGCTGCCATTGGCGGCAAAGCTGCCTTTGTAAAGGTTACCGCTGAGGTTTTCCAGGGTCAGGACACCGGCTTTGCTGTTGGCCTTGAGCACCGCGTTTTGTATCGGCAGTTTGCTCAGGGTCAGTTGGCCAAAACTGATATCAGCATTCAGGTCGAGCGCCTTGAGGCGGGTGACCGGAATGATCCTGGCGGTGCTCCAGCCGCTTTTGGTCGGAGCCTCCGGCAGCGGCGTATCGCCCGATGCGGCCAGGGCGCCGGCTTCGCTGCTCTGTACTTCAGCCTTGCGCGCAACGCTGGCGCTGCTGGCTTCGGCCGACTTGGGCGGCATGTAGCGATCAGCGTCGAATGTGTCGCCTTTGAGCTGAATACGTACGGCTTGTTTGGCGAAATCGTCAATGGCCACGAGGCCGGTGAAGGTGCTGTCGTCGACTTTCAGGTTCAGCTCGTCAAAGGTCACGCTGCTAGGCGTGCCCGAAAGGCGACTGACCAGTTCGACCTTGCTCAGGCTGTTCGGCGCCATGGCAGGTAGCGGGTGGCCGATGCTGTCGAGGAACCGGGCCAGATCAAGCTGGGCAATCGACAGGCCGCCACTGATTTGCGGAGTGGTATCGAGGCTGTTGGCCTTGAACTCACCCAGGGCGCGCAACTGGTTGGCTGAAATCTTCAGGCTGCTCCATTCGGCGACGTTCGCAGCCAGATCAACCAGAATTTGCCCCTGTGCGGCGAACGTCATGGTCTTGCCCTGCAGCGGCTCACCGGAGGCTTCGCCGGTGACCTTCATGTCTTCAAACTGATAGCGCTTGAGTACACGGTCAAAGCGCAACTTGCCGTCAACTTCGGTCTTGACCCGCATCACCGGCTGGTTGGTGCCCAGGAAGGCGGTCAGCTTGACCGGGATACTGGTAGCTTCGTGAACCGGGCCGGTGCTCAGCTGGATGCTCTCGGCGCTGAACTGCTTGCCGCTTTGCTCGTCGTTATATTCAACCCGGGCGTTGTTCACGGTCAGGCTGTCGATATCGAGCTTGAGGGGCTGGCCGGCGCTTTCAGGCTTGTTGCTCGCAGCGGGCTCGGTGCCGGTGGTTGGCGCGGCGGCGGTGGCCGGCTTGCCGATGTCCTGCCAATTGCCGTGGCCGTCCTTGTCGCGGGTCAGGCGCAGGTTCAGGCCTTCGACGCGCACGTCGCTCATCTGCACTTCTTTGCGCAGCAGCGGCAGTACGCGCACGGACAGACCGAGCATCTGAAGATCGGCGAAAGGCTGGGTCGGCGCTGCGAGAGTGGCAACGCTGGCGTCGTGCAGTTCCAGGCCAAGCCAGGGGAAGAGGCTCCAGCCGATGTCGCCATTGAGGGTCAGCTCAATGTGGGCTTTGTCACGGGCTATCTGGCGGATCTCGTCTTTATAGTCGTTGGGATCGAACAGATGGCTGAGGGCAAAGCCCAGGGCCACGATGATCAGCAACAATCCGAGAAGCACCAGACCCAGGATTTTGCCGAACGCTTTCATGGGCGAGTCCTTGTAAGTCTGTGTGAGAGTAAGTTTTAAATTCAGCCGCAGAGTATAGCGCCACGCGCACGCCGACTGGGGGGTGGATAGTAGCGGATCAGTTGCTTGGCCAAAGACCACATCAGGTTAGGGCCAGGCTGGCGATCAAATGGTAATCTTCGCTTGTTTTTCGGGCCTTCTGCGGCACATTGCCGCGTCTCGATCCAATAAAAACGACTGTGTGCCACAGAGCGCCAAAGTCAGGGAGCGAGCGTGCCGGGGAAATAACTTCATTACCTGGGGGAAACACCTATGAGTATCAGCATTGCTGCGGGCAGTTCTGCTTCGCCGCCTGCGTTCCTGTCCAAGGAACGCATCATCGCCAAACCCGGCTTCAACCGCTGGCTGGTGCCGCCAGCTGCTCTGGCCATCCATCTGTGCATCGGCATGGCCTATGGCTTTTCGGTGTTCTGGCTGCCGTTGTCCAAAGCCCTGGGCGTGACTGCACCTGTGGCTTGTGCGCCAGACATGAGCTTTATCGCGCAAGTGTTTTCGTCGCAATGCGACTGGCCGATTTCGATGCTCGGCTGGATCTACACCCTGTTCTTTATCTTCCTCGGTTGCTCGGCCGCGGTATGGGGCGGCTGGCTTGAGCATGCCGGGCCACGCAAGGCCGGTGTGGTGTCGGCCTTGTGCTGGTGCGGCGGTTTGCTGATTTCTGCATTGGGTATTTATACCCATCAGATCTGGCTGATGTGGCTGGGGTCGGGGGTGATCGGCGGTATCGGCCTGGGGCTGGGTTATATCTCGCCGGTGTCGACACTGATCAAGTGGTTCCCGGACAAGCGCGGCATGGCTACGGGCATGGCGATCATGGGCTTTGGGGGCGGGGCAATGGTGGGCGCACCGTTGGCTGCGGCGCTGATGAACCATTTTGCCGGGCCGGAAGGCGTGGGGGTGTGGCAGAGCTTTGTGGCCATGGCGGCGATTTACTTTGTGTTCATGATTGGCGGCGCGTTGTCGTACCGCGTTCCACCCACCGGCTGGAAGCCCGAGGGCTGGAAGGCACCGGCGAAGAAAGCGGCCAACGCAATGATTACCCAGCGCCATGTGCATGTCAGTGTGGCGTGGAAAACTCCGCAATTTGCGCTGGTATGGCTGGTTCTATGCCTTAACGTATCGGCCGGTATCGGCATTCTGGGCATGGCCTCGCCATTGCTGCAGGAAGTCTTCGCGGGCAAGTTGCTGGGCAATGATCTGACCTTCAGCCAGCTGGATGCAGCGCAGCTGGCGCAGATCGCCGCGATTGCAGCAGGGTTCACCGGTTTGCTGAGCCTGTTCAATATTGGCGGGCGGTTTTTCTGGGCATCGTTCTCGGATTACCTGGGCCGCAAAAACACCTACTTTGTGTTCTTCGCCCTGGGTTTTGCGCTGTACGCGATGATTCCGAACCTGGGCCATCTGGGCAACGTATCGCTGTTCGTGGCGGCGTTCTGCATCATTCTGTCGATGTACGGCGGCGGGTTTGCCACAGTGCCAGCGTATCTGGCCGATCTGTTCGGTACGCAGATGGTCGGCGCGATCCACGGTCGCCTGCTGACCGCCTGGGCGGCTGCGGGCGTGCTGGGGCCGGTGCTGGTCAACTACCTGCGCGAGTATCAGTTGAGCATCGGGGTGGAGCGTGCGGCGGCGTATGACATCACCTTGTACATCCTCGCCGGTCTGCTGGTGTTGGGCTTTATCTGCAACCTGCTGGTACGCCCGGTGGCCGACAAATACTTCATGACCGACGCCGAGCTGGCCGCCGAACAGGCGCTGGGGCACGACAAGGGCGCGGACGCCAGTACGTCGCTGGAGTGGAAAGCCGCACCGGGCAGTCAGCCATTGGTGATTGCAGCCTGGCTGGCCGTGGGCATCCCCTTGTTGTGGGGCGTGTGGGTAACGGTGCAGAAGACGGCGGTGTTGTTTCACTGATTGATGTGTTGAGTCAGCGCTGACGCCATCGCGAGCAAGCCCGCTCCCACAGACGGATTGCGTCTCTGTGGGAGCGGGCTTGCTCGCGATTCAGGCGGCGCGGCCTGTGCGTCAACGCGCATTACGTCAGCCACCGCACCCTTAATGTTTCTGTTTGCCTGACCCGTGCCTATAATGGCCACCTTTTTCGCCCAATGATTTTGCGGAGCTGGTGATGGCCGAACGTAAGGCGTCAGTCGAGCGCGATACTCTGGAAACCCAGATTAAAGCCTCGATCAACTTGGATGGTACCGGTAAGGCCCGATTCGATATCGGTGTTCCTTTTCTTGAGCACATGCTCGACCAGATCGCCCGACATGGGTTGATCGACCTGGACATCGAGTGCAAAGGCGACCTGCATATCGACGATCACCATACCGTCGAAGATGTCGGCATTACCCTGGGTAAAGCCTTCAGCGAAGCAGTCGGCGATAAAAAAGGCATGACCCGCTACGGTCACGCTTACGTCCCGCTGGACGAAGCGCTGTCCCGTGTAGTCATCGACTTTTCCGGTCGTCCTGGTCTGCAAATGCATGTTCCCTACACCCGCGCCACCGTCGGCGGCTTCGATGTTGACCTGTTTCAGGAGTTCTTCCAGGGCTTCGTGAACCACGCCAATGTCAGCCTGCACATCGACAACCTGCGCGGCACCAACACCCACCACCAGATCGAAACCGTGTTCAAGGCTTTCGGCCGCGCCCTGCGCATGGCCGTGGCGCTGGATGAGCGCATGGCCGGGCAAATGCCTTCTACCAAGGGCGTGCTCTGATGCAGACAGTGGCGGTAATCGATTACGGCATGGGTAACCTGCACTCGGTGGCCAAGGCGCTGGAGCACGTTGGCGCCGGTCGGGTGCTGATTACCAGCGATGCCAGCGTGATTCGCGAAGCCGACCGCGTAGTGTTCCCTGGTGTGGGTGCGATCCGCGATTGCATGGCCGAAATCCGTCGCCTGGGTTTTGACTCGCTGGTGCGTGAAGTCAGTCAGGATCGTCCGTTTCTCGGTATTTGTGTCGGCATGCAAGCCTTGCTCGACAGTAGCGAAGAGAACGGCGGTGTTGATTGCATCGGCCTGTTCCCGGGCGCCGTGAAGTTCTTCGGCAAGGACCTGCACGAAGACGGCGAGCATCTCAAGGTGCCGCACATGGGCTGGAACGAAGTGCAGCAAAAAGTGGATCACCCGCTGTGGCACGGCATCCCCGACCTGGCGCGTTTCTACTTTGTACACAGCTACTACATTGCGGCGGGCAATCCTCGCCAGGTAGTCGGTGGCGGGCATTACGGTGTTGATTTCGCCGCAGCGCTGGCCGAGGGCTCGCGCTTCGCGGTGCAGTTCCACCCGGAAAAAAGCCATACCCACGGCTTGCAGCTGCTGGAAAACTTTGCGGCCTGGGATGGCCGCTGGTAATGGCGCCGCGCAAAAAGCCGCCGATTCTCACGCTCACCCCTGAGCAAGAGAGCGAAGCCAACAGCAAGATCAAACGCTTTATGGAAGACCGCTTCGAACTGGACCTGGGTTCGTTCGAGGCGGCTGAAATCCTTGAGCTGTTCACCCGCGAAATCGCCCCGCATTACTACAATCGGGCGATTTTCGATGTGCAGGCGCACCTCAAAGAGAGGTTCGAGAGCATCGAAAGCGACCTGTGGGCGCTCGAGAAGAACTGATTTCCGAGTCTCAGACTCCCGAATTTGAAGGTTTGCCACATGCTGATTATTCCCGCTATCGATCTTAAAGACGGTGCCTGTGTACGTCTGCGCCAGGGCCGCATGGAAGACTCCACGGTATTTTCCGATGACCCGGTGAGCATGGCTGCCAAATGGGTAGAGGGCGGTTGCCGCCGTCTGCACCTGGTCGACCTCAACGGCGCCTTTGAAGGCCAGCCGGTCAACGGCGAAGTGGTCACTGCCATTGCCAAGCTGTACCCGCACCTGCCGATCCAGATCGGTGGCGGGATTCGCTCCCTGGAAACCATCGAGCATTACGTCAAAGCGGGCGTGAGCTATGTGATCCTGGGCACCAAGGCAGTGAAAAACCCTGAGTTCGTGGCCGAGGCCTGCCGCGCGTTCCCGGGCAAGATCATTGTCGGCATGGATGCAAAAGACGGCTTTGTGGCCACTGACGGCTGGGCTGAAGTGAGCACCGTGCAGGTCATCGACCTGGCCAAACGATTTGAAGCAGACGGCGTGTCGGCCATCGTTTATACCGACATTGCCAAGGACGGCATGATGCAGGGCTGCAACGTGAGCTACACCGCCGCATTGGCCGCTGCCACCAGCATTCCGGTGATCGCTTCGGGCGGCATCCACAACCTGGGTGACATCAAGGCCCTGATGGACGCCAAGGCGCCGGGCATCGTGGGCGCCATTACCGGTCGCGCCATCTATGAAGGCACGCTGGATGTGGCCGAGGCGCAAGCCTTCTGCGACAGCTACAAGGCCTGAGGAGAGACCCATGGCGCTGGCCAAACGCATCATCCCTTGCCTGGACGTGGATAACGGCCGGGTCGTAAAGGGCGTCAAGTTCGAGAACATTCGCGATGCCGGCGACCCGGTAGAGATCGCCCGTCGTTACGATGAGCAGGGTGCTGACGAGATTACCTTTCTCGATATCACTGCCAGCGTCGATGGGCGCGACACCACGCTGCATACAGTCGAACGCATGGCCAGTCAGGTGTTTATCCCGTTGACCGTAGGTGGCGGGGTGCGCTGCATCCAGGACATACGCAACCTGCTCAATGCCGGTGCCGACAAAGTCTCGATCAATACCGCAGCGGTGTTTAACCCGGAGTTTGTGGGCGAAGCGGCGCAGCATTTTGGCTCGCAGTGCATTGTGGTCGCCATTGATGCCAAGAAAGTCTCCTTGCCGGGCGAAACCCCGCGCTGGGAAATTTTCACCCACGGCGGGCGCAAGCCAACCGGGCTCGACGCGGTCGAGTGGGCCATGAAGATGGAAGGCCTGGGCGCCGGCGAAATCCTGCTGACCAGCATGGATCAGGACGGCATGAAAAACGGCTTCGATCTGGGGGTTACCCGTGCAATCAGTGATGCACTGGGCATTCCGGTGATTGCCTCGGGCGGTGTCGGTAACCTCCAGCATCTGGCTGACGGCATTCTGGAAGGTCACGCCAGTGCAGTGCTGGCGGCGAGTATTTTCCACTTTGGTGAATACACGGTGCCAGAGGCCAAGGCGTACATGGCAGAGCGCGGAATCGTGGTTCGCTAAGGCCAAAGGCTACTGGACAGCATGGCGTGCCCACGGCACTCTTGAGCACGCCATGGATTCAGGTCGCCTGTCATGTTTAAACGCTTTGTGCCTATTCTCGTCAGTTCCACCATGTGGCTGGCGAGTACCGCTTTTGCGGCTGATACGTCGAACTCATCGATCGTGTTACTGACTGAAAACTTCCCGCCGTACAACATGGCCAAAAACGGCAAGAATTTTGCGCAGAACGATAATATTGAAGGTATCGCCGTCGATATTCTGCGTGAAACCTTCAAACGTGCCGGCATCCCCTACAGCATGACCCTGCGTTTCCCTTGGGAGCGTATCTACCACCTTGCCCTCGAAAAACCCGGATACGGTGTGTTTGTCACCGCCCGCGTGCCCGAGCGTGAAAAGCTGTTCAAGTGGGTCGGCCCTATTGGTCCTGATGACTGGGTGTTGCTGGCCCGAGGGGATAGCCCGATTACCCTGACGTCCCTCGAACAGGCCCGCCAGTATCGGGTGGGCGCTTACAAGGGCGACGCCATTGCCTTGTCCCTAGAGAAGCAGGGGCTGGCGCCGGTGATTGTGCTGCGCGATCAGGACAACGCCCGCAAGTTGCAGGCCGGGCAAATCGACTTGTGGGCCACAGGTGCTCCAGCTGGCCAATTTTTGGCGCGTCAGGTAGGGATTTCAGGGTTCAAGACGGTGTTGCGTTTCAATCAGGCCGAGCTGTTTTTGGCGCTGAACAAAGACGTGCCGGACGAGGTGGTGAGCAAGTTGCAGAAGGCGCTGGATGAGTTAAAGGCAGAAGGCGTGGATGAGAAAATCCGCGCAAAGTACCTGTAACACACAGAGCGTGTAGCCGCTGACGAGGAACGAAGGCTGCGCTCCTCAGCGGCTACAAATGGCACGGGTCTCAGCGATAAACCCCATCCTTCCCATGTCCGGCCATCGCCTTGTTGCTGCGCACGCCGATCATTTGCCTGATATCGATCCAGTCAATGCCCTGGGCCTTGAGCTTGGGCAGCTCCCGTTCAAGCACGGCGAGGGTTTGCGGGTAGGGATGGCCGATCATCACCGCCGAACCTTGCTTGCGCGCCAGATTGATCGCGGTGTGCAGTTGTGTGGTGATCGCCTGCTCGGTGCGTACGTCATCGAGAAACACATCCCGCGAAACACTGGCCAGGCCGATTTTTTGCGCCTCGGCCGCCGCGACCGTCTGCGCGCTGGTGCGGCTGTCGACAAAGAATTTGTGACGTTGCTGCAAGTTGCCCATCAGCCAGGCCATCGCTTGTGGCTGGGAGGTCATGCGGCTGCCCATGTGGTTGTTGATACCGCTGGTGTAGGGCACTGCCTTGAACGCGGCGTTGAGGCGCTTTTCAAGTTCGTCGACAGGCAGGTCCGGGTGCCAGGCAAAGGGCCCGGTGGCCGGGTCCATTGGCATGTGCAAAATGACGATCTTGCCGGCCTTGTGGGCTTCGCGGGCAAATTCGGCAGCATGGGGGGTGTCGGGCATCACGGCGGTGGTGACCGGGCCGGGCAGCGCCAGCACGCGGCGGTCCCGGGGCAGGTTTTGCCCAAGGTCATCGATAATCAGGCTCAGGTAAGCCTTGTGCGGTGTGGCGGGCGCGCTGACCGGTGCCGCGTGGGCGGTACCGGTCAGGCAGCAGAGCAGGATGAGGGCCAGGGAAAGGCGCACCTCAGTTGCCGCGTGTGATGCTCAAGCCTTTAAGCAGGCTCAGGGCCTGGCTCAGCTGGAAGTCATCGTCCTGGGGCATCGGCTTGGCTTTGGGGCCGGAGCCCGTCGGCTTGTCGGCACCGCCGTTACCATTGCCGAGGTGACCTTGCAGGTCGGCCTCTTTGTAGTACTCGGTGTCTTGCTCGCGGGTGATCCTGGCGCGGCTGACTTCGATATCCGGAACAATGCCCTGGGCCTGGATCGAGCGCCCGTTCGGAGTGAAGTACAGCGCTGTGGTGATCTTCAGCGCGCGGTCATTGTTCAACGGCAGTACGGTTTGCACCGAGCCTTTGCCGAAGCTGGTGGTGCCCATCACCACACCACGCTTCTGATCCTGCAAGGCACCGGCGACGATCTCTGACGCCGAGGCGCTGCCGCCGTTGATCAGTACCACCAATGGCACGCCTTCGCTCAGATCCTTGCCGGTAGCCGAGAAACGCAGCTCAGAGTTGGCGATACGGCCCTTGGTATAGACGATCAGACCTTTGGTGATGAAATGGTCTACCACTTCAACTGCCGACTGCAGCACGCCGCCCGGGTTGTTGCGCAGGTCAAGGATGATGCCCTTGAGGCGCTTGTTGCCGTTTTCCCTGCGCAATTTGGACAGCGCAGCGGCCACTTCTTCGCCAGTCTTGACCTGGAACTGGGTTATGCGGATGTAGCCGTAGCCGTCTTCAAGCAGCTGGGCCTTGACGCTCTTGACCTGGATATTGGCCCGGGTCAGGGTTACGTCAAACGGTGCGCCACCGTTGCGTACCAGGGTCAGGGTGATTTTCTGACCGATCTTGCCGCGCATTTTGTCTACGGCCTCGGTCATGCTCAGGCCACGGGTGGGCTGACCATTGATCTTGACGATTAAGTCACCGGCCTGGATGCCGGCTTTGCTGGCAGGGGTGTCGTCGATCGGTGAGACGATCTTGATGTTGCCGTCTTCAGTGCCGACTTCAATGCCCAACCCGCCAAATTCGCCGCTGGTGCTTTCCTGCAGCTCGGCGAAATCTTCCGGCCCCAGATAGGCAGAATGCGGGTCGAGGTTGCTGAGCATGCCCTTGATGGCATTCTCCAGCAGGGTTTTGTCGTCTACCGGCTCAACATAGGCGGCCTTGATCCGATCCATGACCTCGGCAAATGTGCGCAGCTCTTCCAGAGGCAGCGGTGCCTTGGCGCTGGTAGCAGCCCCGGCTGGCGGAATGCTCGGCTCGGCAGCAAATGCCAATGGCGAGCCGATCAGCAGAGCGATCGTCAGGGCCAGCGAGTTGAGGCGGGACAAATGCGGCATGTTGAGCGAACTCCTACGTATTAAAGGTGATGGACTCATCCCTGAGTGCGACACCATTGTGCAGGGTCGCTTGGGCGTCCCTGCTGACGAATAGCAAAATACAGTGCTGGCGTGGCCTGACCACCGCTGTTGCCCACGGTGGAAATTACCTCGCCGGCTTTTACAACGTCGCCGGCAGACTTGAGCAACGTCTGATTGTGGCCATACAAGCTTAAGAAACCATTACCGTGGTCCAGAATCACCAGTTGGCCTGCACCGCGCAGCCAGTCGGCAAACACCACGCGCCCGCCGTGTACGGCGTGTACCTGGGTGCCGGCACCGGCGCTGATCATCACGCCGTCCCACTTGGTGCGCGAGTCGTCGCCACGGGTTTCACCGAAACGTGCAAGCAGTCGACCATCAACTGGCCATGGAAGTTTGCCCCGGGCTTGAGAAAAAGCACCGCCGTAAGACGCACCTGCGCTGGAGACCAATGGCCCCGGTGTGGATTGCACCGGTTTTCGCGGGGCATCGGTAACGACCGATGCAGCCTCGCGCTGGCGTTTTTTCTCGGCTTCCTGCTGCGCAATCAGGGCTTTTTGCCGCGCCTGCTCGGCTTCGCGGGCCTGGCGGGCGAGGGTTTCTTCGATGGTCTTGAGGACTTTAGCCAGATCGGCCTGATCCTGCTCGCGGGCCTGCAACTTCTGGTCGCGGTCCTTTACGTCGGTATTGAGCTTGGCCAGCACTTGCTGGCGCTCTGCACGCACCTTGTCGAGCTCGGCGCGCTGGGTGTCCAGGCTGCTTTTCTGGGTCAGCAGTTGCGCTTGCTGCAAGTTGATATCGGCCTCGACATTGGCCAGTTGGCGCAGTGTCTCGTTGAAGCCTTTGAGCTGGGCCAGACGGGCTTCGCTCAAGTAGTCGTAATAAGTGAGGGTTCGGGCGAACTTCTCGGGGTTTTGCTGGTTGAGCAGCATCTTCAGGTATTCCTGACGCCCACCCTGATAGGCGGCGCGGGCCTGAATGGCGATCAGGCGTTGCTGTTCAAGTTTTGCGCTGTGGAGTTTTTTTTTCTCGCTATCTAGGCGCAGCAGCTCGCCTTCACTCTTTTTTAGTTCTTGTTGCAGGGTTTCAACCTGCTTCTCCAGCTTGCCGATTTCGGTTTCGGTACCGCGCAGGTCTTTCTGCACGCCGGACTTTTCTTCCTGCAGCTTGCCCAGGAGCTTTTTCAGCTCGCTGATATCCTGGCGCGTGGCATCCAGCTGCTGTTGGGTTTGCGCGCGCTCGTCGGCAAACGCCGGTTGGAGCATGCATGCGAGGGTCAAGGCTATAAGGGCGCGAAGCATGGGGCGGGCGACACCTGGGGAACGGGACGGCCTAGTATGCCCGCCCTCGTCACCTATAAGAAATGGATGAAGGTGAAATTGTAGCCGTTGATCCTGTGGGAGCGGGCTTGCTCGCGATAGCATCACCACGCAATGCCTGATGCACCGCGTCGCCGGTATCGCGAGCAAGCCCGCTCCCACAGGCATTGCGTTGTTTTAAGCGTCGACCAGAATCGATTTGCCGGTCATCTCTTGCGGCTGTGGCAGCCCCAGCAGTTTGAGCATGGTGGGTGCCACGTCGGCCAGCACGCCGCCTTCGCGAACTTTGAGCGAGCGCTTTCCTACATAGATAAACGGCACGGGCTCACAGGTGTGGGCGGTATGCGCCTGGCCTGTGGACTCGTCTTCCATCTGCTCCACGTTGCCGTGGTCAGCGGTGATCAGGGCTTCGCCGCCGACCTTGTCCAGTGCTTCCACGATACGGCCCACGCAGGCATCCAGGCATTCAACTGCCTTGACGGCTGCGTCGAATACGCCGCTGTGGCCAACCATGTCGCCATTGGCGTAGTTGACCACGATCACGTCATAACGCTGGTTTTCGATGGCATCGACGATATGGTCGGTGACTTCGGGGGCGCTCATTTCCGGTTGCAGGTCGTAGGTGGCGACTTTCGGCGACGGCACCAGAATGCGCTCTTCACCCGGGAACGGCTCTTCACGGCCGCCCGAGAAGAAGAAGGTCACATGGGCATACTTCTCGGTTTCTGCAATGCGCAACTGGGTTTTGCCGTTTTTGGCCAGGTAATCGCCCAGTACGTTTTCCAGGCTGCCGGGCGCGAATGCGCTGGGTGCCGGGATACTCGCAGCGTATTGGGTCAGCATCACGAAACCGGCCAGTTTTGGCTGGCGGGCGCGGGCGAAGGCGTTGAAGTCATCTTCAACGAATACACGGGTCAGCTCGCGGGCGCGGTCGGCGCGGAAGTTCATAAAGACCACGGCGTCGCCGTCTTCCACTTTCACCGGCTCGCCGATGGTCGTGGCTTTGACGAATTCGTCGCTTTCGCCACGTGCGTAGGCAGCTTCCAGGCCTTCCTGGGCGGTAGCGGCGTTGAACTCGCCCTTGCCGTCGACGATCAGGTTGTAGGCCTGCTCTACGCGGTCCCAGCGATTGTCACGGTCCATGGCGAAGTAACGGCCGATCAGGCTGGCGATACGGCCTTTGCCCAGGTCCTTGAACGCTTCGTCCAGCAGTTCAATGGAAGATGAGGCACTTTTTGGCGGGGTGTCGCGGCCATCAAGGAAGGCGTGCAGGTAGATTTTTTCTGCGCCGCGCTTGAATGCCAGCTCGGCCATTGCGATCAGGTGGTCCTGATGGCTGTGAACACCACCATCGGACAGCAGGCCCAGGATGTGCACGGCCTTGCCTGCAGCCACGGCCTTGTCGACCGCGGCGCAAATGGTCGGGTTTTCAAAGAACTCGCCATCGCGGATGGATTTGGTGACACGGGTGAAATCCTGATACACCACGCGGCCGGCGCCCAGGTTCATGTGGCCGACCTCGGAGTTGCCCATCTGGCCGTCAGGCAGCCCGACATCCATGCCCGAACCCGAGATCAGGCCGTTCGGCATGCTCGCGCAAAGACGATCCAGCACCGGTTTCTTGGCCGAATAAACGGCGTTGTATTCGTGACTTTCACTGTGACCGAAGCCATCCAGGATGATCAGGACCAAAGGTTTAGGCGTGGTAGTCATAGATCCCACTCGTGGCTGGTTTATAAGAAGGTATACAGAGGACGCGCAGTTTAAAGCGAAGTTCATGTGGCGTCACCGCCGGGCGGGGTTTGGCCGACCAAGGTGGCTGTGTATACTGGCCCACATTTTACGACCCTGGAACCTTCTGATGGTTGAGCACCTGATTGCATTTGCGACTTCCCACTACCTGCTTGTAGGCGCGTTTGTCATCCTGCTGGCGCTGTTGATCGCCCACGAGATGAGCCGTGGCGGGCGCAGCATCAGCACGGGCGAACTGACCGGCCTGGTCAATCGCGACGAAGGTGTGGTGATTGATATTCGCCCGGCCAAGGATTTTGCCGCCGGCCACATCGTGGGTGCTATTAATATCCCGCAAGACAAACTGATGGCGCGCATTGCCGAGCTGGACAAGCACAAGGGCAAGACCATCATTCTGGTCGACGCTGCCGGCCAGCACTCGGGCGGCCATGCCCGTGAGCTGCTCAAGGCTGGTTACAATGCTGCCAAGCTGTCTGGCGGCATTTCCAGCTGGCGCGCTGACAACCTGCCAGTGGTGAAGTAACTATGTCCAAGGTCATCGTTTACTCCAGCGACTATTGCCCTTATTGCATGCGTGCCAAGGCTCTGCTTGAGAACAAGGGTATTGCCTTCGAAGAGATCAAAGTCGACGGCAAGCCACAGGTACGTGCCGAGATGGCTCAGAAGGCAGGCCGCACGTCGGTTCCGCAAATCTGGATTGGCGACAAGCATGTTGGCGGATGCGATGACCTGTTTGCTCTGGAGCGCGCAGGTAAATTGGATGCGCTGCTGAACGTCTGACTCTCATTCTCTATAAGCCCCAAGATCAACAAGGATCTGTGATGACTGACCAACAGAACACCGCTGCTGTTAGCGATGAAGACACCGCTCCACAATTCTCCCTGCAGCGCATCTACGTGCGTGACCTGTCGTTCGAAGCGCCAAAAAGCCCGGCGATCTTCCGTCAGCAGTGGGAGCCGAGCGTTGGCCTGGACCTGAACACCCGTCAAAAGCCGCTGGAAGGCGACTTCCACGAAGTGGTTCTGACCCTGTCGGTTACCGTTAAAAACGGTGACGAAGTGGCTTTTATTGCTGAAGTGCAACAGGCTGGCATCTTCCTGATCAAAAACCTTGATCCAGCGTCGATGAACCACACTCTGGGCGCGTTCTGCCCGAACATCCTGTTCCCGTATGCCCGCGAAACCCTGGACAGCCTGGTGACACGTGGCTCGTTCCCTGCGTTGATGCTGGCTCCGGTGAACTTCGATGCCCTGTACGCGCAAGAACTGCAGCGCATGCAGGAAGAAGGCAGCCCGACTGTTCAATAAACAGCCGATTGCCAAAAAAAAGCGCCTGAGGGCGCTTTTTTTGTGTGTGGGAGCGGGCTTGCTCGCGATTGAATCGCTGCGGTGCAACAGGTACATCGCGTAGCTTTCATCGCGGGCAAGCCCGCTCCCACAGGGTGTGTGTTTACTTGAAACCTAGCTGGCGCCAGGCCTCATACACGGCGACCGCTACGGTGTTAGACAGATTCAGGCTGCGGCAGCCTTCGCGCATAGGCAGGCGCAGGCGGTGCTCGCCGTCCAGGCTGTCGAGCACTTCGGGCGGCAGGCCACGGCTTTCAGGGCCGAAGAGAAAAGCATCGCCCTCGGCAAACTGCACGTCGTGGAACGGCCTGGAGCCTTTGGTGGTAAAGGCGAACAGGCGCGGATGGCCCAGGCTTTCCAGGCAACTGGCCAGGTCGGCATGACGCTTGAGCGGCGCATACTCGTGGTAATCGAGCCCGGCACGGCGCAAGCGCTTGTCGTCCAGCTCAAAACCGATAGGCTCGATCAAATGCAGGTGGCAGCCGCTGTTGGCGCACAGCCTGATAATGTTGCCGGTATTCGGCGGAATTTCTGGTTGAAAAAGGATGACGTGAAACATGCACGGCTCCGAACTTAAAGATGGACAGCATTCTACGCTTGAAGAGGACCCGCGACCGAAACTATGGCCACGGGTTTTAGGTTCTTTGGCGATAGTCGGTGTGATGGTGGGGATGATGATCGGTCGATTGACCGCGCCAACCCCTGTGGAGCTGCAGCAGGTGGACGTGCTGCCCGGGGGCCTGGTGGTGTGGTTCAGCGCCGAGCCCAAGCTGCATGGTGAGCTGGTCGACGGCACGCTGGGGTTGCTGCTTGATGCCAGGGGCAAGGTGCAGAGCGGCCAGTTGACGTTTAACGGCAAGAGCGTGAACTGGCGGGTGCGTGATACGGATGGCGGGTTGCTGCTGACCCTGGTGGCGGCCCGTGCCTTGAAGGGCGACTGGGCCGGGGCGTCGCAAGATGGACGCTGGCGGTTGCAGGTAAACCTGCGAGAGTAATAAAAGAGGGAATTCCAGCCTGCCTGTACCGGGTTCCCCAAAAGCGCTGTGCGCGTTGATGCAAAAGGCATCAAGGCTGCGGTGTAAAAGTGGGGAGTCTTGACCTGCCTGTATCAAGGTCCCCTAAAGCGGTGTTGCGTGTAATAGGTATTGCAGGGCGCGTGCCAGTTTTTGATTTTTTGTAAAAATTGCCCCTTGAGTACGCAAAAGCCCCGGAATCCGGGGCTTTTGTTTGGGGGCTGATTTTGTTCCCGATTTTGGCGCAAACCCTTGGGCTAGAGCTGTGCACGATATTGGGGCGGGTTGCTTGAGGGTGGTGCGGTCAGATCAAGAGCCCCTAACCCTCTTCCGCAGGGAAAGGGGACTAAAGGCAAAAGCAGATTTATGAAACACCACCCATCAGCTCCCTCTCCCTACGGGAGAGGGTTGGGGTGAGGGCGCTTTCGAACGGCTTCAAGCCTCGTCGCCCTCATCCTCGTCGCCATCGATCTTCATGCCCAGTTCCTTGATCTTGCGGGTCAAGGTATTGCGGCCCCAGCCCAACAGCACGGCAGCGTCGCGACGGCGGCCTGCGGTGTGCTTGAGCGCCGTCTCGATCATGATCCGCTCAAAGGTCGGCACTGCACTGTCGAGCAGGTTGGACTGGCCACGCCCCAGCGCCTGGTCAGCCCACTGGCGCAGTGCCTGCTCCCAGTTGGTGACAGGGGAGGCGTCCTGTTGCAGGTTGAGCAACTCGGGAGGCAGGTCGCCGATATGCACTTCGCGACCCGAAGCCATCACCGTGATCCAGCGGCAGGTGTTCTCCAGCTGGCGCACGTTGCCTGGCCAGGGCAGGTTTTTCAGGTACTGCTCGGTCTCGGCCTTGAGCAGTTTTGGCTCTACGGACAGTTCTTGCGCGGCGCTGCTGAGAAAGTGCCGGGCCAGGGTCGGGATGTCTTCGCGGCGGTCTGACAGGCGCGGAATATGGATGCGGATTACGTTCAGACGGTGGAACAGGTCTTCACGAAACTTGCCGGCCTGCACCAGGGTTTCAAGGTTCTGGTGTGTGGCTGCGATGATGCGAACATCGACCTTGACCGGCGTGTGCCCGCCAACCCGGTAGAACTCGCCATCGGCCAGTACCCGCAGCAACCGGGTTTGGGTGTCCGCCGGCATGTCGCCGATCTCATCGAGGAACAGGGTGCCGCCATCGGCCTGCTCAAAACGACCCCGGCGCAGGTTTGCAGCGCCAGTGAAAGCGCCTTTTTCATGGCCGAATAGCTCGGATTCCATGAGGTCCTTGGGGATCGCAGCCATGTTCAATGCGATAAATGGCGACGCGGCCCGCGGGCTGTGGCGGTGCAGGGCGTGGGCCACCAGCTCTTTGCCGGTACCTGATTCACCGTTGATCAGCACCGTGATGTTGGAGTGGCTCAGGCGGCCAATGGCACGAAACACCTCTTGCATCGCCGGGGCTTCGCCGATGATTTCCGGCGTCGGGGCCAGCGTCGGCGCTACGGCCAGGCCTTGCTGCTCCTGGGCGTGCTGGTTGGCGCGCTTGACCAGAGACACGGCGTCATCGACATCAAACGGCTTGGGCAGATATTCGAATGCGCCGCCCTGATAGGACGCTACCGCGCTGTCCAGATCGGAATGAGCGGTCATGATGATGACCGGCAGGCGCGGGTGCTGTTCGCGGATTTTGGCGAGCAGGTCCAGACCGCTGGAGCCGGGCATGCGGATATCGGAAATGATCACGTCAGGCTGTTGGCGAGCCAGTCGGCTCATGACCCCATCGGCACTGTCGAAACTTTGTGTGGTCATGCCTTCCTGTTGCAAGGCTTTTTCCAGTACCCAGCGGATTGAACGGTCGTCGTCGACGATCCACACGGTTTCACTTCGGCTCATGTCGATGCGGCTCCTTGTTCCAGTGGTAGAAAGATCGAGAAGAGTGTGTGGCCGGGGTGGCTTTCACACTCGATCAACCCCTGGTGCTGACTGATGATGTTTTGCGTGATGGCCAGGCCAAGCCCGGTACCGTCCGGGCGGCCGCTGACCATCGGGAAAAACAGGGTGTCTTGCAGCTCGAACGGTATGCCCGGGCCGTTGTCGATAATTTCGATTTTTGTCACCAGCCGGTGGCGTATGTGGCCAATGGTGAACTGGCGCATGGCGCGGGTGCGCAGGCTGATGCGGCCCAGGCGCAGCTCATTCTGGCTGCCGATGGCCTGCATGGCGTTGCGCACGATATTGAGTACTGCCTGGATCATCTGTTCACGGTCGATCAGCAGGTCAGGCAGGCTGGGGTCATAGTCACGCACCAAAGTGATGCTGCCCTGGGTCTCGGCCTCGACCAGGTTGCACACGCGCTCCAGTACTTCGTGGACGTTGGTCATGGCCAGCGACGGCAGTTTGTTGGAACCCAGCATCCGGTCGACCAGATTACGCAGGCGATCTGCTTCTTCGATGATGACGTTGGTGTAGTCGCGCAGGTTTTCGTCGGGCAATTGCCGGGCCAGCAGCTGGGCCGCACCGCGAATGCCTCCCAGAGGGTTCTTTATCTCGTGTGCCAGGCCGCGTACCAGCATCTTGCTGGTTTCTTGCTTGGACAGCTGGGCTTCTTCTTTGGTGATGCGCAGCAGACGGTCGCGGGGGTGTACCTCAAGCAACAGCATGGTGCCGCCATTGCTCAAGATGGGCGTTACGGCATAGTCCACCGTCAGGTTCTGGCCCGTCAGCGAGGTCAGCATGGCTTCGCGTTTGGTAAACGGGTGCGCTTGCTCAACTGCCTGGCGCAGCGAGTGCAGAGCCTCGGTGGACTCCGTAAAGAGCTCGCTGATGAACTGGCCGTGACTGCGTTGACCGCTGATCGCCAACAGCATCTCTGCCGCCGGGTTCATGTACTCAAGGCGCAAATCAGCATTGAGTAAAAGCGTGGCAGTGGTCAGGTTGTCGAGTAACAGTCGGTGCAGGGCGTCACTGATGGTCATGGGCCGATCCCGGATTGCGTGCGCGGTGAAGCGCTGGTGCAAGGAAAATGCAAAAACCAAACCAAGGCTCCGAAAAGAAGCGTCGCTCCCCTGAAATAGGCGTTTACAAGCTGGGCGCATATCGCCGCAGCCCGGCATGCGAGTGTTTATGAACCAAATTGGGCTGGTAAGTGCACTATCAAACTATAGTCGCACCAATATAGTGCAATTTAGATGAATGGATTCAGTTGCCTGAAAATGTGCGCGGGATATTTGCTATGGGTGCAGCCAGAGGTTGTGTACCGCGATCGAGCGCACACCGGTCACAAGCCCCGAGTGTGCGATGCGACACAGGCAGCGCCCACTCTGAGGTGACCACCGTTTTGCGTTTCGAACGCAGCTTCCGGTACCTGCTACGGGCCTTGCGTGGTTAATGGGACAGCGGCATGCCGGGCGTGCCTGCATAGAACACGATCAGTTCTACCGGGGCCTTGCCGCTGGTGCCTCGATGGGAAGTATTGACCATCTCGGGCAGTACCTGGCCAGGTTTGAGCGTGGTTTTGTGCATGCCGTCTTCGGTTTCGACCAGCAGTTCGCCAGCGACCACGTAGGCGATATTGGGCATGGGGTGCGTGTGCCATTTCAGTGCGGTGTTGGCCGGGAGTGTGATTTTGACCACGGTGAATTCCGGCTTGCCGTCCGGCCAGGTGTAAGGGGTGCCTGTCCAAGATTGGCCTGTCTTGAGCAGTTGTTCGACCGTTACCGCAGTGGGTGAACTGTTGCAGCCCAGCATGAGCAGGCAGGCGCATGCCAGCAGCAGGGTTTTGAGGGCGAGTAAGGGGTGCATGTCAGTCTCCATTGGTTGAGTGGCGACAAACTACCGGTCACTCAGCAGGGTGGCTGTCAGGTGCAGGCACGAATCCAGAAGCTCTGATCCGATGCTTGTGTAAGACGGCGCCCACAAAAAAGCCTCCCGAAGGAGGCTTTTTCAAATCACGCCGCTTGCGCAGGCGTCACCGGATTAGCAGCTGTAGTACAGCTCGTATTCCAGTGGGTGTACGAAGGTACGAACCTGGATTTCTTCTTCGCTTTTCAGGGCGATGTACGCGTCGATGAAGTCGTCGCTGAAAACGCCGCCTTTGGTCAGGAACGCGCGACCTTTGTCCAGTTCCTCCAGGGCCTCTTTCAGGCTGCCGCACACTTGCGGGATCTCTTTGGCTTCTTCAGGCGGCAGGTCATACAGGTTTTTGTCCGCTGCGTCGCCAGGGTGGATCTTGTTCTGGATACCGTCCAGACCAGCCATCATCAGTGCCGCGAAGCACAGGTACGGGTTGGCTGCCGGATCCGGGAAGCGTGCTTCGATACGGCGAGCTTTAGGGCTGGACACGTAAGGAATACGGATCGAAGCCGAACGGTTACGAGCCGAGTAGGCCAGCATTACCGGTGCTTCGAAGCCTGGTACCAGACGCTTGTAGGAGTTGGTAGCCGGGTTGGTGAAGCCGTTCAGGGCCTTACCGTGCTTGATGATACCGCCGATGAAGAACAGGGCAGTGTCGGACAGGCCGGCATAGCCTTCGCCTGCGAAGGTGTTCTTGCCATCTTTGGAGATGGACATGTGAACGTGCATACCCGAGCCGTTGTCGCCGTACAGAGGCTTTGGCATGAAGGTAGCGGTACGGCCGTAGGCATCTGCCACGTTGTGTACGCAGTATTTCAGGGTCTGAACTTCGTCAGCCTTTTTCACCAGGGTGTTGAACTGCACGCCGATTTCGTTCTGGCCAGCAGTTGCCACTTCGTGGTGGTGAACTTCGATAACCAGGCCCATCTCTTCCATGGCGTTGCACATGGAGGTACGGATTTCGTGGTCATGGTCGAACGGCGGAACCGGGAAATAACCGCCTTTGACGCCAGGACGGTGGCCTTTGTTGCCGCCTTCCACGTCCTGGTCGGACATCCACGAACCCTGTTCGGAGTAGATCTTGAACATGGAGCCGGAAATGTCGGACTTGAACTTCACCTGGTCAAAGATGAAGAACTCTGGCTCCGGGCCAACGAAAACGGTGTCGCCGATACCGGTGGACTTCAGGTATTCCTCGGCACGGGTAGCGATGGCGCGTGGGTCGCGGTCATAGCCTTGCATGGTCGACGGTTCGATGATGTCGCACACCAGGATCAGCGTAGGCTGTTCGGTGAACGGGTCCAGAACAGCCGTGCTGTCGTCTGGCAGCAGGATCATGTCGGACGCTTCGATGCCTTTCCAGCCAGCAATGGAGGAGCCGTCGAACATTTTGCCGTCGGTGAAGAAGTTTTCATCCAGCGCATCACGGGCCGGCATGGTCACGTGGTGCTGAGTACCTTTGGTATCAGTGAAGCGCAGATCAATCCACTTGACGTCATGATCTTTGATGAGTTGAACCGACTTCGACATAGTGTCCTCCGGGGTGGCTTAGGGCTGGTAGTGGAATGCCCTTAATAAGTGGTTGATGCCGGCGCGAATACTCTGCCAAGGCAACCTGCCTCACAAGGGAGCAAATTGCATGCCAGTGCCCCGACTTGGGCGTAATGCGCCAATCTCAAGCAGGTAAGCGGGGCAGACTACCGATTAGCCGCGTTTATCGCACCCAAATGAAGCGAAATCTGGCGTTTATGTTCTATTTTGGTGCGATGAAAACCGTTTGTACGATAACTGGTTAAACCTTGAGCAATTTCCGCTATAATCCGCGCCCCCCTTTTTTGGCAGGCTGCTCGCGCGCTGTTTTCATGAAACTAATCGTTAAAGTCTTCCCCGAAATCACTATCAAGAGCCGTCCGGTTCGGATGCGTTTCGTCCGTCAATTGGCCAAAAACATCCGTACTGTGCTCCGCGATCTGGACCCGGCTGTGGTGGTGACGGGCGTGTGGGACAACATCGAGCTGCAAACGCGCGTAAGTGACCCTAAAGCCTTGAAAGAAATGACCGAACGCCTGAGCTGCATGCCGGGCATCGCGCATTTTCTGCAGGTTGACGAGTACCCGTTGGGCGACTTCGACGACATCGTTGAAAAGTGCAAATTGCACTTCGGCGATGCGCTGGCGGGCAAGATCTTTTCGGTGCGTTGCAAGCGCGCCGGCAAGCACCCGTTTACCTCGATGGAAGTCGAGAAATACGTCGGCAGCAAGCTGCGTCGTGAGTGCGGTGCGGCCGGAATCGAGCTGAAAAAGCCAGAAATCGAAGTTCGAATTGAAATTCGCGACCAACGGTTGTTTGTGATTCACAACCAGCACGACAGTATTGGTGGCTACCCGTTGGGTTCGCTCGAGCAGACCCTGGTGCTGATGTCCGGTGGTTTCGATTCTACCGTGGCGGCCTACCAGATCATGCGTCGCGGCCTCATGAGCCATTTCTGCTTCTTCAACCTGGGCGGACGTGCCCATGAACTGGGCGTGATGGAAGTCGCGCACTATATATGGAAGAAGTACGGCAGCTCCCAGCGCGTGCTGTTTGTGAGCGTTCCGTTCGAAGAAGTTTTGGGCGAAATTCTCGGCAAAGTCGATAACAGTCATATGGGCGTCATTTTGAAGCGTATGATGTTGCGCGCTGCAACGCGTATTGCCGAACGCCTCGATATCGAAGTGCTGGTGACCGGTGAAGCGATTTCCCAGGTGTCGAGCCAGACGCTGCCCAACTTGTCGCTGATTGATTCGGCTACAGACAAGCTGGTGTTGCGCCCGCTGATCGCCAGCCACAAGCAGGACATCATCGATCTGGCAGAAGAAATCGGTACGGCCGACTTCGCCAAGCATATGCCTGAATATTGCGGGGTGATTTCGGTCAACCCCAAGACCCACGCCAAGCGCAACCGCGTGGAGTATGAAGAACAACAGTTTGATATGGCCGTGCTTGAGCGTGCGCTCGAGCGGGCCAAACTGGTGCCGATTGATCGGGTAATCGATGAATTGGGCCAGGACTTGCAAGTCGAAGAAGTCAGCGAAGTGCTGGCGGGCCAGATCGTAATCGACATCCGTCACCCGGATGCTCAGGAAGATCAACCGCTGGAACTGGCTGGCATCGAAGTACAAGCGTTGCCGTTCTATGCTTTGAACAGCCGCTTCAAGGAACTGGATGACACCCGTCAGTACCTGTTGTATTGCGACAAAGGCGTGATGAGTCGCCTGCATGCTCACCATTTGCTCAGTGAGGGACATGCCAATGTGCGCGTTTATCGACCGAGCTAAGAGCCCGGGGCTGTATGCCTGTGGCCTGCGTCACCGGCCCCCCGACGCCGCCGTCAAGCTGTAACGGCTTGCACGGACTCTACTGTTAATCGCTGCCTGGACTCAGTCAGCACACCGAATCCTCTGATCGAGATACACAAGTGATCGAAAATCTACGTAACATCGCCATCATTGCTCACGTTGACCACGGTAAAACCACCCTGGTAGACAAACTCTTGCGTCAATCCGGCACCCTGGAGCGCAACGAGCTTAACGACGAACGCGTAATGGACTCCAACGACCAGGAGAAAGAGCGCGGTATTACCATTCTGGCGAAAAACACCGCCATCAACTGGAACGGCTACCACATCAACATCGTGGATACCCCGGGCCACGCCGACTTCGGCGGCGAAGTTGAACGCGTAATGTCGATGGTTGACTCCGTTCTGCTGCTGGTTGACGCTCAAGACGGCCCTATGCCGCAAACCCGTTTCGTGACCAAGAAGGCTTTCGAAGCCGGCCTGCGTCCAATCGTGGTCATCAACAAGGTTGACCGTCCGGGCGCACGTCCGGACTGGGTTCTGGACCAGATCTTCGATCTGTTCGACAACCTGGGTGCTACCGAAGAACAGCTGGACTTCAAAGTGGTTTACGCCTCTGCCCTGAACGGTATTGCTGGTCTTGACCACACCGACATGGCTGAAGACATGACCCCGCTGTACCAGTCGATCGTCGACAACGTACCAGCACCAGCCGTAGACCGTGACGGTCCGTTCCAGATGCAAATCTCGGCACTGGACTACAACAGCTTCCTGGGCATTATCGGTGTTGGCCGTATCGCTCGTGGTCGCGTCAAGCCGAACACCCCGGTTGTTGCCATCGACGCTGACGGCAAGCGCCGCAACGGCCGTATCCTGAAGCTGATGGGTCACCACGGTCTGCACCGTGTAGACGTTGAAGAAGCTTCGGCAGGCGACATCGTTTGCATCAGCGGTATGGATTCGCTGTTCATCTCCGACACCCTGTGTGATCCGATGAACGTTGAAGCGATGAAGCCGTTGACCGTTGACGAGCCAACCGTTTCCATGACCTTCCAGGTAAACGACTCGCCTTTCTGCGGTAAAGAAGGCAAGTTCGTGACTTCCCGTAACATCAAGGAACGTCTGGACAAAGAGCTGCTGTACAACGTTGCTCTGCGCGTTGAAGAAGGCGACTCGGCTGACAAATTCAAAGTATCGGGCCGTGGCGAGCTGCACTTGTCCGTACTGATCGAAACCATGCGTCGTGAAGGCTTCGAAATGGGCGTTGGTCGTCCAGAAGTGATCATCCGCCTGGTTGACGGCGTCAAGCACGAACCGTTCGAAAACGTCACCATCGACCTGCCTGAAGAATCTCAGGGCAAGGTGATGGAAGAGATGGGTCTGCGTAAGGGCGACCTGACCAACATGGTGCCGGATGGCAAAGGCCGTGTGCGTCTGGAATACAACATCCCTGCTCGTGGTCTGATCGGTTTCCGTAACCAGTTCCTGACCCTGACCAACGGTGCTGGCATCCTGACCTCGATCTTCGACCGTTACGACGTGATGAAGTCGGGCCACATGTCCGGCCGTCAGAACGGCGTTCTGGTATCGGTTGAAACTGGCAAGGCGCTGACCTACTCCCTGGAAACCCTGCAGGCGCGTGGCAAGCTGTTCGTTGAGCACGGTCAAGAGATCTACAACGGTCAGATCGTTGGTCTGAACAGCCGTGACACCGACATGGGCGTTAACCCTACCAAGGGCAAGAAGCTCGACAACATGCGTGCTTCGGGTAAAGACGAAACCATCGCTCTGGTTCCACCTGTTCGCTTCACTCTGGAACAGGCTCTGGAATTCATCCAGGACGACGAGCTGTGCGAAGTGACTCCTAAGTCCATCCGTCTTCGTAAGAAGATCCTGGACGAAGGCGAGCGTACCCGCGCTGCTAAAAAGGCCAAAAACTAAGTTACTTAGTTAGCGGTTACAAAAACGCCCCCGACCTTGCGGTCGGGGGCGTTTTTTTATGGTCGGGATTTGACTCGTTCATCGTTGCCCGTGCTGCGGCGAGCGCGGTCTGTCAGGTCATTTGCGTACAGGCCATCGCGGGCAAGCCCGGCTCCCACAGGGGGCTGTGGTAATTGTGGGAGCGGGCTTGCCCGCGAAGCGATCTGTCAGTCGATTCTGCGCTGCAGGTTAAAAATCCATCAGCTTGACGCTGCTGTTCTTGCGCTCAACGGCCTTGGGCACATACGCGCAGTAACCTGGGCGCGGGCCAATCCGCGGATGGTTGCGGCAGGTATCCGGGCGAATCTCATAAATCGTGCACATGCGCGATTTGCGGTCCAGGTACAGGCAGTCGTTATTGCTCATGCGCTGCAGGGTGAAAATCCCGGACTTCTGGTTGAAGCGCTCAACGATCCCTTCCTTTTGCAGGCGCTTGGCGATGTTCTTCGGCGGGTCGCCCATCTCGAACTCGTCAACGATGCCGATGCGGATCAGGTCTTTGATTTTGACCTCGACCGGCAAGGTGCAGCAGCTGGAAATGCAGGAGCCGCACATGGGCGCGGAGTATTTGGCCCAGGTATCGAGACGGTCGATTTCCGCGGCGGCGATCAGGTTGGACTTCATCAGACTTGTATTCCAGCGTGCATCAGGGCGCGCGATCATACCGGGGTTGCTGAAGGAGTGAACAACCATTTGCCGGTTTTTCGATCAGAGCCATGTTTTAAAGCGTTCAACTGCGAATGTGCCTCGTTTTGGGGCGGCATTCACTTTGTCAGCTTTTTTTAAATAATCGCCGAAAAAAGCCCGAATCAAAGCACTTTGTTTCTGTTGAAGCGTCTAGGCTGACACCACTCGCTCTTCAAATCGCTCCATCTCGATTGAGGTTGTATCGATGCCCCAGGAACCGCTTGTTCGTGACGCACAGGTGGCGGCTTTCCGTGCCGCTGTAGTAGCCAAGCTGACTTACGCGGTGGGTAAGGACCCGGAACACGCGTTTGACCATGACTGGTTTGAGGCCATAGCCCTGGCCGCCCGCGACCATATGGTCGAGCACTGGATGGACAGCACCCGGCAGATTTATCGCAAGGACCAGAAACGGGTGTACTACCTGTCGCTGGAGTTTCTGATCGGTCGCCTGCTGTATGACAGCCTGAGCAACCTGGGGTTGCTGGAGGTGGCGCGTGAGGCACTGGGCGAGCTTGGCGTGGATCTGGAGCGCATCCGTGTCCTGGAGCCGGACGCGGCCCTTGGTAATGGTGGCCTGGGTCGGCTGGCGGCGTGCTTTATGGAAAGTATGTCGACCCTGGGCATTGCCGCCCACGGCTATGGCATCCGCTATGAGCACGGGCTGTTTCGCCAGAGCATTGTCGATGGCTGGCAGCAGGAACAAACCGAGAACTGGCTGGATTTCGGCAACCCGTGGGAGTTCGAGCGTGCTGAAGTGCTGTACTCGGTGGGTTTTGGCGGTTCGGTTGAAACCAAACAGGATGAACAAGGCCAGCTGCGGCAGATCTGGTGGCCGGGCGAGACGGTGCGGGCTATTGCCTATGACACGCCTGTTGTGGGCTGGCGCGGGGCCAGCGTCAACACCCTGCGTCTGTGGCGGGCGAGGGCCCTGCACGATCTGAACCTGGGCCGCTTCAATGCAGGCGATCATTTGGGGGCGGTGGCCGAAGTGGTACGGGCCGAGAGCATCTCCCGCGTGCTGTACCCGGCTGACAGCAACGAGGCTGGCCAGGAGCTGCGTCTGCGCCAGGAATTCTTCTTTGTCTCGGCCTCGTTGCAAGACCTGCTGCGCCGCCATCTGCACGTCCATGAGACGCTGCTGAACCTGGCCGAGCATGTGTCGATCCAGCTCAACGACACCCACCCCTCGATCGCCGTGGCCGAGCTGATGCGTATCCTGGTTGATGAGCACGGCATTGAATGGCATGCGGCGTGGCAGGTCACCGTCGACACCTTGTCCTATACCAACCACACGTTGCTTCCGGAAGCGCTGGAAACCTGGCCTGTGGGCTTGATGGAGCGGCTGTTGCCGCGCCATATGCAGATCATCTACCTGATTAACGCACACCATATCGATGCGCTGCGAGCCAAGGGCATTCATGATTTTGACGTGTTGCGTGCCGTTTCGCTGATCGAGGAAGACCACGGCCGCCGGGTACGCATGGGCAACCTGGCATTTCTCGGTTCCCACAGCGTCAATGGCGTTTCCGGGCTGCATACGCAATTGATGCGCAGCACCGTGTTCGCCGAGTTGCACAAGCTCTACCCGGAGCGCATCAACAACAAAACCAACGGCGTGACCTTCCGCCGCTGGCTGTTCCAGGCCAACCCGCCATTGACCGCCATGCTGGTGGATGTGCTGGGCCCGGATGTGCTTGATGAAACCGAACACAAACTGATCAGGCTGGAGCCTTTTGCCGAGCGCTCCGATTTTCGCAAACGCTTCGCCGAACAGCGCCTGCAAAGCAAATGCACCCTGGCGGCGCTGATTTATGAGCGCCTGGGGGTCGTGGTCAACCCTGAAGCCCTGTTCGATGTGCAGGTCAAACGGATTCACGAGTACAAGCGCCAACTGCTCAACCTGATGCACACCGTAGCGCTGTATCAGGCCATTCGGGCCGAGCCGGGCAACCAATGGGTGCCACGGGTGAAGATTTTTGCCGGCAAGTCGGCGGCCAGTTATGAACAGGCCAAACTCATCATCAAACTGGCCAATGACATCGCCCGTACCGTCAACAACGATCCCACCGTACGCGGTCTGCTCAAGGTGGTGTTTATCCCCAACTACAACGTCAGCCTGGCCGAAAGCATCATTCCGGCGGCTGACTTGTCCGAACAGATCTCCACGGCAGGCTACGAAGCGTCGGGCACCAGCAACATGAAGTTCGGCCTTAACGGCGCGCTGACCATTGGCACAATGGATGGCGCCAACGTCGAAATGTGCGAGCGGGTGGGTGCCGACAATATGTTTATCTTTGGTCTGAGCTCGCAGCAGGTCGAAGCGCGCAAACGCAATGGCGAGTTCCATGCAGCACCGGATGTCGCGGCCTCACACAGGCTCAATGACGTGTTGCAGGCGATTCGTGGCGGGGTGTTCTCCCACGACGACCCTGCGCGCTACACCGGCCTGGTGGATTCGCTGATCGAATATGACCGGTTCCTGGTGTGTGCCGACTTCGATGCCTACTGGGATGCCCAGATGCGCGTGGAGCACCTGTGGCACGACAGGGAAGAGTGGTGGCGCAAATCCGTGTTGAACACGGCACGCATGGGCTGGTTCTCATCGGACCGGACCATTCGCGAATACGCGACCGAGATCTGGAAAGCGTTGTAGGAAGTTTCACGCGCTGTGGGAGCGGGCTTGCTCGCGATGCAGGCGACGCGGTTGAGCTGAAAACCGCGTGGCCTGCATCGCGAGCAAGCCCGCTCCCACAGGGTCTCTGGTGGCTGTTTTGGAACCCGTTCGGCCAGTTCTGAGTCTGATTAGAAGATTTGCACGGCAACACGCGCTAAACTGCGCGGGTTTTTCGCCCCCTCCCCCTTGTTCGGAGCCTTACATGTCCCGCGTTACCCTGAGTCGCTATTTGATCGAGCAGACCCGCAGCAACAACACGCCTGCTGATTTGCGTTTCCTCATCGAAGTGGTGGCGCGTGCTTGCAAAGAGATCAGCCACGCCGTATCCAAAGGCGCCCTGGGTGGTGTTCTGGGCAGCATGGGCACCGAAAACGTGCAAGGTGAAGTGCAGAAGAAGCTCGATGTGATCTCCAACGAGATCCTGCTTGAAGCCAACGAATGGGGCGGTCACCTGGCCGGCATGGCGTCCGAAGAAATGGACAATGCCTACCAGATCCCGGGCAAATACCCGAAAGGCGCGTACCTGCTGGTATTCGACCCGCTGGACGGCTCGTCGAACATCGACATCAACGCACCAGTTGGCACTATCTTCTCGGTACTGCGTTGCCCGAACGAATACCTGACCCAGAACGAACCTTTGAATGAAAAGGCCTTCCTGCAGCCAGGCACTCAGCAAGTCGCTGCCGGTTACGCCATCTACGGCCCGCAGACCATGTTGGTTCTGACCCTGGGCGACGGCGTCAAAGGCTTTACCCTGGACCGCGAAATGGGCAGCTTCGTACTGACCCACGAAGACATCACCATTCCTGACGCTACCCAGGAATTTGCCATCAACATGTCCAACCAGCGTCACTGGGAAGCCCCGGTACAGCGCTACGTTGACGAACTGCTGGCAGGTGAAGAAGGTCCGTTGAAAAAGAATTTCAACATGCGCTGGATTGCCGCCATGGTTGCCGACGTGCACCGTATCCTGACCCGCGGTGGTCTGTTCATGTACCCGCGCGACAGCCGTGAGCCGTCCAAGCCGGGCAAATTGCGTTTGATGTACGAAGCCAACCCGATGTCGTTCCTGGTGGAACAGGCTGGCGGCGCATCGACTGATGGCCATCAGCGCATTCTCGACATCCAGCCAGAAGGCCTGCACCAGCGTGTAGCCGTGTACCTGGGCTCGAAAGAAGAAGTCGCACGCATCACCGCTTACCACAAAGCGTAAGCCCCTGTGGGAGCGGGCTTGCTCGCGATAGCATCGACCCGGTATGTCAGGCATACCGGGTTGCCTGTATCGCAAGCAAGCCCGTTCCCACTGTTGTTATCCCTCCTGAAATAAATCCCTGCGTCCTGCGGGAACCAGCCTGCGCTTTTCTCTTCTAAGCTTGGATCAAGCGGCACTGCCGACTTTCTTTCTCAGGAGCTTTCCATGAAGTTGCGTTCTCTGGCGTTGTTGTCGTTCTGTGTCTTGCTGGCCGCGTGCAGCAAAATCAATCAGCAAAACTACTCGAAACTGTCGACCGGCATGACCAAGGCCGAAGTCGAGCAGTTGCTGGGCACCCCGACCGATTGCTCCGGCGCGCTGGGCATGTCGAGCTGCACCTGGGGCGATCAGAAGAGCTTTATCAGCGTGCAGTACGCAGGCGACAAAGTGCTGATTTTCTCGGGCCAGGGTTTGAAGTAAGACCGATCAGGAGCGTTTATGATGAAACGTCTTTTAGTCAGTCTCGGGGCTGCGCTGTTATTGGGCGGGTGTGCAAGTTCCAGCAGCGATTCGCTGGCGCCCAACACCGTCTCCAGTGTCGACCTCAAGCGCTATCAGGGCACCTGGTATGAATTGGCGCGGTTGCCGATGTTCTTCCAGCGCAATTGCGCGCAGTCCGAAGCCCATTACAGCTTGAAGCCGGATGGCGACGTGGCGGTGTTGAACCGTTGCCGCACCGCAGAGGGCAAGTGGGAGGAGGCCAGGGGCACGGCAACGCCGCAAGTGGAGGGCAAGACCGACAAGCTGTGGGTCGAGTTCGACAATTGGGTATCGACCCTTTTGCCGGGTGTGACCAAGGGCGATTACTGGGTGTTGTACCTGGGCGACAACTACAGCACGGCGCTGGTAGGCAATCCCGACCGTAAATACCTGTGGTTGCTGTCGCGTAAACCGCAGGTTGATCAGCAAACCCGTGACGAGTTGCTCAGCAAGGCTCAGCAGCAAGGCTATGACACCACACGCTTGATCTGGCGCACGCCGGATGCGGACATGCCCAAGGGCACGAAGTAAGGCAGGAATGTCCCTCAGCAGGCGCTGAGGGACACAGGCCGGGCGCTTAAGCGCGCAGCAGGGTCTTCCAGGCGCGGTTCTGGTACACGGCGATGGCTTGCTGCTTGCGGGCGTTGAGCAGTTCGTCGTTGCTCTCGGCGTCTTCAGAAATCGGCAGGTTGGCCAGTTCCTGCAGCTTGTTCATCTCGCCGTACAGACGGTCCAGTTCCGGGATTTCCAGCACGTTACGCGCCAGACGCAGCCAGGCCTGAATACGCTCGATGCGCGGCAGTTGCTCGGCCAGGTCTTCGGGTTGCTGCTGGTAGCGGTTCAGACGCAAGGCAATCGCTTCGTCCGACAACAACCGTGGCAACCAGCTTTGCAGCTGCGCAGCGCCCTGGCGGTTGCCCCGGGTGGTGCCACGGTCCACAGTCCAGCTGCGCTCCATCAACCAGCGCGAAGTGTTCAGGGAGAACTGGCCCCAGCGCGGGTCTTCCAGTTCCTCGAGGAACTGCTCCGGTGCGGCTTTGCGCACATCTTCGTCGTCCTGACCGATCTGCACCAGCGGGCGCCAGTCTTCCAGCAGGGCGTCCAGCGCAGCGCGCAAGGCGCTGGTGGACTGACGTGGTGCGGCTTGACCCAGGCTGCTGACCAGTGCACGCAGGTCGATCAATTGCTGAACCCAGTCTTGCAGCAAACGCCAGTGGCCATTGAAGCGATACTGCTCGGCCAGGCGCTGGCTATTGCCCAGCAAGTGCCAGGCCAGGGCGGCGAAGGCATCGTCCAGGGGTGTTTCTGGCGTCAGCACCGGGGCTGGCAGGGTGACGGCGTAGCTGTTGGCGTCGAACAGGCGATAGCCGCGCTCGGCCTTGCTGATATCACACGGCATCAGGGCTAGCTTCTCGGCCAGTTCGGCGGCCAGTTCCAGCAGGGCAGACGGCTCGCCTTCGCGCAGTTCGAGCTCCAGCTCGCAGATTTCTTCCTTCTGCTTGCCGGCAATCACATGGCCCAGGTCCAGAGCGGCTTCGATGACCACTTTGGCTTTGCCACGGCCCCAGGAAATTTCAGCACGTTCGCGTACGAAATCCGTGGTGAAAATGGGCTTGAGAGTTTTTTTGTCCAGCTCGGCCAGCTCTTGTGGCCAGCATTCGCCGTCGAGCTTCTTGATGTCGAGCTTGGCTTTGGGCAGGTTCCAGTCGTACTCGTTGCGTACGGACAGGCCAGCAACGCTTTCGCCGCGGGTCTTGAGGGTCTGGATCACGTCTTCGCCATCACGGCGCAGGCGCAGGGCAACCTTGGCCTTGGCCAGGTCGCGCTCAGGTGTATCGAAGTACTGGTTCAACAACTCACGGCTTTCCCAGCCACTTTTGTTGCGCTTTTTCAGCAAAGGGTGCTCGCGCAAGGCGGCGAGGGTTTCGCGGCTGACGCGCAGTTTGATTTCGGTTTCTTTTTGCATGGCCGGAAAATCCAGGAACGGTTGCGCAGCCGGGAAAAAGTGTGGCTGCCAAGGCCGTGCAGTGTACAGGACTCGCCGCCCCGGCGGGCCGCGAGGGTTTATTCTGCGGCGCAGATAGCTCTATGATGGGCCTCGCCCCGCCTACAGGAAGTCAGCGCATGCCCTTACCTTCCATGAAAGAGCAGTTCGCTGCCTTGATCGCCGTACCGTCGGTCAGTTGCACCCAGCCGACACTGGATCAGTCCAACCGCGGGGTGATCGATTTGCTGGCCAGCTGGCTTGGCGATTTGGGTTTCAACTGCGATATCCAGCAGGTCAGCCCCGGCAAATTCAACTTGCTCGCCAGTTTTGGCAGTGGCCCCGGCGGGCTGGTGCTGGCCGGGCACAGCGACACCGTGCCCTACGATGAAGCGCTGTGGCAGACCGATCCGCTCAAGCTGACAGAGGTGGATAACCGCTGGGTTGGCCTTGGCAGTTGCGATATGAAGGGCTTATTTGCGCTGGTGATCGAAGCAGTGCGGCCTTTGCTCGATCAGCCCTTCAAGCAGCCACTGCTGATTCTGGCCACCTGTGACGAAGAAACTTCGATGGCCGGGGCCAGGGCGCTGGTCGAAGCTGGTCGCCCGCTGGGCCGTGCTGCGGTGATTGGTGAACCGACCGGGCTCAAGCCGATCCGCATGCACAAGGGCGTGATGATGGAGCGCATCGAGATCCTCGGGCAGAGCGGTCACTCATCCGACCCAAGCCTGGGCCACAGCGCGCTGGAGGCCATGCACGACGCGATCAGCGAACTTAAGGGGTTGCGTCAGCAGTGGCTCAATGAGTACCGCAATCCGCAGTTCAGCGTGCCGCAACCGACCCTTAACTTTGGCTGTATCCATGGCGGCGACAACCCCAACCGGATTTGCGGCCAGTGCTCGCTTGAATTTGACCTGCGCCCGCTGCCGGGCATGGACCCGAATGCGCTGCGGGCCATTATCCGCAGCAAGCTGCAACCCCTGGCCGAGCGTCACCAGGTGAAGATCGATTTCGCGCCCATTGCCGCCGGAGTGCCGCCCTTCGAGCAGGATGCCGATGCCGAGTTGGTGCGCGTGGCTGAGCGCCTCACCGGGCATCGTGCGCAAGCAGTAGCGTTTGGCACCGAAGCGCCTTATCTTCAGCAGCTTGGTTGCGAAACGCTGGTATTGGGCCCGGGTGACATCGCCTGTGCGCATCAACCAGGGGAATACCTGGAAATGTCACGTTTGCAGCCGACAGTACGTCTACTGACTCAATTGATCGAACACTATTGTCTGAAATAGTGAAGATACCCATACGATTTATCCACAAGGAGAGCCGCGTGTTGCCAACAATGTTTCGACGATAGCCATCAGCCCGTTGTGCGTTTGCTGTTCTAGCCCTTTTTAGGCGATTTATTTTCTACAGGCTCTGGTTATGCACGATTACGTTAACTGGCTGCGTCACGCGTCTCCCTACATCAATGCCCACCGCGATTGCACCTTTGTTGTCATGCTCCCTGGCGACGGTGTGGCACACCCCAACTTTGGCAATATCGTCCACGACCTGGTGCTGTTGCACAGCCTGGGTGTGCGCCTGGTGCTGGTCCACGGTTCGCGCCCGCAGATCGACAGCCGCCTTGAGGCGCGTGGCCTGGTGCCGTATTACCACAAGGGCATGCGTGTCACCGATGCATCAACGCTCGAATGCGTGATCGATGCGGTGGGGCAACTGCGCATTGCGATTGAAGCGCGCTTGTCGATGGACATGGCGTCTTCGCCGATGCAGGGTTCGCGTCTGCGCGTAGCCAGCGGCAACCTGGTCACTGCGCGGCCGATCGGCGTGCTCGACGGTGTGGATTTTCACCATACCGGCGAAGTGCGCCGGGTGGATCGCAAGGGCATCAACCGCCTGCTCGATGAGCGCTCGATTGTGTTGCTGTCGCCCTTGGGTTACTCGCCCACCGGTGAGATTTTCAATTTGGCCTGTGAAGACGTCGCCACCCGTGCCGCCATCGACCTGGCGGCGGACAAACTGCTGCTGTTTGGTGCTGAATCGGGTTTGCTCGATGCCGAAGGGCGGTTGGTGCGTGAGTTGCGTCCACAACAGGTGCCGGCGCATATGAAACGTCTGGGCAGTGACTACCAGGCCGAATTGCTGGAAGCCGCCGCCGAGGCCTGCAGTGGCGGCGTAGCCCGCAGCCATATTGTCAGTTATGCCGAAGACGGTGCGCTGTTGACCGAGCTGTTCACCCGTAACGGTGGCGGTACGCTGGTGGCGCAAGAACAATTTGAAGTTACGCGGGAGGCGGCGATTGAAGACGTCGGCGGCCTGCTTGAATTGATTAGCCCGCTGGAAGAGCAGGGCATCCTGGTGCGTCGTTCGCGTGAAGTGCTGGAGCGTGAGATCGAACAGTTCAGTGTGGTGGAGCGCGAAGGCATGATCATCGCCTGTGCGGCGCTGTACCAGATTGCCGATTCGGATGCGGGGGAGCTGGCGTGTTTGGCGGTGAACCCGGAGTACCGTCATGGCCGTCGTGGCGATGAGTTGCTCGAACGTATTGAAAACCGCGCCCGTGCCCAGGGGCTGAAAACCTTGTTCGTGTTAACCACGCGCACTGCTCACTGGTTCCGTGAGCGCGGGTTTGAGCCTAGCGGTGTAGAGCGCCTGCCGGCGGCGCGGGCGTCGCTGTACAACTACCAGCGTAACTCGAAGATCTTTGAGAAAGCGCTGTAAGGCGCCAGCTGTTCAGGCTCTGGGCTGGAGAAGATTCGTAGCAGCTGACGAGTGGAACGAGGCTGCGTTCGGCGGCGAAGCCGTCGTAAAGTCAAACACCGTGGTGTGCCAGTTAAACTTGGAACTCTGGTTTTACGGTCGCTGCGCAACCGAACGCAGCCTCGTTCCACTCGTCAGCTGCTACGGATAACTGCAACTGCGGTGCTCAACAAGCCCCGTCAAAACTCCCGCAAACACACATCATCTATTACCGCCTTGCCCATGTCGCACAAGTAATGTGAAGCCCAGGCATGGCGCTCGCAGTTCTTGTCCAGCGCGGCATCCAGCGCCAGTTTTTTTGCGCAATAAAGCAACGCCGACACCTGCTCCAGCGCCTGGCGCAGCGGTATGTCGGGGTTGACGCGGAACAGCTCGTGGTTGTCCTGGCCGCAGGGGTCGAAGGTGACAGTGCCGAGAGTTTTGATTGGGGGATGATCAGCCATTTAGCGCGCTCCTAAAGTAATTAAGAGCTGTCACTTTCGTTTCCAGGCGAAGGTGGCAGCTGTACGCAGGCTGGAAACCGGGACAATAGGAACCCGGCAGGTCCGAAGACCTCCCGCGTACAGCCGCCATAGCACATAAAAACAGGGATTGATGGCATTAAGGCGAATATTGTTACCCGGGTTTCCAGGCCCGGTCACTGTTTTTTCAGTGACGGTGCACAGTACGCTTTGCTGTAAAACCCGTAAGCCGTCCCTTGCCTCAGTGGGCGTAGGAACTGACCGCCCGCGCTCGCACGAACACCACCGGTCTGTCCCCTCTCCCTCCGGGAGAGGGCTAGGGTAAGGGGCTTTTGATCTGCCTAGTTACTGATCGCCAAAATACTCGCCTGGTACGAAGCCACAAACAGGTCGAAGTCGCCTTCTTCCGTTTGTTCGGTCTCGGCCTGCTCGAGCAGTGACTTGCGCGCTTTCTCTTCAAACGCAGCCTGATCTTCAGCACTCAACGGTTCACTGCGGAAGAACTCGGCATGGGCCAGGCTCTGGCGCATCGAGAACTGAGCGAAGCTCTCCTTGTGCTCGGCCATGCTGGCCAGCACTTTGGCAGACGGCGTCAGCGACACGTCCTTGATCTTCGCCAGCTGTTCGTCGACTGCCTTGCTGTGGTTATCGCCACCCTGGCTCTGGTCGAGCAAGGCGGCCAGCGGCGCGATTTTTTCCAGCAGCTCGGTAGCCCATTCCTTCATGTCAACGGCTGCGCCATCACGCTGCAATTGCAGGCCCGGACGGCGACCTTCCTTGACTACGCTAAGGAAGTTGGAAGAGCAGCTGCCACAGCCTGCGCTGTCGAACTGCGGGCTGTCTTGCAGCGCGCAATACAGCAGGAAGGCGTCCAGAAAACGCGCTTCAGGCAAATCGATGCCCACCGGCAGAAACGGGTTGATATCCAGCAGGCGCACTTCAACGTACTGCACGCCACGGGACACCAGGGCCTGGATCGGCCGCTCGCCGGTGTAGGTCACGCGCTTGGGGCGAATGTTGGAGTAGTACTCGTTTTCGATCTGCAGGATGTTGGTGTTCAACTGCACCCACTCGCCATCCTTGTGCGTACCGATTTCTACATACGGCGGATAAGGTGTGGCCACTGCCTTGCGCAGGCTGTCGGTGTAGCTGTCGAGGTTGTTGTAGCACGGCGTCAGGCCTGCCTGGGCGTTGCTCTGATAGCCCAGGTCGCTCATGCGCAGGCTGGTGGCATAGGGCAGGTAGAGCGTGTCGGCGTCCAGTTGCTCCAACTGGTGCGAACGACCGCGCAAAAAGCCCGCATCCAGCGCAGGCGAAGCACCGAAGAGGTACATCAGCAGCCAGCTGTAGCGACGGAAGTTACGAATCAGGGCGATATAGGCGTCGGACTGATAATCGCGCTCGGTGCCGACAAAACCCTCTGCCTGCATCAGCACTGGCCACAGGGCCTCTGGCAGGGAGAAGTTGTAGTGGATGCCGGCAATGCACTGCATGGTCTTGCCGTAGCGCAGGGCCAGGCCCTTGCGGTAAACGTACTTGAGCTGTCCGATATTGGACGTGCCGTAGTAGGCAATCGGGATGTCTTCTTCGGCCGGCAACGGGCACGGCATCGAAGGGCTCCACAGGAACTCGTTACCGAGCTTGCTGTAGGCAAAGCGGTGGATCTTGTCGAGGCTGGCCAGCGTCTGCGCCGGATCAGGCAGGGCCGGGGTGATGAACTCCAGCAGCGACTCGGAATAGTCGGTGGTGATTTGATCGTTGGTCAGGGCCGAGCCCAGTTCTTCCGGGTGCGGGGTTTGCGCCAGGCGAGCATCGGCCGTGACGCGCAGGCATTCGCGCTCGATGCCGTGCAGGCACTGCTCCAGAAGAGAGAGGTTGGCGCGCTCGCTGAGCAGAGCCAGGCGGCGGTTGAGAAGTTGGCTCAAGTTGGATTCCTTCACGCGTCAGTCGCCCCAATATGGGGGTGGTCAGGACGGTCTACAAGGGTGAAGTTGAAACTGGCGTGGTCGCCTGGTTTTGTTGGCATCGCTCAGTTCCGTCCCTGATTCGGCGCCGCGGCGCTCCAAGCGCATTTCGGCACTGCATTGGCAGTGCCGAAATTAACTCAAATCAGCCGTTGGCCGCTACAGGACAGCGAACGTGCCTTGTGCTTTTGCGACCAGCTTGTCGCCCTGCAACACATCCGCTTCGACGACCAGCGTGCGTCGCCCGGGGTGGATGACCTTGGCGATACATAGCACTTCGCCTTCAGCCACCGCGCGAATGTAGTTGATTTTGCACTCAATGGTCGCGCTCTGCTGATCGAAGCCATGGGTGCTGGAACAGGCCAGGCCCATGCTGATGTCCACCAGGCTGAACAACACACCACCGTGCAACTTGCCGGCGCGGTTGCGCAATTGCGGCTCCAGGCTCAGCGCTACATGCGCCACACCGTCTTCCAGCGATTGCACGCGGCAGCCGAGCAACTGGCTGAAGGCGCTCTGGGTCAGGCCGTCCGGGAGGGCCATCAGCGTTTCTTCAACTGTTTGGCGTTGGCGAACAACGAGGCCATGGCGTTATTGGTCGGTGCGGCGGCAACGCTCTCCTTGCGCGGTGCCGAGCTTTGCTGGCGCGGGGCCGAGCCCGGACGTGCGCCGCGAGCACCGTCGATTTTCTCGCCCGGGGTGTCGCTCATGCGCATCGACAGGCCTACGCGTTTGCGCGGGATGTCGACTTCCATGACCTTGACCTTGACCACATCACCGGCTTTAACGGCTTCGCGCGGGTCTTTGATGAATTTCTCGGACAAGGCCGAGATATGCACCAGACCGTCCTGGTGCACGCCGATATCGACGAAAGCCCCGAAGTTGGTCACGTTGGTCACCACGCCTTCCAGGATCATTCCCAGTTGCAGGTCTTTGAGGTCTTCGACACCTTCCTGAAACTCGGCGGTCTTGAACTCCGGGCGCGGGTCGCGGCCTGGTTTCTCCAGCTCCTGGAGAATATCGGTCACCGTCGGCAGGCCGAAGGTCTCGTCGGTGAATTTCTTCGGATCAAGACGCTTGAGGAACCCGGCGTCGCCGATCAGCGAGCGGATGTCCCGCTCGGTGTCCGTAGCGATGCGTTTGACCAGCGGGTAGGCTTCGGGGTGAACCGCCGAGCTGTCCAGCGGATTGTCGCCATTCATCACGCGCAAGAAACCTGCCGCCTGCTCGAAGGTTTTTTCGCCCAGACGGCTGACTTTTTTCAGCGCTGCACGGGTTTTGAATGCACCGTTTTCGTCGCGGTGAGCCACGATATTTTGCGCCAGTGTGGCATTGAGGCCCGAAATTCGCGCGAGCAGTGCTACCGAAGCCGTGTTCACGTCCACGCCCACGGCGTTCACGCAGTCTTCAACCACAGCGTCAAGGCCGCGTGCCAGCTTGAGCTGAGACACGTCGTGCTGGTACTGGCCGACACCGATGGATTTAGGGTCGATTTTCACCAGTTCGGCCAGCGGGTCTTGCAGGCGGCGGGCGATCGATACGGCGCCACGGATCGAAACGTCCAGATCCGGGAATTCCTTGGCTGCCAGTTCCGATGCCGAGTACACCGAAGCACCGGCCTCGGACACCATCACTTTGGTGACTTTCAGGGCCGGGTATTTTTTCATCAGATCGATGACCAGCTTGTCGCTTTCACGGCTGGCAGTGCCGTTGCCAATGGCAATCAGATCGACCGAATGCTTGGCACACAGGGCGGCCATGACCGAAATGGTCTGGTCCCACTTGTTGTGCGGCACGTGCGGGTACACGGTGGCGTACTCCAGCAGCTTGCCGGTGGCATCGACCACGGCAATCTTGCAACCGGTGCGCAGGCCCGGGTCCAGGCCCAGGGTGGCGCGCGGGCCAGCCGGCGCGGCCAGCAGCAGGTCGTGCAGGTTGTGGGCAAAAACGTTGATTGCTTCGGTTTCAGCGGCGTCGCGCAATTCACCCAGCAGGTCGGTTTCGAGGTGGGTGTAGAGCTTGACCTTCCAGGTCCAGCGCACCACTTCGCTCAACCATTTATCAGCCGGGCGGTTTTGATTTTCCAGACCGAAGCGCTGGGCAATCATCATTTCGCCGGGGTGCATCGTGCCGGGCAATTCTTCACCGACTTTGAGCGACGAGCTCAGAATGCCTTCGTTGCGACCGCGGAAAATCGCCAGTGCGCGGTGCGATGGCATGCTTTTGAGCGGTTCATCGTGCTCGAAGTAATCGCGGAACTTGGCGCCTTCCTCTTCCTTGCCGGCAATCACGCGGGCGCTGAGGATGGCTTCCTGTTTGAGGAAGCTGCGCAGCTTGTCCAGCAGGCTGGCGTCTTCGGCGAAGCGCTCCATGAGGATGTACTTGGCGCCATCAAGGGCTGCCTTGACGTCAGCCACACCTTTTTCGGTGTCGACAAAACGGACAGCTTCGGCATCTGGCGTGAGTGTCGGGTCGTTGAACAGGCCGTCTGCCAGCTCGCCGAGGCCGGCTTCCAGGGCGATCTGGCCCTTGGTGCGGCGCTTTTGCTTGTACGGCAGGTACAAGTCTTCAAGGCGGGTCTTGGTGTCGGCGAGTTTGATGTCGCGGGCCAGTTCGGGGGTCAACTTGCCTTGTTCTTCGATGCTGGCGAGGATACTGACGCGCCGCTCGTCGAGTTCGCGCAGGTAGCGCAGGCGCTCTTCGAGGTGACGCAACTGGGTGTCATCCAGGCTGCCGGTCACTTCCTTACGATACCGCGAGATGAAGGGTACGGTGGAGCCCTCATCCAGAAGAGCGACGGCCGCTTCGACCTGCTGCGGGCGCACGCCGAGTTCTTCGGCGATGCGGCTGTTGATGCTGTCCATAAAACCACCTGACAAAATGTGATGCAGGCTCGCAGGCCCGGGCTTGAAGGCTTGCGAGGCTGGTTGAGCAGCCCGGAAGGGGCCGCTGCCTGGGCCAAAAGGGCAGCCTGTTGACCCGTGAAGTCAGCTGATTACGCCAGATGTTGAAAAAATAAATACTGGCACAACCATTGAAAGTTCGAGATTGCCCGACACAAAAGGCCGCGCATTATAACCAGCGTTCCCGGATTCAGGGGATTGCGCGCGGTGGTCTCATTACCTGGTCTAATGTTTAAGGAAGAAAAATCTGCTAACAATGCACACAATGCGTATCGCAGCGGCTGAGCCATAATGCGCGCCGAGATCACAGGAGCATCCTAATGAGCAGCACTGCACAAACGTCTGAAGGCGAAAAAATCCTTATCGTTGATGATGATCCTGGGCTGAGCAACTTGCTGGTACGTTTCTTTTCCAGCAAGGGTTATCGCGCCACTTCCGTGACCAATGCAGCGGACATGGATCGTCGGCTGGCCCGCGAAATGTACCACCTTGTGGTGCTGGATCTGATGCTGCCCGGCGAAGACGGCCTGTCAGCCTGTCGCCGTTTGCGTGCAGCGGGCAATCGCGTGCCGATCATCATGCTGACAGCCAAAGGTGATGAACTTAGCCGTATCAAGGGCCTGGAACTGGGTGCCGACGATTATCTGGCCAAGCCTTTCAACCCCGATGAGCTGATGGCCCGTGTGCGTGCGGTATTGCGTCGTCAGGCGCCGCCGGTGCCGGGTGCGCCGGGCAGCGAAGACGAAAGCGTGACATTCGGTGATTACGAGTTGTCCCTGGCAACCCGCGAACTCAAACGTGGCGACGAAGTTCACATGCTCACCACGGGTGAGTTTGCGGTACTTAAAGCCCTGGTCATGCATGCCCGCGAGCCGTTGACCCGCGACAAGCTGATGAACCTGGCCCGTGGTCGTGAGTGGGATGCGCTGGAGCGTTCAATCGATGTCCAGATTTCCCGTTTGCGCCGCATGATCGAGCCGGACCCGTCCAAGCCCCGCTATATCCAGACCGTCTGGGGTGTGGGTTATGTGTTCGTGCCGGATGGCAACGCAACCAAATGACAGATCATTTGTAGGAGCGAGTCGCACTGGTGCTGTCTGGTACCGTGTGGCTCGCGATTTATCTTTTTTTCGGGCCTCGGGGCTCGCTCCTGCAAAGTATAAAAGCGGCTGTCTATGAAAACCCCTGTCTGGTTCCCCCAAAGTTTCTTCTCGCGCACACTCTGGCTTGTCCTGATTGTTGTGCTGTTTTCCAAGGCCCTGACGCTGGTTTATCTGCTTATGAACGAGGACGTGCTGGTTGACCGCCAGTACAGCCACGGCGTGGCGCTGACCCTGCGTGCCTATTGGGCCGCCGATGAGGAAAACCGCAACAAGATCATCGATGCCGTTGATTTGGTTCGCGTCGTGGGCGGAGGTGTACCCGAGGGTGAACAGCACTGGCCTTACAGCGAGATTTATCAGCGTCAGATGCAGGCCGAGCTTGGCCCCGATACAGAGGTGCGCTTGCGTATGCACACATCCCCTGCGCTGTGGGTGCGTGCCCCGAGCCTGGGGGATGGCTGGTTGAAAGTGCCTTTATATCCGCATCCTCTGCGTGGGCAAAAAATCTGGAATGTACTGGGTTGGTTTTTAGCCATCGGCTTGTTGTCCACTGCTTCGGCGTGGATTTTCGTCAGCCAGCTCAATCAGCCCCTCAAGCGTCTGGTGTATGCAGCTCGCCAGTTGGGGCAGGGGCGCAGCGTGCGCTTGCCTGTCGGCGACACGCCCAGCGAAATGACGGAGGTGTACAGCGCCTTCAATCAGATGGCTGAAGACGTCGAACAGGCGGGCCGCGAGCGAGAACTGATGCTTGCAGGCGTGTCCCATGACCTGCGCACCCCGCTGACCCGCTTGCGTCTGTCTCTGGAGCTGATGGGCAACCACAACGACCTGACCGACGACATGGTGCGTGATATTGAGGACATGGACGCGATTCTCGACCAGTTCCTGGCCTTTATCCGTGACGGCCGTGACGAGCCGGTTGAAGAGGTTGATCTGTGTGAATTGATCCGTGAAGTGGTGGCGCCCTATAACCAGAACGGAGAGCAGGTGCGCCTGCGTCTGCAGCCGATTCAGCCGTTTGCGCTACGTCGGGTATCGATGAAGCGTTTGCTCAACAACCTGATCGGCAATGCCTTGCACCATGCTGGCGAAGACGTGGAGGTTGCGGCTTACGTATCGGGTGATGTCAGCGCGCCGTATGTGGTGCTGAGCGTGATGGACCGGGGGGCAGGGATTGATCCTGCGGAGCTGGAAGATATCTTCAACCCGTTTATCCGCGGTGACCGTGCCCGTGGCGGTAAAGGTACGGGGCTGGGGCTGGCGATCGTCAAGCGGATTGCCTCCATGCATGGTGGCAATGTCGAGCTGCGTAACCGCAGCGGCGGAGGGCTTGAAGCCCGTGTACGTTTGCCGCTGGGGCTTATGTTGCCAAGAGGGGCGGTATAGCTTTGACCCTGTGGGAGCGGGCTTGCCCGCTCCCACAACAAGTCTGCTCACCCAAGGGTTGATGCGCTGTCAGCCTTTGCCCTTGGTCCGGGTCATATGCGGGCTGCTGTTTTTTTCCAGGTGCTGGATGATAATCCCGGCCACATCCTTGCCGGTGGTGGTTTCAATGCCTTCCAGGCCTGGCGATGAGTTGACCTCCAGCACCAGCGGGCCGTGGTTGGAGCGCAGGATATCGACACCCGCCACACTCAGCCCCATGACCTTGGCCGCACGAATGGCGGTCATGCGCTCTTCGGGGGTGATCTTGATCAGGCTGGCGCTGCCGCCCCGGTGAAGGTTGGAGCGGAACTCTCCAGGTTTGGCCTGGCGTTTCATGGCCGCGATCACCTTGTCACCGACCACGAAGCAGCGAATATCGGCACCCCCGGCCTCCTTGATGTATTCCTGCACCATGATGTTTTGCTTGAGGCCCATAAAGGCCTCAATCACCGATTCGGCGGCGGTAGCGGTTTCACACAGCACCACGCCGATGCCCTGGGTGCCTTCCAGCACCTTGATGACCAGCGGGGCGCCGTTGACCATTTCGATGAGGTCGGGAATATCATCCGGCGAGTGGGCAAAACCGGTTACCGGCAAACCCAGGCCACGCCGGGACAACAGCTGCAACGAACGTAATTTGTCCCGCGAGCGAGCAATTGCCACCGATTCGTTGAGCGGAAACACGCCCATCATTTCAAACTGGCGCAGCACTGCGCAGCCATAGAACGTGACTGACGCGCCAATGCGCGGGATCACCGCATCAAAGCCTTCCAGCGGCTTGCCGCGATAGTGAATCTGCGGCTTATGACTGGCTATGTTCATATAGGCGCGCAGGGTATCGATCACTACCATCTCATGGCCTCGTTCGGTACCGGCTTCAACCAGACGACGAGTGGAATACAGACGCGGGTTACGCGACAGCACAGCGATCTTCATGCAACACCTGTGGCAGAGGTAGTAGTGACCGGGAATTCCGGCTTGTCTTGTACATATTTTAGTGCAGGGTTGACGACCAATTGGCCGTCGATCAACGCTTTTGAGCCCAGCAACAAGCGATAACGCATCGATTTGCGGCAGGCGAGGGTGAACTCGACCGGCCAGACCCTATCACCCAGCGCCAGGCCGGTGCGGATCACATAGCGAACCTGGGTGTGGCCATTGGAGCTTTTAATGGTTTTAATTGCCACCAAAGGCGCTTCACAGTGACGGTGACGCAGTTGTACCAGGGTGCCCAGGTGGGCATTGAAACGTACCCACTCGACACCGTCGCGCACAAAAGGCTCGATTTCGGTAGCGTGCAGGCTGGAAGTACTGGCACCGGTGTCGATTTTCGCGCGCAGGCCGGCGACTCCCAAATCGGGAAGCGCCACCCACTCGCGCAGACCGACAACGGTCAAGTGATCAAAAGTCTTCAATATAAGTAACCAGCGATTAACGTATTCAGGCCGCAGGAGGAACCCTGCAGGTAAAGCAATCGGCGATGCCGATTTGGCAATGTACAAAGAGCATTCACGCAGAATATTCAGCAAATGGCGACAGTTATCTGCGTGTCCGCTACTCGGCAGGCAGGCATTCTATCGGGACGAATGCTTCAGTTGTTCATTGCAAGTAGTAGTACAGTTCTGACTATTCAAGTGAAGAGGAATTCCAGTGGCGCAAAAGCAGGAAGAGGACGACAAGGTTCGCCTGGATAAGTGGCTCTGGGCGGCGCGTTTTTACAAGACCCGGGCACTGGCCAAGGCCGCGATTGAAAGCGGCAAGGTGCATTGCCGGGGTGAGCGCTGCAAGCCGAGCAAAGAACCTCGCCTGGGCGATGAACTGCAAATTCGTGTTGGCCTTGAAGAGCGCACTGTCGAAGTCAAAGCGCTGTCTGTGGTCCGCCGTGGCGCCCCTGAAGCCCAATTGCTGTACGCCGAAACCGAACAAAGCATCGCCAAGCGCGAAAACGCGGCTGCCATGCGCAAATCCGGGGCCATGGGCATCACGACTGATGGCAAACCGACCAAGAAGCAGCGGCGCCAACTGCATCAGTTTCATGACGCCAGTGGGGGCGAGTGAGCTGGCCAGGGCCCGCAAGCCGTACGTCGAGTCCGTGGCTGCATAGCTTGTAATCATTCAGGTATGGCGCCATATAGGGTCATCAGACCTGCACGATATTTAATGGCGCTTACACATTTTGTCACCAATTCAGAACTCTATTCTTATGTCCGACTTACACAAAACCGATGCCACACAACGCTTTATGTTCGATACCAGCGACGCCCGCGGCGAACTGGCCTCGTTGGAGCACAGCTACGCTGACGTGTTGGCCAAGCACGCTTATCCACAGCCGGTCCAGCAATTGCTGGGCGAGCTGATGGCTGCGGCTGCGTTGCTGGTGGGCAACCAGAAAATCGATGGCTTGCTGAGCCTGCAGGCCCGTTCCGAAGGCCCGGTGCCGCTGCTGATGATCGAATGCACCAGCGACCGGGAAATACGCGGCCTGGCCCGTTTTGACGCCGACCAGATTGCTGCCGATGCCACGCTGGCTGACCTGCTGCCCAACGGCGTACTGGCCATTACCATCGATCCGGTGGTCGGCAAGCGCTACCAGGGCATCGTGGACCTGAACGGCGAAACCCTGGCTGACTGCTTCACCAATTACTTCGTGATGTCCGAGCAAGTGCCGACCCGCTTCTGGCTGGTTGCTGATGGCCAGCGTGCGCGGGGCATGTTCCTGCAGCAGTTGCCTGCCGATGTGGTCAAGGATGAAGACGAGCGCGTCGACAGCTGGGACCGCCTGCTGATGCTGGGCGATACGCTCAAATCAGAAGAGCTGCTGGGGCTGGATAACGAGACCATCCTGCACCGTTTGTATCACGAAGAAACCGTGCGCCTGTTTGATAATCAGGCCATTGAATTCAAGTGCAGTTGCTCCCGTGAGCGTTCGGGCAATGCCCTGACCAGCCTGGGTCATGCCGATGCGCTCAATCTGGTGACCGAGCATGGCGGTCATATCGAAATCGATTGCCAGTTCTGCAACGAGCGTTACCTGTTTGATGCAGCAGATGTCGATCAATTGTTCGCTGGCGCAGGTGTTGAATCCCCTTCAGGCACTCATCACTAAAACGTTTCAGCTCAGGTAAAACACCTGTCAAAGCCCGTTCTTGCGCGGTTCTGACAGGTGGGGCCTACTCTTTTTGGGGTTTTCTGGCATAATCCGGCCCACTTTTTTCGCGGTAGTAGTGCAAACTTTTCTACTACAAAACGTTTGGCGCACTCGGCCAATGGCCGACGGGGAACCTCATGACGCAAGCTAATAACGCCGTGTACACCGATCTGAGCATCGACGATCTGGTCAAAGAAGCCCTGAACCGTGGTGAAGGCGTGCTTGCCGACAATGGCGCACTGGTTGTCGAAACTGGCCACCGTACAGGCCGTTCGCCGGCTGACCGCTTCATTGTTGAAGAACCGTCCACTCAGGCTGCCATTGCCTGGGGCCCGATCAACCGCAAGTTCCCGGCCGACAAGTTCGATGCCCTGTGGGACCGCGTCGAGGCGTTCAACAACGCGCAAGAGCATTTCGTTTCCCACGTGCATGTAGGTGCTTCCGAAGACCACTACCTGGCCGTGAAAATGACCACCCAGACTGCCTGGCAGAACCTGTTCGGTCGTTGCCTGTTCATCAACCCGGCTAAATACAACCCAGCCGGTCGTGATGAGTGGCAAGTGCTTAACGTGGCCAACTTCGAGTGCGTGCCTGAGCGTGATGGCACCAACTCTGACGGTTGCGTGATCATCAACTTCGCCCAGAAAAAAGTGCTGATCGCTGGCATGCGTTACGCCGGTGAAATGAAAAAAGCCATGTTCTCGGTACAGAACTTCCTGCTGCCTGCTGCTGACGTGCTGCCGATGCACTGTGCTGCAAACATTGGCGAAGAAGGCGACGTGACCCTGTTCTTCGGTCTGTCCGGTACCGGTAAAACCACCCTGTCCGCCGATGAAAGCCGTTACCTGATCGGTGACGACGAACACGGTTGGGGCGAAGGCGTGGTGTTCAACATCGAAGGCGGTTGCTATGCCAAGTGCATCGACCTGTCGGAGAAGAACGAGCCGGTTATCTGGAAAGCCATCAAGCACGGCGCCGTGCTGGAAAACGTTGTGCTCGACGCTGCCGGTCACCCTGACTATGCCGATGTCAGCCTGACCCAGAACAGCCGCGCCGCTTACCCGCTGGAGCACGTTGCCAAGCGTTCCGAGAAGAACCTGGGCGGCGAACCAAACGCTGTGATCTTCCTGACCTGCGACCTGACTGGCGTACTGCCACCTGTGTCGATCCTCAGCGAAGAGCAAGCGGCCTACCACTTCCTGTCTGGCTACACCGCACTGGTGGGCTCGACTGAAATGGGTTCGGGCAGCGGCATCAAGTCGACTTTTTCCACCTGCTTTGGCGCACCGTTCTTCCCGCGTCCGGCCGGTGAATACGCAGAGCTGCTGATCAAGCGCATCCGTGGCTTCGGCTCCAAGGTGTACCTGGTTAACACCGGCTGGACCGGTGGTGGCTACGGCGTTGGCAAGCGCTTCAACATCCCGACCACCCGTGCGGTGATTGCTGCGATCCAGAGCGGTGCTCTGATCGGCGCTGAAACCGAGCACCTGGACATCATCAACCTGGACGTGCCTAAAGCCGTACCGGGCGTTGAGACTGTTCTGCTCAACCCACGCAACACCTGGGCTGACAAAGCTGCCTACGACGAAGCTGCCAAAGCATTGGCTGGCCTGTTCGTAGAGAACTTCAAGAAGTTCGACGTCAGCGACGCGATCAAGGCAGCCGGCCCGAAGGCGTAAGTATTCGGTCAGTGTGTTGATCCACAAAAAAGCCGCCTGAAAAGGCGGCTTTTTTGTGCCTGAAGTTTTCTGTGGGTATACATCCTGTGGGAGCGGGCTTGCTCGCGATGGCATCGCGGCGGTGAATCAGACAAAACCGCAGCGTCTGCATCGCGAGCAAGCCTGCTCCCACATGCCTAGGCCTCCAGGCCTTGGGTATCCCACTGTCCGCTGCAGATCGCCGCGTAGAGCATACCGATGGTCAGCGGTACTTTGCTTTCCCGACCCTTGGCCTTGCGCTTGAGGTGCGGGTCATTACCGGCGGGCTGGAAATAGCGATAGGCATCGTAGTCCGCCAGTTCCAGGCCAAAACGTTCTTCCAGGGCTTCTATCAAATGCTGGGCATCCGCGCCATTGCAGCCCAAATCAGCATTGATCGCGGTCTTGAGGCTGATGGTCTTGTGTTCCGGCAAGCCGATTTCTTCGTGCAGCAGCTGCAGCAGCTCACGCAGGGTTGGGGTATCCGGGAGGTCTGGGGCGAGGTTCATTATTCATTGTCCCGATTTTCAGTGTGAGCGTTTGCTGGAGTGTCTTTTATGGCGCTGTTAAAAGTGCTATTTTTAGTGCTTGATTGTGTTGGCTCAGCAGCTTACAGATTTAGCAGATGAGTCTTTCCGTATACATAGGCATGAGGCCATATCATGACATTCGCCATGCTCGCTAAAGTCGCTGCGTCAGTAACAGATCTGAAAAAAGACCCTATGGGTACTTATCGTGAAAGCGGTGGTGACCCAATGGTCATTCTCAATCGTAACGAACCTGCGTTTTATATTCTTTCCCCTGAGCGCTACGAGCTGTTGCTGGAGATGATCGACGACGCTGAATTGGCCAGGTTGGTCAAAGAGCGGCGTGGCAATCCTACAATCAAGGTCGAAATTGATGAGCTCATCGCAACTGCCGAGAAAAACTGAGTCGCAGGCAGATGCAATCAAGACTTATACCCTTGAGTTCGAAATTGAAGCAAAAAAGGAGCTGGAAAAGCTGGATAAGGTGCTCCAGATCCAGCTACTAAAGAAGCTCAAGTGCCGTTTGCTGTCCCCAAAGGTTCCGGCCGTCGGGCTCAGGAATATGCCGAACTGTTACAAAATCAAGCTGCGTGCCAGCGGGGTGAGGCTGGTGTATGAAGTGATTGATAACCGTCTGATAGTTCTGGTGCTTGGTGTCGGTCGCCGTGATGACCATGCTGTCTATATCGCCGCGAAGAAGCGTCTGCACTAGTGATATCGGGTAATTTCAAAACACACCTGTATCATCCTCTCTCAATTTGCCCCGACCTTTTCTCGATCGTCTGCAAACTTGGCGTTAAAGTTTTGCGCGTGTGGCGGTCAATGGAGTGACAGTGATGTACAACACCCTGGAACAGGTTTTCGGTTATCCACAATTTCGTGCCGGGCAAGAGGCGGTGGTCAGTGCTGTTTTGGCCGGGCGTTCGGCGGCAGCGATTTTCCCCACGGGCTCGGGCAAGTCATTGTGTTATCAACTGCCGGCGCTGCTGTTGCCCCACCTGACGCTGGTGGTTTCGCCGCTGTTGGCTCTTATGCAGGACCAACTGGCTTTTTTGCAGCGCCACGGCATTGCCGCCGCCAGTATTGATTCCGCGCAAAGTCGTGAGGACGCCAGCGCCGTGATGGCCCGGGCCAAGGCGGGCGAATTGAAGATCCTGATGATTTCGGTCGAGCGCCTGAAAAACGAGCGCTTCCGTAACTTTTTGCAGCAAGTACCGATTTCACTGCTGGTGGTGGATGAAGCCCACTGTATTTCTGAATGGGGGCATAACTTTCGCCCTGATTATCTGAAACTTCCAGACTACCAGCGCCAGTTCAATATCCCCCAAGCCTTGCTGCTTACAGCGACCGCCACGCCCAATGTGATCGCGGACATGCAGGCCAAGTTCGCGATTGCCGAGACGGATGTGATCACCACCGGCTTCTATCGCGCCAACCTCAACCTGTGGGTTGAGCCGGTCAGCGGCGCGGCAAAGCGCCAGCGCCTGGTGCAGTGGATGAACGGGCGCATCGGCCAGCCGAGCATCGTCTATGTCACATTGCAACGGACCGCCGAGCAGATTGCCGAGCACCTCAGCCAGCACGGTATCAGTGCCAATGCTTATCACGCCGGTTTGCCCCATGAGCAGCGCGAGGGCATTCAGCGCCAGTTCATGGGCGGGCAGCTGAACTGCATCGTCGCCACCATCGCCTTCGGGATGGGTATCGATAAAAGCGATATCCGCAATGTGGTGCATTTCGACCTGCCCAAATCGATTGAAAACTATAGCCAGGAAATCGGTCGCGCCGGGCGTGATGGCCAGCCCTCCGACTGTCTGGTGCTGGCCAACCGCGACAGCCTTAACGTGCTGGAAAACTTTGTGTATGGCGACACGCCCGAGCTTGCGGGTATTCGCTGTGTACTTGAGGAGTTGCGTGGGGCAATACCTGAAGGGCAGTGGGAATTTATGCTGCTGCCGTTGTCCGATCAGAGCAATATTCGTCAGCTACCGCTTAAAACCTTGCTGGTGCAGCTGGAGTTGCGCGGCTTGATAGCACCGCGCTATGCCTACTTTGCCGAGTACCGTTTCAAATTCCTGATCGAGCCCGAGGTATTACTGGCCAAATTCGAAGGTGAACGTCAGCAATTTGTCTCGGCCATCATTCAGACTTCCACCCGCGCCAGAACCTGGGCCACGGTAAATTTCGACACCCTGTACGGGCAGCATCAGGCCGATCGCAATCGGGTGGTCAAGGCGCTGGATTATTTTCAGGAGAAGGGTTGGATCGAGCTTGAAAGCAAGCAGATGACCGAGGTTTACAGCCTGCTGGTGAGCGATTTTGATGCCGAGGCATTAAGCCAGGAGCTGCATGCTTACTTCTGTGCCCACGAGAGCGGCGAGATCAAGCGGATTCACGCAATGCTGGCGCTGTTTGCCAGTGACACCTGTCTGAGCTACCGACTGGCCCGGTATTTTGGCGATGACCAGGCACCTCGGCAGTGCGGGCATTGCTCGGTATGCGCAGGGCAGGTGGCGCGTTTACCGGAGCCCCCCGCGCTGGCGCCGCTTGTGGATAAAAACGTTGAAGCACTGTGTGGCGCTTTTATCCACAGGCATCAGGAATACGCAGGAAGTTATCCCCCGGCAGAACGCCTGACCCGGTTTTTATGCGGCATCAGTGTGCCGATGTTCACCAAGATGAAAGCGCGGGCCATTCCGGGGTTTGCAGCGTTGGAAAATTATCCCTATGCCGAGGTTCGCGATTGGGCTGCGAAGCATCTGAACGGTCTGTAATCCAACTACCTGCGGGTGTTGTGGGAGCGGGCTTGCTCGCGATTGGATCGCCGTGGTTTGACAGACAGACCACGTCGTAGCCATCGCGAGCAAGCCCGCTCCCACAAGGTGTTATGCACCTACCCCAACAACTCGCGTAGCACACGGGTGAAGTCGCGGCAGCTGGCCTCTTCATCGGCATGATGCCCGTCGCGAACTACCCATTGGCCGTTAACCATCACGTTGCGTATCTGGCGGTCGCCGCCGGCAAACAACCAGCGGTTTAGAATGGCGTCGTCCTGTGCGGTGGCCAGGTACGGGTCGTTGCCGTCAAGCACCAGCCAGTCGGCGCGTTGACCAACGGCCAAGCCAGCGACTGGTTGCCCCATCGCTTGTGCACCACCCGCCAGGGCGGCGTCGTACAGCGTACGCCCGATCATCGGCTGATCACTGCGATACATCCGGTTGCGGCGTTGGTCGCGCAAACGTTGGCCGTACTCCAGCCAGCGCAGTTCCTCGACCACGCTCAGTGACACATGGCTGTCCGAACCGATGCCCATGCGCCCGCCTTGAGCGAGGTAATCCACCGCCGGGAAAATACCGTCACCCAGGTTGGCTTCGGTGGTCAGGCACAATCCGGCGACGGCCTTGCTCTGCGCCATCAGTTGAACTTCGTCTGCGTTGGCGTGGGTGGCATGCACCAGGCACCAGCGCGAATCGACTTCGACATTGTCATATAGCCACTGGATCGGACGCTTGCCGCTCCAGCTCAGGCAGTCGTCGACTTCCTTTTGTTGCTCGGCAATATGGATATGCACCGGGCAGGTTGTGTCGCTGGCGCCCAGCACTGCGTTTATTTGTCCGGGAGTAACGGCGCGTAACGAGTGAAAACACAGCCCCAGGGTCTGCGCTGGCTGTTGCGCCAGTAGCGGCTTGAGCTGTTGCTGCAATTTGAGGTATTGCTCGGTGCTGTTGATAAAGCGCCGCTGACCGTCGTTGGGTGTCTGACCGCCAAAACCCGAGTGGCTATAAAGTACCGGCAGCAACGTCAGGCCAATGCCGGTGGAGCGTGCAGCTTCGCTAATTCGCAGTGCCAGCTCAGCCGGGTTGGTATAGGGCTGCCCTGACAGATCGTGATGGACATAATGGAATTCCGCCACCGAGGTGTAACCGGCCTTGAGCATCTCGATGTACAACTGACGGGCAATGACGCCGAGTTGTTCAGGGCTGATTTTTCCGACGAGCCGATACATCAAGTCGCGCCACGTCCAGAAGCTGTCATTGGGGTTGCCCGCCACTTCGGCCAAACCGGCCATGGCCCGCTGGAACGCGTGAGAGTGCAGGTTCGGCATGCCCGGCAACAGCGGGCCGCTCAAACGTTCTGCCCCGTGCGCGTCGGCATTGGCTGTAATTTGTGTCAGGCGACCATCGGCACCCACCTCGATTCGGACATTGGCAGACCAGCCAGTCGGTAGCAGGGCGCGCTCGGCAAAGAAGACAGACATCGGTTCGGTACCCCAAAGCTTGTTATTTGTATATACATATACAGACGTTTGCCTGCCCGGTAAACTCCGGCAAGCTACGCCCTTTACTCATGAACAAGGATTGCCTGTGTCGACTCCGCCTGTCGTGTCCCCGCTGGCCGCCCACATGGGCGACAGCCCGGCCCCGCTTTACGCCCGCGTAAAGCAAATGATCACTCAACAGATCCAGAGTGGAAACTGGCCGCCGCATTACCGTGTGCCATCTGAAAGCGAACTGGTGACCCAGTTGGGTTTCAGCCGCATGACCATCAACCGTGCGCTGCGTGAAATGACCGCCGACGGCTTGCTGGTGCGCATGCAGGGTGTCGGTACCTTTGTGGCCGAGCCCAAGACACAGTCCGCGCTGTTTGAAGTCAACAACATCGCTGATGAAATTGCTGCCCGCGGGCACACTCACACCTGCAAGGTCATCAGCCTGGGTGAAGAAATGGCCGGCTCGGAACGCGCCGCCGTGCTCGATATGCGTGAAGGGCAAAAGGTCTTTCATTCCCTGATCGTGCATTACGAAAACGGGATTGCCGTGCAAATCGAGGACCGTTTCGTGAATGCACAGGTGGCGCCGGACTACCTCAAGCAGGATTTCACCCTGCAAACACCGTATGCCTATTTGTCTCAGGTCGCTCCGCTGACCGAAGGCGAGCATGTGGTCGAAGCGATTCTGGCTGACCCCAAAGAGTGCAAGTTGCTGCAAATCGAGCCAGGCGAGCCGTGCCTGCTGATTCGCCGCCGCACCTGGTCGGGCCGTCAGCCTGTGACCGCCGCCCGGCTGATCCACCCCGGTTCCCGTCATCGTCTTGAAGGACGCTTCAATAAATGAGCCAGCCCGTTGTTTTACGTGCCGTCGATTATCCACGCATGCCGTGGAAAAACGGCGGCGGCAGCACTGAAGAAATCACCCGTGACGCAGGTGAAGGCCTTGTCGGTTTTGGCTGGCGCCTGTCGATTGCCGATATTGGCGAATCAGGCGGCTTTTCGCGTTTTGAGGGTTATCAGCGGATTATCAGCGTGCTGCAAGGCGCGGGCATGAACTTGCAAGTTGACGGGGCGAGCACGCGGGCACTGTTACCCTTTGATGCATTTGCGTTCAAGGGTGAAAGCACCGTCTCCTGCACCCTGATTGATGGGCCGATCCGTGACTTCAACCTGATCTACGCCCCGCAGCGCTACGCAGCACGTCTGCAATGGCTGGATGCAACCGTCCCGCAACGCCTGTTCAGTTCGGCGCAGACCGTATTGGTGTTCAGTGCGGGCGAGCAGGTGCATGTTGGCCTGGGTAACACCTGCCATGAACACCTGGGCCGCTACGACTGCCTGCAACTAAGCGGCAATCGCGAGTTGCTGGAAATCACGCTAACCGGGCTGTGTTGCGTGATTGAGTTGAGCGCGGTCTGACACCGTCCTGATCAGGTGGGGGCGGGCTTGCTCGCGATGCAGGTGACTCGGTTTATTGGCGGGTCGCAGTGATGCGATCGCGAGCAAGCCCGCTCCCACAGAACACATGCGTTACCAAACGCCCCAAATCAGCGCACACATCTACTTCAGTAACACCCCTCGCTAATTTCTCCCTCTCCACCAAGAAACTTCTCTTGCGGTTGCGCACCTTTATTTCCGTGGCTTGCAGCTTTTTCATCAGGAAAATTTTCAGATTGGCCGCTAACTTGCATATGCTTGTATGTACAAGTACATAAGTGTGCGTCGATCCTCTTCTCACACCCGACGCATCTGCCCAACGCTGAGGAGTTACCCGTGACTTCAACTACCCCAAAATCGCCTGCCGAGTTCACCCGTCACCGTGATGGTGAGATCCGCGCCGCCCGCGGCACCCAGCTCACTGCCAAAAGCTGGATGACCGAAGCACCCCTGCGGATGCTGATGAACAACCTCGACCCGCAAGTGGCCGAGAACCCGACTGAACTGGTGGTGTATGGCGGTATTGGCCGGGCAGCGCGCAACTGGGAGTGCTACGACAAAATCGTCGAAAGCCTGACCAACCTCAACGATGACGAAACCCTGCTGGTGCAATCGGGCAAGCCGGTCGGCGTGTTCAAAACCCACAGCAACGCGCCACGGGTACTGATCGCCAACTCCAACCTGGTACCGCACTGGGCCACCTGGGAGCACTTCAACGAACTCGACGCCAAGGGCCTGGCCATGTACGGCCAGATGACCGCCGGCAGCTGGATCTACATCGGCAGCCAGGGCATCGTCCAGGGCACCTACGAAACCTTCGTCGAGGCCGGTCGCCAGCACTACAACGGCAGCCTGGTCGGCAAGTGGGTACTGACCGCAGGCCTGGGCGGCATGGGCGGCGCCCAACCACTGGCAGCAACTCTGGCCGGTGCCTGCTCGCTGAACATCGAATGCCAGCAAAGCCGTATCGATTTCCGTCTGGCCACCCGTTATGTCGACGAGCAAGCCGCGGACCTGGATGACGCACTGGCGCGTATTGCCAAATACACCGCTGAAGGCAAAGCGATTTCCATTGCCCTGTGCGGCAACGCTGCTGAACTGCTGCCAGAAATGGTTCGCCGTGGTGTGCGCCCGGACATGGTCACCGACCAGACCAGCGCCCACGACCCGCTGAATGGCTACCTGCCAAAAGGCTGGACCTGGGAGCAGTACCGCGACCGCGCCGTGACCGATCCGGCTGCTGTGGTCAAAGCTGCCAAAGCGTCAATGGGTGAGCACGTTGAAGCGATGCTGGCATTCCAGAAAGCTGGCGTGCCGACCTTCGACTACGGCAACAACATCCGTCAGATGGCTAAAGAAGTTGGCGTAGAAAACGCCTTCGACTTCCCGGGTTTTGTCCCTGCTTATATCCGCCCACTGTTCTGCCGTGGTGTAGGGCCGTTCCGCTGGGTCGCACTGTCGGGGGATGCCGAAGATATCTACAAGACCGATGCCAAGGTCAAAGAGTTGATCGCCGACGACGCTCACCTGCACAACTGGCTGGACATGGCGCGCGAGCGCATCAGCTTCCAGGGGCTGCCGGCACGTATCTGCTGGGTCGGCCTGGGCCAGCGTGCCAAGCTGGGCCTGGCGTTCAACGAAATGGTGCGCAGCGGCGAGCTGAAGGCCCCGATCGTGATCGGCCGCGACCACCTGGACTCCGGCTCGGTATCCAGCCCGAACCGCGAAACCGAAGCCATGCAGGACGGTTCGGATGCTGTGTCCGACTGGCCACTGCTCAATGCCTTGCTCAACACTGCCAGCGGCGCGACCTGGGTGTCGCTGCACCACGGCGGCGGCGTCGGCATGGGCTTCTCCCAGCATTCGGGCATGGTGATCGTGTGTGACGGTACCGACGAAGCGGCTGAGCGCATCGCCCGTGTCCTGCACAACGACCCGGCCACCGGTGTAATGCGTCACGCCGATGCCGGTTACGACATCGCCATCGATTGCGCCAACGAGCAGGGCCTGAACCTGCCGATGATCAACGGCTGACCCACGGGCACGAATCTTGTGGGAGCGGGCTTGCTCGCGATGCAGTCGCCTCGGTGCTTCAGGCCGTACGAGGTGATGCCATCGCGGGCAAGCCCGGCTCCCACAAGGTTACGAACAATTTCTATAATTTCGGTAACACGCGTGAAGGAGTATTAACGTGCTTGAGTTAAACCTGATCCCCGGCCAACTGAGCCTTGCCCAACTGCGTGACATTTATCAGCAGCCGGTTACCCTCAGCCTGGACGCGAGCGCCTCGGCGCAGATCGATGCCAGCGTGGCGTGCGTTGAGCAGATCCTTGCCGAAAACCGCACCACCTACGGTATCAATACAGGTTTTGGCTTGTTGGCTTCGACCAAAATCGCCAGTGAAGACCTGGAAAACCTCCAGCGTTCGCTGGTGCTGTCCCACGCCGCCGGTATCGGCGAACCGATCAGCGATGACCTGGTGCGCCTGATCATGGTGCTCAAGGTCAACAGCCTGAGCCGTGGTTTCTCCGGGATTCGTCGCGTGGTCATCGATGCATTGATCGCCCTGATCAATGCCGAGGTTTACCCGCATATTCCGCTCAAAGGTTCGGTGGGCGCATCGGGCGATCTGGCACCCCTGGCGCATATGTCCCTGGTGCTGCTGGGTGAAGGCAAGGCTCGTTACAAAGGCGAGTGGCTGGATGCCGTCACTGCCTTGAAACAAGCCGGTCTTGAGCCGCTGACCCTGGCTGCCAAGGAAGGCCTGGCCCTGCTTAACGGTACTCAAGTATCGACGGCCTATGCTCTGCGCGGTCTGTTTGAAGGCGAAGACCTGTTTGCCGCTGCGATGGCCTGTGGCGGCCTGACCGTTGAAGCCGTTCTGGGTTCGCGCTCGCCGTTCGACCCACGCATTCATGCTGCCCGCGGCCAACGCGGTCAAATCGACGCGGCGGCGATTTATCGCGATCTGCTGGGCACCAGCAGCGCAGTGTCCGAGTCGCACAAAAACTGCGACAAGGTACAAGACCCGTACTCCTTGCGCTGCCAGCCACAAGTCATGGGCGCCTGCCTGACCCAGTTCCGTCAGGCCGCCGAAGTGCTGGGCATTGAAGCCAACGCAGTGTCGGATAACCCGCTGGTATTTGCCGAACAGGGCGACGTGATCTCTGGCGGTAACTTCCACGCCGAACCAGTGGCGATGGCAGCCGACAACATGGCCCTGGCCATTGCCGAAATCGGTTCGCTGAGTGAGCGTCGCATCTCGTTGATGATGGACAAGCACATGTCGCAACTGCCGCCGTTCCTGGTGGCCAATGGCGGCGTCAACTCCGGTTTCATGATCGCCCAGGTGACGGCTGCGGCCCTGGCCAGCGAGAACAAGGCGTTGTCCCACCCGCATAGCGTGGACAGCATTCCTACATCGGCCAACCAGGAAGACCACGTATCGATGGCGCCTTCTGCGGGCAAGCGTCTGTGGGAAATGGCCGAAAACGTTCGCGGTGTTCTGGCCATCGAATGGCTGGCCGCGTGCCAGGGCCTGGATCTGCGTGATGGCCTGAAAACGTCCGCCAAGCTGGAAATCGCCCGCACCACCCTGCGCAGCAAAGTCGCGCATTATGAAAAAGACCGTTTCTTCGCGCCGGACATCGAAATCGCCATGCAACTGCTGGCGTCCCGTTGCCTGAACGCACTGCTGCCTGCACACGTTCTGCCAAGCCTGTAATCCAAAAAAACGCAGAGGGCCTACGGGCTCTCTGCGTCTCTGTTTTCGCCGACAAAAATAATCAAGGACGCGAAATGCAAAACCAGACTCAAGGTTTGAAACGCGGGCTTTCCGCTCGCCACATCCGTTTCATGGCGCTGGGTTCAGCGATCGGGACGGGTCTTTTCTATGGTTCAGCCGCTGCCATCCAAATGGCTGGACCTGCTGTGCTGCTGGCTTACCTGATTGGTGGCGCGGCGGTCTTCATGGTCATGCGCGCACTGGGCGAAATGGCCGTGCACAATCCGGTGTCCGGTTCCTTCGGTCACTACGCCAGCACCTATCTGGGGCCCATGTCGGGCTTTATTCTCGGCTGGACCTATGCCTTCGAGATGATCATCGTGTGTCTGGCCGATGTCACCGCGTTCGGTATTTACATGGGCTTCTGGTTCCCGGAAGTGGCGCGCTGGATCTGGGTGCTGGGCATCGTGCTGCTGATTGGCGGCCTGAACCTGTGCAGCGTTAAAGTCTTCGGTGAAATGGAGTTCTGGCTGTCGCTGCTCAAGGTTGCCGCCATCGTGGCGATGATCCTGGCCGGCTTCGGCATCATGCTGTTTGGTATTGGCACCTCGGGCAGCTCCGATGCGGTGGCGACCGGCATCAGTAATCTTTGGTCGTTCGGCGGTTTCATGCCCAATGGCGTGGGCGGTTTGATCGCCTCGTTTGCCGTGGTGATGTTTGCCTTTGGCGGTATTGAAATCATTGGTATTACCGCCGGCGAAGCCAAGGATCCGCAGCGTGTGATCCCTAAAGCGATCAACGCGGTGCCGCTGCGCATTCTGCTGTTCTATGTGCTGACTCTGTTTGTACTGATGGCCATTTACCCGTGGACTCAGATCGGCAGCCAGGGCAGCCCGTTTGTGCAGATCTTTGACAGTCTGGGTATCAGCTCGGCGGCCACCATCCTCAATATTGTGGTGATCTCGGCGGCAGTGTCGGCGATCAACAGCGACATCTTCGGTGCAGGCCGCATGATGTACGGGCTGGCCCAGCAAGGGCAGGCGCCCAAGGGCTTTGCCAAAATCTCCAGACACGGCGTGCCGTGGATGACCGTGCTGGTAATGGGCGCCACCTTGCTGGTGGGTGTGGTGCTTAACTACCTGATCCCGGAAAACATCTTTTTGGTAATCGCCTCGATTGCGACCTTTGCCACGGTATGGGTATGGCTGATGATTCTGGTCACCCAGGTGGCCATGCGTCGTTCCATGACCCGTGAACAAGTGGCCGAACTCAAGTTCCCGGTGCCGTTCTGGCCGTATGCGCCGATTGCCGCCATTGTGTTCATGGTGTTTATCTTCGGCGTACTGGGTTACTTCCCTGAGACACAAGCCGCGCTAATGGTAGGTGTGGTCTGGATTCTCATGCTGGTTGTGGCTTATCTGTTGTGGGTAAAACCTGCAGCGGGTCGGGCAATTGAAGTGGCTCCCGAGCTTTCCTGAGTTTTTGATCATTGACGGAGTGACGCGATGAAAACCCTTTGGCAGCACTGCAATGTCGCAACAATGGCCAACGGCACGTACTCGATCATCGAGGATGCCGCCCTCGTCACCCGTGACGGCTACATTGAGTGGCTTGGCCCGCGTCAGCAGTTGCCGACGGGCGAATATGGGCAAACCCACGGCCTTGAAGGCGCGTGGGTAACGCCGGGGCTTATCGATTGCCATACGCACACGGTGTTTGGCGGCAACCGCAGCGGTGAGTTCGAGCAGCGTTTGCAAGGCGTGAGCTATGCCGAAATCGCCGCGGCCGGCGGCGGTATTGCCAGCACTGTGCGTGCGACCCGCGCGGCCAGCGAGGACGAGTTGTTCGACAGTGCCCGTCAGCGTTTGCGGTGTTTGCTGCGCGATGGCGTGACCAGTGTCGAGATCAAGTCCGGTTATGGCCTGAGCCTGGAGAGTGAACGCAAAATTTTGCGGGTGATCCGCCGTCTTGGCGAAGCGTTGCCGGTCACGGTGCGCAGCACCTGCCTGGCCGCCCATGCCTTGCCGGCGGAGTTCAAGGATCGCGCCGATGACTATATCGAGCATATCTGCAACGAGATGCTACCCGCGCTGGCAGCCGAAGGGCTGGTGGACGCTGTGGATGCGTTCTGCGAATACCTGGCGTTCTCACCGGCCCAGGTCGAGCGGGTGTTCAAGGTAGCGCAGCAATTGGGCCTGCCGGTCAAATTGCACGCCGAGCAGCTGTCTTCATTGCATGGCTCCAGCCTGGCGGCGCGCTATCAGGCGCTGTCGGCCGATCATCTGGAATTCATGACCGAAGAAGACGCCATTGCCATGGCCGCCTCCGGTACCGTGGCCGTGCTCTTGCCTGGTGCGTTTTACTTCTTGCGTGAAACCCAGTTGCCGCCGATGGAGGCCCTGCGCAAGCACGGGGTAAAAATCGCCATTGCCAGTGACCTCAACCCGGGAACCTCGCCGGGACTGTCGTTGCGCCTGATGCTGAACATGGCCTGCACCCTGTTCCGTATGACCCCCGAAGAAGCCCTGGCCGGGGTCACCCTGCACGCGGCAACGGCATTGGGCATGGGCGAGACCCACGGCTCGCTTGAGCCCGGCAAGGTGGCCGACTTTGTCGCCTGGAACATTGATCGTCCGGCAGACCTGGCTTATTGGCTGGGCGGTGATCTGGACAAACGCGTCGTGCGTAGCGGCGTTGACGTAACGCTTTAGGAGAAAGCTTGTGGACAAGGTTCTGACATTCAAACAAGGCCGCGTGCCGTTGCTGATCAGCATGCCCCATGCTGGTCTGAAACTGACTCCGGCAGTCAAGGCCGGGCTGATCCCTGAGGCGCAAAGCCTGCCGGACACCGACTGGCATATCCCGCAGCTTTACGACTTTGCCAGCGAGCTGGGTGCCAGCACCCTGGCAGCCGAGTATTCGCGGTTTGTGATTGACCTCAATCGCCCGCAGGACGATGCGCCGATGTATGTGGGCGCCACCACAGGTTTGTTCCCGGCCACGCTGTTTGATGGCGTGCCATTGTTTCGTGAAGGGCTGGTGCCTACGAAAGAGGACCGTGCGACGTACCTGGAGCAGATCTGGAAACCCTATCACCAGACCCTGCAACAGGAACTCAATCGCATGAAAGACGAGTTTGGCTATGCGCTGCTGTTTGATGCGCATTCCATTCGTTCGCAAATCCCTCATCTGTTTGACGGCCGTCTGCCGGACTTCAATCTGGGCACCTTCAATGGTGCCAGTTGCGATCCGACGCTGGCCCGCGATCTTGAAGCCATTTGTGCCGAGCATCCAGCCTACAGTCATGTACTGAACGGACGCTTCAAGGGTGGCCATATCACCCGTCATTACGGCAGTCCGGTGGACAACATCCATGCTGTGCAACTGGAACTGGCCCAGTGCACCTATATGGAAGAGTTCGAGCCGTTCAACTATCGCGAAGACCTTGCGGCACCGACCCGGGTGGTACTCAAGCAATTGTTGGCGCGGATTATTGAGTGGGGCCGGGAACGTTAAGTCAAAAGCCCCTCACCCTAGCCCTCTCCCGGAGGGAGAGGGGACAGAGTGCGCGCGGCCTCAAGAACACCGACAATCAGCCCCCCTCTCCCTACGGGAGAGGGTTGGAGGCGCGCAACCGATCCAAACCCCATCCTTTTAGTAAGGGCATGCTCAATACCTCCAATCGGGTTTATGATGCCTGACGGCAATCTCTTTCGACCCCTCCCTGGAGTGCGTAATGCAGACCTTGTTCCCGCAGATCAAACCCTACGCCCGGCATGAACTGGCGGTCGACGGCCCGCATGTGCTCTACGTTGACGAGAGCGGTTCGCCAGACGGCCTGCCGGTGGTGTTTGTCCACGGCGGGCCGGGGTCGGGTTGCGATGCCAACAGCCGCTGCTATTTCGATCCGGGCCTGTATCGCATCATCACCTTTGATCAGCGCGGCTGTGGTCGCTCGACACCGCACGCCAGCCTGGACAGCAACACCACGTGGGATCTTGTCGCCGATATGGAGCGGATTCGCCTGTACCTGGGCATCGACAAGTGGGTGTTGTTCGGCGGTTCGTGGGGCTCGACCCTGTCACTGGCGTACGCGCAAAGCCATCCAGCGCAAGTACATGGCCTGATTTTGCGTGGGATCTTTCTGGCGCGACCGCAGGAAATCGAATGGTTCTATCAGGCAGGGGCCAGCCGGATTTTCCCCGACTACTGGCAGGACTATATCGCGCCGATCCCTGAGGAAGAGCGTGACGACCTGATGAGTGCCTTTCACAAGCGCCTCACGGGCAACGACCAGATTGCCCAGATGCATGTGGCCAAGGCATGGTCGACCTGGGAAGGCCGCGCCGCCACCCTGCGGCCCAACCCGCAGGTGGTCGAGCGCTTCTGCGACCCGCACCGGGCATTGTCCATTGCCCGTATCGAATGCCACTACTTTATGAACAACGCGTTCCTTGAGCCCAATCAGCTGCTGCGGGACATGCACAAGATTGCCCACCTGCCGGCCGTGATCGTGCATGGCCGCTACGACATGATCTGCCCGCTGGATAACGCCTGGGAGCTGCACCAGGCCTGGCCGGGCAGTGAGCTGCAAATCATCCGTGAAGCCGGGCACGTCGCTTCCGAGCCCGGCATTACCGACGCCCTGGTGCGCGCCACCGAGCAAATGGCCCGTCGTCTGCTCAACTTGCAGCCTGACGAAGCATGAAGGGGCTGTTGCAGCGCGTCAGTGGCGCGCGGGTAGAGGTGGCGGGGGAGATTGTCGGTTCAATCGATCAGGGCTTGCTGGTGCTGGTTGCCGTCGAGCCCGGGGATACCGAAGCCAGCGCCGCCAAGTTGCTGCATAAGCTGCTCAACTATCGGGTATTCAGCGATGCCGAAGGCAAAATGAACCTGTCACTGGCCGATATCGGCGGCGGTTTGCTGCTGGTTTCGCAATTTACCCTGGCGGCAGACACCAAGAGCGGCCTGCGTCCGAGCTTTTCCACGGCAGCACCACCGGCATTGGCCGAGGCGTTGTTCAATCAGCTGCTTGAAGCGGCAAAACGACTTCACCCCAGCGTCGAATCGGGGCGTTTTGGCGCTGATATGCAGGTGCATTTGATCAATGATGGCCCTGTGACATTTTTGTTACAAACCTAAAACCCTGAAAAACCGTGTTTTCGTCTGAAAACAGGGGGTTTTAGCGAGAAATACTTGCTGACAGTAGATGCGTTGTAACGCGGGCTACTAGATAATCCTGCGCTACACAGAGACTAATCCGACACGTCCGGGGAATCATTTATTCCTTTGACGGTCGGAACAGTGCTCGCCAACCTGGCATTTAGATCGCTGGCCGTTGGTTTCATCATCTGTTTTCGGCGAGGTTTGCTCGTGATTGTTAGTCCATTAAATGCACCAAAAATGTCTGCCAAGCGGTTGCGTAACGCACTGGTGACGGGCTCTGCGCTCTTTTGCTTGTTCGGTGCGGGTCAACTGTGGGCATTCAGTCTGGATGACGTGGCGGCTGAGGCTAAAACCCTCGCCGAGCAGAAGTACCAAGCGCCGCGCAGCAATTTGCCAAAGGAATTCCGCGACATGAAGTTCGCGGACTACCAGAAAATCCAGTTCAACCGTGACAAGGCCCAGTGGGCGGGTGACAAAACCCCGTTCAAACTGTCCTTCTATCACCAGGGCATGCATTTCGACACGCCGGTGAAAATCAACGAAGTGACCGCCACCACGGTTGAAGAGATCAAGTACGACCCGAGCCGTTTCGACTTCGGTGACGTCAAGTTCGATCCTAAAGCCACCGAAAACCTCGGTTGGGCGGGTTTCCGCGTGCTGTATCCGATCAACAAGGCGGACAAACAGGACGAGATCATGACCATGCTCGGCGCGAGTTACTTCCGCGTTGTGGGCAAGGGCCAGATCTATGGTCTGTCGGCCCGTGGTATGGCGATCGACACGGCATTGCCGTCGGGCGAAGAGTTCCCGCGCTTCACCGAATTCTGGATCGAAAAACCCAAGCCTAACGACAAGCATCTGGTGATCTTCGCCCTGCTGGACTCGCCACGGGCTACCGGTGCTTACCGCTTTACCCTGCGCCCGGGCGTGGACACGGTAGTGGATGTCAAAGCGCAAATGTTCCTGCGTGACAAGGTCGGCAAGCTGGGCATCGCTCCGCTGACCAGCATGTACCTGTTTGGCGCCAACCAGCCGTCCAAGGTCCTCAACTACCGTCGCGAACTGCACGATTCGTCGGGCCTGGCCATTCACGCCGGTAACGGCGAGTGGATCTGGCGTCCGCTGAACAATCCGAAACACTTGTCGGTAAGCAACTTCGCCGTTGAAAACCCGCGTGGTTTCGGCTTGCTGCAACGTGGCCGGGATTTCAGCCACTACGAAGACCTGGATGACAACTACCATAAGCGTCCAAGTGCGTGGATCGAACCTCAGGGCGACTGGGGCAAGGGCTCGGTTGATCTGGTAGAAATTCCGACTGCTGATGAAACCAACGACAACATTGTTGCTTTCTGGAGCCCGGACACCCTGCCGGAGCCGCTCAAGCCGTTTGATTTCGCTTATCGCCTGCACTGGACCATGGATGAAGCAGCTCTGCACCCGGCCGACAGCGCCTGGGCACAACAGACCCTGCGTTCGACCGGTGACGTCAAGCAATCCAACCTGATCCGCCAACCAGACGGCAGTGTGGCGTATCTGGTGGACTTCGAAGGCCCGTCCCTCAAGGCTCTGCCGGAAAATGCAGCTGTGCGCAGCCAGGTCAGTGTGGGTGACAACGCCGAACTGGTTGAAAACAACGTGCGTTACAACCCTGAAACCAAGGGCTGGCGTTTGACCCTGCGGTTGAAAATCAAAGACCCGAGCAAGGCCACGGAAATGCGTGCAGCGCTGGTCCAGGACGTTGAGCCGGCTGCGGCCGCCAAAGCGGATAAGGCACCTGAGACCAAAGCCGAGAAAGCTGCGGCCAAGGCACAGGACAAGAAAGACCACGCAGCCAAGGACGCCAAGGCGCCTGAAGCGACCCCAGCCACTCCGGAGCCGGTCAAGACTGAAAAAGTGCTGACCGAGACCTGGAGCTACCAGTTGCCAGCCGATGAGTAATGCTCAGCCCCACCCGGCCTCGCTCAGCGAGTACCTGGCGCATTTACCACTGAGCGATGAGCAGCGCGCGGAACTGGCGAACTGCTCCTCGTTCGCCGAGTTGCATGCGCGCTTGTCGGCGCAGAGCGACGTGGATGCTGCCGAGGCCGCTCAGGCTTCGGTGGGCACGCGTCTGAACCTGACTTCGGCGGCTGAACTTGAGGAAGCAGAAATGCTCGCCCTCGACGCCAGCGGCCGGGTCATGCTCAAGGCTACGCCGCCGATTCGCCGTACCAAGGTAGTGCCAGAGCCATGGCGCACCAATATCCTGGTGCGTGGCTGGCGGCGCCTGACCGGGCGCAGCAACCCGCCCAAGCCGGAAATCGACGAACGCGTCCTGCCCAAGGCCCGCTGGCGTACGGTGGGTTCGATCCGCCGCTACATCCTGCTGGTGTTGATGCTCGGCCAGACCATCGTTGCGGGCTGGTACATGAAAGGCATCATGCCGTACCAGGGCTGGTCGTTCGTTGACCTTGAAGAAGTATTGCACCAGCCGTTGATGCAAACGGCCCAGCAAGTGCTGCCCTATGCCCTGCAAACCAGCATCCTGATCCTGTTCGGGATTCTGTTCTGTTGGGTGTCGGCGGGTTTCTGGACCGCCCTGATGGGCTTTCTGGAACTGCTGACCGGGCACGACAAATACCGTATTTCCGGCGCCAGCGCCGGTAATGAACCGATCCCGGAACAAGCGCGTACCGCGCTGGTGATGCCGATCTGCAACGAAGACGTCACCCGTGTATTCGCGGGTTTGCGCGCGACTTACGAGTCGGTGGCCGCCACCGGCGACCTGGACCGCTTCGACTTCTTCGTCCTCAGTGACAGCAACGACCCCGATATCTGCGTTGCCGAGCAACAGGCCTGGCTGGATGTATGCCGCGAAACCGAAGGCTTCGGGCGGATCTTCTACCGCCGTCGCCGTCGCCGTGTAAAACGTAAAAGCGGCAACCTCGACGACTTCTGCCGTCGCTGGGGCGGTGATTACAAGTACATGGTGGTGCTCGACGCAGACAGCGTGATGAGCGGTGAGTGCCTGACCAGCCTGGTACGCCTGATGGAAGCTACGCCGGACGCCGGTATCATCCAGACCGCGCCACGAGCCTCGGGCATGGACACGCTGTATGCGCGCATGCAGCAGTTCGCCACCCGTGTGTACGGCCCGCTGTTTACCGCCGGCTTGCACTTCTGGCAGTTGGGTGAATCCCACTACTGGGGTCACAACGCAATTATCCGCATGAAGCCGTTTATCGAGCACTGCGCTCTGGCGCCGCTGCCGGGTAAAGGCGCTTTTGCGGGCGCGATCCTGTCCCACGACTTCGTGGAAGCCGCGTTGATGCGCCGTGCCGGTTGGGGTGTGTGGATTGCCTACGACTTGCCGGGCAGCTATGAAGAGTTGCCGCCTAACCTGCTGGATGAACTCAAGCGTGACCGTCGCTGGTGCCACGGTAACCTGATGAACTTCCGCCTGTTTCTGGTCAAGGGTATGCACCCGGTGCACCGTGCGGTGTTTCTGACGGGGGTGATGTCGTACCTGTCGGCACCGTTGTGGTTCTTCTTCCTGCTGTTGTCGACGGCCCTGCTGGCGGTCAACACGCTGATGGAGCCACAGTACTTCCTGGAACCACGGCAGTTGTACCCGTTGTGGCCACAGTGGCACCCGGAAAAAGCCGTGGCGCTGTTTTCCACCACCATCGTCTTGTTGTTCCTGCCCAAGCTGCTGAGCATCATTCTGATCTGGGCCAAGGGTGCCAAAGAGTTCGGTGGCAAGTTCAAAGTAACGCTGTCGATGCTGCTTGAGATGCTCTTCTCGGTGCTGCTGGCACCGGTGCGCATGATCTTCCACACCCGCTTTGTACTGGCCGCGTTTCTGGGCTGGGCGGCGACCTGGAACTCGCCACAGCGTGACGACGACTCCACGCCGTGGAGCGAAGCCGTACGCCGTCATGGCCCGCAAACCCTGCTGGGTGCTGCATGGGCTGCATTGGTGCTGTGGTTGAACCCGAGCTTTTTGTGGTGGCTGGTACCGATTGTCGGTTCACTGATGTTGTCGATCCCGGTTTCCGTGATCTCCAGTCGGGTGAAACTGGGCCTCAAGACCCGTGACGAAAGCTTGTTCCTGATTCCTGAGGAATATGCGCCGCCCCGTGAGTTGTCGGCTACCGCCGAATACACCCATGAAAATCGCTACCATGCGCTGAATGACGGTTTTGTCCGAGCCGTGGTTGATCCGCAGCAGAACGCATTGGCCTGTGCTTTGGCGACCTCGCGTCACCGGGAAGCCGAGCCGATTGAGTGGTTGCGTACCGAGCGTGTGCGTCATGCACTCAAAGTCGGTCCAGAGGGCGTTACCAACAACGAGCGCATGCAGTTGTTGAGCGACCCGGTTGCCCTTGCACGCCTGCATGCGCTGGTGTGGAGCGAGGGGCACGAAGGCTGGCTGAACGCCTGGCGTGAGTCGGTTGCTGCCGACCCTCACGCACCGCTGTTGCCGTTGCAGCCTGCTGCTTGATCCTTCGTGAGCAACCCGTTTCCGCTTTAAGTGGGAGCGGGCTTGCTCGCGATTGCATCACCTCGTAATACCTGTTGCACCGCGTCGCTTGTATCGCGAGCAAGCCCGCTCCCACAGTGACTGTATCCCCCGGCCATTGGCCTTTTCTGTTTCAAAACTCGTCTCACAACCCTCAGTGAGTTAGCATCCGTTTTCGAATGGGTGAGTGCCCGGCTTTATTGGCTTTGTGCTTCAAGCCAGCCGCAGGCCAACACCTTAATTGAGTAGGTGAGGGGGAGTTGATGATGAAGAAGTTTGTCTCGAAACTGCTGTGCGGTGTCACTGCACTGCTGGCGATCAGCGCAGCCCATGCAGGCGCAATTGATGATGCGGTCAAGCGTGGCACCTTAAAGGTGGGCATGGACCCTACCTACATGCCCTTTGAAATGACCAACAAGCGTGGCCAGATCATTGGCTTCGAAGTTGACCTGCTCAAAGCGATGGCCAAGTCCATGGGTGTCAAGCTGGAGCTGGTGTCTACCGGTTACGACGGCATCATCCCGGCCCTGATGACCAACAAGTTCGACATGATCGGCAGCGGCATGACCCTGACCCAGGAGCGCAACTTGCGCCTGAACTTCAGCGAACCCTTCATTGTTGTGGGCCAAACCCTGCTGGTACGCAAGGAACTGGCTGACAAGATCAAGTCCTACAAAGACCTCAACGACCCGCAATACCGCCTGACCTCGAAAATCGGCACCACCGGCGAAATGATCGCCCGCAAGCTGATGTCCAAAGCCCAGTACCACGGCTACGACAACGAGCCTGAAGGTGTGCTGGACGTGGTTAACGGTAAGGCTGATGCCTTTGTATACGACGCGCCTTACAACGTTGTAGCCGTCAACAAGTTCGGTAACGGCAAACTGGTGTTCCTTGACCAGCCATTCACCTACGAGCCACTGGCCTTCGGTCTGAAGAAGGGTGACTACGACAGCATCAACTTCATCAACAACTTCCTGCACCAGATCCACGAAGACGGCACTTACGATCGCATCCATGACAAGTGGTTCAAAGACACCGCCTGGCTCAAGGACATGGAATAAGGCTGATTGAATCATCGCGGGCTTGCCCGCGATGACGGCCTCCCTAGCGATACAAGACGTGGAACCTGAAAGTGATCAAACAAAAAAAAGCCCAGTGGCCCTGGCACGTATTGACCGTGCTGGTGCTCATCGGCCTGGCGGGGGCTTTGTATTACGCCACCTCGCTGATGTCTTACGAATGGCGCTGGAACCGCGTCCCCCAGTATTTCGCTTATCAGGCCGAAGAAGCCCAGCGGGCTGCTGAGCACTCGACCATCATCGAACTGGTACGCAAGGGCGACACTGCCGAAGTGCTGCTGCGCGGTGATGATGGCAATGAACAACGGGTGAGCGTTGCCGGCAATAGCCTGCAACTGGCCGAAGGTGACGAAGTCGACGAAGGCGATGTGATCGGCGTCAACCGCCACTGGGCTGCGGGGCCGCTGCTGTGGGGCCTGTGGACGACCGTCTGGCTGTCGCTGGTGTCTGGCGTACTGGGCTTGATTATCGGGCTGGTTACGGGCCTGTGCCGGCTGTCGAACAACCCGACCCTGCGCGACCTCTCGACGCTGTACGTCGAACTGGTCCGTGGCACGCCGTTGCTGGTGCAGATTTTTATCTTCTACTTCTTTATCGGCACCGTACTCAACCTGTCCCGCGAATTTGCCGGTATTGCCGCGCTGTCGCTGTTCACCGGTGCGTATGTGGCTGAAATCATCCGCTCGGGCGTGCAGTCCATTGCTCGCGGGCAAAACGAAGCGGCCCGCTCGCTGGGCCTCAACGGCAGCCAGTCGATGCGCTATGTGGTGTTGCCGCAGGCGTTCAAGCGGGTGCTGCCGCCATTGGCCGGGCAATTTATCAGCCTGGTCAAGGACACTTCGCTGGTGTCGGTGATTGCCATTACCGAACTGCTCAAAAGCGGTCGGGAAGTCATCACTACCTCGTTTTCGCCGTTCGAAATCCTGTTCTGCGTAGCGGGCCTGTACCTGTTGATCAACCTGCCGCTGTCGCATTTCGCCAGCCGGCTTGAGCGGAGGCTCGCGCAAAGTGATTGAAGTTCGCGAACTGGTAAAAGTCTTCGACACCCGCGGCCATATCGTGCGCGCCGTGGACAACGTCAGCACCACCGTCGCCCAGGGCGAAGTGCTGGTGGTGATTGGCCCGTCGGGTTCCGGCAAGTCGACTTTCCTGCGCTGCCTCAACGGCCTGGAAGACTTCGACTCGGGCTCCGTCAGCATCGACGGCCTGGATCTGGCCAACCCCAAGACCGACGTGAACGCCTACCGGCGTGAAGTCGGCATGGTGTTCCAGCATTTCAACCTGTTTCCGCACATGACCGTGCTGGAAAACCTGTGCCTGGCGCAGAAGGTTGTGCGCAAGCGTGGCAAGACCGAGCGCGAAGCCAAGGCCCGGGCATTGCTGGACAAGGTCGGGATCGGGCAAAAAGCCAATGAGTACCCGTCACGTCTCTCGGGTGGCCAGCAACAGCGTGTGGCAATTGCCCGTGCGCTGGCGATGGAACCCAAGGTGATGTTGTTTGACGAGCCGACTTCGGCGCTCGACCCGGAGATGGTCGGCGAAGTGCTGGACGTGATGAAGACCCTGGCCCGCGAAGGCATGACCATGGTCTGCGTGACCCACGAAATGGGCTTTGCCCGTGAAGTGGCGAACCGCGTGCTGTTCTTCGACCACGGCAAGTTACTGGAAGATTCCGCCCCGGAAGATTTCTTCACCTCGCCCAAAGACCTGCGCGCCCAGGCGTTTTTGCGTCAGGTGCTTTAAGAGCAGGGCCTGCCTGCTTTTGTGGGAGCGGGCTTGCCCGCTCCCACAGGGGCAGAGGTTTCTAGACCTTGAACCGCCCCACCAGTGTCTGCAAATGCGTACCCAGGCGCGCCAGTTCAACGCTGGAGGCTGCTGTCTCTTCGCTGGCGGCGGCGGTTTGCTCAGACACATCACGCACATTCAATACACTGCGGTTGATTTCCTCCGCCACCGCACTCTGCTGTTCGGCGGCTGCGGCAATCTGCTGGTTCATGCCCTGAATCGTAGACACCGTGCGGGTAATATTGCCCAGTGATTCGCCTGCTCGACGGGTCAGCTCAACGCTGTTGTCAGTCAGGGCGCGGCTGCTGTCCATGCTGCTGGAGACCTGCTGGGTGCCGCTTTGCAGCCCGGCAATCAACTCTTCGATCTCTTCCGTGGATTTTTGCGTGCGCTGCGCCAGGCTGCGTACCTCATCGGCCACCACGGCAAAGCCGCGACCGGCTTCGCCCGCCCGTGCCGCTTCAATCGCCGCGTTGAGCGCCAGCAGGTTGGTTTGCTGGGCCACGGACTTGATCACGTCAAGCACACTGCCGATCTTGTCGCTTTCGCGCTTGAGATGGCCCATGGCGTCGGTGGAGTGGCCGACTTCGATGGCCAGCTTCTCAATCTGGGCCAGGGCCTGCGCGACCACTGTGTCGCCTTCACGCGCCTGCTGGTCGGCCGCGAGCGCAGCCTCGGAAGCTTCTTCGGCATTACGCGCCACTTCCTGCACGGTTGCCGCCATTTCGTGCATGGCGGTAGCGACCTGATCGGTCTCGACCTTCTGGTTGTTGACCCCGGCGCTGGTTTGCTCGGTGACCGCCGAGAGTTCTTCGGCGGCACTGGCGATTTGCGTTATGCCGTCGCTGATACCGCCAATCAACTCCCGCAGGCCGGCAGTCATGCGCTGTATGGCTTGCTGTAGCTGGCCCAGCTCGTCGCGGCGGTCGGTCGGGTAGTCGTGGGTCAGGTCGCCTGCTGCAATGCGCTCAACGGTTTTGAGGGTGCGTTGCAGCGGTATGACTATCTGGCGGGTAATAACCCAGGCAGCAATGATGCCCAGTACCAGTGCCAGCAGTGTGCAGCCGATCAGCAGGTTGGTAGCCTGGCGGCTTTCGTTGTTGCGTTTGGTGGCCTGCAGGGTCGAGAGCTTCTGGCTTTGCTCGATCAGGACATTGCCCTGCTGGTGCATGCGTTCAACGGCTTGATCACTGGCCTGGGTGCCCTGGATAAGGTCGGCGAAGGCACGTTTGTACTCCGCCACGGCGTTGAGCTGCTGCTCAACCAGGGCCAGGTCGTCGGGAGAGGTCAGCTGTTTGCGCGACAACGCCAGTGCGTTGTCCAGTTCGCTCAGTTGGTTGGTAACGCCGGCAAGTGCGCTTTCCCCGGGCTGGCGTTCATATTCGAGGCGTGCAATACGCAGGTCTTTGGTCAGGCTGATGATTTTCGAAATGTTGGCCAGCTTGTCGCCCCGGTCGATCACCGAGACCAGGCCGTTCCAGCCCGTGCCGGCAATCAGCAGGGTCAGCACCAGCACCAGGCCGAAGCCCAGGCAGAGTTTGCGGTTGACGCTGATATTGCCCAGCAGTTGGGCCAGCTGACGGTACATGGTGATACTCCTTGGAGGGGTATCAGGTCATCGGCGTCGTGGCCCGGAACTGAAGGACAGTTGCCGTTAGTGTGACGAAAGTCGCACCGCTCCTGGTCAGACCTTGAAACGGGCCACCAGGGTTTGCAGCTGTGTGCCTAGCCGTGCGAGTTCAATGCTGGAGGCGGCGGTCTGCTTGCTGGCGGTGGCAGTTTGCTCTGACACGTCGCGCACATTCACCACACTGCGGTTGATCTCTTCGGCCACCGCGCTTTGTTGCTCGGCCGCGGCCGCAATCTGCTGATTCATACCTTGAATGGTCGATACGGTACGGGTAATGGTGCTCAAAGACTCACCCGCCCGCCGGGTCAACTCTACACTGCTGTCCGTCAGCAACCGGCTGCTGTCCATGCTGCTGGATACTTGTTGCGTACCGTTTTGCAGGCCCGTGATCAGCACTTCAATCTCTTCCGTGGACTTCTGCGTGCGCTGCGCCAGGCTGCGTACCTCGTCGGCCACCACGGCAAAACCACGACCTGCCTCTCCGGCACGGGCGGCTTCAATTGCGGCGTTGAGGGCCAGCAAGTTGGTTTGTTGCGAAACAGCCTTGATAACATCCAGTACGCTACCGATCTTGTCACTTTCGTGCTTCAGATGTGCCATTGCATCAGTGGATAGCTGCACTTCCGCCACCAGGCGGCCAATCTGCTCAACGGCCTGGGCCACCACGGTGTCACCCTCCTGAGCTTGCAGGTCGGCGGTGATCGCGGCTTTGGACGCTTCCTGGGCATTGCGCGCGACTTCATGCACGGTGGCGGCCATTTCATTCATGGCAGTGGCGACCTGATCGGTTTCGATGCGCTGGCTGTTGACCCCTGCGCTGGTTTGCCCGGTAACGGCAGACAGCTGCTCCGCTGCGCTGGCAATTTGGCTAACGCCTTCGCCGATCCCGCAGATCAGTTCGTGCAAGCCCCCGCGCATGACTTCAATGGCCTGCTGCAGCTGGCCGGGTTCGTCACGGCGGGTTGTCGGGCGGCTCTGGCTGAGGTCACCGGCTGCCACGGCCCGGACAATATTGAGCGTGTCGCGCAAGGGCGTAACGATCTGCCAGGTGATGATCCAGGCCGCGATAATACCCAGCACCAGTGCCAATGATGCGCAGACCAGCAGCGCGGTTTTGGCGTGTCGGGTATCGATATCCCGTTGGTCAAGTTGTGACAGGGACAGTTTGTTGCTCAGGTCGACCAGTGCATCGCCCAGTACTTGCAGTTGTGATAATTGCTTGTCGCTGTTCACTTGGGAATCGCGAAAGTCGATAAAGGCAGCGCGGTAGTTCTTCAGCGAAGCGATGGCCTGCTCGAATTGAGGGGCATAGGTAGCGGGCAGTCGCTTACTGAGGCTGGCCAGTTCTGCCAGCGCTTGATCGATGGCTTCCACGGCAGGCACCGCGGCATCGATATCGCCGGTGTGGGTGTAGCCGCGCACCTCGAAGCGGGCCTGCAACAGCGACCGGTTGACCTGGTTGACGCTGTTGAACTCGGCCAGGTTTTCACTCTGGAGCACATCCTTTTCGATCCCGGCAATCTGGCTGAGGGCGGCGACGGATGTTGCACCGAGCTTGGCCCTGCTGACTTCGCGTGCCCGGGTCGCCTCATCGATAGTGGCGAAGATGCTCTTGTACTGCTCGACGGCCCTGATTTCGTCCTTGCTCATGCTCAGGTCATTGGCCTGGACCATCAGCTTGTTGGCGGCGACCAGCTGGTTACCGATCTTGTTGAGCAGGTCATTGACCTCGCCCGGGCCGTTTTCACCGTTGTTCTTGTCGTAGGTGACGCGGGCAATGCGCAAATCCTTGATCAGGGCGATGACCTGGGAAATATTGGCCAGCTTGTCGCCCCGCTCAATCACGCTGGTCAGCCCATTCCAGCCGGTGATGGTGATGAGCAGGGTCAGCAGCAACACAAGGCCGAAGCCCAGGCCGAGCTTACGATTGACACTGATATTGCCTAGTGTGGCAGTCAACCAATGGTTCATGGACGAGTTCCTTTTTTTGATCGATTGGCATCGATAACAGCCGTCCATGGCTTCTTGAGTGATATTGAAGTGCTACTGCATCGGCTCGAGCGAGCAAATCTTAAGGAGGAAAAGAGGCTACACAAATGTCAGGGGCTGCTGCGGGCCTGGAATGCGCCCGCAGCGCCCTGCAGAGCGGTCTAGAACAGGCGGGCGAGCAGCGCCGTGACGGCGGTTTCGACCCGCAGGATGCGTGCGCCCAGTTGCACTGGCTGCAAGCCCGCCTTGGCCAGCAAGTCGATCTCGTAGGGGATCCAGCCACCCTCAGGGCCGATGGCCAGGGTTACGGCCTCATCCAGCCCGCGCGGGCAGGCCGGGTAATCCCCCGGGTGGCCCACCAGGCCCAGGGTGCCTTCCACCAGCGCCGGCAGGCGGTCTTCGACAAACGGCTTGAAGCGTTTTTCGATGATGACCTCGGGCAACACGCTGTCACGGGACTGCTCCAGCCCCAGGATCAACTGTTCGCGGATGGCTTCGGGCTCCAGAAACGGTGTCTGCCAGAAGCTTTTTTCAACCCGGTAGCTGTTGACCAGAATGATCTTGGGCACACCCATCGAGGCTACGGTTTGCAGCACCCGGCGCAGCATTTTCGGGCGCGGCAGCGCCAGCAGCAGGGTCAGTGGCAGTTTGGCGGGTGGCGGCAGGTCCAGACTGTGGATAACCAGCTCAGCCTCTTTGGCCTCCAGACGCACCAGTTCGGCGCTGCCCATCAGCCCGCCAATGCGCCCCACGCGCAGGCTGTCGCCCACTGCAGCACGGTGAACTTCCTGCATATGCGTCAGGCGCCGGTCACGCAGGATCACGCGGTCGGCGGCAATGAAATCAGCCTCTTCGAGGAGCAGCAGGTTCACGCTTGTGGTGCTGGCGGTTGGGCGTCGTTATCGGCCGGTTGCTCGTCTGCGTCATCGCCACGCTTGTTTTTGCTGACCAGGCTGCCAAACAGGATGCCGATTTCAAACAGCATCCACATCGGGATCGCCAGCAAGGTTTGCGAGAAAATGTCGGGCGGGGTCAGGATCATGCCGACCACGAAGCAGCCGATAATCACGTAGGGGCGGATCTTGCGCAGGTATTGCACATCGACGATGCCGATCCACACCAGCAGCACTACGGCTACGGGGATTTCAAAGGCCACGCCAAAAGCAAAGAACAGGGTCATGACGAAATCAAGGTAGCTGCTGATATCGGTCATCATCGCAACCCCTTCCGGGGTGGCAGCGGCGAAGAACTTGAACACCAGCGGGAATACCAGGAAGTAGGCAAAGGCCATGCCGGCGTAAAACAGGAAAATGCTCGACACCAGCAGGGGCACGGCGATGCGTTTTTCATGCTTGTACAGGCCCGGTGCAATAAACCCCCAGATCTGATGCAGGATCACCGGAATGGCGATAAACAGCGAGACCATCATGGTCAGCTTGAGGGGGGTCAGGAACGGCGAGGCCACGTCGGTGGCGATCATCGTTGCACCCACCGGCAGGTATTCACGCAGCGGCGTGGAGACCAGGGTGTAGATCTGCTGGGTAAAGGCAAACAGCCCGGCAAAAATGATGAAAATCGCCGCGATGCAGCGCAACAGGCGGGTACGCAACTCGGTCAGGTGCGAAACCAGCGGCATTGGCTGGTCGTGTTCAGGCTTATCGCTCATGCGCTTAAGGGGCTCGCGGTGGCAGGGTGGGGTCGTGTGGCGCTGCCGGTTGCGGCGCAGGGGCGGACGCGGTTTTGCTCAGGGTCACGGGCGCAGCGCTCGCAGACTCTGGGTGTGCGACGGGAGCGGTACTGACAGGTGGCTCGGTGGGCGTTAACGGCTTCACAGCGTCCTGCAGCGGAGCCAGAATTTTCTTGGCTTCCTCTTCCATCGACAGGATATGTTCGTTGTGCAGCTGCCGACGTATTTCGTCCGCGCCGATTTCCCGTTCAACTTCCTGTTTGATCGCATTAAAGCTGCGTTTCAGGCGCCCGATCCACAGGCCCGCCGTGCGTGCAGCACCCGGCAAGCGCTCGGGGCCGAGCACCAGCAGGGCCACCAGGCCGACGAGCAGCAGTTCACTGAAGCTGATACCGAACATTAGTTTTGGCTCACACGTCTTTGCGGGTCGGCTCTTCGACTTTTTGCGCCTGCACGTCGATGGTGTGCGGCTCGTTCAGGGTCGAAGTGGTGTGCGGCTGCGGCGCGGCGGTTGGCTGCGCAGGTGGAACCACGGGCTCGGCAGGCTTTTCGTCGTCGTTCATGGCCTTGCGAAAGCCCTTGATCGATTCGCCGACATCCGTGCCCAGGTTTTTCAGTTTTTTGGTGCCGAAGACAAGGACTACGACTACCAGAATGACGATCCAGTGTTTCCAGTCAAAAATGCCCATGATCTGTTCCTTTGCAAATAAGGGTTAGGTGGACGGCCGCGAGGCTTTTTCCACATGGCCGGAGGTGCCGATACGACGTTCCAGTTCATCCAGTACGGCCTGAGGATGCTGCCCCAGCTGGGCCAGCATGATCATGCTATGGAACCACAGATCGGCTGTTTCGTAGATGACATCGCTGCAATCACCGCTGATGGCAGCGTCCTTGGCGGCGATGATGGTCTCGATCGACTCTTCGCCGACCTTTTCCAGAATCTTGTTCAGGCCCTTGTGGTACAGACTGGCCACATAGGAGCTGTCCGGGGTTGCGCCTTTGCGCGCTTCGAGCACTTGGGCTACGCGGCTCAGAGTGTCAGTCATGGGAGTGCCCTGCTTGGTAAATGGCGTGCGGATCTTTAAGTACCGGGTCGACGATCTTCCACTCGGCGTTTTCGTACACGCGGTAGAAGCAGCTCTGACGGCCGGTATGGCAGGCGATATCACCGATTTGTTCGACCATCAGGATGATCACGTCGGCGTCGCAGTCCAGGCGCATTTCATGCAGCTTTTGCACATGGCCGGACTCTTCGCCTTTGCGCCACAGCTTGCCACGGGAACGTGACCAGTAGATGGCACGGTTCTCGGTTGCCGTCAGGCTCAGTGCCTCGCGGTTCATCCAGGCCATCATCAGTACGCGCCCGGTGTTGTGGTCCTGGGCAATCGCCGGCACCAGGCCGTCGTTGTCCCATTTGATCTCGTCCAGCCAGTCTTTCATGTTCGACTCCGACAACCTGCCTCAGCCCTGTGGCTGAGGCCTGGTGAATTAACAGTTTGCCAGCCTCGACCGGGGCTGGCTATCGGCGCACGATCAGATACAAGCCCACGGCCAGCATTATGCCGGCAGGCCAATAGCCTGCAGTGTGTAGCGGGCCAATACTGGCCAGTAATGCGCCAGCGGCCAGATGCCCGGCACCGATCAGGCGCAGGAACCAGCTGTCACGGGGTTCGCGCACGACCAATTGTTTGTTATGGGCATGGGGCTGCGACATGCGTTCGAGCAAGTCGCGGGTCATGCCGGCCAGATGCGGGATCTGCTCGACCTGGCTGTGCAGGTTGCGCAGCAGGGTCTTGGGGCTGACGCGCTCACGCATCCAGCGCTCAAGGAACGGCTGGGCGGTACTCCACAAATCCAGGTCGGGGTACAGCTGGCGGCCCAGGCCTTCGATATTGAGCAGGGTTTTTTGCAGCAGCACCAACTGTGGCTGGACTTCCATATTGAAGCGTCGCGCCGTTTGGAAAAGGCGCATAAGCACCTGGCCAAAGGAAATTTCCTTCAGCGGCTTTTCGAAGATCGGCTCACACACGGTGCGGATCGCCGCTTCAAACTCGTTGAGCTTGGTGTGCGCCGGTACCCAGCCTGAGTCGATGTGCAACTGCGCCACGCGCCGGTAATCGCGCTTGAAAAAGGCGAACAGGTTGCGCGCCAGATAGTCCTGGTCCTCGGGGGTCAGGCTGCCGACAATGCCGCAGTCGATGGCGATGTATTGCGGGGCCCACGGGTTCACGGTGCTGACAAAAATGTTGCCGGGGTGCATGTCGGCATGAAAGAAGCTGTCGCGGAACACCTGGGTGAAGAAAATCTCCACGCCACGTTCGGCCAGCATTTTCATGTCGGTGCGCTGATCGGCCAGGGCCGCAAGGTCGGTGACCTGGATCCCGTAGATGCGCTCCATCACCAACACTTTCGGGCGGCACCAGTCCCAGTAGACTTGCGGCACATACATCAGCGGCGAGCCTTCGAAGTTGCGCTTGAGCTGGCTGGCATTGGCCGCTTCACGCAACAGATCGAGTTCGTCGTAAATGGTTTTTTCGTAGTCACTGACCACATCCACCGGATGCAGCAGGCGCGCGTCTGCGCTCAAACGCTCGGCAGTGCGGGCGAGGATAAACAGCCAGGCCAGGTCGGAGCCGATGATCGGCTTGAGGCCCGGGCGTACAACCTTGACCACCACTTCTTCGCCGGTCTTGAGTTTTGCCGAGTGAACCTGGGCCACCGAGGCCGAGGCCAGTGGTTCGATATCAAAACGGCTGAACACTTCACTGATCCGGGCACCGAGCTGCTCTTCGATCAGCTTGACTGCCAACTGCGGGTCAAACGGCGGTACGCGGTCTTGCAGCAGCATCAGCTCATCGGCGATATCGGCGGGCAGCAGGTCGCGGCGGGTCGAAAGGATCTGGCCGAACTTGATGAAAATCGGCCCCAGATCCTGTAACGCCAGGCGCAGGGCGGCACCGCGGCTCAGCTCCAGTTTTTTGCGCGGGAACCAGCGCCACGGCAGTGCATAGCGCAGGGACAACATCCACCACGGCAAGGGCAGGGCGAACAGCAGGTCATCGAGCCGGTAGCGAATGACGACGCGCTGGATGCGGAACAAACGGCGTATGGCAAGCAGCTTCATGCGTTATCGCTGGAATTGAGGGATCGGCAAAGGCGCTCAACGCGCGCTTCAAGGCGATCCAGGTCGAGTTTGAGTTGGTCCAGCTCGTCAAAGCGCGCTTGCGCCTCACGTTCTCCGACCAAAGTGCGGGCTTCTTCGCTCAGGTATTCGGCCAGGTTCTGGTTGATACTGGCGAAACCTTGTTGATACCAGTTGGCGCGGCTGCGTACATGGCCACCGATCAATGCCGTTGCCACAGGCCCGATCCAGTTCGAAAGTTCATACTCCCAATCCAGTTCCAGGTCTTGCAGCACCGCCGCCAATTCCATCAACACAGCGCTGTCGCCTTCGAGTTCGACTTCAGGGCTGTGCAGGATGGCGCTCTTGTCCTTGCTCAGAGCAAGGCGCAACAGGCTGGAGGCAGGCGCGCGCAGGGTGCAGTCAGGCTCGGCTGCCCATTGGCTCGCCAGCATCAGGCCTTCTTCGCTGGGCAGAATAAACAGGTGCAGCGAGGGGCTGGCGCAATCGACGGCAATCAACTTGCCGGTCAAGGGGCGCAAACGCGCCAGGGCCGTGCTGTCCAGCCGCAATACGCGGTTGACGCCGTGTTCGACGCTGGCGAGAAGGCCGCGCAGCAACATCAGGGCTTGATGCCGCGATGCAGGGCGACGATACCTGAGGTCATGTTGTGATAGGTCACGCGGTCAAAACCGGCCTCGACCATCATCGACTTCAGGGTTTCCTGGTCCGGGTGCATGCGGATCGATTCTGCCAGGTAGCGATAGCTTTCCGGGTCGTTGAGGATCAGCTTGCCCACCATCGGCATGAAAGCGAACGAGTAGGTGTCGTAGACCTTGGACATCAGCGCGTTGGTCGGCTTGGAGAACTCCAGTACCAACAGGCGGCCGCCCGGCTTCAGCACGCGCAGCATGGAGCGCAGGGCGTCTTCCTTGTGGGTCACGTTGCGCAGGCCGAAAGCGATGGTCACGCAATCGAAATAGTTGTCCGGGAACGGCAGCTTTTCAGCGTCGGCCTGAACGAACTCGATATTGCCGGCTACGCCCTTGTCCAGCAGGCGGTCACGGCCGACTTTGAGCATGGACGCGTTGATATCAGCCAGCACGACCTGGCCGGTAGGGCCAACCAGATGGGAGAACTTGCGGGCCAGATCGCCGGTACCGCCAGCGATGTCCAGCACCTTGTTGCCCGGGCGTACGCCGGACAGCTCGATGGTAAAACGCTTCCACAGACGGTGCATGCCGCCTGACAGAACGTCGTTCATCAGGTCATATTTGCCGGCTACAGAGTGGAAAACCTCGGCGACTTTCTCGGCCTTCTGGCTTTCCGGTACGTTTTTGAAGCCGAAGTGAGTGGTGGGTTCGGCATCGCTGCCTTTGCGCTGATCAGTCATATCGCTGTCACCAAAAGAGAATGCTGGCCATTCTAATCCCGGTGGCCGGCTTTGTCTTGGCGAGGGTGAATGTATAGTGGCGGCTTTATTTATCAGGAGCCACGCCATGGCGCGTATCAGCGTTGAACGTACCCACAGTCTGGGCCTTGAAGCCGCACGTGAGAAAGCCCGTCCTTTGGTCGAGAAACTGGCCAGCCAGTATGGCCTGACCCCTACCTGGGCGGGCGACACGGTAAAACTGAAGCGCTCGGGAGTGAATGGCACCCTGCTAATCAGCGACAACAACGTCAAGGTCGATGTGGAACTGGGCCTGTTGATGTCGGCGATGAGCGGCATGATCCAGTCGGAAATCGAACGCTCGCTGGATAAGGCGCTGGCGTAGTCGTGTTGCCGGTCTAATAGCGGCCGCGCCCTTGATACAAGGCGGTTTAACGTCTAAACCTGATGCAGGTGAGCACCTTTGTTCATCTTGATGATTCGACGATCCTGCTCACCGGCGTCGCGACATGACATTGAGGGGAACACGATGGCTGCGAAAAAACCGACTGCTAAAGACAGCAACACCTGGGTAGGCAAGGTGGAAGAGTACTCACGAAAAATCTGGCTCGCAGGTTTGGGTGTGTACTCGAAAATTGATACCGATGGCAGCAAGCTCTTCGACACCCTGGTCAAGGATGGCGAAAAGGCCGAAAAACTGGCCAAGGATGCCGGGCACAAAGTGGCCGAGGGCGTTAAATCGTCGACATCGTCCGCGCGCTCGCGGGTTGAAGATGTCAAGGATCTGGCCCTGGAAAAGTGGGGCGAGTTCGAAGAGGCTTTCGACAAGCGCCTTAATAGCGCCATTACCCGCTTGGGTGTCCCCAGCCGTGATGAGGTCAAGGCGCTGCATGCCAAGGTCGAGACCCTGACCAAGCATATCGAGAAGCTGACTGCGGCGGCTGCCAAAGTTGCGGCCAGCAAGGCGCCGGTTGCGAGCAAGGCGGCACCGGCCAAGGCTGCGGCAAAACCTGCGGTTGCCAAAGCGGCTGCCAAGCCTGCGGCCAAACCTGCAGCCAAGCCCGCTGCTGTTAAAGCTCCTGCGGCCGCGAGCAAGCCAGCAGCCGCCAAACCGGCCGCCAAAAAACCTGCGGCCAAGAAACCAGTAGCGCCTAAAGCGCCAGCGGTTGATGCCAAGGGAACGACTTCCACTTTGTAGCCGCTGACGAGCCGCGCGAGGCTGCGCGCGCCTCAGCGGCTACAAAAAAGCTGCAGCCGGCTCAGAGCATCAATTTGACCACCGACACCGACGGGTCGCGGGACTTGCCGGCTTTTTTCAGTTCCTGCAAGTAATCCGCCCACAGCTCTTGCTGGCGCACGCCAAGCTGGTAGAGGTAGTCCCAGGTAAACAGCCCGCTGTCGTGACCGTCATCGAAGGTCAGTTTCAACGCGTACTGGCCTGCGGGTTCGATCTTGCTCAAGCCGACATTGATCTTGCCAAATTGCAGAATCGGATTGCCATGGCCCTGGACCTCGGCAGACGGCGAGTGCACGCGCAGAAACTCGGCCGGCAGGTGGTGCTCTTCGCCGGACGGGTATTTGAGGGTGAGGGTCTTAGAAGCTTTGTGCAGGTTGATGGCACTGGGGATCATGGTCATAACCTTAGGTCATTGCACAAGCGCTGTAGCCGCTGAGAGCGGCTACAGGTGCAAAGGGCTTACAAGATGTAGCGCGAGAGGTCTTCGTTCTCGGCCAGTTCGCCCAGGTGGCTGTTGACGTATTCGGCGTCGATGCGGATAGGCTCATCATTCTGCGCACTGGCGATATCACCGGCGCTGAAGGACACCTCTTCGAGCAAACGTTCAAGCAGCGTGTGCAGGCGGCGGGCACCGATATTCTCGGTTTTCTCGTTCACCTGCCAGGCAATTTCGGCCAGGCGCTTGATGCCTTCAGGCATGAACTCGATGTTCAGGCCTTCGGTTTTCAGCAGCTCGCGGTATTGCTCGGTCAACGAAGCGTGCGGCTCGCTGAGGATGCGTTCGAAATCCTGTGGCGACAGCGCCTTGAGTTCAACGCGGATCGGCAGACGGCCTTGCAGCTCGGGCACCAGGTCGCTTGGCTTGCTCAGGTGGAACGCACCGGAAGCGATAAACAGGATGTGGTCGGTCTTGACCATGCCCAGTTTGGTATTGACGGTGCAACCTTCGATCAGCGGCAGCAGGTCGCGCTGCACACCTTCGCGGGACACATCGGCGCCACCGACATTACCGCGCTTGGCCACTTTGTCGATTTCATCGATAAACACGATACCGTGCTGTTCGACCGCTTCCAGGGCCTTGGCCTTGAGTTCTTCGTCATTAACCAGGCGACCGGCTTCTTCGTCACGCACCATTTTCAGGGCTTCTTTGACTTTCAGCTTGCGGCTCTTGCGCTTGCCTTTGCCCATGTTGGCAAACAGGCTTTGCAACTGGTTGGTCATTTCTTCCATGCCAGGCGGCGCGGAGATGTCCACACCAACAGCATCGGCGACTTCGATTTCGATTTCCTTGTCGTCCAGCTGGCCTTCACGCAGACGCTTGCGGAACAGCTGGCGAGTGTTGGAATCCTGCGGTACGGCGGCTTCTTCGCCGAATGTGCGGGCAGGAGGCAGCAGGGCGTCGAGGATGCGCTCTTCGGCGGCGTCTTCGGCACGGTGGCGAACCTTTACGATTTCCTGTTCGCGCAGCAGCTTGATTGCAGCATCAGCGAGATCACGGATGATCGACTCGACGTCGCGGCCTACATAGCCAACTTCGGTGAACTTGGTCGCTTCAACCTTGATGAACGGTGCGTTGGCCAATTTGGCCAGACGACGGGCGATCTCGGTTTTACCGACGCCGGTAGGGCCGATCATCAAGATGTTTTTTGGTGTGACTTCAACGCGCAGTTCTTCCGGCAGTTGCATCCGGCGCCAGCGGTTACGCAGCGCGATGGCAACGGCGCGCTTGGCGTCGTCCTGGCCGATGATGTGGCGATTGAGTTCGTGGACAATTTCGCGGGGAGTCATGGACATAATAATTGGCGTTCCTCTAGCAGAATCAAGGTTCACAAACGGGCCGTTGAAGCGGCCCGGCAGGTGACTTATTCAGCGAGGTCCTGCTCCTCAATAGTGATGTTGTGGTTGGTGAATACGCAGATATCGCCAGCAATACCGAGTGCTGTTTCAGCGATTTCGCGGGCCGACAGTTCGGTCTTCATCAGCAGGGCACGGGCCGCTGCCTGGGCGAATGCACCGCCCGAACCCATTGCGATCAAGCCGTCTTCAGGCTCAACCACGTCACCGTTACCGGTGATGATCAAGGATGCGTCCTTGTTGGCTACGGCCAGCATGGCTTCCAGGCGGCTCAGCGAGCGGTCGGTACGCCATTCTTTGGCCAACTCGACAGCGGCGCGAACCAGATGGCCCTGGTGCTTTTCAAGCTGGCCTTCAAAGCGTTCGAACAGGGTGAATGCATCAGCGGTGGCACCGGCGAAACCGGCGATGACCTGGCCGTGATAGAGGCGACGGACTTTTTTCGCGTTGCCTTTCATCACGGTATTGCCAAGAGAAACCTGGCCGTCGCCAGCCATGACGACTTTGCCGTGGCGGCGTACTGAAACGATGGTGGTCAAGGGAGAGTCTCCACGCAGCGGGGCGAAAATGCCTGATGGAAATACATATGGGGGTTGTCGCGGATTTTTCAACAGCGGGGAGGGAATGGGGATGAACGGGGAGGCAGGATTTGGCGAAGATGTTGTGGGAGCGGGCTTGCTCGAAATGCAGACGACCCGAAGTGTCAGGCTGATCGCGGTGATGCCATCGCGAGCAAGCCCGCTCCCACAGGGTGTAGCGTAATCCCGTGGGAGCGGCTGCTGTCAGCGGCGCTGTTGCAACAACAGGTTGTTGAAACCGCCGCCCGCCAATTGCTTTTGGGCCACCGTCAACTGGTCGCGATTGCTGAACGGGCCAACCAGCACCCGGTACCAGGTTTCGTCTTTCACCGTGCCGGCTTCAACCGTAGCGGTCTGGCCCAGCAGGATGATTTGCGCGCGTACTTTTTCGGCATCGGCCTGTTTGCGGAACGAGCCCGCTTGCAGGAAGAACTTGGTAACCGGTGCCGCCTTGACGACAGGTGGCGCTGGAGGCGGAGTGATTCCGCTCAAGGCTGCCTGGGCGCGGGCGGTGTCGATTTTGGCTGCTTCAGCCGGTGTTACCGGTGCCAGCGGCGCGGTTTGTGGTGTAGGCAGGGTCTTCTCGGGCACGGCTTCTGGCGGCACGAGCACTTCAGACTCGGGCAGCAAGGTATAGAAGTCGTACTTGGGCTTGGCCGGCTGAGTCGGGCTCGGCGCGGTCTTGTTGGCTTCGGCCACTTTCGTGGCTTTCTGCTGCTCCTGCTTGACCCGTTTGACGTCATCACCCTGGCCGGGTTCGAGCTTCATCAGAAACACGATAAAGGCGCCCACGGTCAGGCCGATGGCCATCCATAGCCAGCCCGGGATCGGCTTTTTGGCGGGCGCCTGATACCGGCTGGCACCACGCTTGGGTACTGGTTTCTTCTTGGCGGCCAACTTACATGCGCTCCAGGGTTTCCAGACCCAGCAGTTCCAGGCCTTGCTTGAGGGTACGGCCTGCCAGTGCCGCCAGACGCAAGCGGCTCTGTTTCTGTGCTTCGTCTTCGGCGCTCAGGATCGGGCAGTTCTCGTAAAAGCTGGAGAACAGGCCGGCCACTTCGTACAGGTAAGTACAGAGGGTATGAGGCGTGCCTTTTTCGGCCACGTTGTTCAGCACCTCGCCGAACTGCGCCAGCTTGGCAGCCAGTTCCTGTTCTTGCGGGGCATCAAGCACGATCTGGCCCTGCACTTCTTCAAAGCCCTTGCCAAGTTTGCGGAACACGCCCGCAACGCGGGTGTAGGCGTACAGCAGGTAAGGTGCGGTATTGCCTTCAAAGTTCAGCATCAAGTCGAAGTTGAAGCTGTAGTCGCTGGTGCGGTGCTTGGACAGGTCGGCGTATTTCACCGCGCCAATGCCGACAACTTTGGCGATGGCACGCAGTTCGTCTTCAGGCAACTCCGGGTTTTTCTCTTTAACCAACGTGTAGGCACGTTCTTTGGCTTCGTTGAGCAGGTCAATGAGTTTAACCGTACCGCCATCACGGGTCTTGAATGGACGGCCATCGGCGCCGTTCATGGTGCCGAAGCCCATGTGTTCCATTTCCATCGGATGGGTGATGAAACCGGCCTTGCGCGCAACCGCAAACACCTGCTGGAAGTGCAGGGCCTGGCGCTGATCGACGAAGTACAGGGCGCGATCGGCTTTCAATACGCCGCTGCGATAGCGAATGGCTGCCAAGTCAGTGGTGGCGTATAGATAGCCGCCGTCGGCCTTGACGATGATGACGGGCAGCGGCTCGCCTTCGGCATTCTTGAACTCGTCGAGGAACACGCACTGGGCGCCGTTGCTCTCGACCAGCATGCCCTTGGCCTTGAGGTCGTTGACCACGTTGATCAGGTCGTCGTTGTAGGCGCTTTCGCCCATTACGTCAGCCATGGTCAGTTTAACGTTCAACTGCTCGTAGATTTTCTGGCAGTGCGACAGTGAGATGTCTTTGAACTTGGTCCACAGCGCCAGGCAGTCCGGGTCACCGGCTTGCAGCTTGACCACCAGGCTACGGGCACGGTCGGCGAACTCCGGGGACTCGTCAAAGCGTTTTTTCGCGGCGCGGTAGAAGTTTTCCAGATCGGACAGCTCGTCGCTGGTGATCGGGTTTTCTTCCAGATAGGCCATCAGCATGCCGAACTGGGTGCCCCAGTCGCCTACGTGGTTTTGGCGAATCACCTCGTCGCCGAGGAATTCCAGTACACGGGCCACGCCATCGCCAATGATGGTGGAGCGCAAGTGGCCCACATGCATCTCTTTGGCCAGGTTGGGCGCGGACATGTCGATCACGGTACGCATGGCCGGGGTGGCCTTGCGTACACCGATTTTCTCGTCAGCCAGGGCCGCGTCGAGGCGCGAAGCCAGGGCCTGGGTGTTCTGGAAGAAATTCAGGAAGCCAGGGCCGGCGATTTCGGTTTTGCTGATCTGCTCATCGGCGGGCAGTGCCGCGATGATTTTTTCAGCCAGATCACGGGGTTTCATACCCGCAGGCTTGGCCAGCATCATGGCGATGTTGCTGGCGAAGTCGCCGTGGGTTTTGTCACGGGCGTTTTCCACCTGAATCGCTGGCGTCAGGCCTTCAGGCAACACACCTTCTGTGACGAGTTGAGCTAGGGCTTGTTGAATAAGCTGGCGAATGGTGTCTTTCATGGTCTTCTCTTTCGACCGCAAGCGCGGTAGCGCTTCAGTGCGCAGGTGGAAAAACTGGGTATTATCCGTTGCAAGGTCGGCCTTGCCAACCTTAGCAGGCGGGTTATGGATCTGCGGTGTTCGGTTATTACGTCAAAACGGTGGGCGCGAGCTTGCTCGCGATGGCATCGCTGCGGTTTTCAAGTTGTACCGCGTCGTCTGCATCGCGAGCAAGCCCGCTTCCACGGGGGTCATGAGGTGACTCAATAAAGGTCTACCGGGTCCACGTCCAGCGACCAGCGCACCTGACGACCGCTGGGCATTTGCTCAAGGACCAGCAGCCATTGGCTCAGTAAACGATGCAGCGGTGCACGGGCATTGGCCTGTAATAGTAGTTGAGCACGATAGCGTCCGGCCCTGCGCTCCATTGGCGCAGGCACGGGGCCGAGCAACTCGATACCCCCCAGGTTCAGCTCACCCAGCAGGCGCTCAGCCTCGCTGCAGGCTTCATCCAGAAAACCTTCGGCTTGTCCCGGTTTGTGGGCTTCTGCGCGCAGCAGCGCCAGATGGGCGAAAGGCGGCAGTCCTGCCGCCCGGCGTTCGCTCAGGGCCTGTTCGGCGAAGGCGAAGTAACCCTGCTCGGTCAGTTGGATCAGCAGCGGGTGGTCGGCCAGATGGGTCTGGATAATCACCTTGCCCGGCTCTTCAGCCCGGCCGGCCCGGCCCGCGACCTGAACGATCAGCTGGGCCATGCGCTCGCTGGCGCGGAAGTCGCCGGAGAACAGGCCGCCATCGGCATCCAGGATCGATACCAGCGTCACCCGGGGGAAGTGATGGCCTTTGGCGAGCATTTGTGTGCCGATCAGTATGCACGGCTGGCCCTTCTGGATCGTGGCAAACAGTTGGTTCATCGCGTCCTTGCGCGAGGTACTGTCTCGATCTACCCGCAGTACCGGGTAGTCGGGGAACAAAATCCCCAGCCGCTCTTCGGCGCGCTCAGTCCCGGCACCTACAGGCCGCAGGTCGACTTTGCCGCATTGCGGGCAGTTGCGCGGAACGCGCTCGACGTAGCCGCAGTGATGGCAGCGTAGCTCGCCAGAGCGCTGATGAACGGTCATGCGCGCATCGCAGCGCTGGCATTCAGACATCCAGCCACAGTCATGGCACAGCAATGTCGGCGCGAAGCCTCGACGGTTCAAAAACACCAGTACTTGCTGGCCTGCAGCGAGGGTCTGGCCGATGGCCTGTTGCATCGGCCCGGAAATGCCGCTGTCCAGGGGACGGCTTTTCACATCCAGGCGCAGGAAACGAGGCTGTTTGGCCCCGCCAGCACGTTCGTTCAGGCGCAGCAAGCCGTAACGGCCGGTGTAGGCGTTGTGCAGGCTTTCCAGTGATGGCGTTGCGGAGCCGAGTACGATGGGGATGTTTTCCTGCCGGGCACGCACCAGTGCCAGGTCGCGGGCGTGGTAGCGCAAACCTTCCTGCTGTTTATAAGAGCCGTCGTGCTCTTCGTCGATAATGATCAGCCCCGGGTTTTTCATCGGGGTGAACAGCGCTGAACGCGTGCCAATAATAATGTCGGCTTCGCCATCACGGGCTGCCAGCCAGCTTTCCAGGCGCTCGCGGTCATTGACCGCAGAATGCACCAGCGCAATACGGGCATTGAAGCGTTGTTCGAAGCGGGCCAGGGTTTGCGGACCCAGGTTGATTTCCGGGATCAGCACCAGCGCCTGCTTGCCGGCCTGGAGGGTTTCACGGATCAATTGCAAATACACTTCGGTCTTGCCGCTGCCAGTGACCCCGGCCAGCAGGAAGGCATGGAAGTGGTCGAAACCTGCGCGAATCGCTTCGTAGGCAGCGCGTTGCTCGTCGTTGAGCGGCAACTCGGGCTGAGCCAGCCAATGTTCATGGCGCTCACTGGGTGCATGGCGGCGAATCTCGACAGTGACCAGCTCCTTGGCCAGCAGCAGGTCGAGGCTGTCCTTGCTCAGCATCAACTTGCTTAACAGTTGATGCGCCACGCCGTGGGGGTGCTGGGCGAGGGTGGCCAGTGCTTCACGCTGGCGTGGAGCGCGGGCAACACGGGGGTCGTCAAGCCGGGCGCCCGGGGCAATCTGCCAGAATCGTTCCTGGCGCGTTTCGGCCAGCTCACCCTGGCGCAGCAATACTGGCAACGCCCAGCTCAGGGTGTCGCCCAGGCTGTGCTGGTAGTACTGCGACGTCCACAGGCACAGCTTGAATAAAGAGGCGGGCAGCGGCGGCGTGGCGTCGAGCAGGGCGATGGCGGGCTTGAGCTTTTCGGCTGGTACTTCGCTGTGGTCGACCACCTCGACCAGTATGCCAATCATCTCCCGTCGTCCGAACGGTACCCGCAGGCGCATGCCGGGCTGTAATTGACTGCGCAGCACGCCAGCAGGCGCCCGGTAATCAAACAGGCGGCGCAAGGGGGAAGGCAGGGCAAGGCGCAAAATGGCGTCGGGCACGCGGGGCTCTCAAGTGATGAACGGCAAAGATGGCCCGGAGCCTAGCAGACAACGCCGCGCGGGACTAAAAGGCAGGTCAATGAACTGTGAAACTTGCAGGCGGATCATGCTTTGCCGCTTGCGTCAATGCAAAGGTCTGGTATTATCGGCGCCCTAATTTTACGTGCGGTATTCAACAATGGTGTTGAGTGGCGGCACGCTAGAGGAATACCCCATGAAAGCCGATATCCATCCAGCGTACGAAACAATCCTGGTAACTTGCAGCTGCGGCAACAAGTTCGAAACTCGTTCGAACCTGTGCAAGCCACTGGGCACCGACGTATGCAACGAGTGCCACCCGTTCTACACCGGTAAGCAGAAAACTCTGGACGTTGGCGGTCGTGTTGATCGCTTCAAAACTCGTTTCGGTGCTTTCGGCGCTACGAAAAAAGCCGCCGAGTAAGGCGCATGACCATGGGCAGGCTTTTGGGTCTGGCCAGGTTATTGAAAAAGGCGTCCCTTGCGGGCGCCTTTTTTGTGCCTGCGATTTGGCTGGCCAGTGTTTCGGCCGCGCCGTTGTGCCCGGCGCCAGGGGCTGTGGCCTACGCCACGGTGGAGCGGGTGACCGATGGCGACACCCTGCGTCTCAAGGATGGCCGCAGCGTGCGCATGATCGGCCTCAATGCCCCGGAGACGGGCAAAAAAGGCCGGCCCGCCGAGCCCTTTGCCGAGGCGGCGCGCAAGCGCCTGCAAACGCTGGTGGCGCAAAGCGATGGCCGTGTCGGGTTGCTGGCAGGTAAACAGGCCCGGGATCGTTATGGTCGCACCCTGGCCCATGTATTTGGTGCCGATGGCAGCAACCTTGAAGCCCGATTGCTGGCTGACGGCCTGGGATTTCAGGTGGCTATCGCGCCGAATGTGGCGCTGCTTGACTGTCAGCAAGCCGCCGAGCGCAGTGCGCGCAAGGCTCGTCTGGGCCTTTGGCGGCAGTCGCCGGTGCTGGCGCCGCAACAAATCCGTCGCTCGGGTTTCGCCCTGGTGAGTGGCACGGTCAGTCAGGTCCGGCGCAATCAGGGCGGGCTCTGGATCGACCTGCAAGGCGGCCTGGTGTTGAACATTGCGCTCAGGCAATTGCCCACTTTCGATCAAAAGCAACTGGCCAGGTTGCAAGGTGCGCAAGTCGAGGCCAGAGGTTGGGTTCTGGATCGTTCGCAGCGTGCAGGCGTGAAGGCCGGGCAGGCACGCTGGATGTTGCCTTTAACTCATCCGGGAATGCTTAAAGTCATTGCTCGCTAAAAATTGTAGACAATTTTAAATACAGATTGTGGACACTCCAGCCCTTGTGGGGCGCGGCTCTTGGGCCAAAGTCGTAAGGTAAAGGCCTTGACACTGCTGACTGGTCAGTCTTGTCGGGACTTTGCGACACGCGTATGCTCGGCGATTCGTCTGTCCAACAGCAAAAAAAGCGGAATGCCCACATGTCTGATTTGAAAACTGCCGCTCTCGAATACCATGCCCAGCCACGTCCAGGCAAACTGAGTGTCGAGCTTACCAAACCTACCGCTACTGCCCGCGATCTAGCGCTGGCATACAGCCCGGGTGTAGCCGAACCAGTGCGCGAAATCGCCCGCGACCCTGAACTGGCCTACAAGTACACCGGCAAGGGCAACCTGGTAGCCGTGATCTCTGATGGCACCGCTATCCTGGGCCTGGGTAATCTCGGCCCATTGGCCTCCAAACCTGTTATGGAAGGCAAAGGCGTGTTGTTCAAGCGCTTTGCCGGTATCGATGTTTTCGACATCGAAGTTGATTCCGAGAGCCCACAGGCTTTCATCGACACCGTAAAACGCATCTCCATCACCTTCGGCGGCATCAACCTCGAAGACATCAAGGCACCTGAGTGCTTTGAGATCGAACGTGCTCTGATCGAGCAGTGCGATATCCCTGTATTCCATGATGACCAGCACGGCACCGCTATCGTGACCGCGGCCGGCATGATCAACGCCCTGGAAATCGCTGGCAAAACCCTGGCGCAAGCCAAGATCGTTTGCCTGGGCGCCGGTGCTGCTGCCATCTCCTGCATGAAATTGCTGGTGAGCATGGGCGCAACCATCGAAAACATCTACATGATCGACCGTACCGGTGTGATCCACTCCGGCCGTGACGACCTGAACCAGTACAAGTCGGCATTCGCCCATGCTACCGAGAAGCGCACCCTGGCTGATGCCATGGACGGCGCAGACGTGTTCGTTGGCCTGTCGGGTCCGAACCTGCTGAGCGCTGAAGACTTGCTGCGCATGGCGCCTAACCCGATCGTGTTCGCGTGCTCGAACCCAGATCCGGAAATCTCCCCGGAGCTGGCTCACGCCACCCGTAACGACGTGATCATGGCCACTGGCCGTTCGGACTACCCGAACCAGGTCAACAACGTGCTGGGCTTCCCTTTCATCTTCCGTGGTGCCCTGGACGTTCGCGCCAAGCGCATCAACGAAGAAATGAAAATCGCTGCAGCCAACGCATTGCGTGAACTGGCCAAACTGCCAGTGCCACAAGAAGTGTGTGACGCTTACGGCGGTATCAAGCTGGAATTCGGGCGTGAATACATCATCCCGAAACCAATGGATGCACGCCTGATCACTCTGATCTCCGATGCAGTGGCCAAGGCTGCCATCGAGACCGGTGTTGCAACCCTGCCATACCCGAAAAACTACCCGCTCAAAAGCGTGGATGACGTCTTCAACGGCTAAGGCTGTGTAGCGTCATAAAAAAGCCCCGGCGCTGTAAAGCGTCGGGGCTTTTTTGTTTTCTGCGAAACGGGCACGAAAGGATCTACAAAATAAGCCTAACCCTTCTACAAAATAGGAATTGTCTTACATTAATTTTTTCGAGCCTCCGTTAATTTCATTCCTTTGTTCCGAGGGGAGCCTGTTCTGAATTCTAAAGAATTCTGAAGTGTGCCCTCTGTTTTATAGGACGTTTTATAGGAATCACGGATGTTCACTCGCCTTCGTCAAAGCCGTTACAGTCAGACCCGCTTTCAACTGATTGACGACCAGGGGGTGAGTACCGCCTATGCAGGGCTGGCCTTTGAGCTGGTTGATCAGCGAGGTAGACGGCACGGCGGTCGTCTGGATGCCTCGGGGGTTGGCAGGGTGCGCAAGGGCGTTGAAGGGCCATTTGCGCTTATGTTCAGGCAGTTGCATGACGCCAGCAATGGCCTGTATTCGCGGTTGATGGGTCGAACGCATTACCCTCTCAAGATCACCGAGCTTCAGGTCAGGGCGGAGCGCACCCGCTTCTTCGACAGGAGCGGTGCGCGCCCGCAGAGCAAGCCGCCATGCATTGATCCCGACAGTGACTATTACCAGATTGAAGTGCGGCATCTGGTCGAGCATGTTTCTCATTTGCCGCCTGAGGCCGGGAGCCTGTTCCCGGTCGAGCGTGGCCCGCTCGGTGTGCATATTGCAGAGGGGCGTCATACGGTGCTGCAGGTGCGTCCCTTGCGGGCCTTGTGCCCGCTGCTGTCCACGGACCCGCAGTTTTGTGCGCTCAATCTCTATCAATTGGCGTTGATGGCCACCCTGGGCAACTGCTCATTTGCTGGGCCGGCCCGCATGTCGCGTGTGCAAGATCCCTTTGGGGAGGCAAGCATGATGGGCTGGCGGGCCAGCCCGGAACAGGCAAAGTCCTATTACCCTTTATATGAAGATGTGCCGTATTCGGCGCGTTTGGAAATTGTGCCTTTCGACCCCGTGCTGTACCCGGCCAATGACCCGCTTTGCGGAATGGCTCAGGAAACTCCGTCTTCAGTGCATTATCGCGGAGATATCCGTTTTGGGGCTCAAGGCGCAGGTGCACAAGTTTTTGTGAGCCATAACGATAAAGTTGTCTTGGTTGCCGTTCATAGCACCTGTACCTGGTCTGATTTGTCACAGGATGCAGAGGCCCCTCAAGTACCCTTTGAAGAGGGTGAGGGCCAGGTACATGGCGGTTTTTACGACGCCGCCAGGCAGGCTTACGAGCTTGTTGACAGGTACATGGACAAGTTCCACTGGGGGCAAGCCGTACTGATTTGCGGACACAGCCAGGGCGGGGCTATCGGTTTGATCCTTGCCCAAATGTTGATCCAGCTGAGGGCCTGTGAGGTGCAGCTCTACACGTACGGAGCCCCTCGCGCAGCGGACGCAACCTTTGTTCGCGCGGCACAGGGGCTGGTGCATCAGCGCATGGTTAACCATAACGATCCTGTCCCCGGGGTGCCCGGCAGCTGGATGAACCGCCCATTGTCGGCCTGTTGTGCAGGCACGGTACTCAGTTTCGTGAACGTACCCGCAGGTTTTGGCGTGTTTGTGGCGGGCCTGAGCCGTTTGCTCGCAGAGCCTTATCAGCATCACGGAACCTTGCGCCACTTTATGCCGCTGGAGTTTGCTCAGGAGATGAGGTCGCATGTCCTGTGGGATCCGCTTAGCAAGACGATCACCCAGCATGCCGTCAGCCATGCGGTACTTGAGCAAAACAGTGCAGCACCCGAATCAGAGGGGGGGCTCAAGCCACGGGTCGATGCAGGCCAGCCGTTTATGATCGACAGTTATATTCCCAGTTGCTGGGCGGTTTTGCGCCGCAGCCAGCAAGCGCTGCAGGCCCGGTGTTCACTGGTGACCGAGCGTGAGGTGTTGTTCGTGGATCAGGCGCTTGAACACGTCGCGCAGCAACTGCGGGTTAAGTACCGTGAGGTAATGACCTGTGCGGGCGGTACGTTTGAAGAGCAGGTAGAAGCCATGAACCTGCTCATGCGCGAAATGAGCAATGTCCATAAAACCCGCAAGCGCTTGTACCTGCTGAGGTTTCGGGTGCCGACCCGGGCAGATGTGTATGGGCAGTATGCGCAACAGCCCGGTGTGCTGGCTGAAAGTCTGGAGCGCTGGGAGTCTCACAGCGAGAGCACGCGTATCGATCAACTGGCGATGGCGCCGATCGATGAGCTGTTTGCAGGGGGTGTGCCTGTGGATCACCTGCTTGCTTGAGCCTGCCAGGCTGCACGTTGCAAGCGCCCAGGCGCTCTGCAACGTGCAGCCCTGTTGATCAGAACAGGTCTATTGGGGCGCCGTCATCTGCCGGCAGCGGGCTGCCCGGTGCTACGTTGTTGCCCAGTTCGCTGTTGGTGGGCGGTGTGTCTTCGCTCTTGAACAGTTCAAAGTAGGCGCCAGGGGTGCCTGGAGACGCGATACGGCCGCTGGACGGATCAATCCGCAAGCTGAGGATGCCTTCGGGTTCTGGCTGCGTATGCGCAGGCTTGTCTTTGAGCGCGCCCCCCATGTACGTCATCCAGATCGGCAGCGCGACGGTGCCGCCGTATTCGCGACGGCCCAGGCTTTCGGGCTGGTCGAAACCGGTCCAAACAGTGGTCACATAGTCGGCGTTGTATCCTGAGAACCACGCATCCTTGGATTCGTTGGTCGTACCGGTTTTACCTGCCAGATCGGTGCGGCCCAGCGCCAGGGCGCGGCGGCCGGTGCCGAGCTTGATCACGTCCTGCAGCATGCTGGTGAGGATGTATGTGGTGCGCCCGTCGACAATCCGCTCGGCTACTGCTTGCGTCTCGACAGTGGGCAGGCCCGGTGCGGCATTGATGGTGTCAACGGTCAGCGCTGCGGCTTCAGGCGGCACATCCTTGCTGTCGGCTTTAGGCACGCTTGGCGGGTTGGCCACGAACAGGGTTTCGCCATTGCGGCTTTCGATTTTGTCGATCAGATACGGCGTGATCTTGTAGCCGCCGTTGGCGAATGTACTCCAGCCGGTGGCAATCTCCATTGGCGTCAGGGTGGCAGTACCCAGGGCCAGCGACAGGTTGCGCGGCAAGTCCTGTTTGTTGAAACCGAACTTGCTGATGTAGTCGACGGTACGGTCAACACCCAGGCTTTGCAGCAAGCGGATGGAGACCAGGTTGCGCGACTTGTACAGTGCTTCACGCACGCGGATCGGGCCGAGGAAGGTGTTGGTGTCGTTCTTCGGGCGCCAGACCTTGTCCAGATATTCATCGACAAACACGATGGGTGCGTCGTTGACCAGGGTGGCGGCGGTGTAGCCATTATCCAGTGCGGCGCTGTAGATGAATGGTTTGAAACTGGAGCCCGGTTGGCGCTTGGCCTGCATCGCCCGGTTGTAGTTGCTTTGCTCAAAGGCGAAACCGCCCACCAGCGCGCGAATGGCGCCGTTGTCCGGATCCAGGGATACCAGTGCGCCTTGCACGGTGGGCACCTGGCTGAATTTGTAGCTGCCGTCGGTCTGCGGTTGTACGCGAATCAGATCACCGACCTGGGCGACATCCGAAGGCTGTTTGGGCATCGGCCCCATGCTGTTGGTGTTGAGGAACTTGCGTGCCCATTTCATGGTGTTCCAGGCGACGTGCGCCTCACCGGTGCGAGTCAGTACTTGAATGCCGTCCTTGTCGACCTGGGTCACGATGGCCGGTTCAAGACCGCTGATCGGGCGCTGCTTGGCCAGTTCCTGAGTCCATACGGCCAGGGTCTTGCCCGGCAGGCGTGACTCGGGGCCACGGTAGCCGTGACGCTGGTCGTAGGCAATCAGGCCTTCATGAACGGCGGTGTTGGCCAGTTCCTGAAGGTCACTCGGCACCGTGGTAGTCACACGGAAGCCTTCGGTGTACGCCTCGCTGCCATAACGGCCGACCATTTCGGCACGGGCCATTTCGGCGATGTAGGGGGCGCTCACTTCCGGCGTTGGCACGTGATAGCTGGCGTTGACCGGCTCGGCGATCGCCGCTTGATAGCTGGCCTGATCGATTTTACCCAGCTTGTACATACGCCCCAAGATCCAGTCGCGGCGCTCTTTGCTGCGCACCGGGTTGGCCAGCGGGTTAAACCGTGAAGGGGCTTTGGGCAGGCCGGCGATCATCGCCATCTGCGCCAGGCTCAGGTCGCGGATCGATTTGCCGTAGTAAACCTGAGCTGCGGATTCGATACCGTAAGCGCGGTTGCCCAGGTAAATCTTGTTCACGTACAACTCAAGGATCTCGTCCTTGGTCAGCTCGCGTTCAATTTCGAGAGCCAGCAGGATTTCGTTGGTCTTGCGCGAAAAGCTTCGCTCGCTGGAGAGGAAATAGTTCTTCGCCACCTGCATGGTGATGGTGCTGCCACCTGATTGTATGTGTCCGCTTTTTACCAACTGGGTAGCGGCACGCATCAGGCTGCTGGGGTCGACCCCGTAATGATTGGCGAAATTGTCATCTTCTGCAGAAAGCAGGGCATTGATGAAATTGGGCGGAATGTCGGCGAACTTGATCGGTGAGCGGCGCATTTCGCCAAACTCTGCGATCAACTTTCCGTCGCTGGTGTAGACCCGCAAAGGAATCTGCAACTGGATGCTTCTCAACGACTCTACAGACGGCAAGCCAGGACTAAGATAGAGAAACGCGCCGCTCAACACGAGCAACAGCCCGCAGAACACGGCAACGAAAGACCACCCGAAAAACTTCAGCAGACGAATCAAGGCTTTTGGATTTCCAGATCAAGAAATGGGTTTGCACGTCAGGGTAGTGCGCAGTTGCGCCGGGTCGACGATACGGAAAAAACGCCCGGCATTATAAGCATTTTTCGCTCATGAACGTCATGAGCCGCATGTCAGAACAGGTTTTGAACGGATCTCATTTTTTACCCTCCGTAAGTTACGGATTGCATTAGGGAAAACAAAGGTGCCCGGATTATTTCCTCAAACACGTCAGCGCTGTGTCGGCGTACAAATCGGCCAGCAGTCGATCAAGCTCGTCGAGCTGAGCCGTTCACAGGGCCGGTTCAAGCTACAGTCCTATGCCATGGAACCCCTGCCAGCCGGGCTTGTGAATGATCAGACCGGCGCAGAGGCCAAAAGTGTCGTCCCAGTGCTTCTCAGGGCGCTGGAAAAGGCCCAGGTAATCGCCAGGGACGCCATTATCGCGATGCCCGATGGTCAGGTTATCTGCAAAAGCCTGGAGGTGGAGGCAGGCTTGAGCGAAGTCGAGCTTGAGTTTCATGTGCGGTTTGAGGCTGAGCAGTACATACCTTATGCACTGGATGACATGGCACTGGATTTTGAGCTCCAGGATCACCCGTCGAACCATACCGGGCCGGCCCGCGTGCTGATGGTGGCGTGCCGCCAGGAAGCGCTGGAGTGGCATTGTTCGGTCTTGACCGGTGCGGGATTGGTCCCGCGGGTGGTTGCCGTGCAGGCTCATGCCCTGGTGCGGGGCGTTGAGGCAATGACTGCAGGCCAGGCACTGAACGGGGCCGTGGCAGTGGTCGATTTTGCACCCCATACAATCCTGCTGAGCATCGTGCAGCAGGGTCAGGTCATTTACGTCCGTGAGCTGCTTTGCGGGCAGGCCACTGCAGGGGCGCAAGCATTCAAAACCACGATTGTCGAAGAGCTGGAGCGAGAGCTTGGGCTGTTTGCCGACTCCGGAGTTGATGGGCGGATCGGCCTGATCGTATTGGCCGGTGAGGCTGCCATGGATCCGCTGCTGGCTCAGCGGGTTGAATCCCGTCTTGGCACGCCGACACGCATCGCCAACCCGTTTGCGCTGATGGACCTCGATCCCTCACTCACCCCTGAAGCCTTGCTTTGCGATGCCCCTGTGTTGTTGACTGCCTGCGGTCTGGCCTTGAGGGGGTTTGATTAATGGCGAGAATCAATTTGTTGCCCTGGCGCGCGTTGTTGCGTGAAAAGCGGCGCAAACGTTTTTTGATGGTGCTGGTGGCCCTGTCTTTGCTGGCGGTGGCCGGCCTGTTTGCTGCTGACCACTTTATCAACACCTTGGTAGAGGAGCAGATGGAGCGCAATGACCTGATCCGCAGTACCACGTTCCAGCTGGATGGGCGTGCGGAGCAGATCGACCAGTTGAAAGTGCGCCGGGAGCAATTGCTTGAACGCATGCAAACCATAGGCATGTTGCAGAGCAGCCGGTCGAGCAGCGGGATCATTTTGGAGCAATTGGCGCGCAGCTTGCCGGAAGGTGTGCATTTCACCGACGTGAAAATGACCGAGGGCACCATTGTCATCACGGGGATTGCCCAGTCCAACAACCTTGTCGCCCAGCTGATGCGAAATCTCGATGCTTCGCACTGGCTGGATACGCCGCAACTCAATGACGTCAAGGCAGACCCTGCCCAGGCAGGCGGGCAGGAGCGCCTGTTTCAGATGACGGTGCGTGAGGCCCGACATACCCCTTCCGGGGGGGCATTGTGATACCTGCGCACTGGCTCGTTAGTCTGCGCAATTTCGACCTGCGCGAACTGGACCCGGGTAACATGGGCGCCTGGTCGCCAGCCCGCAAAACAACCGTGGCTCTGGTGTGGCTGGGCCTGGTGCTGGTGTCGGGTCATGCGCTGCTGCTTCAACTGCCTTCTTCCCGGTTGCAACAGTTGTACGAGACTCAAACCACGCTGAAGGCGGAGTTTGAATCCAGGGTCGCACAGGTTGCCAATATGGATGCTTATGTGATGCAAGTTCACAGGCTGGAAGCCGGGTTCAGTGCGTTGCTCAAACAACTCCCCGCTCAGGCACAAGTGCCCGAATTGCTGGATGAGATTTCGCGGTTGGGTCTGAGCAATGGTCTGCTGGTCGAGCACATTCAGTGGCTCCCTGAAGTCCTGCAAACGTTCTATGCCGAACTGCCACTGCAGATGACCCTCGTCGGGGGCTATCACGAACTTGGCCTCTTCGTCAGCGCCATGGCCAGCCTGCCGCGCATTGTCACCTTGCATGACCTCAGCCTTGCGCCGAGCAACGGTACCGGTGACGGTCAACTGCGCATGACGCTGCTGGCAAAGGCCTACCGAACCACGATCAAGGACTGATCCCATGGGTGTTTGTTTGCGAGTGTTTGGCGCCGGATTGCTGGCAAGCCTGGCAGGGTGTGACAGCCCGCAGACTACCGCAGACCTGCACAGTTATTTACAGGCTACGCAGGGGCATGCGAGCAACGCCATTGAGCCGCTTCCCGTGATCAGTGTCGGGCCTGTGTTTGCCTATGGGTCGATGGGTTTGCGCAATCCTTTTCAGGCTATAGGGGGGGGAGGGGACGGCAGTTGGCAGGTCAGCCTTGCCGGCGATGAACTTGACGCGGACCGGCCCCGGCAGTTTCTGGAAGGCTTTGATCTGGAGCAGTTCGAGATGGTTGGCATGCTGTCCAGTGAATCGCAGGCAAATGCCTTGCTGCGGGCCAATGGTGTTATTCATCGCTTGAAAGTGGGGGATTACCTGGGGCGCAACAATGGCCAGATTGCTTCGATCCAGGCGCACCAGATTGAAGTATTTGAACTGATTTCCGATGGTCGGGGCGGTTGGTTGGAAAGGTCCCTGACGATTCCTTTAAATCAACAGTCTTAACGGATAAACACCATGAAAAGGATTTCACCGGTCTGCGTACTGGCGCTATGGAGTGCGCTGAATTCGCAGTCAATGCTGGCGGCTGGGCAGGCCGCACCATCATCCGTCAAGCGCTCGCAGTATGTGGGCGAGCCCATGTCCCTGAGCGTGCAGAATCTTGATGTACGCACGGTACTGCAATCGCTGGCGGATTTTACCGGGTTCAACCTGATGGTCAGCGACACCGTAAAGGGCAGCATAACCCTCAGTTTGCAGGATGTGCCTTGGGATCAGGCGCTGGAGCTGGTGCTTGAGAGCAAGGGGTTGGGCAAGCGTCTTGAAGGTAATGTGTTGTTGATCGCGCCCCTGGAAGAGATCGCAGCCCGCGAGCGCCCTGAGCCTGCGCCTTTGCGTCGGGAGTTGGTGCAAGTCAATTACGCCAGGGCGGCAGATATCGTCATGCTGTTCCAGTCAGTGACCGGCGGGCAGCCCGGCATCGAGGGGCAGGGCACGATCACGGTGGATGAACGCACCAATACCATCATTGCTTATGAATCGAGTGAACGGCTGGAGGAGCTGCGGCGCATCGTGGCTCAACTGGACGTGCCAGTGCGTCAGGTGATGATCGAAGCCTGGATTGTCGAGGCAGGCGTGGACTTCGAAAAAAGCCTGGGTGTGCGTTGGGGGGGAGCGCTAAACAATGGTGGCCTCTGGAAAGCCGGTGGTATTACCCAGCCTGCGGCGTCCGGGGCTGCCCCGGGCAACGTTAGTGCGCCCTTTGTTGATTTGGGTGTTTCGCGAAATACCTCGGGCTTGGGCATCGCCTTCATCACCAACAATGTGTTGCTGGACCTGGAACTGACGGCCATGGAAAAAACCGGTAATGGGGAAATTATCTCGCAACCCAAAGTGGTTACTGCGGATAAGGAAACCGCCAAAATTCTTAAAGGCACCCAAATTCCTTACCAGCAGGCCAGCAAAACCGGGGCTACATCGGTTTCGTTCAAGGAAGCCTCATTGTCACTGGAGGTGACGCCGCAAATCACTCCGGACAACAGCGTCATCATGGCCGTCGTAGTGACCAAGGATGAGCCCGATTACATGAGCAGGCTGCAGGATGTACCGCCCATCAAGAAGAACGAGGTCAGGGCCAAGGTGCTGGTCAAGGACGGTGAAACCATCGTGATTGGGGGAGTGTTCTCAAAAACTCAAAGCAAAGTGGTAGATAAAGTGCCATTTTTAGGCGATCTGCCGTATGTTGGCCGACTTTTCCGTAGAGACGTTGTCCTGGAAAAAAAATCCGAACTGCTGGTGTTCCTGACTCCGCGTATCATGAACAACCAGGCGATTGCTGTGAGTCATTGATTCTGTGCGAAATTTGATTCTTGTTGGGCCAATGGGGGCTGGAAAAAGCACCATCGGACGTTTGCTGGCCAAAGAGCTGCACCTGCCGTTCAAAGATTCCGATAAGGAAATTGAAGTGCGCACGGGTGCCAATATCCCGTGGATCTTCGATAAAGAAGGCGAGCCGGGCTTTCGCGATCGTGAAACAGCCATGATTGTCGAGCTGTGCCATGAAAATGGCATTGTGCTGGCCACCGGTGGTGGCGCGGTCATGCGCCCGGAAAACCGGCAAGCGCTGCGCAATGGTGGGCGCGTGGTGTATTTGCACGCCTCCATCGAGCAGCAGGTGGCGCGCACCTCCCGTGATCGCAACCGGCCACTGCTGCGCAATGCCAACCCGGAAAAAATCCTGCGCGACCTGCTGGCTGTGCGCGACCCGCTTTATCGTGAAATTGCTGACCTGGTGGTTGAAACCGATGAGCGGCCGCCGCGCATGGTGGTGCTCGATATCCTCGAGCGCCTGGCCCAGCTTCCTCCCCGGTAGTCGCTGCACAGACCATTAAAGTGCGATACGAAATGCGCTATTCTCGGCGCCGAGCATGCCTTTTTACGGCATGCCATCACTTGATAATTGCGAAGCAGGGCGCTGGCGCCGTGCTTCAACGCGGGGTTTCATGCAGACAGTGAAGGTTGATCTAGGCGAGCGTAGCTACCCGATTCATATTGGCGAAGGTTTGTTGGATCAGCCGCAGTTGCTGGCTCCGCATATCGCCGGGCGCCAGGTGGCGATTGTGACCAATACAACGGTCGCGCCACTCTATCTTGAGCGCTTGACGCGTAGCCTCGCGCAGTTCTCGGTGTTGCCGATCATCCTGCCCGATGGCGAGTCGTTCAAGAATTGGGAAACCCTGCAGCTGATTTTCGATGGCCTGCTCACAGCACGTCATGATCGACGCACCACGGTGATAGCGTTGGGTGGCGGTGTTGTCGGTGACATGGCCGGTTTTGCTGCTGCTTGTTACCAGCGCGGAGTCGATTTTATCCAGGTGCCGACCACTTTGTTGTCCCAGGTCGATTCGTCCGTGGGCGGCAAAACCGGGATCAACCACCCCTTGGGCAAGAACATGATCGGTGCCTTCTATCAGCCCAACCTTGTGCTGATCGACACCCAGACCCTCAACACCCTGCCTGCCCGCGAATTGTCCGCAGGGCTGGCTGAAGTCATCAAATATGGCCTGATATGCGATGAGCCGTTCCTGACCTGGCTTGAAGACAACATGGATGCGCTGCGATCCCTGGACCAGGCGGCCCTGACTGCCGCGATCCAGCGTTCGTGCGCGGCCAAGGCTGAAGTGGTCGGCGCCGATGAGCGCGAAGCGGGTGTGCGTGCAACGCTCAACCTGGGGCATACCTTTGGCCATGCCATCGAAACCCATATGGGCTACGGCGTGTGGCTGCATGGCGAGGCCGTCGCTGCGGGCACCGTGATGGCACTGGAAATGTCTGCCCGCCTGGGCTGGATCACCGATGCCGAGCGTGATCGAGGTATCCGGATCTTTCAGCGTGCCGGTTTGCCAGTGGTGCCGCCCGTCGAAATGACCCCGGCCGACTTTATGCAACACATGGCAGTTGATAAAAAAGTGATCGACGGTCGTATGCGTCTGGTGCTGTTGCGCCGCATGGGCGAAGCCACAGTGACTGACGATTATCCACAAGAGGTTCTACAAGCCACGCTGGGTGCGGATTACCGCGCGCTGGCTCAGCTTAAAGGTTAATAAGATCCCGATGACTAGTTTGCATGCCGACGAGGCGTTCCTCGGTCACTTCCAGCTCACCCACGACCCCTTTGCACCGCGGGTTCCGGGCTTCAAGTTTTTCCCGGCCCAGCGCAAGCCGGTTCTGGGGCAGTTGCATCACCTTGCCCGCTACAGCCAGTTGCTGCTGGTGGTCACCGGGCCTGAGGGCAGCGGCAAAACCTTGCTGCGCCAGGCGTTGGTGGCGAGTACCAACAAGCAGTCGGTGCAAAGTGTCGTGGTCTCGGCGCGTGGGGCCGGCAATGCCGCCGGTATCCTGCAGCAAGTGGCGCAAACCCTGAATGTGGCGCGCCCTGACGTGGGCTCCATTCTGGCGCAAGTGGTGCAACTGGCGCTTACGGGGCAAGAGGTCTACCTGCTGGTCGATGATGCCGAACAGCTCGATGAGTCTGCGCTGCAAGCCTTGCTGGCGCTGGCTGCGGGTACGCCAGAGGGGCGTCCGCACGTGTTCTTGTTCGGTGAGCCGTCGATGATTGCCGGTCTTGAGGAACTGAGCGCTGATGAAGAACGCTTCCATGTGGTCGACCTGCAGCCCTATGACCTCGAAGAAACCCGCGAATATCTGGCCCAGCGCCTTGAAGGTGCCGGGCGCGGGATCGAACTCTTTAGCGCTCAGCAGATCTCAGATATACACGAGAGCTCTGAAGGCTGGCCCGGGATTATCAACCAGGTCGCCCGTGATGCAATGATCGAAGCCATGATTGCCAGCCGCTCAGCGGTCAAGCGTCCAAGTATGGGGTTCAAGATGCCGAAGAAACACGTATTGGCCATTGGTGCAGTAGTGGTAGTGGCTGTCGCTGCTGCCGTTTTGATTCCGGGCCGTGGCAAGGCGCCTGTTGCGCCGGATGCCGAACAGACACAGCTGGGGCAGGCCACACCCAATGGCGGGGCCAAGCCGTCGGTGGATTTCGCCGGTTCTTCGCAGCCGATGCCGTTGCCGTTGGTGGGGCAGTCTCAGCCGGTGATGCGTGGTCCGCTGGCTGAAGCGGCCGGTGGGATCTCCGAGGGCGACGATGGCGGTGTGCCTGCGGTCGACGGCGGCGTTGCTTCGCCACCGACCGTCACCACCACCGCGCCACCGGTTGGCGTGCCAGCGGGCCCTGCGCCCGTAGCCACGCCACGCCCGGCACCAGCACCGGCACCGGCACCTACCGTGGCCACGGCCAAGCCTGCGCCAGTGGCCAAGCCTGCCCCGGCCCCGGCAGCCAAACCAGTGGTCAAACCGGCCGAGAAGCCGGTTAGCCTGGCCAAGGCCGCACCAGGCGGTAGCTGGTACGCCAGCCAGCCTGCCAATAACTATGTGGTGCAGATCGTCGGCACCAGCTCTGAAGCGTCTGCGCAAAATGTCGCCAAAGAACTGGGCGGTGATGCTCGTTACTTCAAGAAAACCTTGAATGGCAAGCCGCTGTACGTCGTCACCTATGGCAACTTCCCAAGCCATGCTGCAGCAACTGCAGCAATCAAGAACTTGCCAGCGAAGACGCAGGCTGGTAAACCTTGGCCTCGCACTGTCGCCAGCGTCCAAAAAGAGCTGGCTGCAGCTCGCTGATGATCCGGCGACCTTACCCAGGTCGCCGTTCTAGTCCATCAAAACTCCTGCTTGTGCATGCGGCCTTAACAGCCGTGTGCCTTGTGGTGTCTGCGCCGTGTAGCAGTCAACATCAAAAATGTTTTGACTAGCACGAGCAATCGCTTTAAACCTTTCATAAATGCGACATGAATTTACGGTATAACGCCGCTTAATTTGTGGGTCTTTGTGACGGTGTGTAGAATGACCACCCTTTTGCCCCTGCCAAGCTGGCGTACGTTCAGCGCGGGAAGCAAGTGGTTGAATTAAAAGAAATTTGCCCCTTTTTGGGGCAGCCTGGTGAGAAAGTGTCTATGAAAGCAGGTCTGTACCACCCCGATGAATTCAAGGATAACTGTGGTTTCGGCCTGATTGCCCATATGCAGGGCGAACCCAGTCATACCCTTCTGCAAACCGCCATTGAAGCCCTGACCTGCATGACCCACCGCGGTGGGATCAACGCAGACGGCAAGACCGGTGACGGTTGTGGCCTGCTGATTCAAAAGCCTGACCTGTTCCTGCGTGCAACCGCCAAGGAGCAGTTCGGTACCGATTTGCCCAAGCAATACGCGGTCGGCATGGTGTTTTTCAACCAGGATCCGATCAAGGCCGAGGCGGCCCGCGACAACATGAATCGCGAGATCCTTGCCGCTGGCCTGCAGCTGGTGGGCTGGCGCAAAGTGCCCATCGATACCAGCGTTCTGGGTCGTCTGGCGCTGGAGCGTCTGCCGCAGATCGAGCAAGTGTTTATTGGTGGGGACGGCCTGAGCGATCAGGACATGGCCATCAAACTGTTCAGTGCCCGTCGCCGTTCCTCGGTGTCCAACGCGGCAGACAGCGATCACTACATCTGCAGCTTTTCCCACAAGACCATCATTTATAAAGGCCTGATGATGCCGGCGGACCTCACCGCCTTCTATCCGGACCTGAGCGATGAGCGCCTGCAAACCGCGATCTGCGTGTTCCATCAGCGCTTCTCCACCAATACCCTGCCGAAATGGCCGCTGGCTCAGCCATTCCGCTTTCTCGCCCACAACGGCGAAATCAACACCATCACCGGTAACCGCAACTGGGCCCAGGCCCGTCGCACCAAGTTTGCCAACGATCTGATCGGTGACCTCGACGAACTCGGCCCGCTGGTCAACCGCGTGGGTTCGGACTCCTCCAGCATGGACAATATGCTGGAGCTGATGGTCACCGGCGGCATCGACCTGTTCCGTGGCGTACGCATGCTGATTCCACCGGCGTGGCAGAACGTTGAAACCATGGACCCCGACCTGCGGGCGTTCTATGAGTACAACTCCATGCACATGGAACCGTGGGACGGCCCCGCCGGCGTGGTAATGACCGACGGTCGTTACGCGGTCTGCCTGCTCGACCGTAACGGCCTGCGCCCTGCGCGCTGGGTGACCACCACCAACGGCTATATCACCATTGCCTCGGAAATCGGCGTATGGGACTACAAGCCTGAGGACGTGATCGCCAAAGGCCGTGTCGGCCCTGGCCAGATCCTGGCCGTGGACACCGAAACCGGTCAGGTGCTGGACACTGACTCGATCGACAACCGCCTCAAGTCGCGCCACCCGTACAAGCAATGGCTGCGCAAGAATGCCCTGCGCATTCAAGCGACCATGGAAGACAACGACCACGGTTCGGCGTTTTACGACGTCGATCAGCTCAAGCAATACATGAAGATGTATCAGGTCACGTTCGAAGAGCGCGACCAGGTGCTGCGTCCGTTGGGCGAGCAAGGCTACGAAGCCGTAGGTTCGATGGGGGACGACACGCCAATGGCCGTGCTGTCCCAGCGTGTGCGAACACCTTACGATTACTTCCGCCAGCAGTTTGCGCAGGTCACCAACCCGCCGATCGACCCGCTGCGTGAAGCCATCGTCATGTCGCTGGAAATCTGCCTCGGTGCCGAGCGCAACATCTTCCAGGAATCCCCTGAGCACGCTTCCCGTGTGATTCTCAGTTCGCCCGTGATCTCGCCTGCAAAATGGCGCTCGCTGATGAACCTCGACCTGCCGGGCTTTGAGCGTCAGATCATTGACCTCAACTACGACGAAAGCGTCGGTCTTGAAGCGGCTGTGCGCAATATCGCCGATCAGGCCGAAGAAGCAGCGCGCGCCGGTCGCACCCAGATCGTTCTGAGCGACCGTCATATCGCGCCGGGCAAGTTGCCGGTTCACGCCTCTTTGGCTGTGGGCGCCGTGCATCACCGCCTGACCGAAAAAGGCCTGCGTTGCGACAGCAACATTCTGGTTGAAACCGCTACTGCCCGTGACCCGCATCACTTTGCGGTGCTGATCGGCTTCGGTGCCTCGGCGGTCTATCCGTTCCTGGCCTACGAAGTGCTGGGCGACCTGATCCGCACCGGTGAAGTACTGGGCGACCTCTATGAGGTGTTCAAGAACTACCGCAAAGGCATCACCAAAGGTCTGCTCAAGATCCTCTCGAAAATGGGCATATCGACCATCGCTTCGTACCGTGGTGCGCAGCTGTTCGAAGCCATCGGCCTGTCCGAAGAAATTTGCGAACTGAGCTTCCGTGGCGTGCCAAGCCGCATCAAGGGCGCACGTTTCGTCGACCTTGAAGCCGAGCAAAAGCTGCTGGCAGCCGAGGCCTGGAGTGCGCGCAAGCCCATCCAGCAAGGCGGCCTGCTCAAGTACGTGCATGGTGGTGAATACCATGCCTACAACCCTGACGTGGTGGCCACCCTGCAAGCCGCCGTGCAGCAGGGCGACTACAGCAAATTCAAGGAATACACCGCACTGGTCGACCAGCGTCCAGTGTCTATGATCCGCGATCTGTTCAAGGTCAAGACCCTCGATACCCCGCTGTCGATCGACGATATCGAACCGCTGGACTCGATCCTCAAGCGTTTCGACTCGGCCGGTATTTCCCTGGGCGCCTTGTCGCCAGAGGCTCACGAAGCCCTGGCTGAAGCCATGAACCGCTTGGGCGCACGCTCCAACTCCGGTGAAGGCGGCGAAGACCCGGCGCGTTACGGCACCATCAAGAGTTCGAAGATCAAGCAAGTGGCCACTGGTCGTTTCGGTGTGACACCGGAATACCTGGTCAACGCTGAAGTGCTGCAAATCAAGGTTGCTCAAGGCGCCAAGCCGGGCGAGGGCGGGCAACTGCCGGGCGGCAAGGTCAACGGCCTGATCGCCAAACTGCGCTACGCCGTACCGGGTGTGACCCTGATTTCGCCACCGCCGCACCACGACATCTACTCCATTGAGGACTTGTCGCAGCTGATCTTTGACTTGAAACAAGTCAACCCGAAAGCACTGGTGTCGGTGAAACTGGTAGCTGAAGCGGGCGTAGGTACCATCGCCGCTGGCGTGGCCAAGGCCTATGCCGACTTGATTACCATCTCCGGTTATGACGGCGGCACCGGCGCTTCACCGCTGACCTCCATCAAGTACGCGGGCGCACCGTGGGAGCTCGGTTTGGCCGAAACCCACCAGACCCTGCGCGGCAATGACCTGCGCGGTAAAGTGCGGGTACAAACCGATGGTGGCCTGAAAACCGGTCTCGACGTGATCAAGGCAGCAATTCTGGGCGCTGAAAGCTTCGGCTTCGGCACCGCACCCATGATCGCCCTGGGCTGTAAATACCTGCGTATTTGCCACCTCAACAACTGCGCGACCGGCGTTGCGACGCAAAACGAATCGCTGCGTAAAAACCATTACATCGGCACCGTCGATATGGTGGTCAACTTCTTCACCTATGTGGCCGAAGAAACCCGCGAGTGGCTGGCCAAGCTGGGTGTGCGCACCCTGGAAGAGCTGATCGGGCGTACCGACCTGCTGGAAATTCTCCAGGGCGAGACTGCCAAACAGCACAACCTGGATCTCACGCCACTGCTGGGCAGTGACCATATCCCGGCCGACAAGCCGCAATTCTGCCAGGTAGACCGCAACCCTCCGTTCGACAAGGGCCTGCTGGCCGAGCAGATGCTCGACATGGCGCGTTCGGCGATCAACGACATGAGCGGCGCCGAGTTCGACCTCGACATCTGTAACTGCGATCGCTCCATCGGTGCGCGTATCTCGGGTGAAATCGCCCGTACCCACGGCAACCAGGGCATGGCCAAGGCACCGATCACCTTCCGCTTCAAAGGCACTGCCGGTCAGAGCTTTGGTGTGTGGAACGCCGGTGGCTTGCACATGTACCTGCAAGGCGATGCCAACGACTACGTAGGTAAAGGCATGACCGGCGGCAAGCTGGTGATAGTCCCGCCTGCAGGCAGCGTCTACAAAACTCAGGACAGCGCGATTGTCGGCAATACCTGCCTGTACGGCGCCACCGGCGGCAAGCTGTTTGCAGCGGGCACGGCGGGCGAGCGTTTCGCGGTGCGCAACTCCGGTGCCCACACCGTGGTGGAAGGCACAGGCGATCACTGCTGCGAATACATGACTGGCGGTTTTGTCTGTGTGCTGGGTAAAACCGGTTACAACTTCGGCTCGGGCATGACCGGCGGTTTCGCCTACGTGCTGGATCAGGACAACACCTTCGTCGACAAGGTTAACCACGAGCTGGTGGAAATCCAGCGGATCAGTGGCGAAGCGATGGAGGCCTACCGTAATCACCTGCAACACGTGCTGGACGAATACGTTGAGGAAACCAACAGCGAGTGGGGTCGCAATCTCTCGGAAAACCTCGATGATTACCTGCGTCGTTTCTGGATGGTCAAGCCCAAGGCTGCCAGCTTGAAGTCGTTGCTTTCCAGCATCCGTGCCAATCCGCAGTGATATGCGCCTGAAGAGTTTGATGAGGTTTTAACAATGGCTGAACGTCTGAGTAACGACTTCCAGTTCATCGATGTCGGGCGCAAAGATCCGAAGAAGAAACTGTTACGTCAACGCAAGAAAGAGTTCGTGGAAATCTACGAGCCTTTTAAACCCCAGCAGTCGGCCGAACAGGCCCACCGCTGCCTGGGCTGCGGCAACCCGTACTGTGAATGGAAATGCCCTGTGCATAACTTCATTCCCAACTGGCTCAAGCTGGTGGCCGAGGGCAATATCCTCGCCGCCGCCGAGTTGTCGCACCAGACCAACACCCTGCCCGAAGTATGCGGGCGGGTGTGCCCGCAAGACCGTCTGTGCGAGGGCGCCTGCACCCTCAACGACGGTTTTGGCGCGGTGACCATTGGTTCGGTGGAGAAATACATCACCGATACGGCATTCGCCATGGGCTGGCGCCCGGACATGTCCAAGGTCGTGCCCACCGGCAAGCGTGTCGCCATTATCGGTGCCGGGCCTGCAGGCCTGGGCTGTGCCGACGTGCTGGTGCGTGGCGGAGTGACCCCGGTGGTGTTCGACAAGAACCCGGAAATCGGTGGTCTGCTGACCTTCGGCATCCCCGAGTTCAAGCTGGAAAAAACCGTACTGAGCCATCGCCGCGAAGTGTTTACCGGTATGGGTATCGAGTTCCGCCTCAATACCGAAATCGGCAAGGACATCAGCATGGAGCAGTTGCTGGCCGAGTACGACGCCGTGTTTATGGGCATGGGCACTTACACCTATATGAAAGGTGGTTTTGCCGGTGAAGACCTGCCGGGCGTGCACGATGCGCTGGACTTCCTGATTGCCAACGTCAACCGCAACCTGGGCTTTGAAAAGTCGCCGGAAGATTTCGTCGACATGAAAGGCAAAAAGATTGTGGTGCTCGGTGGCGGCGATACGGCCATGGACTGCAACCGGACTTCGATTCGCCAGGGCGCCAAATCAGTAACCTGTGCCTATCGTCGTGACGAAGCCAACATGCCGGGCTCGCGCAAAGAGGTGAAGAACGCCAAGGAAGAAGGCGTTAAGTTCCTCTACAACCGTCAGCCGATCGCTATTGTCGGTGAAGGCAAAGTGGAAGGCGTGAAGGTGGTCGAGACCCGTCTCGGCGAGCCGGATGCCCGTGGCCGTCGTAGCCCGGAGCCGATCCCGGGTTCTGAAGAGATCATTCCGGCAGACGCCGTGATTATCGCCTTTGGTTTCCGTCCGAGCCCGGCCTCGTGGTTCGAGCAGTTCGAGATCCAGACCGACAGCCAGGGCCGCGTGATTGCGCCAGAGCAGTCGCAGTTCAAGCATCAGACCAGCCATCCGAAGATTTTTGCCGGTGGTGACATGGTGCGTGGTTCCGACCTGGTAGTGACCGCGATCTTCGAAGGCCGTACTGCGGCTGAAGGGATCATGGATTACCTGGGCGTGTAACCCGATTCCCTGTGGGAACGGGCTTGCCCGCGATGGGATCAACTCGGTCTGCTGATCAATCGAGTTGTCTGTATCGCGAGCAAGCCGGCTCCCACAGTTGTTTCGCGGTGTTGCCAAATAGCACGTTCCACCGCGGCAAATCGACCCGATAGATAAAAGGCACGGCACTTGCCGTGCCTTTTGCGTCCGTCTCTGAGAAAATGCCCCCACTTTTTTTCCGGATGCTGACATGACTGTTCTCAAGAATGACCGTTTCCTTCGCGCTTTGCTCAAGCAACCTGTAGACGTAACGCCTGTCTGGATGATGCGTCAGGCCGGTCGCTACCTGCCGGAGTACCGCGCCAGCCGCGCCAAGGCCGGCGATTTCATGAGCCTGTGCAAGAACGCCGAATTCGCCTGTGAAGTCACCATGCAGCCTCTGGACCGCTTCCCGCAGCTGGATGCGGCCATCCTGTTTTCTGACATCCTGACCATCCCCGATGCCATGGGCCAAGGCCTGTACTTTGAAACGGGTGAAGGCCCGCGCTTCAAAAAGGTTGTCAGCACCCTGGCCGACATCGAAGCGCTGCCCATCCCGGATCCGCAAAAAGACCTCGGCTACGTGATGAACGCCGTCAGCACCATTCGCAAAGAGCTCAATGGCCGTGTGCCATTGATTGGCTTCTCCGGCAGCCCGTGGACGCTGGCCACTTATATGGTTGAAGGCGGCTCCTCCAAGGACTTCCGTAAAACCAAGGCCATGCTCTACGACACCCCGCAAGCCATGCACTTGCTGCTCGACAAGCTGGCGCAGTCGGTCACGTCTTACCTCAACGGCCAGATCCTGGCGGGCGCGCAGGCGGTGCAGATCTTCGACACCTGGGGCGGTAACCTGTCGGCTGCGGCCTATCAGGAGTTCTCCCTGGCCTATATGCGCAAAATCGTCAGCGGCCTGATCCGCGAACACGAAGGTCGCAAGGTGCCGGTCATTCTGTTCACCAAAAACGGTGGCCTGTGGCTGGAAAGCATCGCCGATGCTGGTGCCGATGCACTGGGCCTGGACTGGACCTGTGACCTGGGCGAAGCCCGCCGTCGTGTCGGCAACAAGGTTGCCCTGCAAGGCAACATGGACCCGACCGTGCTGTACGCCAACCCGGAGGCCATCCGCACCGAAGTCAAGCGCATCCTGGCCAGCTACGGCAACGGCTCGGGCCATGTGTTCAACCTGGGCCATGGTATTACCCCGGAAGTAAAACCCGAGCACGCCGGTGCGTTTATCAGTGCGGTGCATGAGTTCTCCGGTCAATATCACCAGTAAGCTCCAGCAGATTAAAAAATGCCCCGACATGTCGGGGCATTTTCATTTATTGCGTAGTCATTAGTATGACTGTCGACACTAAATGTAGGGGAGTTAGAGACAAAGCCTACAGATTCAAGAGGGCTGGCCTTACATTAATAATTGTTCATGCCAGTGAAAATCAGCCTTCGCCTTTGTATAAATAAGGTTGGTATTATAAAAGGCTGCTTAGTGTTATCGGGCTTGCATTCTGCGCACAACGTTCTGTTATTCAGGGCAAGGTTGTTTTTGGGTTTTTTAATAATAAATGTACCAGGGTGAGTTCTTGATTGTTGCACTTTCAAGCGCTCGCAGTTTGAGGGTGTATTAGTGATAGTCGCCCCACATTCGGACTGCTGCTTGCAATACGCTCCGTAGACCACTCATTGTGATCCGGGTGTGGCTCTTGCTGGAAAGTTACCTTGGTCTAGAAACAAGTCGCAATGATAGCTCCTGACTGTTTAAGTAAGGGGGCGCCGGGTTTTGGAGTGAAGTTGTTCGGTACTGTTTAGCTTAAGCCTGTTTTTTAGAGGGAGATTTGCGTGTTGATGTGTGTGCAGGTTGATAGTTATCCACTTGCCATCTGACGCAGCGGTGTTTTTTATCAGGGTAGAGCAATTCAGTCATGAGACAGTCATGAACAGTTCGATTCAAGTACTCAAACACTGCTTTTCATCTGTATGGGCGTCGCTGGCATTGATCTTGGTCTATGGCAGTTATTTGGTGTGGCAAGAACAAGGGTATCGCCACTCTATCCATATGCAATCGGAACTCGCACCCTTGAATGTTTCAGATCCTCCGGCTCCCGGGCTTTTCAAGCCTGAAGCGATCGCCACGTTATTCGGGCTTGTCACTCAAGACCGTCGGGTACCGAGTGCTGAGCCATTGCAGTTGCGTGCGAGCTTTGTTGCGAGCCAGGGCTCCTCTCAAGCCTTGTTGGCCGATGCACAGTCGGCACGTTTCTACTCGGAAGGTGAGCCTTTGCCGGGTGGCAGTGTCCTGCGCCGTATCGAGATGGACCATGTGGTGCTATGGCGCAATGGGCGTGAAGAGTACCTGACCCTTAAACCGCCAAACCAGTATGTATTGCCCTTATCCACTGCTCCAGCTACGACCTCGCAGGAGACCACTTTTTACCTGCGGCCATCGACCGGGAAACTTTAGAAAATGCCCATGACCAAGCCCGGTGCCTTCGTTTTCGGCCCTCTTTTTACCTGTTGTGTGCTGTGCGCAGGGTTGCTGTTGCAATCTCCGGCGTGGGCCCAGAAGCAGTACTGGAAACTGGCGATGAAAGAGGCCGAACTGCGCGACGTCGTGCAGGAAATATCATCGATACTCGGCGCCACCGTGGTTCTTGATCCCAGGGTTCAGGGCCGGGTCACGGTTATTTCCGAAAAAGAGCTGGACCGCGAAGGCGTACGTCGCTTGTTTTACTCTGTGCTCGATGCCCACGGCTTCTCGGTGATTGACCAAGGTGATCGTTTACTGATCATCCCTGCCGCCGAGGCAAAAGCACGGGCTGGCAGCGCTGATGCGAAAGCGGTTGAGGCAGAGGCCTTTGTCACACGGGTCATCGAACTGAATGGCAGCGTCGCGGCCGATCTGGCTGGCCTGTTGCGACCACTGGTGTCTAGCAGTGGCTACGTCGGGCCTTCTGCTTCGGCCAACGCGCTGATCATTACCGACACTGCAGCCAATACGCAGCGCCTTGTCGAAATGGTTCGCCAGCTGGATTCAGGTGCGCGTTCCGGCCATTCGGTGGTTGTGCTCAAACATGGTCTGGCCAGCGACATTGCCAGGATCATGGAGCAAGCGCTGGACAAAAAGGATGCGGGTTCGAACAGTCGAGTGATCGCCGACACATCGACCAATCGCGTGGTAATCATTGGCAACGAAACAGTGCGCAAGCGCTTGAGTGCACTGGCCCGCTCTCTCGATGCTCCGGGCAGCATCAAGCAGGAAAACTCACGGGTGCTGCGTCTTCGCTATGGCGATGCCAAGCAATTGGCCGCAGTACTGGAATCAGTAAGCCCGGGTTTGAAAAAGGACATGGCCCTGGAGAGCAGTACCCAGAAAGCATCAACCCGCGAAGTGATGGTAGCGGCAGATGAAAGCCAGAACGCACTGGTGATCATGGCTGAGCCTGCGCAGGTTCGAACCCTGGAAAATATCGTGCGCGAACTGGATCAGCCGCGCTCACAAGTGTTGATCCATGCCGCTATTGTTGAAGTTTCCGGGGATATTGCGAAAACCCTCGGCGTGCAATGGGGTGTCAACGCAGGCAGAGGCAGAGGCGGTATTACCTTCCCGGGCACCGGAATTCAAATTGGTGCGTTGTCCCAAAGTAATATCAAACTCCCAGAAGGTGCCGTGCTGCAGGTTGGCAACGACCGTTTCAACGTCCTGGTTTCAGCGTTGGCCAGCGATACCAACAACAATGTGTTGTCCACGCCGAGCCTTCTGACCCTGGACAATCAGGAAGCCGAGATCCTGGTGGGCCAAAACGTGCCGCTCAAAACTGGCTCCTATACAGGCTCTGGTGAAAACGCCAAAAACCCCTTTACCACGGTGACGCGTCAGGACATCGGCATCAGCCTAAAGGTCAAGCCGCATATCAATGAAGGCAGCTTGATGCGTCTGGAAGTTGCACAGGAAAACTCCGAGATAGCCCCTTCACTGCAGGGTGTCGAGTCAACCGACCTGATCACCAATAAACGCGCCTTGAAAAGCACCATCCTGGCCGAAGACGGGGAAATCATCGTGATTGGCGGGCTGATCAAGGACAGCGTGCGAACCCAGGTCAGTGGCGTTCCTTTACTTAAAGACATTCCGTACCTGGGCGCCCTGTTTCGCTGGAACAAAGACACCCGTACCAAAACCAACCTGATGGTTTTTTTGCGTCCGACCATTGTGCGCAGCAAGAATGATCTGCGTGAAATCAGCGAAAGCCGTTACAACGCTTTGCGCAAGCTCGATGAGAGCGGTCCCAAGGGCAAAAGCTCGCGGTTGTTGCCCGACAATGCACATCAAATGTTCGATACCCCTACGCAAGATAACCGTCGCCCACCTGAAGCAGGTCGACCATGACATCGCCAGGTGAGCGTTTGCCTTTCGGCTTTGCCCGGCGTTTCGGGGTGCTGCTGGACACCTCATCCACGCCTGCCACCCTGTTGCTTCGTGCCGACACACCATTGACCGCGTTGGCCGAAGCACAGCGCTGGGCAACGGCTGAATTAAAGGTCAGCACACTCACCGATGCACAATTCAGCGAGCGGCTGGCCAGCACCTATAGCGCTGGCCAAAGCGCGGCCGAGCAAGTAGCCCAAGGGCTGGACGACGAACTCGACCTGATGAGCCTGGCCGAGCAAGTACCGCAAACCGCAGATCTGCTGGAGCAGGAGGGCGATGCCCCGATCATTCGCCTGATCAATGCCCTGCTGCGAGAAGCCATGCGTGAGAAGGCTTCGGACGTACACCTCGAAACCTTTGAGCACTACCTGTCCGTGCGCATGCGCATTGATGGCCAACTGCGTGAAGTGCTCAGGCCCAAACGCGAACTGGCTAGTCTGCTGGTATCACGGATCAAGGTGATGGCGCGCCTGGATATCGCCGAGAAACGCGTGCCCCAGGATGGCCGCATCAGTTTGCGTCTGGCCGGGCATGAAGTCGATGTGCGAGTTTCTACCCTGCCTTCTGCACACGGTGAGCGGGTAGTCATGCGTCTGCTGGATAAACAGGCCGGGCGCCTGGATCTCCAGTGCCTGGGCATGCCCGCCGAGACCCTGAGTCGGTTTCAACACATTCTTGCGCGCCCCCATGGGATCTTTCTGGTCACGGGCCCGACCGGCTCGGGCAAAACCACTAGCCTGTATGCTGCGCTTAGCCATTTGAATCACCAGAGCCGTAATATTCTGACTGTCGAAGATCCGGTGGAATATCACCTTCCCGGCATCGGCCAGACCCCGGTCAACACCAAGGCTGACATGACGTTTGCCCGAGGTCTGCGGGCGATTCTGCGTCAGGACCCCGACGTGGTCATGGTCGGTGAGATCCGTGACCATGAAACCGCCGAAATCGCCGTACAAGCTTCGTTGACCGGGCATCTGGTGCTGTCGACCCTGCACACCAACAGCGCCATTGGCGCCGTCACCCGGTTGGTAGACATGGGGGTGGATGCCTATCTGTTGTCGTCTTCGCTGGTGGGCATATTGGCCCAGCGGCTGCTGCGCACGCTGTGTGTGGACTGCAAAACCCCGTACGCCGCCGACCCGGTCGCCAGGGCACGGCTTGGCCTTGACCCTGAGGCCAGGCCGACCCTGTTCCGGGCTCGGGGCTGCACACACTGCCGGCAAGGTTATCGCGGTCGTACCGGTATCTACGAACTGGTCAGTATCACCCCGGCCCTGGCCGGGATGATTCATCAGGGCGCCAGCGAGCCGGAACTGATCCGCGAAGCGCGAAAGTTATCCTGCGGGCTGTTTCAAGATGGCCAACGGCGGGTGCTTGACGGTCAGACCAGCCTCGACGAACTGCTGCGTGTCACTCAGGAGGACTGAGCATGCCTGCTTTTGAGTATCGCGCGCAGGACGCCAACGGGCGCAATTGCCGGGGGCTTCAAGAGGCTGACAGTGCCCGCCATGCTCGCCAGCTTTTACGTGAGCGGGGCCTGCGCCTGAGCCATCTGGGTGAGGCCAGAAAAAATCGGCAGAAGGACAGCCATGCGCAGTCCGGCACCCGTCTGGGGGGCACGGATCTGGCGCTGCTCACCCGTCAATTAGCCACTCTGATCCATGCCGGCCTGCCCCTCGAAGAAGCCTTGAGCGCCGTCACGGCTCAAAGTGAAAAGCGTCGGGTTAGCCATTTACTGGCGGCTGTGCGCAGCCGGGTGCTGGAAGGTCATGCCTTGGCCACCACGTTGGCGGTGTTCCCTCGCGCTTTCCCCGAACTGTTCCGGGCCACGGTCGCTGCAGGCGAGCGCAGCGGGCACCTGGGGCTCGTCCTGGAGCAATTGGCCGACTACACCGAAGCCCGTCAGGCCTCGCGCCAGAAAATCCAGCTGGCGTTGGTCTATCCCCTGATCTTGCTGGTTGCTTCGTTCTCGATTGTCGGTTTCCTGCTCGGCTACGTTGTACCCGACGTGGTCAAGATCTTCATCAACAGTGGCCAGCCATTACCTGTTTTGACACAAGCCATGATCGCCATCAGCAATGGTCTGCGCAGTCATGGCGCGTTGCTTTTTATCGTGCTGCTGGTTGCCTGCGGCGCGACCCGTTGGGCACTGCGTCAGCCGCGGCTGAAGCTGCGCTGGCATGTGCTGTTGCTCAACCTTGTGCTGGTGGGCGGGGTGCTGAGGGCAATGGAAGCAGCACGGTTCGCCAGCACCCTGGCGATACTGGGCAAAAGTGCCGTACCACTGGTGGATGCCCTGGAAATTTCGGCCACGGTCATCAGCAACCTGGCCATACGCCAACGCATGCTCGACGTTGCCCGCTCAGTCCGCGAAGGCGGCACTCTGGCTCGAGGGCTGGAGCGCAGTGGCGATATCCCGCCCATGATGCTGCATCTGATTGCCAGTGGCGAACGTGCCGGCGAGCTGGACAGCATGCTGGCGCGGGCCGCCGAGCAACAGGAAAAAAACCTCGCCGCCCGTATCGCCCTGGTAGTGAGCCTGTTTGAACCGATCATGCTGGTGCTGATGGGTGGCGTGGTGCTGCTGATCGTCATGGCCATTCTCTTGCCGATTCTTGGCCTCAATCAACTGGTAAATTGACCTATGAACAGTACTTCAAAACCCAAGCAACGGGGCTTCACCCTGATTGAAATCATGGTTGTGGTAGTCATCATTGGTGTGCTCGGTGCCATTGTCGTGCCTCAGTTTATGAACCGCCCGGATCAGGCCAAGGTGACCGCTGCGCGCACTGATATTCAGGCCATTGCCACAGCCCTTGAAATGTATCGCCTCGACACCTTCAGCTACCCCTCGACCCAGCAGGGCCTGGAGGCTTTGAGCAAGCACCCGGCCGGCAGCCCGATGGTAAAAAACTGGAACCCGCAGGGGTATCTCAAGCGGCTGCCACTGGATCCGTGGGGCACGCCTTATCAATACCTGAGCCCGGGTACCCGTTCGACAGATTACGATCTGTTTTCCTTGGGTTCAGACGGCGTACCCGGCGGTGAAGGGAGCGCGGCAGACATCGGCAACTGGAGCTACTGAGCCATGCGCAGGCGGGCGTCGGGCTTTACCCTGATCGAGTTGCTGGTGGTCATTGTGCTGGTGGGTGTGCTCGCTTCAATGGTGCGTATCAGCCTGGGTGACAACAACAGCCGCAACGCTCGACAGGAAGCCGATGTCCTGTTGGGCGTTATGCACGGTTTACGCGAGAAAGCGGTTCTGGATGGCCGGGAATATGGCCTGCGGCTTGAGCCCGGGGCCTATCAGGTGATGCGCTTTGAACGTGATGCCTGGAAGCCGGCTGATGCCCGGGTGAAGTTGCCTTACGGACTGGCCCTTGCCCTGACTGTGGAGGGGCGCTCGCAGCCCCTTATACCTATGGCAGAAGCACCGCAGTTAATGTGGTTGAGCAGCGATGAAAACACCGCTTTCAGTCTGCACGTCGACAGTCCGCCCCGGCGCTGGCGAAGTATCGTCAGCGACGGCCTTGGCGACGCGCTGGTTGTTGTGGCGCAGGCATCCCATGAAGGCTGATAAAGGTTTCACCCTGCTGGAGGTCATGATTGCGCTCGCCATCTTTGCCATCCTGGCGGCGGCGGTCATGTCTGCCTGCCAGTATGTGCTGGGCCAGAGTGCGAGGGTCGAGGCAAGGTTGTTGGGCGCATGGCTGGCGGACAACCACCTCAATGAAATGCAGCTGCAAACTGCTCCTCCGGCCTTGGGGCTACAAACCCTCAATGTGACCTATGCCCGGCGTGACTGGCGCCTGAGTCGACGCATCACGGCCGAGCCCGGTACAGGCCTGCTGCGGGTAGAGTTGAGTGTCAGCCCGGCGGGCAGCGAGCATGCGGTACAGTCTGTGACCCACTGGCTGGCGTTCAGCCATGAATAAGCCCCAGGCCGGCTTTACCCTGCTCGAACTGGTGATTGCCATTGCCATTTTCGCCTTGCTGGGCCTTGGCTGCTGGCGACTCTTTGACGCAGTTGTACGTGCCGAGCGCAGCAGCACGGCACAACAGCAGGCCCTGCGCAGCTTGCAGAGGGCGGTGGCGATGATCGAACGCGATGTTTTGCAGGCCCAGAGTTCAGCCCAAAGCCCGGGTGTCGTGCTGTACCCCGATAAACTCGAAGTGCGCCGCGTCAACTGGCGCAACCCGTTGGGCCTGCCGCGCAGTGAGGTGCAGGATGTCAGTTACCAGCTCAAGGACGGTGTGCTCTGGCGCTTTAGCCGCGGGCTGGAGGAGGGCGCGCAACTGCAACAACAAAAACTGCTTGGCGATGTGCGCGAGGTGCGCTGGCGGTTGTTCAATCGCAAGACGGGTTGGCACAGTGCAGGTGCTTCTGCCCCCAAAACTGCGCAGCACGCCCTGGAGTTAAACCTGTCGGTGGGTCGCTTCGACGGTGTACGCCGTGTGCTGTTATTGCCGGGGGGCACGTGATGCGCCGCAACCAGCGAGGGATCGCCCTGATCACCGTGTTGCTGGTGATGAGCCTGGCGTTGTTGATCACCGCCGGCCTGTTGCGCAGCCATCGTCTGGCTCTGAACAGCAGTGCCCAGCAGATCCATCAGTTGCAACTGCGCACCCTGGCATTTGCGGGCGAGACCTGGGCCCGTGAACACTTGCGTACCCTGATCCGCGACCCCATGGTCGCCGTTGCTTCTGGCCAGGCCTGGGCCAGCAGCCAGCCACAGTTGCGCATCGACGATGGACAAATCGACGTGGTAATTGAAGACCTCGCCGGGCGATTCAACATCAGCCCCTTATTGGCCAAAGGTCCCGCCAGCGATGTGATGGAGCAACGCTGGATGCGCCTGCAAACCCTGCTTGAATTGACCCCGCTGGATGCCAGCGTACTGCAGGGCCAGAGTTTGAGTGATATCAGCCAGTTGCGTGTGCTGCCCGGTGTCGACAGCCAGTGGTACATGCGTATGCAGCCGTGGATCGTGCTGTTGGGCAAGGATGCCGTACTGAACATAAACACTGCGCCTGCCACTCTCCTTGCGACGCTGGAAGGCGTGACGCCTGAGCTGGCGCGCGCGCTGGTGACTACCCGGCCGCTGCAAGGCTATGCCAGTGTTCAGGATTTCACGTTCACCCCGGCGCTGATCGGGTTGGGTGTTCAGGCTGCGGGTCTGGGCATCAGCAGTCGCTGGTTTCGGATCACCACCGATGTGCGCCTTGGGCAAAGTCGCTTGCGGCTTGAAAGCGATGTGGTCCGCGATCCTCATACCGGCGAATGGCACTTGTTGCAGCGACGCCTTTTAGCTCCCCGACACCGCGAGCCCTTTGTATGAACAGCTGGCTTTACCTCACCGCCAAGGGTTTTGCCCACAGTGTCGAGATTGATTATGACAACGCCCCTGTATTCGTCTGGCACGATGCTCAGTCGCCGACAGAAACCTCATTGAGCGAAGCTGCAGCCGGGCTGAAAGGCCGGAGCGTCGCACTGGTCCTGCCCATGGAAATGTGCAGCTGGGTGCTGACCGAACCCTGGCCGGGCAAGCGTAGGCCCACCGCACAGGCCCTGGTTTTTGCCGTCGAAGATCAACTGGCCGATGATCTGGACGAACTGCACTTCGCCGTCGGGCCGGTGGATACGCAGCAGCGTTATCCCTTGCTGATCACTCACAAACAGCGATTTAGAACGTTGCTGTGCCAGCTCCATGAACGCGGCTTGACTATCGTCAGCGCGCAGGTGGATGCGGATCTGTTGCCTCGCGATCAAGCATGTATGCAATGGTGGTGTGGGCGCTGGTTGGTTGGCGGGACGCTTGAATTCCGGCTGGCCGTCTCCCTGGTGGGGCTGGAGTTGGTTAAATCCGGTTTGCCCACCGCATTGACGGCGCGAAAAATTGACTGGGACGCACTTCCGGAAGATGCAATCAACTTGCTCCAAGGTGAGTTTCGGCGTCAGGTGCGGGGTTGGCCGTGGCGGCGACTCAGGGTAATGGCACTGCTGATGTTCGCGCTGGCCTTGGGGTTTACCCACCTGCGCAGCAGTTTTCTGGAGGGGGAAGCGGCGCGGATTTATGTCATGAGCGAGGAGCGGTTCAAAACCCTGTACCCGGCGCAAACCCGTATTGTGGACCTGTCCGCACAACTCAAGGCAATGCAGCAGCGCGCCACGGGTGCACAAGGAGGGCATATGGCACGGTTGCTTCAACTGACCGAGCAGGTGATTGGCGCCAGCAGTGTCGAAGTGCAGCATATGGAGTGGCGGGCAAGCATCGGTTGGGTATTGAACCTCACGGTCGGCAGCTTTGCCCAGCTTGAGCAATTACGCGAGCGAGGCGTGCAAAGCGCACTGCCGATTACGCTGGGCAATGCGAGCCAGCAGGGCAGTCGGGTGCAGGCCATGCTGACCCTCAGGGATGAATCATGAAGACGTTTGTGCGTGAGCGCTGGTTGCACCTGCCGCCTCGAGACCGCCAGTTGTGCGGTGTGCTGGCGGTATTTTTACTGATTGTGTTCAGCGTCTACGGGCTGTGGTTACCGGCTCAACAACGTCTGGATGCGGCCCGGGCGCTGTACCTCAAGCAGCTGGCACTCGAAGGTGAAGTCCGGCAGGCACGCCCCGGATCTATTGCCAGGGGTGCTGAACAGCCCTTGGTCTCGCGTTTGAGCGACAGTGCCGCAGACTCCGGGTTGAGCGTTGAGCAGTTTGAAATGGATGGCGGTGTTGTACGCATCTCCCTGAACGGGGATGCGGTTGCGGTGCTGGGCTGGCTCAATCGTATTGAACTGGAGGGTGCAGGCTTCGAAAGCCTGAGTCTGGAAAAACGTGGTACCAGCCTCCAGGCACGGCTACAGATTAACAACCCGAATTGAGGTAGTGCCTGTAGCCGCAGGTGCAGGGAGTTACGTGTTCTTTGCGTTTCCCGGCAGCACTGGCAGCCGGGCCAGATGCAGCGCTACCAGCAGGGCAACCACCAGCATGCTGGAGATAAACAAGCCGATGCCGTTCCAGCCCGCCAGATGCCAGAACACACCCCCCAGGGTGCCAGCTACGCTCGACCCGGCGTAGTAACTGAACAGGTACAGCGACGACGCCTGCCCCTTGGCCTTGCTTGCCCGGCGGCCGATCCAGCTGCTGGCCACCGAATGCGCGCCGAAGAAGCCGAAGGTGAACATCAGCATGCCGATAATCACAAACGCAATGGGCGTGAGCAGGGTCAGCGCGATCCCGGCCAGCATCAGCACAATCACCGCCCACAGTACGCGACGACGGCCCAGTTTGTCGGCCAGTGCGCCAATCTGTGCCGAGCTGTAGATACCCGACAGATAGACGATCGACAGCAAGCCTACCAGCGCCTGATTCATATTGTACGGCTCGGCCAGCAGGCGGTAGCCGATGTAGTTGAACAGGGTGACAAAACTCCCCATCAGCAGGAACGCTTCGAGAAACAGCCAGGGCAGCCCGGCATCGCGAAAATGCATGGTGAAACCGTCGAGCAGGCTGCGCGGATTCATCGAGCGCGGGCGGAAGTTGCGCGACTCGGGGAGGATTTTCACGAACACCACCGCGGCCACCAGCGCCAGCGCGCCAATCACCAACATCGCGGTGTGCCAACTGACAAAGTCGATCAATACACCGCTGATCAGACGACCGCTCATGCCGCCAATGGCGTTGCCACCAATATACAGGCCCATGGCCAGGCCGATGTGCTGCGGGTGGATTTCTTCACTCAGATAGGTCATGGCTACCGCAGCCAGCCCGCTAAGTGACAGCCCTACCAGCGCCCGTGTTATCAGTACACCTTCCCAGGTCGGCATCAGGGCACTGAGGAGGGTAAACAGCGCGGCACTAAACAACGCAAACACCATCACGGGCTTGCGCCCGAAGGCATCGGAAATGGGCCCGGTAATCAGCAGGCCAATGGCTAGCATCGCCGTGGCCACGGACAGAATCAGACTGCTTTGAGCGGCATTGATCCCGTACTCATGGGATAGCACCGGCATCATCGGCTGCACGCAATACAACAGGGCAAAGGTTGCGAACCCACCCGAGAACAGGGCCAGCACCGTGCGCATAAACATCGGCGTGCCTTTCTCGATAAATACATCATTCAGTTGGGTAACAACATCATCCAGCGCGGACGGCGGGATTTCGTGGGCCAGGGGTGCAGCAGCAGTTTTCACGGGGACCTCAAATTGGGGTAAAGCCGAACGGCAATGACAAAAGAATATAGGCGGCTAACGATTCTTTCCAATATATAATTCGACCTGTTTAATAGGTTTTACGACTTAATGGGGGTTGTATGGAACTGCGCCATTTGCGCTACTTCATTGCCGTGGCCGAAGAGCTTCACTTTGGTCGGGCGGCGCAGGTGCTGGGCATTTCCCAGCCACCGCTAAGCCAGCAAATTCAGGCGCTTGAGCAGGAATTGGGGGCACGGCTGTTCGAGCGAACCAATCGTCGGGTTGCCCTGAGCGAAGCCGGACGCTTGTTTCTTGAGGAGGCGCGGCGGGTGTTGGCCCAGGTCGACAAAGCCGCCGACGTGGCCCGGCGGGCGCAGTTGGGTGAGCTGGGTGAATTGAAAATTGGCTTTACCTCGTCGGCGCCGTTCAACTCCAGTATCCCCCAGGCCATTTTTGCCTTTCGCCAGGCGTTCCCGGCGGTGCATCTGGACCTCAAGGAAATGAGCAGCCGCGAGGTGGCCGAGGGGCTGGTGGATGAGTCCATCGAAGTCGGGATCATGCGGCCGCTGGCGTTGCCGGATTCGTTGCATGTCGTGGAACTGTTTCGCGAGCCGCTGGTGGCTGTGATTCGCGCCGATCACCCGCTGGCCGAAGGCAGCGAGGATGGTTTGCAACTGGCGGCATTGGCGGACGAACCCTTTGTATTCTTCCCGCGCAGCTATGGCAGCGGCTTGTACGCGCAATTGCTCAGCCTGGCGCGGGTGGCGGGGTTCAGCCCGCATATCTCCCAGGAGGCGGGGGAGGCCATGACCATTATCGGGCTGGTGTCGGCGGGGTTGGGGGTGTCGGTGCTGCCGGCGTCGTTCCAGCATATGCGTATCAAGGGTGTGGTTTATCGGCCGTTGCTGGATACCGATGCCAATACGGCGGTGTGGCTGGTGCAGCGCAAGGGTCACTCATCACCGATGGCGACCGCGTTTGCGCAGTTGCTGACGCGCAAGATGGTGCACCCCTCACCCTAGCCCTCTCCCGGAGGGAGAGGTTTGGGGTGAGGGCAGGGCTGATCAGCGAGCCAGCAACTTATCCACAGACGCTTTGATCTGATGGATCAGATGCACCACCGCCAGCGCCACATCGCGGTTCAGGCCTTGCAGGTTATCGGCCGACGCATAGGCCGTGGCGATGGCGCAGCGTAGCAGTTCATCGGTGTGTTCGAGGGTTTGTTCGTGATCGTGTGTAGTCATGGTGAGTCTCCATCTATACGAATTGGAAGCTGTCACCATTTGCTTGCACACAAAGAGGGTGGCAGCTGTACGCGGGTGTGCAAGACCGGTAGATAGGAGCAAAACCCGGCAGATCCGAAGACCTCCCACGTACAGCCGCCATAAAACAGAGTTTCTGGCGGTGATACTCAAATCTCAATCGGACTTGCACGCCCGGTCAACCATGGGGGATGACGTACCGGAGGCTAGCGATCGAAAGAGACAGGCGCAAGACCCAAGGATTCTCTAGGAAGCGTCCTGCGAATGAAAGAGATATGACCCTCGGACGTCGCTGCCCGGTCAATGTTGGCGCGCAAGATTTCCTCTTGGCGAAAAGTCTCTTAACAAATCGATGCCGGGAGGTGATCGCCTTTTGTGTACGTTTGTCGTTAGGTTATTAACCCCTGACATCGAGATTTGATCATGGCCCATAAAGGTTACGCAGTGCTCGCTGGCTTATGCTTGGCACTCAGCGGTTGTGGAACGACCAATACGGTATTGCGTGGTGATGAAGTAACGCGTCGTAATCTTAAAGAGTGGAAAACCTACTGTGATTCCGTGCCCCGGGTTTACAGTGGCGTGTCATACGGCCTGTGTATTCTGCACGGGCCATCCCCTACTGTTTCACAAGATATTGCAGCGTCTGCCTTGCTACCACTCAGGCTTCTGGATTTCGTGCCTTCCGCCATTGCTGACACGGTGGTGCTGCCCTACACGATTTATCGCCAAAGCACCGAAGGAAGTATCACTCTCGCCCGATAGTTGTAGCTTTGGGCGCGTGTATTACCGGGCCAGTCACTTATCCACAGACGTTTTAGCCTGATGGATCAGATGCACCATCGCCAGCGCTACATCGCGGTTCAGGCTTTGCAGGTTATGTCCTGCGAATGAAAGAGATATGGCCCGCAGGGGCTGCGGTTTGGCCGAGAATTGCGAAACGCGCAGTTATAAAACACGCTTGGAAACTTGAAAGTAATGCTGCGCAAAATCGCTTCTTTAAGCACGGGTCCAGTCAATGTCACTTCAATATCAACCGAAAGAAGGCAGCGTACTTATTTGTGATTTCAGAGGCTATGAAGTGCCGGAATGATCAAGGTCAGGGCCATCGTGGTTATTCGTAAACATCGGCTGTCCGCTGCGCTTTGAGCTTGTAAAAGAGCGGCCAGAAACGATAAGCGGGCGTCATGCTGGTTGCCTAAACGCTTAGCGCGAGTAATAGTCCATTCGTACCCGCAAGGGGCTTGTGAGACGCTGAGAATCCTGGGAAACCAGCCATTACAGAGCCGGACAGACACAGTGCTATGACAAGCCAGTCTGTTTGTGAATAAGGCGCCGAAAGGCGCCTTTGTCGTTTCTGATGGTTACAACGGTTTTACCCGCGCCGCTTCAGACAGCTGTTTGGCCGTGCGTTCGTTCTGATTGTCCTTGAGGTCGCGCACGATATCGCGATCCAGCAGGCGCACCCAGCGAATGTAATTCTTGTGAATCTTGCCGTCCTTGTAGTCCAGGCCACTGCTGTCGCGGTACTGGATCCGGTAGTGATCGGCGCTGTACGGAATGTCGATTTCAGCGTGGTATTGCCCGCGCACGGTGATCTGCGCCTGCACCAGTTGCGGGGTGATTTTTTGCACTGTCCAGCCGCGCCCGACCAGGGCCTTGACGATGGCCTGTTGCATTTGCGCACGGTCGCTGTTGATCGAGGCATGTAATGTGCGGTCGGGGGTGAACACGGGTTTGCTGGTGCAGGACACGGTGGTCAGCAGGGCCAGGGCAATCAAGGTAATGCGCAGCAGGTAAGTCATTGCATGGGTTCCACAGGTATCAGGCCCAGCGACGGAAGATCAACGATGTGTTGACTCCGCCAAAGGCAAAGTTGTTGTTCATCACGTAGTCGTTGTGCATCACCCGGAACTCGTCACGCAGGTAATCCAGTTCGCCGCAGCGCGGGTCGACTTTATCGAGGTTAAGCGTGGGAACGTAGCGGTCGCGGTTCATCATTTCGATGCTGAACCAGGATTCCAGCGCCCCACAGGCGCCCAGGGTATGGCCAAAAAAGCTCTTCTGCGAACTGATGGGCATGTGTTTGCCGAACAGCTCGCTGGTGGCCAGTGTCTCGGCAATATCACCCTGTTCGGTGGCGGTGCCGTGGCCGTTTACATAGCCGATGGCATCCGCGCCAATACCGGCGTCTTCCAGTGCCAGTTCCATCGCCCGGCGCATGGTGCCGACTTCCGGGCGGGTGGTGTGCTGGCCGTCGGCATTGCTGCCAAAGCCGACGATTTCTGCGTGGATATGGGCGCCACGGGCCAGTGCGTGTTCCAGCTCTTCGAGTACCAGCATGCCGCTGCCTTCGCCGATCACCAGGCCGTCACGACCACTGTCGTAGGGGCGTGGGCTGGTGTGCGGGGCGTCGTTTTTCAGACTGGTGGCGTACAGTGCGTCAAACACCATCGCTTCGGTGGGGCACAGTTCTTCGGCGCCGCCGGCGAGCATCAGCGGCAGGCGGCCGAACTTGATGGCCTCGTAGGCATAGCCGATCCCCTGGCTGCCGCTGGTGCAGGCACTGGAGGTCGGGATCAGGCGCCCGGTCAGGCCAAAGAAGATGCTGATATTGGCCGCTGTGGTGTGCGGCATCATCCGTACGTAGCTGTTGGCATTCAGGCCGTCTGCCACCGAGTTGAGCAGCATATTGCCGAACGCCATGATCTCGTCGGTGCTGCCGGTGGACGAGCCGCAGGCTACGCCCATGCGCCCGTCGCGAATGATCGGGTTGCCGAGCAGGCCGGCGTCCTGCAGGGCCTGCTCTGCAGCGCCGACGGCCAGCCGCGACACGCGGCCCATGCTGCGCAGTTGCTTGCGGGTCCAGTGGGCGGGCACCACAAAGTCATCAATGGGGCCGGCCAGTCGGGTGTTAAGTTCAGCGAACCGGTCCCACTCTTCCATGCGCCGGATACCGCTGCGCCCGACCACAAAGTTGGCTTCGATACTGGCCCAGTCACTGCCCAGCGAGGTGATACCGGCCATGCCGGTGACAACGACGCGTTTCATCAGCACAACCCTCCGTTGACGGCCAGCACCTGGCGGGTGATATAGCCCGCTTCGGCCGACATCAAAAAGTTGACCGCCCCCGCGACTTCTTCGGGGGTGCCCATGCGTTGGGCGGGGATCATTTTCATCAGTTCGTCTACCGGTACGTTTTCGTCAAGCATGGCGGTGTCGATCAGCCCCGGCGCGACGCAGTTGACGGTGATTTTGCGTTTGCCCAGCTCGATGGCCAGAGCCTTGGCGGCGCCGATCAAACCGGCCTTGGAAGCGCTGTAGTTGACCTGCCCGCGGTTGCCGATCAGGCCCGAGACCGAAGTAATGCAGACGATACGCCCGGCTGCGCGGCGGCGGATCATCGGAATCATCACCGGGTGCAGCACGTTGTAAAAGCCGTCGAGGTTGGTGCGCATCACCACGTCCCAATCGTCTTCGCTCAGCGCTGGAAAGGCGCCGTCGCGAGTCAGGCCGGCATTGAGCACTACGCCGTAGTAGGCGCCGTGGGTTTCAACGTCGGCTTCCAGGATGGCTTTGCATTGGGTGCGATCCGATACGTCGAATTGCAACACCCGGGCACTGCGACCCAAGGCGTGTACTTCGGCCATGACGGCATCGGCTTCGCTGCGGCCGCTACGGCAATGCAGGACCAGATCGAAGCCGGCCTGGGCCAGGCGCAAGGCGATGGCGCGGCCAATGCCACGGCTGGAACCTGTGACCAGAATGGATTCAGTCATGGCGGGTCTCCCGGGGTGTTTGAGCAAGGTAGGTGTCAGCCTGGGGCGGACGGAACACGTTCAGGCGGGCGCTGGCATGGATACCGGGGCCGGTGAGGTGACACTCGAATACGCCCATGCCGTTGTCGTCTTCCAGTGAGCGCAGGGCGTGGATATGCAGCGGGGCGCCGAGCGGGAAATGGTCGACGTTACATTCAAATTTACGTGTGCCCAACAAAAAGCCCAGCGCCACGGGGCGGCCCTGCAAGCGGGCGCGACAACCGGCGTAGGCCGCGACGCTTTGCGCCATCAATTCAATGCCTGTCCAGGCGGGCAGGCTACCGTCTTCGCGGTTGAACAGGCCGCCGGCTTTTACGATCAGGCGGGTTTCAATCTGCTCTTCATCAAACGCCAGGACCTGATCGATCAGGATCATGTCGCCAGCGTGGGGCAGCAGTTCGGCGAGTGGCCAGTCAATCATGGGGCCTCTCCGATAATCAGGCTGACGTTATTGCCGCCGAAGGCAAACGAATTGCTCATCAGGCAGCGCTGTGGGGCGGGTGCGAGGGTCTGGCCGGGGGTAACCCAGTTTAGCGCCGGCAGCGCCGGGTCGCCTTGGCCGTCCCAGACATGGGGCGCCAAAGCACCACCGTGGCTCAGGCTCAGCCAGCAGAAGGCAGCTTCCAGCGCGCCAGCCGCACCCAGGGTATGGCCGGTCATGGGTTTGGTCGACGAACACGGCACACCGTTGGCGAACACCTGCGACACGGCGTGGCTTTCCATCGCATCGTTGTGCTGGGTGGCGGTGCCATGCAGGTTCAGGTAACCGATCTGAGCGGGCTGTAAACCCGCGCGGCCCAAGGCTTTGTGCATGGCTTGTACGGCGCCGCGGCCGCTGGGCTCCGGGGCGGAAATATGGTGCGCGTCACTGCTGGCGCCTGCGCCGAGCAGAGCGATGGTGTGGCCGTTGGCGGGGTGCCTGCTCATCAAGAACAGCGCTGCCGCTTCGCCGATATTGATGCCTCGACGGTTGACCGAAAACGGGTTGCAGCGCTCATCCGCCACCGCCTCCAGCGCCGAAAAACCGTTGAGCGTCAATTTGCATAGCGTGTCGACACCGCCGCACAGCACTACGTCGCACAGGTTCATGTCCAGCAACCGCTGGGCGCTCATCAGCGCCCGGGCGCTGGAGGTACAGGCGGTGGAGATCACATAGGCCGGCCCGCTGATGTTCAGCCAGTCGGCCAGGAACGTGGCCGGTGCACTCAGCTCTTGTTGCTGATAGCTGTAATCAGCGGGGAACTGCTGATGCTGCAGGTAATGGGCAATGCCCTGACTGGCTTCATCAATGCCCGAGGTACTGGTGCCCAGCACGATGGCAATACGATCGCGGCCGAAGGTAGCGATTGCTTGCTCAATATCGCCCTGTATTTGCAATGCGGCTTCGAGCAACAGTCGGTTGTTGCGGCTGTTTTGCTGTTCGAGCCCAGCGGGGATCGCTACCAGTTCGCCGCTTACCGCGCCGATGGTCGGCGAGCGTTCAGGCACCCAGCCGCTTTGCCGCTGCATGCCCGAGCAGTCACCGGCAAACAGTTTGCTCGCCACTTCGGCGGGGCCTCGGCCCAGAGAGCAGACCACGCCCAGTGCGTTGAGGTAAGCAGTCATGGGGCGGCCTCCAGCGGGCTGATGGTGTAATGCAGATCGCCCTTCATATCGATGCGAAATGCCTCGGGTTGCTGGTAGTGCACTTGCCAGCGCTGTTCAATAACTCGCAAGTCAGCCGCAGTTTTTGCTTGTGGATAATTGTCCGCCAGCTCAGTTGCCGGTGTCAGTGCAAACAATAGCGAGGCGAAGAGTTCGCGGGCCTCGGGGTTGGGCGGCAACAGACCGTCAGCCTGCCAGGTGCCGTCTTGCAGTAATTGGCGCGCCAGCGGAATACCCAGGGGGTCCATCAGCGACCAGCGTAGGGCAGGTCCTTGCTGCTGGATCACCAGCAACCAGTCTTGCCGTTGTTCGGCCTGTTCGCGCTGGATATGCAATTGCATGGGCAGGGCCAGGGTTGGCGTTTTCCTGGGCAGCGGCAAGCTGGTGCAGCTACTGAGCAGCATGCACATCACTAACCACACAAACATTATCCGTGTGGGAGCGGGCTTGCTCGCGATGCAGGCAACTCGGTTCATCTGATTCACAGCAGCGATCCTGTCGCGAGTAAACCCGCTCCCACAGGGGATTGGGGTTTGCGCGCCACCACGTTGACCAGGGTTTCATCACGCTGGCCCACCGGTTTTGGCTTTAGCAAGCCAACCCGCTCCAACAGGCCGAAGTCCTTGGAGCGACTCCACCACAGGTAAGGATAGGAGATATTCTGTGGCTCAAATTCAAAGCCCTGGTCACGGATCATTTCCAGGTATTGCGCTGCGCTTTTTTGCACATGCATGGGGTGACGGAACAGCCAGCGGATCACCCAGGTATCGATATAGGCTTCGGTGGACTCGGCAAACAGCAAGTAACCACCGGGCTTGAGCACCCGGTAGAACTCGGCCAGTGCCCGGTCCTGTTGCACCAGGTGATGAAAAGTCTGGTGACAGAACAGGATGTCGATGCTGTCATCGGCCACCTTCAGCTCAGCGCAATCGCTGCCGATCAGCTCAATGTCGATGCCCTGACGCCGGGCTTCTTCGGCGCTCAAGTGCAGGCTCAGGGGATCAGCATCGAGGCCGATCAGGCGCTTCGGTGCGAAGGTTTTGTCCAGGTATTGGAACGATTTGCCCTGGCCGCAACCGGCATCGAGGATCACCGGCGCGGTTGGCAGTTCATCACTGAACAGGCTGCGCAGGTCATTGATGGCCACCCGCAGTACATGGTGCTGCCAGGTGTGGCTGCGCAAGAACCAGAACCCCAGGCGGGTTTCTTCAACGTAGGTATCGCTCAGAGGTTTCATGCGGGCTCCGTGGCGCAGATATCCGACAGCATGCGCAAACGGCGCCTGGACTCGCTGACAAAGGGGTTGCTTTCGTCCCAGGCATAACCGGCCAGGATCGAGCTGATCATGCGGCGAATATGCGGCTGGCTACCGGGGTGGTAGATCACGTCCTGGAAGGTGCCGGCGTACCAGCCTTCAACATAGCAACGGAAGGTGTCGACCCCGCGCTTGAGCGGTTCGGCAAACTCGCTTTGCCAGTCCACCGCCTCGCCTTGCAACTGACGGTGCAGCACGCCCGCCGCCATGCTCGCTGAACGCATGGCGATGGTTACGCCCGAGGAGAACACCGGGTCGAGGAACTCGGCAGCGTTGCCCAATAGTGCAAAACCAGGGCCGTGCAGGGTTTTGACGTTGGCCGAGTAACCGCCCAGGGTACGGGCCGGAGTGTCCCATACGGCATTGGCCAGCACCCGTTGCAGGCTGGGGGTTTCATCGATAAAACTGCGCAGGCAGGTGTCGAGGTTTTCACTGCGGCCTTCGAAATGCCCGGCTGCCGCCACCACGCCCACCGACGTGCGGCCATTGCTGAACGGGATGCTCCAGAACCAGATGTCGCGCTGGGTCGGGTGGGTGGTAATAAGGATTTTGTTGCGATCAAAACCTGCGTAATCGATGCGGTCTTCCACGTGGGTAAACACCGCCTGACGCAGCGGAAAGTTCGACGGTGCTTCAAGGTCGAGCAAGCGCGGCATTACGCGGCCGTAGCCGCTGGCGTCGAGAATGAAGTCAGCTTCAACCTGATAGCGGCTGGTGTCTTCGCGCTCAATGTGCAGGAGCGGTTTGGCACGCTCGATATCCGTGCTGATCACGGTTTCGCCATAACGGATTTCGACACCTTGCAGCGCGGCTTGATCGGCCAGCAGTTTGTCGAAGTCCGCGCGTTGCACCTGAAAGGTGGTGGGTTTGCCGTTACTGAATGTGTCACCAAAATCGAAGGCGCTGTATTGCTCGCCCCAGGCGAAGGCAGCACCGTTTTTCAGCTGGAAGCCGGCGGCCTGCACCGCGTCCAGCATGCCCGCTTCTTCGATGAAGTCGATGCAGTGCGAAAGCAGGCTTTCGCCAATCGAAAAGCGCGGGAAGTGCTGGCGCTCGATAACCAGCACATCGTGGCCCTTGCGTTTAAGTAGGGCCGAGGCAATGGCGCCGGACGGTCCTGCACCGATGACTACAACCTGACGACGTTCCATTTCTATTCCTGACACAGGCGCTCCTTGCCGGGTACCACGGCAGACTTCAAGGGGGGGGTGCTCATACCCGCCAGCGCCGGCAGCAGCGTGGCGATGAGGCTCATCAGTATCAACGCGAAGTACAACGCGGGACTGATCAGCTGTTGTTGCAGCAGCAAGTTGAGGAATACGATCTCACTCAACCCGCGAATGTTCAGCAGCAGGCTCTCACGCCATCGGCTGGCGCCTGCAAACGAGGGCGTGGCCCAGCTCAGTCCGAGCCAGTTGCCCAGCAGTTTGCTGGCCATCGGCAGAAGCAACAGGGCCGCCAGTTGCAGCGGGCTTATCTGGCCCAGGGCGCTGTGTACATCAATCTGCACAATGCCGAACGTCAGAATCAGCGGGATCGCCAGCGTGGTCTGCATGCGCTCAAGCCACACGGCCTTTAACGGCATCACCAGCGGTACCTTGAGCCATGCCATGCAGACCAGATAGCCGACGCCAAATATCAACGCATTGAGGCGGTAATGTTCGGCCACCACCAACAGTGCGAAAAAACTCAGGCTGTAGCACAGCGGCTGACGAATGCGCAGGCCGCGCATCAGCAGCGGCAATAAAGCCCCGGCCAGCGGCAGTAATACACTGCTCAGGTTCAGGCTGCCCTGGGCCAGGCCGAACAGGCTCCAACAGGTCAGGTCGATCACAATTGCGCTTTGCACCAGGCGACGGGAGGCAGCAGGCGGGTAGTCGATATGGCGCAGGTACAGGTACAGCACCGGGATGGCAGTGATGGCAAACACCAGCCCCACGGCCAGCGAATTCAGCCAGGGTTGCTCGGGCAACAGCCAGACGGCGCAGGCGAGCCCGCTGACGAAGGGCACGGCAAAGCTGGGCAGGGCGATTTTCAGGCTCTGGCGGTCCAGTCGCAGATCAATCACGTCGCTCAAAATGGTCCCCAGCAACAGGGCGAAGCTCAGGCTGTAAAGGCTTTTGAGCCAGACCGGCGCCACCAGTTGCGCACCGTTGAGCTGCCAGTGCGGCTCGATCCAGAACAGCATCAGCAACGGCAAACCGATGGACGCCAGCAACAACTGGCTGACAATCGGGATCATGCGAAAGCGCCGACCCACGTGAGTGGCCAGCGCAAACAGGACTAACGCCAGCAGCCAGAACAGACCCGTCAACACGGCTTATGCTCCTGCTTGCCCGCCCAGGGGGCGAGGATAAAGCTGAACGCCAGCCCCAGGCTCACCGACAAGCCGAAATTGCTCACCGCCGGTGTACTCGACACCGCCAGCAAGCCAAACGACAGCCATGTGGTCAGGGCGGCCAGCAAGGTGCCCAGCAAGCTGACGGCCGCACCACCGATTTGCTCGCGCATCAGGATCGCGTAGTCGACGCTGATGGCGGTGACCAGCAATAAGCCGAACAAGCTGAACAAGGTCAGCGGCTGGCCCAGCCAGCCAAGGCTGGCGAGGCTGCACAGGGCGGCGAGGAGCGGCAGCGCAACGATGCGCAATGCTCCGCCAAAGCCGAACGGAGCGATCAATAGCACGACGATCAGCGCGCATGACAACAGCTTCAATTCAGCAGCGCTGATTTGTGTGGCCGCAAACACTTTGTTCAAGTCCCCCAGGCGATCCACCAGTTTCACACCGGGCAAGTCCTGCGTTTGCGCACGCAACAGGCTGGCATCATTTAAACCTTGCAGGCTGACCATCGCGGCGACGCCGTCGGTATTTTTGCCCAGCCATAGTGCTCGCCATGGTTCGGCCAACGGGCCTGCCAGCGCATCGTCGATTGACTGATCGGGCAAGGCTTGCAACTGCGCCAGCTCGGTTTGCAAGGCGCTTTCGGGTACGCCCAGCGCCAGCAGCGGCTGCCAGTGTTGAGGCAGCGCGCTGAGGGCGGCGCGCAATCGTTGTTGCTCGCCGGGCTGGCTGACCAGTTGGTTGAGGGCCAGAAAGCCTTGCAACTTGCCGCTGCCGATCAACTGTTCCAGGCGCTGGCTCAGGCTGCTCTGGCGCTCCAGTAATTGCTGTTCGTTGTCGGCGCGTACCAGAAAGAACTGGCTGGTTGGCTGATAGCCGGTGATGCGCGCAATGGCCTGGGCTTCGTTCATCAACTGTGGCGGGGCGCCGACCCATTGGCGGATGTCGTTTTTGCTGGTGAGCTGCCACAAGCCGGCGGCACAAAAGGTTAGCAGCAGTGCCAGCAGCGCAGCTGTCGGGACTTTTTTCAGCAGTGCTGCGCGTGCATCAAGCAGACTTTGCGCAATGCTCAGTGGCCATTGCGCAGGACGCAACTCGACGCCTTTGAGCAGCGCCGGCAGCAGGCACACCGCACTCAAGTAAGCGCCGATCAAACCGGCCGCGGAAAAAAGGGCGATTTGTGTCAACGCCGGGAAGGGTGTGAAAGCCAGCGCCAGATAACCGATGCAACTGGTGGCCAGGCTCAGGCTCAGACCGGGCAAGGTCAGGCGCAAGGCGGGCCAGCTGCGCCAGGGTCTCAGGCTCCAGCTTTTGGACAGGTAATGCAGGGGGTAATCCACCGCCACGCCGATCAGGCTGGAGCCCAGCACCAGTGTCATCACGTGCATGCTGCCAAACCACGCGACACAGGCCACGGCGCCAAACAGCATGCCCACCAGCACTGGAACGAAGGCCAGCAGCACGCGCCAGCGCCGGAAGGCCAGCAGCAACAGCAGCAGAATACCCACCGTTGCACCACCGCCGACCCAGGTGATTTCCCGGCTGGCTTGTTGTTGCCCGCTGGCGGCATACAGCAGGCCGCTGGCGGCGAGTAATTGCACATCGTTTTTAGCGACCTGCTCACGGCTCTGTTCGAGCAGTTCGGCGACCCGCAGAGGCAGCTTCATATCGAATGCATTGCCTTGCGTACGGGCGCGCAACAGCACCCAGCTTTTGCCGTCGGCATCGGCAATCAGGGCGCCGCTGCCAATGTCCAGTTGCACCGCACCGCGTTGCGGCTGGCTGTTTTGAATGCGACCGGTCAGGCCCAGCCAGTCATCCTGGCTGGGCACCAGACTAAAGCCGGTAAAGGGGTCGAACAACGCCTGCACCCGCTGCTGGATAAAGGCCTCGGGGTGTTCGATCAACTGGGTACGGTCGGCGTTCGAGAGCATCGCCAGACGCCCGCGCAGCAGTTGCTCACGCAGGGCCGGGAGGTCGGCTTGCAGGTCCCACTGGACCTTTTCAAACAGGCCGCTGGCTTGCCATTGCTCGCCCAATTGTTGAGCGCTGGCGATCGCCTGCTGACGGTCTGCACTGGCGACCAGCACCAGCATTTCGCGGTTCAGGGGCTCTTGCATGCGCTGTTCGGCGCTGAGCTCCAGCGCATCCGGTGTGTCGCCCGGCACCAGCTCCATCAGGTTGGCCGACAGCGGCGCACCGTGGCGCCACTGCCAGCCAGCCAGTGCCATCACGGCCAGCAACAGAACCAGAAAGGCCCGTGGCAGCCAGCGCTCACTGCGCAAAGTCGTTTTGCTCCGCGTCGCTCAAGGGTTGATTGCCGACGCTGTTTGGCATTTTTAGCAGCGTGCTGTCACCTTGGGCTTCTTGCAGTTCGATACGTTGCACCAGCTCGCCGCCTTCAATATTGATCCGGGTGAACACTTGCTTGAGCAGCAGTGAACGTGGTGTCAGCGTCAGCGTCCAGCGGCTGGGTTCGCCTTGTAATTGCAGGTCGAAATCACGTTGCAGGCCGCTGCTGTCGCCTTGCAAAACAGCGAGGAACAAACGGTTCTGCTCGGCGCCCGCGCTTTTGCCCGGGAGCATCTGCCATTGCGTGCCGTCGCGTCGGGCGATGCCCTGGGCGTTGATGCGGTAATCCTGTTGCAGCGGGGTTTTCAGTTGCCAGAGCAGGCCGTGGTCCTTGGCCAGGACAAATGTGCCGGTGCTGGTGAGTGGCTTGGGCAGCGCGCGCAGGTGTTTTTCCTGGATGAAATCACCGTGGATCACCTGGGGCTTGGCCAGTTGTTCGCTCAGTTGTTGCAGGTCGAAGGCGTGGGCCAGTGGGGTGAACAGCAAGGCGGCGAACAGCAATGAGATACGGGTGCGGCCTTTGCCCTCTCCCAGAGGGAGAGGGGGCAGAATGGCTGAGTTCTTGAGTGCGCCGCGGTCAATCCCCTCTCCCTTTGGGAGAGGGCTTGGGTGAGGGGCTTTTGATCCATTCATGACAGCACCCGCTCTACAGCCCGCACAAAACACCCAGGCGAGGCCAATTGCATCTCCCGGCTCTCAATTTCAACCGCCACCTGCACTGTAACTGCCCTAGTCAAACGCTCACCCGTGACCGCATCGCTAATCAGATAATTAATCTTCAGGCGGTTCTCCCATTCCACCAGGCTGGCGCGCACGTTGATCCGCTGGCCGAACGTGGCGCCGCGGACATAACGCAACTGCATGTCGATCACAGGCCACGCATAACCCGCTTCGAGCATCTGCGTGTAGTTGTGACCGATATGGTCAAGCAGCGCACAGCGCGCCACTTCGAGGTATTTGACGTAATGCCCGTGCCACACCACGTGCATGGTATCGATGTCGAAAAACGGCACCAACACTTCGGTATCAACGTGAAAAACCCCTTTACTACGCATGCAGCCTCCAGTGTTGTTGGGCGATGCGGCTCAGGCACAAACGCAGTTCGGCTTCCAGGGCGCGGTCTTCAACCACGGGGGCAAAATCCTTGGCCAGTTCGGCATGCATCTGCGCCAGCGCCGGCGGCAACGGGCGAGCGTCTTCGGCACGGCTGCGCAGCCAAACGCCCTGATGGGCAGCCAGCAAGGTGGCCGCTGCCACCTGCTCGGTCAACTCCAGTACGCGGATCGCATCACGAGCGGCGATGGTGCCCATGCTCACCTTGTCCTGGTTATGGCATTCCGTGGAGCGGGAGAAGACGCTGGCCGGCATGGTGTTTTTCAATGCCTCGGCTGTCCAGGCGCTGGTACCTATCTGCACCGCTTTAAAGCCGTGGTTGAGCATTGCCCGTTCTGCGCTGGCGCCCGACAGGTTGCTCGGCAGGCCGTGGTTGTAGCGCACGTCCACCAACAGGGCGAGCTGGCGGTCGAGCAGGTCGGCGACGTTGGCCACCAAGGTCTTGAGGCTGTCCATCGCAAAGGCGATATGGCCGCCGTAGAAGTGCCCGCCGTGCAGTACGCGCTCCTCTTCGGCGTCAATGATCGGGTTGTCGTTGGCGCTGTTGAGTTCGGTCTCGATAAACCCGCGCAGCCAGCTCAGGCTGTCTGCCAGCACGCCCAGCACATGGGGCGCGCAACGCAGCGAGTAGCGGTCTTGCAGGCGATGCAACGGTGCGGTGGGGGCATCGATGGCGAGGTCCTGACGGATCCAGGCAGCGACCTGCATTTGTCCCGGGTGCGGCTTGGTGGCAAACAGGCGTTCGTCAAAGTGCTCGGGGTTGCCTTGCAGCGCCACCACGTTGAGGGCGGTGATGCGCGTGGCCAGTTTGAGCAGGTAGTCGGCGCGGGCATAGGCCAGGCAGGCGAGGCCGGTCATCACGGCGGTACCGTTCATCAGTGCCAGCGCTTCCTTGGGCCGAAGTATCAGCGGTGTCCAGCCCAGTTCCCGGTGCACATCTGCGGCAAGGCGGCGCTCGCCCTTGAACAGGACTTCGCGTTCGCCCGACAGGGTTGCGGCCACGTAAGACAGTGGCGTCAGGTCGCCACTGGCCCCCACCGAGCCTTCTTCGGGGATCAGTGGCAGGATGTCGTGGGCAATAAAGGCCTGCAATCGTTCCAGCAACTCTATGCGCACCCCCGACACGCCGTGGCACAGCGACTGCAAGCGTGCCGCAAGCACCGCGCGGGTGGCTTGCGCATCGAGCAATTTGCCCAGGCCGCAACCGTGGAAGGTATAGAGGTGGCGGGGCAAGGCTTCGACGTGCTCCAGCGGCACCGCAACCACGCAGGAGTCGCCGTAGCCGGTGGTTACGCCATAGATCACGCCTTCCTTGTCCAGCAGCGAGTCGAGAAAGCGCGCGCCCTTGGCGATGCGCTCGCGGTAGTCGGGGTCGTCCTGCAGCCGCGTTGGCGCCTGACGATTGGCCAGGGCCAGCACGTCTTCAATGCGCAACGGGGTTTGGCCGAAGGTTACTGGCTCATGCGGATGCGTCGTCATCGGTCTTCCAGAAAGGGTAAAAGTTGAACCATTGTTGCGGTGCCTGCAGGCAGTAGTAGCCCAGGCGGTCGGCGTAGAGCGTGGCCCAGTCGTCGATCACCTGCTCGCGGTTATTGCGTCGCCACACCACTTCGCGGGCAAAGGGTTCGAGGATGACTCGATAACGGCCTTTGTGTTTCAGGCAGAACATCAGATTGACCGGGCATTTGAGCAGTCCTGCCAGCAACCACGGGCCTTGGGGGAATGCTGCCGTATAGCCGAGGAAACCGACCTCTATATGGCGCCCGCCATTGAGTGGTACGCGGTCACCGGCGATGGCCAGCCATTCGCCGTTTTCCAGGCGCTGGTTGAGTTGCAGCATCACCGCCGGGTTGAGTTCACTGACCTGAATCAACCGTAAATGGCTGGCCCCGGCTTCGCCCAGCAGGCGGTTGAAGTGTTCGGCATGCCGGGTGTGAACCAGCACATTCATGGTCACCTGCTCGCCCAGTTCGGCGAGCGCACGGCAGACTTCAAGGTTCCCCAAGTGGGCGCCTACCAGCATCTGCCCGCGTTCGCCGCGCAGTTGATTGCGCAGCAGCGCGGGGTCAACGATTTCGATGTCTTCGATCTTGAGACGGCCATTCCATACATCGAGCTTGTCGAGCAGGGCGTCGGCAAACGCCATGAACTGCCCGAATACCCGCCAGCGGGTAGGGCGCAACTCGCTTTGCTCGCTCCAGTCGGCCAGGTGCTGCTGGTATTGCCAGATGCTGCGTCGTGCGCGGCCGCCGAACACAAAGAAGTACAGCACAATGGCGTAAAGCACCGGGCTGAGCACACGTCGGCCCAGCAACCTGACGCCCAGGGCGGTGAGCTTCATCAGCCGGAAACTGCCGCGCTCTTTGTGGGCAGCCCAATGCTGTTGAGGTTCGTTCATGCTTTGCAGCGCCTCCAGAGGATGCCCGGCAAGCGTATCAACATGCCGAAAAACAGCTTGGCGTGCATGCTCGAAATCAGCGCATTGTCATGGAACAGGCGAAAGTGCGAGAGACCGTCCTGCGGGTAGTGGACCCGGGTCGGCAGCCAGCACATCGGCTGGTTGCGCCACGCCAGGCGCACCAGGATCTCGGGGTCGAAATCCATGCGCTTGCCCAGCGTTACCGAGTTGATCAGTGCGAGGGTCGGCGCCAGCGGGTAGACCCGAAAACCGCACATCGAGTCGGGAATCTGCAATGAAAGGCTGTTGATCCACACCCACACATGGGTCAGGTAACGCGCATACAGGCGGCCCTTGGGCACGCTGGCATCGTACTGTGGGTAACCGCAAACCAGCGCTGCAGGGTTTTGCTGTGAAACCCGCATGAAAGTAGCGACGTTGCGCAGATCGTGCTGGCCATCTGCATCCACTTGCAGGGCATGGGTAAAGCCCAGTTGCATGGCTTCACGAAGACCGGCCATGACTGCGCCGCCTTTGCCCTGATTGACGGCCAGACGAATGAGGAAGATGTTTTCGCCACGGGCAAGCTCACCAAGAACAGCGGCGCAAGCGGGGCTGCTGGCGTCGTCGACCAGCACACAGGGCAAACCGGCGGCGCGCAGGGCCGCGACCACGCCAGGCACGGCGGTTTCGTGGTTGTACACCGGGATCACGGCGCAGGGGTTATGCACGGGACTATCACTGTTATCCACAGGGGGCCTCCAGCACGATGCGACCACTGGAACAGGGTGCAGTGGCGTTGCGGTAGGCGAAGTGCAATTTTGCGCGTTCGCTGTCAAAGCGCAGGGTTAATTCAATGGCGTCCCCGGGGCGCACCAGTTGCTGGAACTTGAGTACTTCCATCCCGGCAAAACGCGGCGGCAGATCGAGCAGTTGCTGGCCCAACACCATTGCCCAGTCCACTTGCACCACACCCGGCAACACCGGTGTTTTGGGGAAATGGCCGCTGAAGAACGCCAGGTCCGGCGGGATCGACAGTTTCAGCGTCCACTGACCGGCGTCTTCGCTTTGGCTCAACACTTCCGGCAGCTTGGGCCGGGGTGCGAGTAACAATGCATCGACTCGGGCCTGTGGCAGCTTGCCCTGGCTGTTGAGTGGTAACTGGCGCAGCAAACGCCAGCGGCGCGGCAAGGCCACGGCTTCGCAGTGCTGACTCAAGTGCTGGCGCAGGGTGTGGGTCAGGGCTCGGCGCCCCTGTTCGCGCAGGGCAAACAGGCCACTGGCGCTGAGCACCAGCAGGGCGCCCAGTGAGGCGCGTTTGTCATGCACCACGCCCAGGCGGGCTTCGGCTACCCAGTCATGGGAGACCAGCGCCTGCTCCAGCATTGGCAGGGAAATACGTTTCTCTTCGAGTTTGACGATGCGATCCAGTCGCCCGAGCAACTCAAATCGCCCGTCGGCTTCAATACGGGCGGCATCAGCCGTGTGTTCGACATGGCCCTTGGGCAAGTAGCTAGAGGCGATGATCAAGGCGCCGTCACTGCTCTGGCTCAATTGCACATCGGCAAAGGGCTGCCACAGGTGTTGCCCCTGACGCCAGGCGATACCGCCGGTTTCGGAGCTGCCGAGGATCTCGGTCGGCCACTGGCCCAGGCGTTCGAACAGCGTCCGGGCTGCTTCTTCGGGCAGGGCACCGCCAGAAGAAAATACTCGGCGGACCGAGCTTAACGCCGGCCAGTCGAGGTTGTCGGCCATGCGCTTGAGCAAGGCCGGGCTGGCGATCCAGGCAAAAGCAGCGTGCTCACGGCTGGCGCGTTGCATGTCTTCAGGGAAGGCCAGTTGTTTGCGTACAAAGCTGCGGCCTGCGCACAGAGGCCACAACACACGGAACAACAGCCCGTAGATGTGCTGCGCCGCCACACTGGCAATAATGCATGCATCACCCAGATCAGCACCCCACAGTTGCTCCAGTGCCTGAACCTCGTTGGCCATCTGGCGCAGGCTTTTGTCGATCCGTTTGGGTTCGCCGCTGGAGCCCGAGGTGCACAAACTGAGCTGGCACTGGTCCAGATCCAGTTGCGCTGCAGGCAGAGGATCGGCGTACAGGTCCTGCAACTCTTCGCTTTGAGTTATCCACAGGTCAACCTGGCTGTCCCATCGAAGGCGGGTTTGCGCTTGCAGGTCGGCGGGCAAGAGCACGCTGACTCCGGCCTGCCAGGCACCGAGCAAGGCCTGCGCCAGCTCGGCGGCATCTTCAAGGTGTACGGCAACGCGCCGCACGCCGCGCTGTTGCAGGCCGCCCGCCAGGCGCAGGGCCCGTTCACGCAGGGTGTCGTGGTTCAGCTCGGGGTCAACGCTGACCCGGCGATCTGCGTGCCCCTTGAGCAACAGGTGCTCAAGATTTATCCAATTCATGCCCGGCCTCTTACCTTTTGTCGTATCAGCCATTCAATGAAAAACAGCAGCCCCATCAGCGCGTAGGCGATCAGGCCGTTGTACAACGTCCACCAGCTCAACGGCGCCCACAGCGTCAGGGAGGCTGCGACTAATCCGTTTAGCATGAAGAACAGGCACCAGACCTTGGTCACCTGCCGCGTGTAATCAATTGCAATATCGGGCAGCACGGGCTCGCGCAACCGCGCCAGCCGCTCGATCATTGGCGGCCCGTACTTCAGGCTCAGGCCGAACAGGCAAAGCATGAACGTGCTGACCAGCACCGGGTACCAGCGCAACAGTGCCGGGCTGTTGAACAGCCCCAGCAGGGCGCAGAACATCAATGCAACCACCGCCATCAACAGACTGCCCGGGCGGCGTTCGCCGGTCAGGGCGCGGGCCAGCCACAGGCTGCCCAGCAGCAGCGCGAATTGCCACGGGGCGAAATGGGCCATGCCGAAGTACACCGCAAAGGGGTACATCAGTCCGGCCAGCAACAGGCCGAGGCCAATCAGGCGGTTCATGCGTCAGCGTGAACCAGGCGGTAAACCGCCTCGACCACGTCATTGACGGTACGCACCGATTTGAATTCTTCAGCGGCGATTCGTTTGCCGGTTTTACGCTTGATATGGTCAATCAGGTCGACAGCGTCAATGCTGTCGATTTCCAGATCCTGATACAGGTTGGCGTCCAGGGTGATGCGTTCGGGTTCCAGTTCGAAAAGTTCGACCAGAGCGTCGCGCAGGGTGTTGAAAATGTCGTCACGGTTTTGCATGGTTCGGTCTCAGGCTGCCTGTTTGGCGGTGACAAAAGCCGCAAGGCTGGCCACGTTGGAAAAATGATTGCGTGTATCTTTGGCGTCGGCGTCTATTTTGATGCCGTAGGTCTTTTGAATCGCCAGGCCCAGCTCCAGTGCGTCGACCGAGTCCAGCCCCAGGCCGTCGCCAAACAAGGTTTGATCGTCGCCAATGTCGCTGACACTGATGTCTTCGAGGCCCAGGGCATCGATGATCAGCTGTTTAATATCGTTTTTCAGATCGCTCATCTGTGGCGAGCTCCTTAATAAAATAGTCATGCACGAAGTCGTTGAGCAGGCGCGAGGCTTTGGGCGGCGGGCCAAGCGCGGAAAATGTATGTGGATCTATATCGGCACCGACCCGAAAGCTGAAGTGCACGCGACGCTCGGGTATGCGATACCAGGGCTCGGCCTTGGTCAGCGTGGTGGGGCTGACCTTGATCACCACCGGCGTAAGGATCTTCGCACCCCGCAGTGCAATCGCGGCGGCCCCGCGATGAAAGGATGGCGCATGGCCTGGCCGGGTACGCGTGCCTTCCGGGAAAATCACCAGGGTCTGGCCTTGCTGCAACGCCCCCGCAGCGTTATCGAGCATGTCTACGCTGCCATCATTGCTGATGTATTGCGCCGCACGCACAGGGCTACGGGTAAACGGGTTTTGCCAAAGGCTCTGTTTGACCACGCAATTGGCGTTTCTCACCAGGCCGATCAAAAAAACCACATCGATTAGCGACGGGTGGTTGGCGATGATCATCTGCCCGGGGCGGCCTAGCAGCTCGGCACCCTGGACGTCATAGGTCAGCACGCCCATGCGCGCCATGGTGCGAATAAACAGCCAGAACAGGCGGCTGACGGTAAAACGGGCACGCTCGCGCTGACGCGTGGCATCGCCCGGCAGGCAACTCAGCACCGGAAAAATCACCAGACGCAGGCACAGGCAACCGATACCGAACAGTGCAAAGCTGATGGCAGTGGCGATCAAGCGCCAGGCATAAGCATCACGGCGGGCGCTCACAGGCTGTGCTGCCAGTTCCACACGCGGTTTTTCCAGGTGTGCTGGAATGATCTCTGCTGCTTATCGAGCAGTTGGCGCAACAGATTCAGGGCATGGGGCCATTGAGCTTGTTCTATGCCTGCGGTACCACTGGCGAGTGAAACCTGCCATTGCTCGCCCGGGGTCAGCAGCAGGCCCACGGCATAAGGGAAGGGCACGTCATCGATACAGCGTGCATAGGCCTCGGGTGGCTGCTCTTCGGTGATGATCAGCAACACGGCGGGCGCGCCTTCATTGAGCAGGGCGCAGGCTTCGATCAGGCCGTGCTCCAGGCCGTCTCCGGCGGCAGCAATAGCGGTCATTTCGCTGGTTTCGCCGCGCATGATCGACCACAGGCCAATCACGGCGTTATGCACCGAGAGGCTGAACTGCGTGGGGGACAAGGGCTGATCAGCCGCGAGGTCGCTGAGTATGTCGAATGTGCGCGGGGTTTCACCGTGACGCGAGGCAAAGACCAGCGGTAATGCTTCACGGCCTTCGGCCAATGGCCAGCCGACGCAGAATGCCATGCGAGCCAGGCGGCTGAGGCGGCGCCGTTGCATGGCGGGTAAAAATGAGACATCGGGTGCTGCGCTGTTGGCAGCAAGTACACAGGGGTGCTGGCTCCAGGCTTGCCAATCGGCCACGGTGTCGAGGCCTGGAGCCCAGGCGCGCCACGCGGCGATATTGAAATTGATCACTGGAGTTCATCCCGCCCTTGCAGGCTTCCTTGATGCGAAAGTGGACACCGATCGACGCCGCACTTGATACAGAGGGGCGATATTATCCCGGTGCAGTTGGTTCGTAGCAAATATTGCTTACAGCCCCAGTGTGGTTTTTCTGGGAATTTAGAAAAATAGGATCAATGGATTTTATTTGAGAGATTTATTCGTTTGTTTTTGTGGAGATATTCTTGATTGATGTAGGGCATTTCTTAGCAAGGTAGCTAAGCCGCGCAAAGGGCATCTACACTCGGACACTCATAGGTACACGGAGGTTTTGAAATGCGTCGCGTGGTGTTTAACCAGAAAGGCGGTGTGGGTAAATCCAGCATCGCGTGTAACCTGGCTGCGGTTAGCGCCAGCGAAGGGTATCGCACGTTGTTGGTGGATCTGGATGCCCAGGCCAACTCTACTCAATACCTGACCGGACTGACCGGCGATGATATCCCTATGGGGATTGCCGAGTTCTTTAAACACACCTTGTCAGCGGGCGTGGGCTCGAAGAAAAACCGGGTCGATATTTACGAAACACCCTTTGAAAACTTGCACGTAGTGACGGCTACGGGTGAATTGGCCGATTTGCAGCCCAAGCTTGAGGCCAAGCACAAGATCAACAAGTTGCGTAAGTTGCTGGACGAGCTTGCTGAAGACTATGACCGCATTTATGTCGACACTCCACCCGCGCTGAATTTTTACGCGGTATCGGCGTTGATTGCCTGTGATCGTGTGCTGATTCCGTTCGATTGCGACAGTTTTTCACGTCAGGCGCTCTATGGCCTGCTGGCTGAAATCGCTGAGCTAAAGGAAGACCACAATGAAGACCTGCTGGTCGAGGGCATCGTGGTCAACCAGTTTCAGGCCCGGGCCAGCCTACCCCAGCAAATGCTTGATGAGCTGATTGCCGAGGGGCTGCCGGTGCTGCCCATGTACCTGAGCAGCTCAGTACGCATGCGTGAGTCGCATCAGGCCTGCCAGCCTTTGATTCACTTCGACCCGAGGCACAAGCTGACCCAGCAGTTTGTGGAGTTGCACGATTACCTGGATCAGAACGCTTAAGCGCTGATGCCTTGGCTGCGCAGCCAGGCGCCAAGTTGCTGCAATGGCAACGCACCGCTCTGGCGTGCGATTTCGCGGCCATTTTTAAACAGGATCAGGCTGGGTATCGAACGGATGCCCAGTTGCCCCGCCAGGTGCTGGTTGGCCTCGCTGTCGAGCTTGGCAAGCCGACACTTGCCCAGCAGTTGGCGGGCGGCCTGCTCAAATACCGGAGCAAAGGCCTTGCAGGGCCCGCACCACTCGGCCCATACATCTATCAGTAGCGGCAGGTCGCCCTTGATCTGGCTGGCGTAATCGGTTTGCTGCAAATCGAAGGGCCTGGCCAGCAATACTTCATTTTTGCAGCGCCCGCATTTGGGGTGCTCACCCAGGCGATCGCCGGGGATGCGGTTCAGGCCGTTGCAGTGGGGGCAGGGGATCAGCAGCGGTTCGGTCATGGAGAGCTCCTTGGAAGTGGCCATTGGTGCCGCCTGTCGCAGCGACTCCAGATTGATGGCGTGCAGTTCAGCAGATGAACACCTGGGCCGCCACCCCCCATGACGTATCTGCTCACAATGTGCTCAAGCCGGCCACCAGGTCTCTATCTAGGCTGTAAAAACCCCCCGGGCTTTGCACCGCTGGTCTGGCAATAGTTATCGCAAGTTGCGATTGCCAGGGTTCGGGTTTAGCCTTCATAGCAAGATGCGATAAGGACATTGCATGCGAGTGATTGCAGCAAAACGAATTTGGGAAGCCAAAGCACAATGGCCGCAATCGGCGAGCGCACTGGATGAGTGGTATCGCAAGATCAAAGTCCTCAGCCCTGAAGACTTCGCCGCGTTGAGGTCGTTTTTCCCCGCCACCGACAAGGTGGGTTCGTTTCATGTTTTCAATATAGGTGGTAACAAACTGCGGTTGATCGCCGTGGTGCGTTACCGGGTACAGCGCCTCTACATCCGTCATGTGCTGGATCACCGTGACTATGACAAGGGCAAATGGAAGGAATCAGCACCATGTACGCATTGGTCGAACAGGCAGCAGAGCATTGGCAATTCGTGGCGCCGCTGCTGCGCAAACCGAAAAACGAAGCCGATTACGACGGGCTGGTCGCCGCCCTTGATACGTTGACCGACTTGATAGGCGATGATGAGACCAACCCCTTGATGAGCCTGGTGGACATCATCGGTGACTGGGTTGAGGCTTACGACCTAGAGCATCGACCGATGCCCAAGGTCAGCGGCGTCGATGTGCTGCGCTCGGTGATGCAGGAACACGGGCTGACGCAAAGCGATTTGCCAGGTGTCGGCACCCAGTCTGTGGTGTCCGAAATCCTCAGCGGTAAACGCCAGCTCAACGTACGGCAGATTCGCTGGCTGGCCGATTACTTCAAAGTGCCTGTGGATATGTTTATCTGAGGCTGACGGCGTGCGCCACGCTGTGGCTGGTATGTGGGCCGACGACTGGCGACCAGCCTCGGTTCTGTGGGAGCGGGCAAAACCGGCAACAGTATATTTACCGGTTTTGCATCACGACGAGCAGCTGATTTCCAGATGCTTGCCCCACTCCGGCGGGCGTTCGGCGTAGCCTTCCATGCCCGGTTGTTCGGTGAACGGTTGGGTCAATACCGTGTGCAAGCGTTGCACTTCGCTGTAATCCCCGGCCTCAGCCGCATCGATGGCCTTTTGTGCCAGGTAGTTGCGCAGGATATACAGCGGGTTGACCGCGTGCATGCGCTCACGCCGGACGCTTTCATCGCTTGCGCCGTCTCGGGCAACCCGGGCCACGTACTGCGCGGCCCATTCGTCAAAACCCTTGAGATCGACAAATTCGTCTCGCAGCCGTGCTACTGCCTGTTCTGCCGGGAGGTCCCCCAGGCGCCGGAAAAACAGGTTGTAGTCGACGCTGCTGCCTTGCATCTTTTGCAGCAAGGTTTCGACCAGGTGTTGATCGGTGTCTTCGGCACTGGTCAGACCCAATCGACGGCGCATCAGGTCGAGGTAGTGGGCCTGGTACAGCGGCAAGAAAAGCCCCAGGGTTTCGCGCAAGGCTTCAACGCTGATAAACGGCGTCAATGCCTGGGCCAGGGCACTCAGATTCCACTGGCCGATCGGCACCTGGTTGCTGAAGGAGTAACGCCCTTCATGGTCGGAATGGTTGCAGATGAAGTTGGCGTCGAAGTCGTCGAGGAAGGCGAACGGACCGAAGTCAAAGGTGATGCCCAGGATCGACATGTTGTCGGTGTTCATTACACCGTGACAAAACCCGTAGGCCTGCCACTTGGCGATCAGTTCAGCGTTGCGTTCGACGATTTCGCGAAACATGGCCAGATAGGGTTCGGGTTGCTCCAGGCACTCGGGGAAGTGCATCGCCAGCACATGCTCACCCAATAGCTTTTGCTGCTCGGGGCGCTTGGTGTAGTAGAAATACTCGAAGTGCCCGAAGCGTATATGGCTGGGTGCCAGGCGCAGCACCATGGCGGCGCGCTCCTGGGTTTCGCGCCACACCGGGGTGTCGGAGGCGATCACACACAGGGCTCGGCTGCTGGGGATGCCCAGTGCATGCAGTGCCTCGCTGGCGAGAAACTCGCGGATCGAGGAGCGCAGTACGGCGCGGCCATCACCCATGCGCGAATAAGGGGTCATGCCGGCGCCCTTGAGGTGCAGGTCCCAGTGCTCGCCCGCGTCGTTATACACCTCACCCAGCAGTAACCCGCGGCCATCGCCCAGTTGCGGATTGTAAGAACCGAACTGATGACCGGAATAGACCATCGCCCGAGGCTCGGCGTTGGCCCACAGGGTATGGCCACCAAACAGTTGCGCAAATACAGGGTCTTGGGTGACAGCGGGGTCGAGGTCGAGCAGTGCCAGGGCGGCGTCGCTGGCGACCACGACACGCGGTGCGTCGATGGGCTCAGGCAGCACATGGGTCGAGAAGGCATCACCCAGGCGGGCAAAGCGGTTATCAAAAGTCAGTTCGTCGAGGGCTTTCAATGACCGTCTCCAGTGAACAGTGGCGGATCGTGGCAGCGGGCTTGCCCGCGACGGCATCAACGGGCTTGGTTGGTTAAACCGATTCGTTTGCATCGCAGACAAGCCAGCTCCCACAGAGGTTGCATCGGACTTGCGTCAGTCGAGCTTGCCCAACTGCGGCTTTTGCGGTGGTGGTGTCGGCTCGGGCGGGACTTCCGGCCCAACGGGCACCAGTTTGTATTCTTGCCCCTGCAGGTTCTTGAGGTACACCTCCATCTGCTGGAAGGAGATGTTGATGTGGTGGTTCTTGAACTCGCGGTTGATAAAGCGGTTGACCTCGTCGATCACCGGGTTGCGGTCGCCCAGGTCGCGTACGTGCATGCGCAGTTCGTGGTCGAGAGTGCTTTGGCCGAAGTTGAGGAAGTACACGTGGGGCTCCGGGTCTTTGAGCACCCGCGGGTTCTCTTGCGCAGCCTTGAGCAGCAACTGCTTGACCAGGTCGAGATCGGAGCCGTAATCGACGCCCAGCTTCAGGGTCACACGGGTGATGGTGTCCGTCAGCGACCAGTTGATCAGTTGCCCGGTAATAAAGGTCTTGTTCGGGACGATGATGTCTTTGCGGTCGAAGTCGGTGATGGTGGTGGCCCGGATGCGGATCTTGCTCACGGTACCTGACAGATTGCCGATGGTGATGGTGTCGCCGATCCGTACCGGGCGTTCGAACAGGATCATGATCCCGGAAATAAAGTTGGCGAAGATTTCCTGCATGCCGAAGCCCAGGCCTACCGACAGTGCCGCAACCAGCCATTGCAACTTGTCCCAGCTCACGCCCAGTGTCGACAGGGTGGAGACAAAGCCTACGCCGATGATCACGTAGGTCAGCAGGGTCGTAGTTGCGTAAGCACTGCCCTGGCCCAGATCAAGGCGCGACAGCACCAGCACCTCCAGCAGGCCGGGCAAGTTACGCGCCAGCGCGATGCTGATGCCGATGATGACCAGCGCACCTATCACGTCGCCGATGCTGATGGGCACCATGCTCATATTGGCGCCGGTACCGCTGGTATATTCGTAGAGGGTGATGTTGTCCAGGTAGGAAAAAACCGAGATCAAGTCAGCCCACACCCAGTACAGAATGCCGATAAAGCCAGCCAGCAGGGCCAGGCGGATCAGGCGCAGGGACTGTTGGTTGACCTGTTCGATGTCCAGGGTCGGCTCTTCGATAATCGTATCGTTGCCTTCGCCTGCTTCCTTGGCGGCCTGGCGTTTGGCCAGTGCACGCTGGTAGGCCAGGCGCCGTGCCGCTACTGCCAGGCCACGGACAAACGCCGCTTCGACCACCAGCCAGAGCATCAGCAGATAGAGGGTATTGATCAGGCGGTCGCTGAGCTTGAGCGCGGTGTAGTAGTAGCCAAAACACACCGCCACAAACAGCGCCAGCGGCAGCAGGGCGAAGGCAAAACCGAGCAACTTGCGCAGGCGATAGGCTTTTGTTGCTGTTTCAAAGTCGTTGAGCAACAGGCGGCAGAGCAGCCAGGCCATGGCCGCATAGCAACTGAGCACCACCAGAATACCCAGGACATCGTCGGCCAGCGCAGCCGGTTGTTGCTCGGCAAAGGCGACGACGGCCACCAGGGCCAGGACCACAAAACCGAGTTTGCGGATCCAGTTCTGCAAGAACGCGACCAACGGTTTTTCCCAGCGAAAATGCAGTTCGGCCACGCCACCCGGCGCCAGAATCCGGTAAGCGGTGTAGAACACCAGCCAGGCCTCGGCCATCTGAATCAACGCCGCGCCCGTATTGGCATTCATGCCCCGGGCATCGGTTTGCAAGGCGTAGCCGCACAAGGCCAGCGCCAATGAAATGGGCATCGCCAGCAAGATGTTGATCAATATTGCCAGCGGCGTGTGCCATTGGCTGTCACGCTTGAAGTGACCGATGTCCTGATGGATCTTGTTCAATTTGCTGTAGAGGTAGCGACGTTTCCACAGCAGCGCCACGACCACCAGCAAAAACGGCAAGAACAGCAGGGGACGTTGCACCAGGCCTTCTGCCAGTTCACTGACGCTGGAACCCCAGGGCAGGGTGGTGATTTGCTGCTCAAGCTGGCGCGGTGCGGTTTCCAGCCATTCCAGATCCAGCGGCTTGTTGCTGGGGATCCAGAACATTTGCTCATCCAGCGTGGCGCGCAGGCTTTGGGCGGTGCTGAGCAGTTGTTTCTGGTTCAGTTGCAGGGTGATCGATTCGTTGAGCAGCGAGCTTAGTTCGCGGTTCAGGCGGTCCAGCAGATCGCTGCGGGTGTTGACCAGTTCGAGCAGGGTTTTGCGCAGTTGCGGTGTGACCTGGTCGGCAGGCTGGGTGGACAGCAGGTTGTCGACGTAAGTCGTGGGGTTGCTGATCAACTCGCGCTGCTGGTTGATTTCAAACTGGTACAGACGGATATCGGCGATTTCGTCTGCCAGATTCTTGTCCATTTTTTGCAGGCGCGGCAGGGCTTGCTTCTGCTTATAAAGTATCTTGGACAGCAACAAACTGCCCTTGAGCACGTTGATCTGCTCATCCAGGGCCTGGTCGCTCTGGGTAACGTTGTCCAGTTGTTGCTTTGTTTGCAGATTCTGCTGGGTCACCTCGTTGAGGCGATCGGTGCTGCGCAACAGGTAGTCGGAGAGCTTGAGGTTGATCGCGCTTTCGGTCGCCAGCAGGCTGCTGCTGCCGGACTTTTTCGCCTCGATGGATTGCTCGGTCACGGTCTGCTGCGACTGGGCCAGGCGCTTTTGATTGATCAGGGTTTGCAGGTCCTGGATTTCCTGGTCCTGGCGCGTGGTTTTTTCCAGCAGCAGGTCGTGCTGGCTGCCGCTCAGATCTTGCAACAGGCTGTTGCCAGCCAGTTCCTGGCGGCGCAGGGCAATCAGTGCGTTAAGCGAGGCGGCTTCGGCGTTGAGCTGGTTGCGCTGATCGGGGGTAAGCAACTTGCCATTGTCGCGTCCTGTTTTCAGGGTGGTGTTGATCTGCTGGATACGGGTCTGGCTGTTGCTGATCTCGGCCTGGGCCCGCTCGGGTCGGGTCTGCGCGGCAATGCTTTGGCTGTTGGCGATAGCCAGGGCTTTTTGCAGCTCGCCCTGTTGCGTGGTGCGTTCCGCCAGCAGTTGTTCCAGCTGCTGCACGGACAGCTCGCTGTAGCGCTGGGCTACGGGTATGGGTTTGCTGGCCTTGATTTTGGCCAGTTCGCGCTGGTTTTCGGCAGTCTGGCGAGGGGCATCGTTGATCTGTTGTTTGACGTCGTTCAGGCGCTGTTCGTAATCGGCTTTGCTGTCGAGCAGGGTCAGGGTCTGCTGGAGCACCGCCTGCAGGGCTTTTTGGTCGGCGTCCGGCAGTTTGCGCTCGGCAATTTTGTCCAGGCTTTGCTGCACCGCTTCGGCGGTAGGCGGGTCGGCAGCCTGAAGCGTGCCGACACAAAGGCTCAGGCCGAGCAGGACGGTGGCGATGAACGTGCGCAGAGTTGGCATAGATACCGGTCAGACAAGGGCGGAAAGTTGGAGTTTAGAGGAACAGCCCCGGGCCCGGTGCACTTCCTTCGGGGAATCTGACGCCCACTTTGGCGATCTTGTTCCCTTCCATCATCGCAACCGTCCAGATGGTGTTGTTCCACTCCACCTGGTCGCCGACCACCGGCGCGCCGCCGACCTTGTGGGCAATGAAGCTGCTCAGTGAGGTGTTCGGGTCGATGCCGTCCAGCTTCAGGCCGTACAAGGCGGCCACAGCGCCCAGCTGGGCGTCGCCCTCGAGCACGAAGTCGCCGAAGAAACGCAGGTCCAGGCCACGGCTCGGGGGCTGGCTGAACAATTTGCCCAGGGCAGGCAAGTCGTGTTCGTGGCCGATGACGCAGAGCAGGTCACCCACTTCAAGCGTGGTACTACCCGACGGATGGAGCAGTTTTTTATCGCGAAACAGGGCGGCGATACGGGTGCCGTCGGGCATTTTCAGTTCACGCAGGGCCGCACCGATGCACCAGTTTTGTGCGTCGAGGCGATAAACAAAGAGTTCCCACTCGCTGGTGACATGCACTTCAAGGGCTGAACGGGACACGGGGGCCAGATCAGGCGGTACGGTCACCTTGAGCAGCTTGGCGACCCACGGCAGGCTGGTGCCTTGCACCAGAAGAGATACCAGCACGATAAAGAATGCCAGGTTGAAATACAGCTGCGCATTGGGCAGCCCGGCCATCAACGGGAACACCGCCAGAATGATCGGCACCGCACCGCGCAGGCCTACCCATGAGATAAAGGCTTTTTCGCGTCCATGGAAGGCTTTGAAAGGTAGCAGCCCCACTACCACTGACAGCGGGCGGGCAAACAGAATCATCCACAGGGCCAGTGCCAGTGCTGGAATGGCGATGGGCAACAGATCGTGTGGCGTGACCAGCAAGCCCAGCACCAGGAACATGCCAATCTGGGCCAGCCAGGCCATGCCGTCGAGCATATGCAAAATGCCATGACGGCTGCGGATCGGACTGTTGCCAATCACCAGGCCGCACAGGTAGACCGCGAGAAAGCCGCTGCCGTGCAGGGCGTTGGTCAGGGAAAAGACCACCAGCCCGCCTGCGATCACCAGAATCGGGTACAGGCCGTTGGCCAGGTTGATACGGTTGACCATTTGCAGCATTAGCCAGCCGCCTGCCAGACCGACCGTGCCGCCGATGGCAAATTCACGCACCAGGTTGAGCAACAGGCTCCAGTGCAGGCCTGTTTCACCGCTGGCGAGCATGTCGATCAGGGTGACGGTGAGGAATACCGCCATCGGGTCGTTGCTGCCGGACTCGATTTCGAGGCTGGCTGAAACCCGCTCGTTCAGGCCTTTGCCACCCAGCAGCGAGAACACTGCGGCGGCATCGGTGGAGCCGACAATGGCGCCAACCAGCAGACCCTGGATCAAGTTGAGATTAAACAGCCAGGCGGCCATCAGCCCGGTCAGCCCCGTGGTGATCATCACCCCCACCGTGGCCAGCGATAACGCGGGCCATAACGCCACGCGAAAACTGGAAACCCGGGTGCGCAAGCCGCCGTCGAGCAAAATCACCGCCAGAGCGAGGTTGCCCACCAGATAGGCCGTGGGGTAGTTGTCAAAAATGATGCCGCCGCCATCGACACCTGCGGTCATGCCCACCGCAAGGATGATGACCAGTATCGGGATGCCCAGGCGCGAGGACAGAGAACTTACCAGGATGCTTGCGCCTACCAGCAACGCGCCGATCAAGAACAGGCTGTTGATGGTCGTCGCATTCAAAGGCAGTACTCCAGAAAGCTAAAAAAGACAGGGCGCAGACCTGGCATGCAGCCTGCGTGCCATCGATTCTAACCTGCGCCATTGGCGGGCTGTCAAAAAAGGTTTTGAATGGATTACACCCTGGAGGTGTTTGGGCCTGCCGAGTAGGACTGAAGGCCTTTCTTACAAAAAAATGGGATTTTCACTGCATTTTTATATTAGGTAAATTGTGTGTACTGCGGCCTCCCACTTGCGCACGGACATGACATGAACCCTGCTACTGAGGCTGGCAACAGGCTATCGAAGACAACACCGTGGTGTGACGACAAACGAATCAACCTTTATGTCGTGTCTGTCAGCAAGTTTCTGCTGCTGTATGGGCTTACGGCAGGCGGGTACATGGTCTATTGGTCATATCGCAACTGGGCGTCCTACAAAGCGGAAACCGGGGCGCCGATCGCGCCGTTGCTGCGCGCTGCGCTCTGGCCATTTTTTATCCTGCCGCTGTTTGAAGTGGTTCAGAACGGCCTCGACAGGACAGGGCGCTGCTATTTTTGGCAACCCGAGACCAGAGGCCTGCTCATTATGCTGCTGGTCATGTTCTCGGTGCTGGTGTCCACGCTGTTTACCCGGCCCGCGGATGCGGTCTATGTGTTGTTCACCAATGCAGTACTGATCACCGGTTGTTGTGCAATGCTGGTGGCGGCCCAGCGCGCAATCAATATGCTGGCGGGTGACCCGCAGGGCAGCGTCAACAAGGCCCTGAGCTGCGCTAATTTTGCCTGGATGGTGGCCGGCACGTTGTTGATGGCCGTCGTTGGCTATATGGAATTCATGAGCCAACGTTGATTTCATGGCGTAAAAAAACCGGGCAACCCTTTCGGGTGCCCGGTTTTTTATTGCCCGATCACATCCTCAACCGATGGTCATCAGGCTTGCGTTGCCACCCGCAGCAGCGGTGTTGACGCTCAGTGCGCGCTCGATCACCAGGCGTTCCAGGGCGATATTGGTTTCGCCCTGGGACAGGCCCTGTACGCCAACGATGGCGCCTGCGCGTTGTGCCACTTGCTGGCACACGTCACGCAACTGGTCACAGTCGCCGTGGTGCAGGACGGCGTCGAAGATCACTTCGTCCTTGGTCCAGTCCGCGACCAGTGTGATGCGTGGCTGCACCTCTGCAGGCAGGCGGGCCAGCAGGGCCTTGGCCAGTTCACTTTGCGGCAGTACCGCCGAGCTGCCCACGGCCAGAACGGCAGCCAGTTGGGTCAGCAGGTCGCTTTCAACTTCAGCCAGGCACAGCACATGTTCACGCGGCAGAATGGCGTAGCTGTTGCGTTCGCCGGTCGGGCCGTTGAGCAGGCGCGTGATGCCACTTTGCGAGTGTGCAGCGTACTCGGTGCACAGCTCGGCCAGTGCTGGTTGCTGGTTGCTGGTTGCCCAGGCTTGCAGGGCGCTGAGCGGTTTGCTCATGGCCTCGCGGGCCTGGGTGTCCGGTGCGGTCACGGCATCGACCTTGGCGAACGATTGCTCGATTGCATTGCCCGGGCGGGTCGACAGCAGGCGGTACAGGTACAGCGGGCCACCGGCTTTCGGGCCGGTACCCGACAGGCCTTCACCGCCGAACGGTTGCACGCCGACCACCGCACCAACGATGTTGCGGTTGACGTAGACGTTACCGGCGTTGACGTTATTGACCACCTTGGCAATGGTTTCGTCGATACGGGTATGCACGCCCAGTGTCAGGCCATAACCCGAAGCGTTGATCTGTGCGATCAACTGGTCGATGTCTTTGCGCTTGTAGCGCACCACGTGCAGCACCGGCCCGAAGATCTCGCGTTCCAGCTCGTCAAAGCTTTCCAGTTCAATCAGGGTCGGCATGACAAAGGTGCCGCGTTTGCATTCTTCGCTATCGGCGATGGCCATCTGGTACACAGAGCGGCCCTTGTCGCGCATGCCCTGGATATGCTGCTCGATCCCGGCCTTGGCTTCGGCGTCGATCACCGGGCCGATGTCCACGTTCAAGCGCTCGGGGTTGCCCATGCGCGATTCGGCCATGGCACCTTTGAGCATTTCGATGACGCGATCTGCCGAGTCCTCTTGCAGGCACAGTACCCGCAGTGCCGAGCAACGTTGACCGGCGCTGTCGAAGGCCGAAGACACCACGTCGATAACCACTTGCTCGGTCAGGGCCGAAGAGTCGACGATCATGGCGTTCTGGCCGCCAGTTTCGGCGATCAGCGGGATAGGGCGGCCCTGGGCATCCAGGCGACCGGCAATATTGCGTTGCAGCAGGCGGGCCACTTCGGTGGAGCCGGTGAACATTACGCCTTTGACGCGATCATCACCCACCAGGCGTGCGCCGACGGTTTCGCCGCGGCCAGGCAGCAATTGCAGCACGCCTTGCGGGATGCCAGCTTCGAGCAGGATGCGTACGGCTTGTGCGGCAACCAGCGGGGTTTGCTCGGCAGGCTTGGCCAGTACCGGGTTACCGGCAGCCAATGCTGCAGCCACCTGGCCGCTGAAGATGGCCAGCGGGAAGTTCCACGGGCTGATGCAGACCACCGGGCCCAGCGGGCGGTGGGCATCGTTGGTGAAGTCGTTACGGGCCTGCACCGCGTAGTAGCGCAGGAAGTCCACTGCTTCGCGCACTTCGGCGATAGCGTTGGCGAAGGTCTTGCCAGCTTCACGGGCCAGCAGGCCCATCAGTGGCTGGATCTCGCCTTCCATCAGGTCGGCGGCGCGCTCCAGGATCGCAGCGCGCTCGGCGGGCGGGGTGGCCTGCCAGATCGGTGCGGCGCTCAGGGCACACTGGATAGCGTTATCGGCGTCTTCAACGGTGGCTTCTTGTACATGACCCACCACGTCACGCAGGTCGGCCGGGTTGAGCACCGCCGCCGGCGCTTCGTTGCTGGAGTCACAACCGAGCATCGGCGCGGCTTTCCAGTCGTTATGGGCCGTGGCCAGCAAGGCGCAGGACAACGACGCCAAGCGGTGTTCGTTGGACATGTCGATGCCGCTGGAGTTGGCGCGTTCGCTGCCATACAGATCACGCGGCAACGGGATGCGCGGGTGCGGCAAGCCGAAGCCGCCTTCGGTCGTGGCCATTTGTTCAATCTGGCTGACCGGATCGGCCACCAACTCGTGGATTGCGATAGTGTGGTCGGCGATACGGTTAACGAACGAGGTGTTCGCGCCGTTTTCCAGCAGGCGTCGCACCAGGTAAGCCAGCAGTGTTTCGTGGGTACCCACTGGGGCGTACACACGGCACGGACGGTTCAGCTTGCCTTCGGCAACCTTGCCTACAACCTGTTCGTAGAGGGGTTCACCCATGCCGTGCAGGCACTGGAACTCGTACTGACCCGGGTAGTAGTTTTGACCGGCAATGTGATAAATCGCCGACAGCGTTTGGGCGTTGTGGGTGGCGAATTGCGGGTAGATGGCTTCTGGTACGGCCAGCAGCTTTTTCGCACAAGCGAGGTAGGACACGTCGGTGTACACCTTGCGGGTGTAGACCGGATAGCCTTCCAGGCCTTCGACTTGGGCGCGTTTGATTTCACTGTCCCAGTACGCGCCCTTCACCAGGCGGATCATCAGGCGATGACGACTGCGGCGAGCCAGGTCGATCACGTAGTCGATCACATACGGGCAGCGCTTCTGGTAAGCCTGAATCACGAAGCCGATGCCGTTCCAGCCAGCCAGCTGCGGCTCGAAGCACAGGCGCTCGAGCAGGTCGAGAGAGATTTCCAGGCGGTCTGCTTCTTCGGCGTCGATATTGAGACCGATGTCATACTTCTTGGCCAGCAAGGTCAGCGACAACAGGCGCGGGTACAGCTCGTCCATCACGCGTTCGTACTGGGCGCGGCTGTAGCGCGGGTGCAGGGCCGACAGCTTGATGGAAATGCCCGGGCCTTCATAGATGCCGCGACCGTGGGAGGCTTTGCCAATCGAGTGGATGGCTTGCTCGTAGGACGCGAGGTACTTTTGTGCGTCATGTTCGGTGAGTGCGGCTTCGCCGAGCATGTCGTAGGAATAACGGAAGCCCTTGGCTTCAAAGCGCGTGGCGTTGGCCAGGGCTTCGGCGATGGTTTCGCCGGTGACAAACTGCTCGCCCATCAGGCGCATGGCCATGTCGACGCCCTTGCGGATCATCGGCTCGCCGCTCTTGCCGATAATGCGGCTCAGGGAGGAGGTCAGGCCTGCTTCGTTGTGCGTCGACACCAGCTTGCCGGTCAGCAACAGACCCCAGGTCGCAGCGTTGACGAACAGCGACGGGCTGTTGCCCAGGTGCGGGTGCCAGTTGCCAGTGCTGATCTTGTCGCGAATAAGGGCGTCGCGGGTGCCTTTGTCCGGGATACGCAGCAGCGCCTCAGCCAGGCACATCAGGGCCACGCCCTCCTGGGACGACAGGGAAAACTCCTGCAGCAAGCCCTGCACGATACCGGCACGGCCGCCGGCGCTCTTCTGGTTGCGCAATTTTTCGGCAATCGAGGCCGCCAGGGTTTGCGTGGCTTCGGCCATAGGGGCTGGCAGTCGCGCCTGCTCCAGCAGCATGGGCACTACTTCAGGTTCCGGGCGACGGTACGCCGAAGTAATGGCAGCGCGCAGTACGGACTGCGGCAGGATGCTTTCTGCGAACTCCAGGAAGCATTGATGCGCGTGGTCGGCTTGTACTTCGTCGGCGTCATCGCTGGCAGAACCAGGGATACCGCTCAACTCGGTCAGGGTTGCACCACCCTCGAGTTTTTCCAGGTAATTGAAGATTGCCTGCTTGATCAGCCAATGTGGCGTGCGATCAATCGAGGTCGCGGCGGCCTTGAGGCGCTCGCGGGTCGGGTCATCAAGTTTGACCCCAAGGGTGGTGGTAGCCATTTTTTTATCCTCATGGGTGCCACATTTGCGTGGCAGCAGCTGGCGGCAAGATTAGCGCTGCGCCGAAACGGGTGCAACTAGGTGCAACCCGTTTTTTTGTGGATTGGTCGACGCTTCGTCAGGAATATTCAGGCGGGGTGAAATCAGTGCCCTGGTGTGGTGCTTTCTGTTTGGTTTGGTAGGGTCTTTGCTCCGAAAAGGCGCAAAAACTCCGAATTGAGACGAAAAGGCGACAAGGTGCAACTTGGCTCGCAGAAACTGGTTGCACCCGATTTGCTTTGTTGCATAGCATTCGCGCCCAAGGTGCAACCTCCTACAGAAGATTGGTTCATCGGCTGATGGATTTCCTGGGGAAACATCAGTCATAAATGCGCGGCAGGGTTAATCGTCTCAAACAGGACGTTTGTGAGCGTACGGCCAGACCGCCGCTAAACATAAAAACAATGCCAGGGCTTTATCAATGAGTGTTAGTAACCCAACCCTGATCACGTTCGTGATCTATATTGCGGCAATGGTGCTGATTGGCCTGATGGCTTATCGCTCCACCAACAACCTTTCTGACTATATTCTCGGTGGCCGTAGCCTGGGCAGCGTTGTCACTGCATTGTCCGCCGGTGCCTCCGACATGAGCGGCTGGTTGTTGATGGGTTTGCCGGGTGCGATCTACATGTCCGGCTTGTCGGAAAGCTGGATCGCCATCGGTCTGGTGACCGGCGCTTACCTGAACTGGCTGTTTGTTGCCGGTCGCCTGCGGGTACAGACCGAGCACAACGGTGATGCGCTGACCTTGCCGGATTACTTCTCCAGCCGTTTTGAAGACAAAAGCGGTTTGCTGCGGATCATCTCGGCCATCGTGATTCTGGTGTTCTTCACCATCTACTGCGCTTCCGGCATTGTGGCCGGCGCCCGCCTGTTCGAAAGCACCTTCGGCATGTCTTACGAATCCGCCTTGTGGGCCGGTGCTGCGGCGACCATCGCCTATACCTTTATCGGTGGGTTCCTGGCAGTGAGCTGGACCGACACGGTTCAAGCCACCCTGATGATCTTCGCGCTGATCCTGACGCCTATCATCGTGCTGCTGGCCACGGGTGGCGTAGACACCACGTTCCTGGCCATCGAGGCCAACGACCCAAGCAACTTCGACATGCTCAAGGGCACGTCCTTCATCGGCATCATCTCGCTGATGGGCTGGGGTCTGGGTTACTTCGGTCAACCGCACATTCTGGCGCGTTTCATGGCCGCTGATTCGGTCAAGTCGATCGCCAAGGCGCGTCGCATCTCCATGACCTGGATGATCCTGTGCCTGGCCGGTACGGTCGCTGTAGGCTTCTTCGGTATCGCTTACTTCTCGGCACACCCTGAAGTGGCCGGGCCGGTGACCGAAAACCCAGAGCGCGTATTCATTGAACTGGCCAAGCTGCTGTTCAACCCGTGGATTGCCGGTGTGCTGCTGTCGGCCATTCTGGCTGCGGTCATGAGTACCCTGAGCTGCCAGTTGCTGGTGTGCTCCAGTGCCCTGACCGAAGACTTCTACAAGTCCTTCCTGCGTAAAAATGCCTCCCAGCTGGAACTGGTATGGGTTGGCCGGATCATGGTGCTGGTGGTTGCACTGATCGCCATTGCACTGGCCTCCAACCCGGAGAACCGTGTGCTGGGTCTGGTGAGCTACGCGTGGGCAGGTTTCGGTGCTGCGTTCGGTCCAGTAGTACTGATCTCTGTACTGTGGAAAGGCATGACCCGTAATGGTGCATTGGCCGGTATTCTGGTCGGTGCCATTACCGTGATCGTGTGGAAGCATTTCGCCTTGTTTGGCCTGTACGAAATCATCCCGGGCTTTATCCTGGGCAGCCTGGCCATTGTGCTGGCAAGCCTTGCGGGCAAAGGCCCAAGCAAAGGCATGATCGAGCGTTTCGACGCTGCTGAAAAAGACTTCCAGCAAAACAGCTGATCAGAGAAGCGCTTGCGCTGACCTTGAAGTGTTCAAAAACGGCCCGTCTCCAGGTGAGACGGGCCGTTTTTTTTGCCTGGGCGTTGCTCACCGTATCTCGGAAAAAACGCCCGCGACCTGACGTCAGGTTGCGTACAAGGTAAACTTCGCCTCCTGCGCAGGAGCAACCATGAACTATCGTCACGCCTTCCACGCCGGCAACCACGCCGACGTCTTCAAACATATCGTCTTGACCCGCCTCATCGCCCTGATGTCGCGCAAAGAGCAGCCTTTTGCCTATCTCGATACCCACGCCGGTATTGGTCTGTACGACCTCAAGGGCGATCAGGCCAACCGCACGGGCGAGTACCTTGAAGGCATTGCACGGTTGTGGGGGCAGAAAGACCTGCCTGCAGTGACTGATGACTACATGCAAGTACTGCGCAAGATGAACCCGGATGGCGAGTTGCGCTATTACCCGGGCTCGCCGGAGTGGGCGCGACGCCTGACCCGTTCCCAGGACCGTGTGCTGTTGAACGAGAAACACCCCGAAGACGGTGTATTGCTCAAAGACAACATGAAGGGTGATCGCCGCGTAGCGGTGCATTTGGGCGAAGGCTGGCATGTGCCGCGTGCTTTGCTGCCGGTGGCTGAGAAGCGTGGCTTGATGCTGATCGACCCGCCGTTCGAGAAACTCGACGAAATGAAGCGCTGCGCCGAATCGTTGAAAGACGCGATCAGTCGCATGCGCCAGACCGTTGTAGCGATCTGGTATCCGATCAAGGACAAGCGCCAGTTGCGTCGTTTCTATCAGGACCTGGCAGGTTCAGGTGCACCGAAGTTGCTGCAGGTGGAGTTGTTCGTGCATCCGCTGGATACGCCCAACAGCCTCAATGGTTCGGGCCTGGCGATCGCCAACCCGCCTTGGGGTCTCGAAGAAGAGCTGCGCGAACTGTTGCCGTGGCTGGCCAAAAAACTGGGTCAAACCCAGGGTGGCTGGCAGATGGAATGGTTGATTGCGGAAAATAGCTGAACACCAATGTGAGAGCGGGCTTGCTCGTGATCGAGGCGAGGCGATGTAACAGAAACACCGAGTCGCTTGCATCGCGAGCAAGCCCGCTCCCACCGTTTTTTTTGTGCTACATCAAATCGGGCAGGTCACACCGGTGCCGCCGATACCGCAATAACCCTGCGGGTTTTTCGCCAGGTACTGCTGGTGGTATGCCTCGGCGAAGTACACCGTTGGTGCCTGGTCGATTTCAGTGGTGATGGTACCCAGCCCGGCCTTGTCCAGTTCCGCCTGGAACACCTTCTTGCTTTCCAGTGCCTGCTCAAGCTGTTCAGGGGTGGTGCAGTAGATCACCGAGCGGTACTGGGTGCCGATGTCGTTGCCCTGGCGCATGCCCTGGGTGGGGTTGTGCAGTTCCCAGAACATGGCCAGCAATTGCTTGTAGCTGACCACTTCCGGTTCGTAGACCACCAGCACCACTTCGGTGTGGCCGGTCAGGCCCGAGCAGACTTCTTCGTAGGTCGGGTTCGGCGTGTAGCCGCCCGCATAGCCCACTACGGTGCTGACTACGCCTTCGCGCTCCCAGAACTTGCGTTCTGCGCCCCAGAAGCAACCCAGGCCAAAAATCGCGAAGTCCACGTTCATCGGGAACGGGCCCAGTAGCGGCTGGCCGGTGACGTAGTGGGTTTCCGGCAGTTGTACGTGAGTGTCACGGCCGGGCAGGGCTTGTTCTTTAGTGGGTAGCACGTTTTTATTCACCAGGATTTCCGAGCGCAAGACCATGTTTCATGTCCTCTCAGTCAGAGTGTAGGAAGTCAGGCTGCTAGTGTGCCCGAGTGTTACGGCGCTGTCAGGCCAGTGGGCCACGCGGGTAGCGTTTGAGTTTTTCTATCAGTTCGCTGCCGGGGATAGGTCGGTCGAACAGATAACCCTGGCCTACATCACAGCGATGGCGGCGCAGGAATGCCAACTGTGCAGCGGTTTCAATGCCCTCGGCAACCACTTTGAGCTTGAGGTTGTGGGCCATGGCAATCACGGCGGAGGTGATTTCCATGTCGTTCTGGTTGTCGGGGATGTCTTTGATAAAGCTGCGGTCGATCTTGATGATGTCGATCGGAAATTTTTTCAAGTAGCTGAGCGATGAGTAGCCGGTGCCGAAATCGTCCATGGCCAGGGTCAGGCCCAGTTTTTTCAGTTGGTCGAGTTGCAGGCGGGTGTCGTCGGTGGCTTCCAGCAGCAAGCCTTCGGTCAGCTCCAGCTCCAGCAGCGCAGCCGGTAACTGTTCTTCCTTGAGGATACTGGCAATCGAGGCAACCAGGTCCGGGTCGGAAAACTGCTTGGGCGACACGTTGATCGCTACTTGCAGACTGCCCAGCCCGGCCAGGCTCAGTTGCCGGCTCATCCGGCACGCCTGGCGGGCGACCCATTTGCCGATAGGGATGATCAGCCCGGTTTCTTCGGCCACGCTGATGAACTGATCGGGGCGGATCATGCCGTTTTTAGGGTGGTTCCAGCGCAGCAGGGCTTCCATGCCCAGCAGTCGTCCGGTACGCAGGCACAGCTTGGGCTGGTAGAACACCTCAAGTTCGTTCTGGGTCAGGGCGCGGCGCAGGTTGTTTTCGACAAACAGTTTGTAGCTGGCTTCGGCATTCAGGGCCTCGGTAAACACCTGCACCTGGTGCTTGCCGCAGGCCTTGGCCTTGTGCAGCGCCAGGCCTGCGTTGCGCATCAGGGTTTGCGGATCCCGGCCATGCAAGGGCGCACAGGCCACTCCTACCGAGCCGGTGACGCTGATCAACTGGTTGTCGACGAACATTGGTTTGTCGAGGGTCATCAACAACTGGCTGGCAATTTGTTGCCCTGTCGCCAGGTCAGTGTCGTCGAGCAAGACCGCAAATTCGTTGCTGGCAAAGCGCGCCAGCCCATCGCTGGCGCTCAGGCTGTTGCGCAGGCGCCGGGCCAGGCTGATCAGCAGCTTGTCGCCGGTCTGGTGGCCAAGGCTGTCATTGATGCGCTTGAAATTGTCGATGTCCACCAGCAACAGACACACAGGGGTGTTGCTGTTGCGGGCGAAGCGTTCGTCGAGGTTGCGGATAAAGGCCGGGCGGTTGCCCAGGTTGGTCAGGTTGTCGGTGTAGGCCAGACGTTCAATGCGCTGCTGCGCCAGCTTGGCTTCGGTGATGTCTTCATAAATGCCGATGTAGTGGGTTAATTCACGGTTGTCGCCATACACCTTGGAAATCGACATCTGGCCCCAGTAGGGTTCCAGGTTTTTGCGCCGGCTCTTGAATTCGCCCTGCCAACTGTTGCCTTTGCTCAGGCTGGAGTGAGCATCGAAGAGCAGTTCGCTGAGGTTTTCCAGGGCAGGCAGCTCGGACAGCTTATGGCCCTGGACTTCCTCGGTGCTGTATTGGGTGATGGCGGTAAAGCTGGGGTTTACGTACTCCACCACGCCGTCGCAGTTGACCAGCAAAAAGGCATTGGCGCTTTGCTCGACGGCGCGCTGGAACAGGTGCAGAGCGTTGGTGGCGGCGCGGCGGTTGTGGTTGTTGATGACTTGGGCAAACTGATCGGCCAGTTCGCCGGCGAAGGCGATTTCGTCCGCTTGCCAGGCGCGGGTTCTGCCGACCTGCTCCAGGCACAGGACGCCCACCACCTGACCGTCGATGCGGATACCTGCATCGAGCATGGCATTGGCTTCGTGCCGGCCCAGGCTTTCCACCAGTTCGCGGGTGCGCGGGTCGCGGCTGGCATTCGGCGCGTCGATCGAACGGCTGGTGTGCAAGGCTTCCAGGTAGTCGGGGAAGTGGCTGGCATCGAAGATGTCTTGCGCGACATGGGCCTGGGTCTCGCGTTCGAACGCCGAAACAGGCAGCAACCGGTTGCCTTCAAGATTCCACAGGCTGGCACCATCGATTTGATAGATATCGCAGGCGCTGCGGGTGATCAGCTCGGCGGCTTCTTGCAGCGAATTGTGCTGGCTGTAGCGATGACGGGCGAGGCGCAGGATCAAGTCCTGCTGGGCACGCACGCGCTCCAGATGCTGAAGTTGATCCGCCTGGGTACGCTGGTTGAGCGCCAGGGCGATCTGCAGGCGGCTGTTTTGTGTTTCAAGTTCGGCTACCGGGGCGGGCGAAGGGCTGGCAGCGCTGTCTTCAATGGCCAGCAGATAGCCGCGTAAAAAATGTCGATTGTGCTGTTTGTAGGCCTCGCCCAGCTCCATCAGGTTCAGTGGGCCCAGGGCGGTGTGCAGGGTGTAATGCACAACGTAGTGGTGGCTGGTCCTGAGCTGATGCTCGATTGCATCGTGCAGGTGATAGCGGGCGCGGGGTTCCATCAGACTGGCGTAGGGCGAGCCAACCAGCGCGCACAAGTCTGCCGCGGGCATGCCGAATTGGCGCTCGCAGTGCGGGTCGAGATAGAGCATGGCCCAGCTGGCTTCATTAAGCCGTTCGAAACGCAGCATGCCGAGCCTGGAAGGTACGGGGAGCTGGGTCACGACCTCGGCTGCCAGGCGCGGGGCAGCATCAGGCTGGCTTTTCATTGGGGCACTCGCTTCACAAATGCGGATTGCGCACGGGCTGTCACCCTGTCTCTGTGGTAGACGGCAAGGTTGCATCATGCTCGGCGTGCTGACAAGTGAACATAAAGGCTAAGTGCTATAAGGGCTTATCGGCCGGTCGGGGATTTCCTGCAGGCCGATCGGCAAGGTTTGCAGCTTATTTAAGCTCAACAGTTGCGGACTCGATAATCCGGCCCTTTTTATTGTGAAAATCAACCTTGAGTTGTTGGCCGCTAATGCTCAGGCAGACGAAGTTGTCTTCGCTGACCACTCGACTGTTGAGCTTGAGTGAGTAAGTGCCTGTGCCCACGCTGGTCAGGGGGGTGTTGACGAGCAGGTCTCTGACGTTCGCGTACGGCAGCAGTCTGGTATTGCACAGGGGTGAGGACACCACGCTGTGTACGATAAAGTCCGGGCTTTTGTCGTGGGTCAGATGACAGCAGAGCGAGCCATGAATATCGCCCGACACGAACACCACGTTCTTGATGGCGTTGCTGCGAATGGATTCGAGGATGCGGTTGCGCTGCGCCGCAAAGGCCTTCCAGCCGTCATTGTCGCGCCGTTGGTCGGGCATAAGCATGACGCTGCTGACGATGAACTTGACCCTGGCGTTGCTGTTGATCAGCCATTTGAGCAGTGCCTGTTCCTGAGTGACGCCGATCATGCGTTTGTCACGCCCCGTAAGGGTGCGCTCGGTGCGGCAATCCATGACGAACCAGTCGATGTCAGCGTTGGCAAACCTGTACCAGTAGCGGGACAGGTTGCGGTTGATGCGCCCGTCGGGCAGCAGGTCGTGGGCCGGGCCATGGCTGCACTGGTAAGCCTCGTAAGCTCTCATGGCGTTGTTGTAGAGCGTTTTATCTCCGGTATCCCGATTGGCTGGCCAGTTATCTTCGATTTCATGGTCGTCGAGGATCATGTAGGTCGCAGTGCCTGCCATTAGCTTGCGGATATGGGGTTGTGTGAAAGCGGCGCGGTATTTTCGGGTGATGCTGGAGTAGTCGCGGTCCGGGGCCACAATATTCAGGTCATCGACATACACCTGATCGCCGGCCATCACCACAGCATCAATGCTTTGCTGGCGGGTCAGTGCATGGATGTTGCCGAAGATTTCGTCCCCTAGGTGCGGAGCAGAAGGGATGCCTGCCGTGAGCCTGAGGTAGCGGCAAGAGCCAACGACATATCGGCGAGTACGGTTGCGTGCAGTTGAGTCGGTCTTGAAGCTGTATACCGTGGCAGGCCATTGAAGCGGGATCTGCTTGACGGTTTCAGTCGTGTGCCCGGGGTTTGCGGTGGCGAACCAGCCAGCCTGGTATTCGTAGCGGGTATCACTGTGCAGAGTGTTCAAGACCAGCGTATCGGACATGTCGAACTCAGGGCTCAGTCTTGAAAACACACCGGCAGACCACTGGCTGTCGCCAGCCTTGCGATGCCGGATACCGGCGAAGACGGCGTTGTTTTTGTCGAGTTCGCCGCGGACAAAAATGCGCGCGTGCTGTGAAGTGGTAAAGCCCACTATCGGGCCAACGGTGGGTGGGATCACATCGAAATCCTTTCTGATGTTTGGGCGATGGCAATCGCGTGGTTCAATTCCTTTGGTTAACGGTAGAAAAGGTTGGGTGGTTGACCCATTCATGGATTCAGCGCTGGGTGTAGTGCTTGAAGGGCAGTGAGTGTCAGAAAAGCCCCTCTCCCTAGCCCTCTCCCAAAGGGAGAGGGGACTGAGCGCACGCAACTTCAAAAACACCGCCAATCAGCTCCCTCTCCCTCCGGGAGAGGGTTGGGGTGAGGGGCTCTTCAAATCGCAGGCAAAAAAAAGCCCCGCCAAATGGCGGGGTTGAGGTACGAGCGTGGCGCTCGGAAAACAGTGCGCTACCCCGGCCTTCAGTGACGAAGGCCGGGGCGTGGCTTACAACAGGATAGTGCGGATGTCGCCCAGCAACTGGCTCAGACGCTGGGTGAAGCGTGCAGCAGCAGCGCCGTTGATCACGCGGTGATCGTAGGACAGCGACAGTGGCAGCATCAGCTTCGGCTGGAAGGCTTTACCGTCCCAGACTGGCTGGATGGTTGCCTTGGATACGCCGAGGATCGCCACTTCCGGTGCGTTGACGATCGGCGTGAAGCCGGTGCCGCCAATGTGACCGAGGCTGGAAATGGTGAAGCACGCGCCTTGCATGTCGTCTGCGGTGAGCTTCTTGTCACGGGCCTTGGCGGCCAGTGCAGCGGCTTCAGCAGCCAGTTGCAACAGGCTCTTCTGATCAACGTTCTTGATCACAGGCACCAGCAGGCCATCCGGGGTGTCAACGGCGAAGCCGATGTTGACGTACTTCTTGCGGATGATCGCTTTGCCGCTTGGCGCCAGCGAGCTGTTGAAGTCCGGCATTTCCTTGAGCAGGTGCGCGCAGGACTTGAGCAGCAGAGGCAGTACGGTCAGTTTCACGCCGGCTTTTTCTGCGACGGCTTTTTGCGCGACGCGGAAGGCTTCCAGCTCGGTGATGTCAGCCTGGTCGAACTGAGTCACGTGCGGAATGTTCAGCCAGCTGCGGTGCAGGCTCGACGCGCCGATTTGCATCAGGCGGGTCATGGCCACTTCTTCCACTTCACCGAAACGGCTGAAGTCGACAGCAGGGATCGGCGGAATGCCAGCACCACCGGTTGCGCCGGCGGCCGGTGCTTCCTTGGCTTTTTGCATCATGGCTTTGACGTGCGCCTGCACGTCTTCCTTGATGATACGGCCGTGCGGGCCGCTCGGAGTGACTGCACTCAGCTCGACGCCGAATTCGCGGGCCAGTTGACGCACGGCAGGGCCGGCGTGAACCTTGCCACCTTTTGGCGCAGGCGCGGCGGCCGGGGCAGGAGCAGCCTCGGTTTTCGCAGCAGGTGCCGGGGCAGCAGGTGCTTCAGCTTTTGCCGGTGCAGGAGCAGCAGCGGCCTGGGCAGGAGCAGCAGGTGCCGCAGCGCCTTGAACCTTGAGCTTGAGGATAAAGTCGCCAGTGCCGACTTCGTCATCCAGCTTGACCGAAATACTCTCAACTACACCGGCGGCTGGCGATGGAATTTCCATGCTGGCCTTGTCGGACTCGAGAGTGATCAAGGATTGATCAGCCTCGACGGTATCGCCGGCCTTGACCAGGATTTCGATGATTTTAGCTTTGCCCGACGAGCCGATATCCGGGACATGAATGTCCTGGATGGTAGCAGCGGCAGGTGCAGCCGGGGCCGCAGGGGCCTCGGCAGCAGGAGCAGCAGGTTTTTCGGCCGCAGCAGGAGCTGCAGCAGGGGCCGGTGCTTCAGGCGCCGCAGCGGCGCCCTCGGCTTCCAGTTCCAGCAGTTCGTCGCCTTCTTTCAGGCGGTCGCCCAGCTTGATCTTCAGGCTCTTGACGATACCGGCCTTGGGAGCAGGGATTTCCATGCTCGCCTTGTCCGATTCCAGGGTCAGGATGCTCTGATCGGCTTCGATACGGTCGCCGACTTTTACAAACAGCTCGATGACTTCACCGTCGCCGCTGCCGATGTCAGGTACTCGAATGAGTTCGCTCACAAATATTCTCCTCAGCAGTCCAGTGGGTTGCGTTTTTCCGGGTTGATGCCGAACTTGACGATGGCTTCTGCCACCACTTTAGGTTCGATATCGCCACGGTCAGCCAGTGCTTCCAGGGCTGCCAACACCACGAAATGACGGTCTACTTCAAAGAAGTGACGCAGTTTTTTGCGGCTGTCGCTGCGGCCGAAACCGTCAGTGCCCAGCACTTTGAATTCCTTGACCGGTACCCACTGGCGAATCTGTTCGGCGAACAGCTTCATGTAGTCGGTAGAGGCAATCACCGGACCTTTACGGCCGGTCAGGCACTCTTCAACGTAGCTCAGCTGAGGCTTCTGGCCAGGGTGCAGGCGGTTGTGACGCTCTACGGCCAGGCCGTCGCGACGCAGTTCGTTGAAGCTGGTAACGCTCCATACGTCAGCGCCGATGTTGAACTGTTCACGCAGGATGATCGCCGCTTCACGGACTTCACGCAGGATGGTGCCGGAGCCCATCAGCTGAACGTGGTGCGCCGCTTCCTTGGTGTCTTCCTCGAGCAGGTACATGCCCTTGACGATGCCTTCCTCGACACCGGCCGGCATGGCTGGCTGCTGGTAGGACTCGTTCATGACGGTGATGTAGTAGAAGACGTCCTGTTGCTCTTCGGTCATCTTCTTCATGCCGTCCTGAATGATCACCGCCAGCTCATAGCCGTAGGTCGGATCAAAGGTGCGGCAGTTCGGGATGGTACCGGCCAGGATGTGGCTGTGACCGTCTTCGTGCTGCAGGCCTTCACCGTTGAGCGTGGTACGCCCGGCGGTGCCGCCGATCAGGAAGCCACGGGTGCGGCTGTCGCCAGCGGCCCAGGCCAGGTCGCCAATACGCTGGAAGCCGAACATCGAGTAGAAGATGTAGAACGGCAGCATCGGCTGGTTGTGGTTGGAGTACGAAGTACCGGCGGCGATGAAGGAGCTCATGGCGCCTGCTTCGTTGATGCCTTCTTCGAGGATCTGACCTTTTTTGTCTTCGCGGTAGAACATCACCTGGTCTTTATCGACTGGCTCGTAGAGCTGGCCGACAGAGGAGTAGATGCCCAGCTGGCGGAACATGCCTTCCATACCGAAGGTACGGGCTTCGTCCGGGATGATCGGAACGATGCGCGGGCCGATTTCCTTGTCCTTGACCAGCTGCGCGAGGATCCGCACGAAAGCCATGGTGGTGGAAATTTCACGGTCGCCGGAGCCGTCAAGGATGGCCTTGAGGGTTTCCAGTGGCGGGGTCGGAATGCTGATGCTCTGTGCGCGGCGCTGAGGTACGAAACCGCCCAGTGCGGCACGGCGCTCGCTCAGGTAACGGGCTTCGGCGCTGCCTGCTTCCGGTTTGAAGAACGGCAGGTTTTCGATTTCGTCGTCTTTGACCGGGATGTCGAAACGATCGCGGAACAGCTTCAGGCTTTCAACATCAACCTTCTTGGTGTTGTGCGCGGTGTTTTTCGCTTCGCCGGCGCCGGTGCCATAACCCTTGATGGTCTTGGCCAGGATAACGGTTGGCTGGTCTTTGTGGTTGACCGCTTCGTGGTACGCCGCGTAGACCTTGTACGGGTCGTGGCCGCCACGGTTGAGCTTCCAGATCTCGTCATCGGACAGATCGGCAACCATCGCCTTGAGTTCCGGCGTGTTGAAGAAGTGTTCACGTACGAACGCGCCGTCTTTGGCTTTGTAGTTCTGGTACTCGCCGTCGATGACTTCGTCCATGCGACGTTGCAGGATACCGTCGACGTCTTTGGCCAGCAGCGGGTCCCAGAAACGGCCCCAGATGACTTTGGTTACGTTCCACTGAGCGCCGCGGAACACGCCTTCGAGTTCTTGGATGATCTTGCCGTTGCCGCGAACCGGGCCGTCGAGGCGCTGCAGGTTGCAGTTGATGACGAAGATCAGGTTGTCGAGGTTTTCACGGCCTGCCAGGGAGATTGCGCCCAGGGATTCCGGCTCGTCGCACTCGCCGTCGCCCAGGAAGCACCAGACTTTCTGGCCAGCAGGGATGTAGCCACGGGCTTCCAGGTACTTCATGAAGCGCGCCTGGTAGATCGCCTGGATCGGGCCAAGGCCCATCGATACGGTCGGGAACTGCCAGAAATCAGGCATCAGCCAAGGGTGCGGGTAGGACGACAGGCCCTGACCGTCCACTTCCTGGCGGAAGTTGTTCATTTGTTCTTCGCTGATGCGGCCTTCCATGAACGCACGGGCGTAAACGCCTGGCGAGGTGTGACCCTGGAAGTAGATCAGGTCGCCGCCGTGTGCGTCGGTCGGGGCCTGGAAGAAGTAGTTGAAGCCGATGTCATACAGGGTTGCGCTGGAAGCGAAGCTGGAGATATGACCGCCCAGGTCAGAATCTTTCAAGTTCGTGCGCATCACCATGGCCATGGCGTTCCAGCGTACCAGCGAGCGAATGCGGCGTTCCATGAACAGGTCGCCAGGCATGCGTGCTTCGTGGGTTACGGGAATCGTGTTGCGATAAGGCGTGGTGATGGCATACGGCAGCTGCGAACCGGTGCGGGTAGCGAGCTCACCCATACGGGTCATCAGATAGTGAGCGCGGTCTTCGCCTTCTTTGTCGAGAACCGATTCCAGGGCGTCCAACCATTCCTGGGTTTCGACGGGATCGAGGTCTTGCATGGCTTGCTCCAGGGCGGATAGGCTTCCAGAATCGGTTGCCTGAGTTTGCGACTGGCCTTGTGGGCAGACGACATAAATTCTTGGATGGCCGGAGGTTGATTCCAGCGGCGTGTAGTTTTACTACAAATCGTCGGCCATTTCAGCCTTTCGAGTGTGTCATGCAGTAGTAAAACTACAGGAATGGTCCTGATGGCCACCTGTTTCGTTGTGCGAAAAATCGATATTGTTGGTGCTTTTATCTGCAATAAGCCGGTGATCTGCGGGCTTGATGCTAAACAAAATGATCTTACAGCTATTTATAACCTTTGTTCGACAGTCGGATTAAACCGCTGTTTCTTCCTGTCACCGTACTCGGCAACACCATAGCCGATCAAGGATAGACCATGAGCCTCCCGTCGCTTGCTCCAATTCCCGGTCTTTTACAGCCACTGGCCAGCCGTGCCGAGCAGTCGTGGCGCACGGCAGTCGCCGGGCTTGAGGGCGGGCACGGGCTCGATGACTGGTCGCCAGAGCGCTGGTCGGCGTTCAGCCGGGTCAGTGCGGCCAGCGACTTCTTTATAGAACAGTCTTTGCGTGACCCTTTGATGTTGCTCGAACTGGCGCGCTCGGGTGAGCTGGACCGCACCTTCGCCCCCGGCGAGTTGTGCGGGCAGATTGCTGCTGCCGCGCAGGCCGCAACCAGCGATGACGAACTGGGCCGCGCACTGCGTCGTCAGCGCACCCGCCAGCAAGTGCGGATTATCTGGCGCGATATCAATCGTCAGGCCGACCTGATCGAAACCTGTCGCGATCTGTCGGACATGGCCGATGCCAGCATCGATCAGGCCTATCGCTGGCTGTATCAACGTCATTGCCAGCAGTTCGGCACACCCATTGGCAATCGCAGTGGCGAGCCGCAGGCGATGGTGATCCTGGGCATGGGCAAGCTCGGCGCCGTGGAGCTGAACCTGTCTTCAGACATCGACCTGATCTTTGCCTACCCTGAAGGCGGCGAAACCGTGGGGGCCAAGCGGGCGCTGGACAATCAGGAGTTCTTTATCCGCTTGGGCCAGCGCCTGATCAAGGCGCTGGATCCGATGACGGTCGACGGCTTTGTGTTTCGCGTCGACATGCGCCTGCGTCCTTATGGCTCATCCGGTGCGCTGGTGTTGAGCTTCAACGCGCTGGAGCAGTACTACCAGGATCAGGGCCGTGACTGGGAGCGTTATGCAATGATCAAGGCCCGGGTCGTGGCCGGTGATCAGGTGATGGGCGCGCAGTTGCTCAGTCTGTTACGCCCGTTTGTGTATCGTCGCTACCTCGATTTTTCCGCGATTGAAGCGCTGCGCACCATGAAACAGTTGATCCAGCAGGAAGTGCGGCGCAAAGGCATGGCTGACAATATCAAGCTGGGGGCGGGCGGTATCCGCGAGGTCGAATTTATCGCCCAGGCATTCCAGCTGATTCACGGCGGCCGCGATCTGAGCCTGCAACAACGGCCGCTGCTCAAAGTCCTGACCATCCTGGAAGGCCAGGGCTACCTGCCTGCAGAGGTGGTCGGCGAACTGCGCGAAGGTTATGAGTTCCTGCGTTACACCGAGCATGCAATCCAGGCCATTGCCGACCGCCAGACTCAAATGCTGCCCGACAATCAGCAGGATCAGGCCCGCATTGCCTTTATGATGGGTTTTGACAGCTGGACCGTATTCCATGAACAGCTGATGGCGTGGCGTGGTCGTATTGACTGGCACTTCCGTCAGGTTATTGCTGACCCTGATGAAGAAGAGGTCATCGACGAAGGCGAGCTGATTGTCGGTGGTGAGTGGTTGCCGCTGTGGGAAGAGGTCCAGGACGATGCCGCAGCCTGCGCGCAGCTGGAAGAGGCCGGGTTTGTCGATGCGCCCAAAGCCCTGAAACAACTGGCGGCCCTGCGTTCCAGTCCGCAACTGCGGTCTATGCAGCGCTTGGGGCGCGAGCGTCTGGATGCTTTTATCCCGCGCTTGCTGGCGCAAGCCGTTGAGCACGCCAACCCCGATCTGGTGCTGGAGCGGGTGCTGCCGCTGGTCGAGGCGGTGGCCCGTCGTTCTGCTTATTTAGTGTTGCTCACCGAAAACCCTGATGCTTTGCGCCGTTTGCTGACGCTGTGCGCGGCCAGCCCGTGGATCGCCGAGCAGATCACCCGTTTCCCGTTGCTGCTCGACGAGTTGCTCAACGAGCGCCGTTTGTTCAAGCCGCCGCTGGCCCCTGAGCTGGCCGCCGAGTTGCGTGAACGCCTGACGCGTATCCCCGAAGACGACCTTGAGCAGCAGATGGAAGCCTTGCGCAACTTCAAGCTGGCCCACCGTTTGCGGGTCGCGGCATCGGAAATCTCCGGCAGCCTGCCTTTAATGAAGGTCAGCGATTACCTGACCTGGCTGGCCGAGGCCATTCTGGAGCAGGTGCTGGCCCTGGCCTGGCGCCAGACAGTGGCCAAGTACGGCACGCCACAGCGCACCGACGGCAGCCTGTGCGATCCCGGCTTTATTATTGTCGGCTACGGCAAGGTCGGTGGCATCGAGCTGGGGCATGGCTCGGATCTGGACCTGGTGTTTATCCACGATGGCGACCCTAATGCTGAAACCGATGGCGCCAAGCCCATCGACGGTGCGCAGTTTTTCACCCGTCTGGGCCAGCGGATCATCCATTTGCTCACGGCGCAGACCAACTCCGGGCAGTTGTATGAGGTCGACATGCGCCTGCGCCCGTCAGGCGCTTCGGGGTTGCTGGTCAGCTCGCTAGGTGCTTTTGAGCGCTATCAGGAAAACGAAGCCTGGACCTGGGAGCATCAGGCACTGGTGCGCGCCCGCGTGCTGGTGGGCTGCAAGCAGGTGGGCGCGGCCTTTGAACAGGTGCGCGCGAGCGTATTGGGCCGCGAGCGGGATTTGCCGACCTTGCGTCAGGAGGTCAGCGAGATGCGGGCCAAGATGCGCGACAACCTGGGCACCCGTATTACCGCTGCCGGAACCGCAGAAAACGCCTTCGAGGCAACGGTGCCGTTCGACCTCAAGCAGGACGCCGGAGGTATCGTCGATATTGAATTTATGGTGCAATACGCGGCCCTGGCGTGGTCCAGGGAACACCCGGCGTTACTGCGCTACACCGACAATATCCGCATTCTGGAAGGGCTGGAGCAGGTCGGGCTGATGCCCGCCACCGATGCCAGCCTGTTGCGCGAGGCTTACAAGGCCTTTCGCGCCGTCGCCCACCGGCAAGCCTTGCAGAAGGAAGCCGGGGTGGTCACGGGGGATCAATTTGTGGTCGAACGCCAACACGTACGGCGCATCTGGTCCGAGCTAGGATTGAGCTGATTTGCTGGCTCACACACAGAGTTAAAGCTGTAAGAACGTATCCGGCGGGTCCATAAGGCCCGTCCAATTTGCCTGCCGCCTCGTGGTGCGGGTGCTGGATTCTTTGAGGAGCGTAATGATGTCGATGGCTGATCGTGATGGTGTGATCTGGTATGACGGCAAGCTGGTGCCGTGGCGTGATGCCACGACCCATGTGCTGACCCATACATTGCACTACGGCATGGGCGTGTTTGAAGGTGTGCGCGCTTACGAAACCCCGCAGGGCGCGGCGATTTTCCGCTTGCAGGCGCACACTGACCGTCTGTTCGATTCGGCCCACATCATGGGCATGAAGATCCCGTTCAGCAAAGACGAAATCAACGAAGCGACCCGCGTAGCGGTGCGTGAAAACAACCTCGACAGCGCCTATATCCGCCCGATGGTGTTCTACGGTTCCGAAGCCATGGGCCTGCGCGCCACCGGCCTCAAGGTGCACGTGATCATCGCTCCCTGGAGCTGGGGTGCCTACATGGGCGCCGAAGCGCTGGAAGTCGGAATCAAGGTGCGTACCAGCTCCTTTACCCGCCATCATGTGAACATCTCCATGACCCGGGCCAAGGCCAACGGCCATTACATCAACTCGATGCTGGCCCTGCAGGAAGCGATTTCCGGTGGAGCCGACGAAGCGCTGTTGCTCGATCCGGAAGGCTTTGTGGCTGAAGGCTCGGGCGAAAACGTATTCCTGGTCAAGGATGGCGTGATCTACACCCCGGACGTGACTGCGTGCCTGAACGGCATTACCCGCAGCACGATCCTGACCCTGGCCACCGAGCTGGGGTACAAGTTTGTTGAAAAACGTATCACCCGCGACGAGGTGTATATCGCCGACGAAGCGTTCTTTACCGGCACTGCCGCTGAAGTGACGCCGATTCGCGAAGTCGACGGGCGTCAAATCGGGATCGGCCGCCGTGGCCCGATCACCGAAAAACTGCAAAAGGCTTACTTTGACCTGGTGACCGGCAAGACTACGGACCATCCAGAGTGGCGTACACTGGTCAAGTAATGTCGGCATAGCATCACAGCAGGGAGGCGAATGCCTCCCTTGCTTGTTTATGGAAACTTATGAATATTTTGATCGTTGGGCCCAGCTGGGTCGGTGACATGGTGATGGCGCAGACACTGTTCCAGTGCCTCAAGCAGCGCCACCCGCAGTGCGAAATCGATGTGCTGGCTCCCGAGTGGAGCCGGCCCATCCTTGAGCGCATGCCTGAAGTTCGCAAGGCCTTGAGCTTCCCGCTCGGCCACGGCGCGCTTGAACTGGCCACGCGACGCAAGATCGGCAAGTCCCTCAAGGGCCAATACGATCAGGCAATCTTGTTGCCCAACTCGCTTAAATCGGCCCTGGTGCCATTTTTTGCGGGTATTCCCAAACGTACCGGCTGGCGCGGCGAGTTCCGCTACGGCCTGCTCAACGATGTGCGCAAGCTCGACAAAGAGCGCTACCCGCTGATGATCGAGCGCTTTATGGCCCTGGCCTATGAGCCTGGGGCCGACCTGCCCAAGCCGTACCCGCGCCCTGATTTGCAGATTGACCCGCAAAGCCGTGCCGGCGCACTGGCCAAGTTCGGCCTGGAGCTGGATCGTCCGGTGCTGGCGCTGTGCCCGGGCGCTGAATTTGGCGAGTCCAAGCGCTGGCCGTCCGAGCACTACGCCAAAGTTGCCGAACAAAAGATCCGCGAAGGTTGGCAAGTGTGGCTGTTCGGCTCCAAAAACGATCACGGGGTAGGCGAAGATATCCGTTCGCGCCTGATCCCGGGGCTGCGCGAAGAGTCGGTCAACCTCAGCGGCGAGACCTCACTGGCCGAAGCCATCGACCTGTTGTCCTGTGCAGATGCCGTAGTATCCAACGATTCCGGGCTGATGCATGTGGCCGCTGCGCTGAACCGCCCGCTGGTGGCGGTCTACGGCTCCACTTCGCCAGGTTTTACCCCGCCCTTGGCGGATAAGGTCGAAATTGTGCGGCTGGGCCTCGATTGCAGCCCCTGTTTTGACCGTACCTGCCGTTTTGGCCACTACAATTGCCTGCGCGAACTGATGCCGCAGCCGGTGATTGAAGCCTTGCAGCGCCTGCAGGGTTCACCGGTCGAGGTTAACTAGGTGCGCGTTCTGTTGGTCAAAACTTCATCCCTCGGGGATGTGATCCATGCCTTGCCGGCGCTGACCGATGCGGCGCGGGCGATTCCGGGCATCACCTTTGACTGGGTAGTGGAAGAAGGCTTTGCCGAAATCCCGACCTGGCACCCGGCGGTGGGCAAGGTGATTCCGGTGGCGATTCGCCGCTGGCGCAAAAATATCTGGCAGACCCTCAAGAGCGGCGAGTGGAGCCGCTTCAAGCAAAGCCTGCGCGCCGAAAAATACGACCTGGTGATCGACGCACAGGGCCTGGTCAAGAGTGCCTGGCTGACCCGTTATGTAAAAGCTCCGGTTGCCGGGCTGGATAAAGACTCTGCCCGTGAGCCGCTGGCCAGCCGCTTTTACCAGCGCCGCCTGGCGGTAGCCCGCGGGCAGCACGCGGTTGAGCGCCTGCGTCAGTTGTTCGCGGTCGCGCTGGGCTACGACCTGCCCAAAGGGCTGGGCGATTACGGCCTGGATGTCGAAAAACTGGTTGAGCTGCCGCGCAAAAAGCCCTTCGTGCTGTTTTTGCATGGCACCACCTGGGACACCAAGCACTGGCCCGAAGTCTATTGGCGCGATCTGGCCCAGCGCATGGGCCATCTGGGCGTCGAAGTGCGCCTGCCGTGGGGCAATCCGGCTGAAAAAGCCCGGGCCGAACGCATTGCCAATGGCTTGAATAATGCCGTGGTACTGCCCAAATTGAATCTGGCCGGGGTCGCCAAGGTACTGGCCAGTGCCAGTGCCTGCGTGGCAGTCGACACCGGGTTAGGGCATTTGGCCGCTGCACTGGATGTGCCGACCATTTCTTTGTTCGGGCCTACCAATCCGGGCCTGACCGGTGCCTATGGCAAGGTGCAAATTCACCTGGCCAGCGATTTTCCGTGTGCGCCATGCCTGCAGAAAAAATGCACCTACACTCCGACTGCACAGGATCAGCAGCGGTTTGATCTGAAAAACGAGTGGCCACTGTGCTTCACCCGTTTGAACCCTGAGCGTGTCGCGAGTCGATTAAGCACGTTGTTACTGGCTGAGGAACTGCGCTGATGCAACTGGCTTTTGTGCTGTACAAATACTTTCCGTTTGGTGGGCTGCAACGGGATTTCATGCGCATTGCGCTGGAATGCCAGAAGCGCGGCCATCAAATCCGCGTCTACACCATGATCTGGGAAGGCGATATTCCGCCCGGATTCGAAGTGCTGGTGGCGCCGGTCAAGGCGTTCCACAACCATACCCGCAATGAAAAAATGCTCGCCTGGATGCAGGCCGATCTGGCCAAGCGCCCGGTAGACCGGCTCATCGGCTTCAACAAGATGCCGGGGCTGGACGTGTACTACGCGGCGGACGGCTGCTTTGAAGACAAGGCGCAAAACCTGCGTCATTCGTTTTATCGCTTCTTCAAACGCTACAAGCACTTTGCCGAGTACGAACGCGCGGTGTTCGCCAAGGACGCCAAGACTGAAATCCTGATGATTTCCGAAGTCCAGCAGCCGCTGTTCATCAAACACTACGACACCCCGCTGGAGCGTTTCCACCTGCTGCCACCGGGTATCGCCCTGGATCGCCGCGCGCCGGACAATGCCGCCGAAATTCGCGCCGAGTTCCGACGTGAATTCAATCTGGCAGACGACGACTTGCTGCTGGTGCAGATTGGCTCGGGCTTCAAGACCAAGGGTGTGGATCGCAGCCTCAAAGCGCTGGCGGCCTTGCCGGGTGAGCTCAAAAAACGTACGAAATTGTTTGTAATCGGCCAGGACGACCCCAAAGTCTTTCAATTGCAGAGTGCCACTTTGGGTTTGGGCGATCATGTGCAGTTCCTCAAGGGGCGCAGTGATATCCCGCGCTTCCTGCTGGGCGCCGATTTGCTGATTCATCCGGCCTATAACGAAAACACCGGCACTGTATTGCTTGAGGCACTGGTAGCGGGTTTGCCGGTGCTGGTCAGCGCTGTTTGCGGCTACGCCCATTACATCAGCGACGCCGATTGCGGTCGGGTCCTGGACGAGCCGTTCGAGCAGGCGCAACTCAATGAATACCTGACACACATGTTGTCCGACGACACTGCGCGCTCGGCCTGGAGCCGAAACGGCCTGGCCTACGCGCAGACGGCCGACCTCTACAGCATGCCGCAGCACGCTGCGGATGTGATTCTGGCGGAGCAACACTGATGAAACTGATTCTTGCCGAACCGTTCAAGAGCTTGTGGGCAGGGCGCGATGCGTTCACCGAAGTCGAGCGTCTGGAAGGCGAGGTTTACCGCGAACTGGAAGGCCGGCGTACCTTGCGTACCGAAGTCGACGGGCGCGGTTTCTTTGTGAAAATCCACCGTGGCATTGGCTGGGGTGAAGTGTTCAAGAACCTGCTGACGGCCAAGCTGCCAGTTCTTGGCGCCGGCCAGGAGTGGCGGGCGATCAAGCGCCTGCACGAAGTGGGTGTGCCGACCATGACGGCCGTGGCTTACGGCGAAAAGGGCAACAACCCGGCAGCCCAGCATTCCTTCATCATCACCGAAGAACTGGCGCCGACGGTCAGCCTCGAAGACTTCAGCCTCAACTGGGTCAAGCAGCCACCGCAGCCCAGGCTCAAGCATGCGCTGATCGCTGAAGTGGCACGCATGACCGGCATGATGCACCGTGCCGGGGTCAACCACCGTGACTGCTATATCTGCCATTTCTTGCTGCACACCGACAAACCGGTGACCGCAGACAACTTCCGCCTGTCGGTGATCGATCTGCACCGCGCCCAGACTCGCGCCGTGATCAGTAAGCGCTGGCGCAACAAGGATCTGGCGGCACTGTATTTTTCGGCCCTGGATATCGGCCTGACCCAGCGGGACAAACTGCGCTTCCTGCGCGGTTACTTCCAGATGCCCCTGCGCCAGATCCTGCGCGAAGAAGCCCGCCTGCTGGCGTGGCTCGAAGGCAAGGCGAACAAACTCTACGAACGCAAACAGCGTTATGGAGATGCACTGTAATGGCGGGTTGGAATCTGGAACCTGCTTACAGTGCGTTGGCGTCTGATTTTGGCAGTCTGGAGGCAGTATTTGCCTTGCAGGGGGAGCATCTGACGCGCGATCCGCTATCGGAAGTCATCCGTGTGCAGCGCGATGGCGTGAATTATTACGTCAAGCGCTACACCGGGGCCGGCAAGGGCCTGCGCCGTTATCTGGGCCGCCCGCGGGTCAAGTCCGAATGGCAGAACCTCAAGCGCTTCGCCAAGTGGGGTATCCCCACGGCCGAGGTGGTGGCCTGGGGCCTTGAACGCAGTGGGTTCGCCTACTCCCGTGGCGCCATGATCACCCGCGAACTGCCCAACACCCGGGATTTGTCAGAGTTGGCGGACAACCATGATCCGCTGCTCAAGGATCGTGCCTGGGTAGATTGTGTCAGCCGTCAGTTAGCGCGTTATACCAAGACCATGCATGACCATCGCTTTACCCATAACGATCTGAAATGGCGCAATTTGCTGATCGATGAGCAGCCCAAGCTGTTTTTGATCGATTGCCCCAACGGCGATTTCTGGCGCGGCTTCTGGCTCAAATACCGCATCACCAAAGACCTGGCGTGCCTCGATAAAGTGGCCAAGTACCATTTGTCCTACACCCAGCGTTTGCGTTTCTATTTTCAATACACCGGGCGCACGACGCTCAATGCGGCGGACAAGGAACGTGTCCGTCATATCGTGCGTTTTTTCGAGGGCCGGGAATGACAGACTTTATGGCAGACGCCGACCGGGCATTGCTTGAGCGCAATGGCCTGGCTGACTTTGATGCCCTGTGGGCCGTGCAGCTGGAAGCGGTGGACGAGCCCAATACCAGTGGTGGCGGCTGGAGTAGCGTGTTTCGCATGGATCTTGAAGGTCAGGGCTATTACCTCAAGCGTCAGAGCAATTACCTTACGCGCACGCTGCACAGTCCGCTGGGCGAGCCGAGTTTTGCCCGCGAATTCCGTAATATTCAGCGCTATAAGCACATAGGTATTCCTGCGCTGGAAGCGGTGTTTTTTGGTGAGCGAAAAGTGCCGGGCGAGCGTCGTGCAGTGCTGATGACCCGTGCGCTGGACGGTTGGAATGACCTCGACTCGCTGCTCGAGCAATGGCCGCAACTGACCACAGAGCAGCAGCAGGCGATTTTGCGCGAATGCGGCCAATTGGCTCGTCGGCTTCACGCTGCGCGGCAGGTGCATGGTTGTTTTTACCCCAAGCATATCTTCCTGCAGGCCGATGGCGCGGGGGGGTATCGCGCTCAATTGATCGATCTGGAAAAAACCCGGCCCTTGTTGCTGGGCCAGCGGGACAGGGTCAAGGACATTGAGCCGTTGTTGCGTCGGGCCGATGTCTGGAGCGAAGCAGAGGTGCGCGCCTTGCTCGCTGCTTATCTGGAACAGCCCGTCGACAGTTCCTTGGTCGATGCCTGGCTGACGCGACTGTATGTGCGGCGCAATCAAAAAGGGGGGCGCTGATGCGTTTGTCCGAACTGCTGAAGGCTGGCCGTGCGCCAGGCTTGCCGCTGAGTATCGAACTGGCCGACGCAGCAGGGCCTGCGCAATTGCAACTGCTGACCTTGCTGCGGGTATTGCCGGGCCAGCGTTATGTCGGTGCCGGGGTGTGGCGCGGGCGTACCGTGCTGGCCAAGATGATGGTCGGCAACAAGGCTGCGCGCAACTTTCAGCGCGAGCTGACCGGGGTGCGTCTGCTGGCTGAACAAGGCTTGACCACGCCGCAACTGCTGGCCGATGGCTTGCAGGAAGGTGAGGGGGGCTGGTTGCTGTTCGAGTACCTGGAGGGCGCTCAGAGCTTGGGCGATGCCTGGGATGCAGTCGCGTCGTTGCCGGTGCTGGCTGATGAACAAGTGGCCGTACTTGCCGAGGCTTTGACTGCCATCGGGCAGATGCACCGCAAGGGTCTGTGGCAGGAAGACCTGCACCTGGACAACCTGTTGCGTCAGGACGGCAAGCTGTATTTGATCGATGGTGCAGGCATCTGTGTCGAAGAGGCAGGCAAACCGCTGTCGCGGCAAAAAGTGCTGGAAAACCTCGGCGTGTTTTTTGCCCAGTTGCCCAAAAGCCTTGAGCCGTTTATCGAAGAATTACTCGTGCACTACCTGCTGAGCAACGGCGAGCATGCCTTGCCGCTTGAAGCGCTGCTCAAGCAGGTCGAGAAAGTCCGTGCCTGGCGCCTGAATGACTTTTTGAACAAGGTTGGCCGTGATTGCTCGTTGTTCAGCGTGCACCGCGGGGCGTTTGCCTTGCGTGTCGTGCTGCGCGAAGAAGAGCCGGCGATGTTGCCCGTTTTGGCCAGGGCTGATGCGTTGCTCGATCAGGGGCATCTGTACAAGACCGGTGGCGCGGCGAGTGTCGGCAAGGTTGAAGTAGCGGGCCGCATGCTGGTGGTCAAGCGCTACAACATCAAGGGTTTCGCCCATTGGCTTAAACGCTTCTGGCGCCCGAGCCGGGCCTGGCATTCATGGCGTGAAGGCAACCGTCTGGCGTTTTTGGGCATTGCCACGCCTAAACCGTTGGCAATGCTGGAGACCCGTTTTATGTGGTTGCGGGGCAAGGCGTATCTGGTGACGGAGTTTTTGCCGGGGCCGGATATCATCGAGCGTTTTGCGCCGTATGTTGAGCACGGAAATGCACCCGAAGCCGAATTGATGGCTTTGGAGCGGTTGTTTGCCGATTTGATCCGCGAGCGTATCAGCCACGGCGACCTCAAGGGCCATAACGTGTTCTGGGATGACGGGCGCTGGGCGCTGATTGATCTGGATTCGATGTGCCAGCATCGCTCATCGAGCAGCTTCGCTGCAGCGTACGCCCGCGATCGTGCACGCTTTATGCGCAACTGGCCGGTGGGCAGTGCGTTGTATCAGGTGATTGACGGGCGATTGCCCAAAGACCTTGGCTAAGACTTTGTGGGAGCGGGCTTGCTCGCGATGCAAGCGCTGCGGCCTGTCAGGCTGACCGCGTTGATGCCATCGCGAGCAAGCCCGCTCCCACAGGGGCGTGCCCGTGCTGTCAGAAGCTGTACTGCGCCCCGGCTCCGGCATACCACGAGCGGCCCGGCGCAGCTTCGTAGTAGCGGCTATTGGAGTCGCCGACAATCACAGAACCCACATACTGACGATCCAGCAGGTTGTCCAGACGCAAGGTCTGGTGGAAGGTCCAGTGCTCGATCTTCTGTTCAAACTTCGCCCGCCAGTTGAATACGGTATAAGCAGGTGCTGCCTTGGCGGTGTTGGTGTCTTCCACATATACCTTGCTGCGGTACATGCCTTCAATAGCCGTACTGACCCAGTCGGCCGGCTTCCAGTTCACCTCGGCAAACAGCGTGGTCTGCGGTACGCCCGGCAGGTAGTTGCCTTTGTCTACGGTACCGCTGGTGCTGGCGAAGTCGCTGTCGTAGGTGGCTTGCAGGCGAGTGTAAGCGAGGGTTGAGGTCCAGTGTTCTGCGAGCTGGCTCTCTACACCCAGTTCAAAGCCCCGGCGCAAGGTGCGGCCGGCGTTCTGGTAGGTCGTACGGCCACCGGTATTACTCAGCACCACCAGTTCATCTTCTGTGGTGATCTGGAATATGGCCGCATTGATCCGCGTATTGTTGAGCTGCGCCTTGAGGCCCATTTCATATTGGGTGCTCTCGGAAGGTTTGAGGCCGAAATTGAAGCCCTGGCCGTTGGGCGAGTATGCCAGTTCGGCCTGAGTCGGCGTTTCAAAGCCTTTGCCTGCACTGATATAACCATGCAGCTCGGGGGTAAAGGCATACATCACGCTGACGGATGGCGTGGCCTTTTCGTAACGCTTGGTGCCACTGGCGTCGCCGTTGCTCAAAAATTGATCATCGACGTCCATCTCCATGGTGCTGTAGCGCAAGCCGGCCTGTACCGTCCAGTTGTCCAACGCCCAGTTGGCCTGTACATACGGGTCGAGACTGCGGGCGGTATCTACTTCATCACGCACCAGTGCGCCTTTGACCCCCAGCTCACTGCCGATAAAGTTTTGATAACCGTGGCGGCTGTCCTGGCTCTGATCGAAGTCCAGGCCGCCAATCAGGGTCAGATCGCCCGGTACACCGTAGACCGGTTGCATCCAGCGCAGGCTGCCGCCGTAGAACTTGCGATCGAATTGCACGACACCGCCGCCCTGTTTATTGCTGGCTGCTGTGGGCGGAATCGCCAAATACTGAATAACGCTGCGCGTACCGGTATAGGCATTGACCTGCAGGGTAGCGTCACCGATATAGCGCTCGTAGTTCAGGCCCAGTTGCTGATGGTCGATGCTCTTACGGGTGTTGTAGGTAATGGCATTGGGCGTTACCGAGCGCGGGTCGGCCTTGTAGGCTTCCCAGCTTTGGCCCAGCGGATCCTGTGTGCCGTTTTGCTCAAGGCTGCTGTAGATCAGCGCCAGCTTGCTGTCTTCGTCGGGCTTGAGGTTGAGCTTGGCGAAGGTCTGGTCCCGGCGTGCGGCGCTGTGGTCGCGGTAGCCGTCGGTGTCCATGCGTGAGGCATCAAGCACAAAGCCGACGTCGTCGGTGGCGCCCTCGGCGGTCAGGTGGTTCTTGCTCATGCCGTCGCTGCCGACCAGAGTCTCGGCGCCAATGCGCGGCGGGCCCTCGCCGTCGCGGGAGAACATTTGAATCACGCCACCGGCGTTACTGCCATACAGGGTTGCCGCCGGGCCGCGCAGCACTTCAATGCGCTCGGCGGTATCGAGGTTGAAGGTTGCAGCCTGGCCCTGGCCGTCGGGGGTGCTGGCCGGTATGCCGTCGGCAATCAGCTTGATGCCGCGCACCCCAAACGCCGAGCGGGCACCAAAGCCACGGGAAGATATTTGCAGGTCCTGGGCATAGTTCTGACGGTTTTGCACCACCAGCCCCGGTACACGGGACAGCACCTCGGATGCATTGATGCCCAGTTGGCCATCCTGGATTTGCTCCTGATTGATACTGTCCACCGAGTACGGCAGGTCAAAACTCGGGCTGGCGCTGCGCGAGCCGGTGATGACACTGGGATCCAGCTCCAGGGTTTCGGCGCAGACGACAGGTGCCAGGCACAGGCCTGGCAGTAACAGGGCAAGGTGAGCAGGTGTGAAATATTTCATGGGCAAATCGGGTTCCGTGTGACGCGACCCGTCCAGGGCGACGGGGGGAGGCTAGCAGAGGGCGCGCAGTTTAGCGGCTGAGGTGCGGATATCCAGCAAAACAAGTGACAAGGACGCGCTGAGCCGTCCCTGTCTTGAACGTGATGAGCGTCGGGCGCGGGGTTATTGCACTTGGGTCATGTTGATGTCTTGTAAGCCATGGATCAGGTCTTTGAGGGTGTCGTAGCGTTTTTGGTGGATGGTTGGCCAGCTTTCACGTTCGATAAAAATCTGACCATTGGCGTCGGTTCTCAAAGGGGTATGCACAATTTCGTGGTTATTTGAGCGATGTATCAACTGGGCGCCTTGAGGGGATGCGCTGTCCAGGCGGAAGAACCCCGGAGCCGGTAGCCTGTTATTGGTTTGCGATGGGGAGAGGGCTGGTAAATGGGGCTTTGTGCCTGGAATGTCGATTTGCAGCCAGTAATCGTTTTTCAAAAAGCGGTAGTTAGCATGTTTGTTATCCGCGGGGATGATTTCACCGATGTCCTGACGCAAGCCGCGGCTGGTGCCCGGGGCTGAATCCGATACCCGCACGGATATCGCCCCTTCAAGTTCGGCCAGCCCCGGTATGCCCTCAAAGGTGTTGGCATGTGAGTTGCCCGTCAGGGCTATCCATTTGCCTCCTGGGTTTTGGGCCTGATGAGCGCGAATCGTACGGGAGGCAAAGTAGCTGAACATTTCATAACGGTTTAGCCAGGGCGTTTCGCTCGGTGTGCTTTTAGGGTAGTAACTGGCCGAGCAATCAACGGCGATGACCCTGATGCCATGCCGTCTGGCCTCGCGCACCAGTTGGCTGAAGGTATGGCGGCTGGAGGGGTTGATCTGATGACCAAAATCCTGATCCTCAAGGTATTTGTTCAACCTGAGGGGCATTTTTCCGCTTTGGAAGTAGTCATCCAGAAGGCTTTGGTGCAGGTCGCTTTGCAGGTGCTCCATGTAGAGGACCTTTACGTCGTGTCTGGCAAACTCGGCCATGTTGTCGATCAGGATCTTTTTACTCGATTGGTGAGAGTGGGTTTCACCCCACACGATGCCATCTGACTGCTCGAACAGGTGGTTGATCAACGCTTGTTCATGCACGTTGCCAGGTAATTGCGGGCGGGTGGCCCGGGGTTTTGCAGGTTTTGTCAGGAAGTAGGCCTTGGCATCCGCGAGCAGCCTGATCCGCAGCTCCTTGAATGCCCGGTGGGCAAGGCTGCGCTCGGACGCAAAATCCATAAAGTCAGTGATGCCATCGAGTACTGAACGATGGTTCTCGGTGATGTCCCGAAGTGCTTCCTGGTACTCGGCGGGCATGTCGTAGTCGCTGTATTTGAGGTGGGGCACATCGCCAGGCAACTCGGTGAGATGCCCGGTCAGAGGTACCCAGCGTTTGCTGTTGTCCGCCAGCCTGTGCTTGATTTGCCAACGGCCTGCGGTGCGCCGGACCTTGAAGCTGGCGCTTGCGCCAGCGCTTGAACTCGATTGCGGTTGCAAGTACCAGTTGCGGCCCAGCCAGCCGCTGTAGACTTCGAACACGTCGCTGTCCTGCTTGATATATCGCATGTTGTCTATGCGATAGATGCCCTGCTCGTCAGGGGTGTAGCGGCTGAGATCGACGCCTCTGACGCGCGCGTTGTCGATTACCCTTTCAATGCCGGGCTTTTGTTTGAGCAAAGGGGTTGTTGGATCGACATCCCATTGCCCGGCCGAGAGTTCGCGCAAGGGGATGCTGTACGGCGCGTTGGGTTTGCGCTCATCCAGTGCGCGCCAGGTGTTGTCCAGGTTGTCGTACTGGCTGCGATAGAACCTGCCGTTTCTGTTTTTGGTGTAGCAGGCGGTCTGACCATTGGCAGTGGGCGCTTCATACACACCTGCACCGTATTCATCCCCCGTGCGCAGCCTGAGCCTGGCACCGGGATAATGGCTGGCAGCTGCGGGACTCAACGAGGGTACGGGCTGTTTTGCGCGTTGACGTATCGAGTTGCCGAATATGGCTGAGCCGGTAAAGTCCGACGCACCGTCAGTCAGGTAGGTGATGGACTCCATAAAGTGCAGCAGAGCTTCGTGTTTTTCGTCGCGCTGCAGGGCATCCAGGCCTCTGATGATCTGAGCGATAAACCGCGCCAGTACGATGGGCAGCAGCACTCGGGTGGGCAATGCGAAAGACAGGATGTCGATTGCCGTCAGTACGGCCTCTTTGGCAGTGTTTACGTTGCTTTCCCAGGTAGAAGTCGACTGCTCGTCAGCATCGCGGATGGCGTGCAAGGCCTCGGTGTCGTAGGACGCTTCGAACAGGTCATGGCTGATGCCCTGCAGTTGCAGATTGGCCTCGCTCAATCCGTGCTCCAGCAGCGGCTTGATATACGGCTGTTGCGCCGGTGTGACGTGGCGCATCACATAGGCTCGCCAAATGGGGCGTGACAGGATCTGGCCCAGCTCGTTGCGTGAGTTGGCAACCAGGAACCAGCGGCTCTCAGGCGCGCCGGGGGTGTAGCACAGCAGTTGCCCGGAGCCGGTGGCGCTGAACACCAGCAAACCCGGTAGCGGTTTATAGCGCAACATCAGCAGATGGACTTTGACCTGCTCACCGTTGATTTGTGCACGGTTGCTCTCTACGGGCTGTTCCAGCGCAGCCCTGACCCATGACGCCTGATGGGTGGTCAGTGCGCCCGCCAGCGTGGCTTCAAGCAAGTCCAGGTTCAGTTGTGCCTGTTTAAAAGCGACATAGCGCTCCTTGCGCCATTGGGCCTGGCTGGAGTTGATCAGTAGCTCCTTGAGATTTTTTTTGTAGCGCTCGCCAATATCCAGCTGGCGCACCAGCGTTTTCAGATAGCTGCTGGTCAGCACGGCATGTTTCTGCCCCGCTCCATCCTTGACTTGTGCTGTGAGGGCGAAAGTGACGTCCCAGATACCGACATTGGACAGCGCCAGCTCACTCAGGCTACGGCGCGTGGTGTGGTAACTGATGATCGGCCCGGTTCTGCCCAGGCTCATGCCTGCAGGAAACCCGGAACCACTGACAGGGTTGATCAAGGGGCCGGTGCGCAGGGCTTCAGTGGTCGAGATGAAGATCTCGTCCGGGTCGACGTCTATGCCGTGGTCTTTTTTGATCTGTTGCTGTAACTGAAGGCGGGCATAGCCCAGCAGTGTATGTTTACGGCCGATTTCACTGAGGGGTTGGGCGTCGTCGGATTCTGCCGCCAGGCGCTCGTGATTCAGGCGCTCAACGGCCAGCCGCCACTGGGTTTTTTGGCTGTCTGAAGCAGTCTTCAACCAGTCGGGCAATTGGTTTTCCAGCAATCGGGTATAGCGCCCTCGCAGTATGTTGGCGGGATTGAGGGGCAGGCTTGCAGCCAGGGATTGGTCGACGCAGTCGGATAGCTGGTCGAGGGATGTGTCTTGCTTGAGATTGCGTGCCACCGACCAGGCATGGTGCATGTCGCTTTTTTGTTTGTTGATCAATTGATCGCTGAAGACGGTAGCTATGGCGCTATCTGCAACCGGGCTGTAGTCGACTTGCTCATGGGCCAGGGCGCGCTCCCGATCTTCGGTGAGTACACACGTGAGCAGTGTTTCACGCTGGTAAGGATCGTTGAGCCGGGTCGACAGTTCCTGGCTGAGGGCGGCGAGTGAATCGAACACTTCCAGGCCAGTGTTCGGCAGGTAAAGCACTGAAGGCCGCGGGGTGGGATCCAGGGCAGTGCGCTTGTCCTGCACGCTGGCTGAGATCAGGGGCAGGTGTTTCGTGGTAATCACGAAGGCGCCGTGCAGCACTGCAGCCCTTTGCATGAGACGACTGCTGAGTGCCAGCGTGTAAAAGCCGTAGGGGCCGGGCGTTTTTGGCGCGGGAGATGGGCTGGCATCAGGGAGTACCTGATTGATCATGTCCAGGGCGGTGGGGCTGAAGGTGCTGTCCTCGTGGCGCACGGAGGCTTCTGCGCGGATCAGCCTGTGGGCAAATTGCGACAGCCAGTCTTTGGGCGCTTGCCCATTGAGGTCCTTATGGGGTGTGCGCCAGAAGTCGTTAAGGGCATCCCTCACACACAACTGCGGGGAGCGGACGACAAACTCAAGGTATTTTTCGAGTTCAGGGGCGGATACCCCGGCCGTTCGATCCTCCTCGTCAAGGGTATAGGCGTAGTTGTAGACGCGGGTGGCACCCTGTACGAAGGTCGGGATCTGGCCGGTCAGGTAGCACTGGTCTATCAGGGCGGTCACCGTCTGGCTGGCAATAGTGGGGGTTTGGCCAGGCTGGGCTGCGATCTCTTCATTGACGAAAAGAAAGTCGGTGCAGGTGTCAGCGGGCAACCGCGGGAAAAATACCCGCAGGCAGTGATCCAGCGACAGATCAAGGTTGGGCAAGGCATTGCGCAGCACGAGCAGTTCACGCTCTGCGTCTTTGAGGTTAGCGAGTGCACTGGGCATGGTGTCGTTCCTGTCTATTGACGCGTACGTCGGTGTATCCACAGGAAATCCCAAAACGTTCGGGTGCTAGGGCTACATATATGTGGCCCGGCGATTTTTTTGCAGATGAGGGCGCGCAATAGGGCGTGGCAAATCGTGCAGGGTCACTGCGGGCGTCTTTACGCTATAATCCCGCTCTTTAGCTGTTTCTCGAACTGCGAGGAACGCATCATTTTTTCAGGCGCCCGCCGCCTGCCTGCATTCAAAAGAGGCTAATCCAGTGGCATTGACGATTCTTGGCCTGTCCGGCGCCCTTAGCCATGATCCCTCCGCAGCCCTCTATATCGACGGCAAGCTGGTAGCGGCGGCTGAAGAAGAGCGCTTCGTACGCGATAAGCATGCAAAGAACCGCATGCCCTACGAGTCCGCAAAATTCTGTCTTGAACAAGCGGGTATCAAACCTTCCGACGTTGACGTGGTGGCGATCCCGTTCGCTCCGATCAGCTTGTTCGGCAAGGCTCGCTGGCACTACGCCAAGCGCTACTGGTACGCCCCGGATCGCGCCCTTGACGCGATCCTGATGGGCAACCGTCGCTACAAGCGCTACCGCAACAAGATCGTGTTCTGCCTTGAGCAGCTGGGCTTCGACCCGAAGAAAATCAAGATCGAACCGGTCGAGCACCACCTGGCTCACGCATCCAGCGCCTACCACTGCTCGGGTTTCAAAGAGAAAACCGCGATCCTGGGCATCGATGGCAAGGGTGAGTACGCCACGACCTTCTTCGGCTACGGCGAAAATGGCAAGATCACCAAGATCAAGGAGTTCTTCGACCCGGACTCCCTGGGTGGCCTGTACGGTGCAATCACCGAGTTCCTCGGTTTCGAGATGCTCGATGGCGAATTCAAGGTCATGGGCATGGCGCCGTACGGCGACGCCAGCAAATACGACTTCTCGCGTCTGGCCTCGTTCGAAAACGGCGAACTGGTGATCAACACCGAATACGCCAACGTGATCGGTCTGCGTCGCTACAAAGAGAACGGCAAGGGCTTCTACTTCTCGCCAAAACTGATCGAGTGGCTGGGGCCCAAGCGCGAAGGCGATATCGCCGACGAGCCGTACATCCACTACGCGGCCAGCATGCAGGCGCTGTTTGAAAAACTGTCGCTGCAGATGATCGACTACTACCTGGGCGACATCCTCAAGGAAACCGGCAAGATTGCCTTTGCGGGCGGCTGCGCGTTGAACGTGAAGCTGAACCAGAAAATCATTGCCCGCCCGGAAGTCAAAGAACTGTTCGTACAGCCTGCGTCCGGTGATGCCGGTACCGCAGTCGGTGCAGCGGCGTATGTATCCCACGCTCGCGGCGTGCCGGTCGAGAAGATGGAACACGTCTACCTCGGCCCTGCGTACAGCAACGAAGACGTGATCGCGGCCTGTGCCCGTCACCCTGGCAAACCTGCCTACCGCCGCATCGAAAACACCCCGGAGCGCATCGCCAAGATCATGGTCGATGGCAACCCGGTAGCGTGGTTCCAGGGGCGCATGGAGTTCGGTCCGCGTGCATTGGGCGGTCGCTCGATCATCGGTTGCCCGAGCAGCGAAGGCGTGGCAGACCGCATCAACGAACAGATCAAGTTCCGCGAGCGCTGGAGGCCTTTCTGCCCGTCGATGCTCGACACCGTAGGCCCGCAGATGATCAAGGTCGATCACCCGGCACCCTTCATGACCTTCACTTTCGAAGTGGCTGAAGAGTGGAAGACCCGCGTGCCGGAGGTTGTCCATGAAGATGGTACTTCCCGCGCCCAGGTGCTCAAGCGCGAATACAACCCGCGTTATTACGACATGATGAAGGCGCTGGAAGTGCTGACCGGTAACGGCGTTTCGCTGAACACTTCGCTTAACCGTCGTGGCGAGCCTATGGTTTGCTCCCCGACTGACGCGCTGAACATGTTCTTCGGTTCCGATCTGCAGTACCTGATCATGGAAGACATCCTGGTGGTTAAAGACGGCGCCGAGACTTATGAATCGCTCGACTGAGCGTCATGTGCTGCAGTTCTGCCACGGCTATGACGGGCCGTTCCTGGACTGTGCGCGCCAGTACGCGAGCCTGTTTGCCGGTACCGGGTACAAGGTCACCACGGTCTTCCTGACCGGAGCAACCGACCCTGAAGTGGCAGCAGGCTGTGCGTCTGATGAAGTGATCTTTATGGAATTCAGCTCCAGGGCCATTCGTGGCCTGAAGCTGGGTGCCATCGCCAGGCTGCGCAAGATCGCAGCCTCGCGCAATTTCAGTTTTTGCATCGCCCACCGCTTCAAGCCGATTTATATCGCCTTGTTGGCCACCGGTTTGCCGGTGATCGGCGTGCATCATGCGTTTGGCGATTATCAGCGTCGCAGCCGCAAACTGTTTGCCCACCTGTTTCGCAAGCGCCTGAGCCTGCTCGGTGTTTCCGACGCGGTGCGTGACGACATGCGCAAGTGCCTGCCCAAGTGGCCAGCAGGGCGTATCAACACGCTCTATAACCGTATCGACATCGATGCGGTCCAGGCCGGGCAATTGTCTGGCACCCCGGCGCGCGAAGCGTTGGGGCTGTCGGTCGATGGCTTTATTGTCGGCAACGTCGGTCGCCTGCATCCGGACAAGGACCAGGCCACGCTGATTCGCGGTTTTGCCCTGGCGTTGCCCAATCTGCCGACTGACAGCCAACTGGTCATTATGGGCAAGGGGCGTCTGGAGGAGGATCTCAAAGAGCTGAGCAATGAGCTGGGGATCGGCGATCAGGTGCTGTTTTTGGGCCAGGTGCCTGATGCACGCCGCTATTTCAGGGCCTTTGACGTGTTTGCGTTGAGCTCTGATCACGAACCGTTTGGCATGGTGCTGCTTGAGGCTATGGCTGCCGGTGTGCCGTTGCTGGCAACGGCCTGTGGCGGTGCCAAAGAAGTGGTCGAGGGCGTGGGGATTTTGTTCCCGCTGGGCGATGCCGAGCATCTGGCCCAGGGCCTGCAGCACCTGGCTCAACTCGATGATGAGCAGCGCATGGCTTGCGCCGAACTGATGCTTGAGCGTTTGCACGAACGTTTTAGTGATCGGGCGGTGCGCAATACCTTCTGGCACTTGGCGCAAGTCACCGACCTGATTGCGGAGTCCTGATGCTCAATCGATTTCAAGGCTGGCGTGAGCGCGGCTGGAGCGTTGTGGATTCCGGCACTTATGCCGATGCCTGGCAGCGTTTTGGCGGCAGCGTCGCTACCCACCCGATGGTCGTTGAACGTCTGGCGCAGTTGGCCGGTATTCCTGTGCGTTATCTTGCCTGGGAGCAGGACGGCAAGCTGAAGGCGGCGATCCCGACCTGGGGGCGCGATCTGGCCTTGTCCAAGGATGTGCTCAAGCGTCATGGCAAAAAAGGTCTGTTCGATCTGGGCAACGCCGAGCTGATCCTGCCCGCAGCTGCGGATGCAGCGGCGCCTTTGCGTCATCGAGCACGCTACCTGTCGCAGCTCAATGAGGGCCGTTTCAGCAATCTGCTGCCGCAAGCCGAGCAGTTGGCGATGGCTCGCACGCCGGAAGAACTGTCGAAAAAATTCCGCTACAACCAGCGCCGCGAACTGCGTTTGCTGGAGGAGGCGGGTGGGGTAGTGCGCCCGGTTTCGGAGTTTTCCAGCGTTGAGCTGGCAAGCATTTATTGCGATCTGTTTTTGCGCCGCTGGGGCTTTGTTGCCACAGGGGCCGAGCGGATGGCCGAGGTCATCGAGCTGTTGCGCGAGCTGTTGATCGGCTCGGTGATTTTCCTCAACGATGCGCCGATAGCGATTCAATTGGTGTACCGCGCTGAGTCGCCCGAGTGGATCAGTGTCGAGTACGTCAATGGCGGTGTTGACCCTCAGACCCGTGAATTCAGCCCTGGCAGCGTGTTGAGTTTTATCAATACCCAATCTGCCTGGGAGCAGGCCCGCAGTCTCAACAAGCCTTTGCGCTTCTCGTTCGGCCGCGCCGACCGTGAATACAAAGAGCGTTGGTGCAACCCGGTGCCCGTGTTCAAAGTCTGAAACACAAATCTTGTAGGTGCGGACTTGCTCGCGATGGTATCACTGCGTTTTTTAACATCCCGCAGTGCCTGCATCGCGAACAGGTTCGCTCCCACGAGAGATCAATCACAAGAGCCTAGCCATGAGCCAACCCGCCTCGCGCAAACAGCAACTTCTCAAGCGTCATCGGCGCAACAAGCGTATTGGCCTGCTGATCGGCCTGCTGGTGCTGATTGCCAGTGGCGTGTTGCTGGCCTGGTGGTTGCCGCCGGTGTTGGCGGTGCTGGGCTGGGTGGCCCATGAAGCATGGTTTGCCGATCATCTGTTCTATTCGCCCAAGGACGATTACCAGTACAGCTTCCCGGCCGGCAGCGAGCAGCCGGCGGTGCGCCTTGAGGGCGACAAGCTGGTAGCGGAGCAGCCGCTGCAACTGGCAGGAGATGAAACCCTGATCCTGGAGGTCAAGGTTAACAGTGGCTGGCTGGGACGCTTTGTTGACCCGTATGTGCAACTGTCGGGTGGCGAGTCGGCGGACCGGCAAACTTTCGAGCGTGGCGTGAATGGCCAGCGCTACCTGAACGTGAGTGGTTGTGCGCAGGCGCTGGTCGCGGGGCAGTTGCGTGTGCGCGGGCGCTACTGCCGCGTTTTGGGCCAACCTGAACTGCGGATTTTCCGTCAACCCGATTATCGCCAGCAGCGGATCATGGTTGTCGCACCCCACGCCGATGATGCTGAGCTGGCCGCGTTTGGCCTGTACAGCCAGGCCAAAGAAGCCTGGATCGTGACCCTGACCGCTGGCGAAATCGAAGCCGGGCATTATCAGCAAATGGGCCTGCCACGGGCAGAGGCCGCCCGCCTCAAGGGCCGTTTGCGCGCCTGGGACAGCATGGTCGTACCGCGCTGGGCCGGGGTGCCTGAAGCCCATTGCGCGCAATTGGGTTATTTTTGCCTGCAATTGCCCGCCATGCAGGGCGCTCCCGATCAGCCGATGGCCTCGCGCGAGGCCGATTTGAGCGACATTCGCGTATTCCGCCAATTCAACCCGTTCCCGTTGCCCGCCGATCAGGACGGCGCGCCGACCTGGCATAACCTGCTGGCCGACTTGCGTGCATTGATTCTGCGCGCGCGCCCTGAAGTGATCGTGCTTCCGCACCCGTCAATCGACCCGCACCCGGACCATATCTGTGCCCATGACGCTGTCATCGAGGCCCTTGAAGGCCTGGAGTGGCAGCCGACCACGGTGCTCGGCTACGCCAACCACCTGCATGACAACGATCGCTGGCCGATGGGTAACAGCGGTGACGGCATTGCCTTGCCGCCGGTGTTCGATGCCACGCTCTGCCTGCGCCCTTGCAGCCTGCCGTTGAGCCTTGCACAGCAACGCGACAAGGCCATGGCGCTGGGGATGATGCATGACCTGCAGCCACGGGCTGCGCTCAAGCGCAGGATTAGACGATCGATACAGCAACTCCTGGCAGGCAGAAAGCCATCGCCTTATGGCGAGAATGAGTTTTTCCGCAAGGCCGTCAGGCGTCATGAGCTGTTTTGGCAACTAAAATAATAAGCACATATAAAAAGCGGTCATAGCATTGACCCTAATCTCGACCTTTACATTGAGTTCCCTGTGATAAAACCATCACCGCGTATTTTATTTGTGATCCCGTACTTCGGCCGGTGGCCGTTCTGGATGCCGTTTTTCCTAGAAAGCTGTCGGCACAATCCCGATATTAACTGGCTATTTTTCAGCGACTGTGGGGTACCTGAAAATCTGCCGGCCAATGTGACCGTTGAATCGATCAGCTTTACCGACTATTGCCGTAAGGTTTCTGAGCGCCTGAAGATCAATTTCGCACCCAAAGAGGCTTATAAACTGTGCGATATCAAGCCGGCGTTGGGCTATATCCACGAAGATCGTCTGCAGGGCTATGATTTCTGGGCCTTCGGCGATATTGATCTGGTGTACGGAGACCTGCGCAGTTATTTCACCGCCGAGCGGCTGGCCCGCTATGACCTGTTTTCAACCCACGAACGCCGGGTCGCGGGGCATTTGTGCCTGATGCGCAATACGTCATGCAAGCGCGAGCTGTTCATGCGGATAAAGGACTGGCAGCAGCGCTTTACTGACAATCAGCATCATGCGCTGGATGAAGGTGCCTTCAGCCGGATCTTCCTGTGGCGCAAGAACCTGCCCAAACCGCTGTTCGAGCTGGTGGGCAAGTTCAACCCGCTGCGTCGCACCAGTGAGTTTACCGAGGCCTTCAGTACCCCCGGCGGCTGCATTAAGTGGCATGACGGCACGGAAAATTTCCCGGGCAAGTGGTTCTGGAAAAACGGCATATTGAAAAACGATCGTGACGGCGATCACACCTTTCCTTACTTTCACTTCGTGTGCTGGAAGCGTAACGAGTGGGCCAAGCTGCCTGCTCCCGATCCAGTTGCAATCCAGCGTCTGGCGGCAGAGCCTGCCTGGGTTATTGATGCCACCGGATTTCACCGGGGAGAGTTATGAAGCGTTCCAAGGTTTTGCAATTGCAGCCCGACTACAACGTCAAGTCCCATGACTTTGCCGACCTCGCCGAGCAGATCGTACGCGCATTGCCCCGTGAGCATTACGAGATCACGGCGGCCTTTTTGCGTGGGCGCCCGGGGCCGGGCGAGCCAGTGAGCAAGGCCGACCACTCGGTGTATTTCGAGTTCAGCGACAAGTCGCTCAAGGGCATGCGGTTGCGCGCCATGTGGGCGTTGTACAAGTTCTGCCGCAAAGAGCAGTTTGATGTGGTGATCTGCAACCGCTTCAAGCCGGTGAACATGATGCTGCAGCTCAACCGCTGGCTGAAAATCCCGCTGTGCGTGGGTATTTCCCACGGGTTTGGCGAGTACGACCGTTTTTACCGGCGCAGCCAGGCCAAGCGCCTGATCGACAAGCACTGGCGCTTTGTCGGCGTGTCGCCTGCGGTCAAACAGTACCTGCTGGACTGCCAGTGCGGTTTCACCGACGCCAATACTTACGCGATCACCAACGCCATCGATATCGAGCAGGCCGAAGCCCTGCAGCTGCCACGCCAGCAGGCGCGTGAAAAGCTCGGCCTCGATCAGGATGCGCGGATGATCGGCGCGCTGGGACGTCTGGTGCCTATCAAGGGCCACCGCTTTTTGCTGCAAGCCTTCGCGGCATTGAAAGACAAATACCCGAACGCGCAATTGGCCATTATTGGTGCCGGCCGCGAGGAGTCGCGTTTGCGCGAGCAGATCGGGCAACTGGGGCTCGATGGTCGTGCGCATTTGTTGGGCTTCCAGGAGAACGCCCTGCAGTACGTGCGTGCTTTTGATATCTGGACCATGCCTTCACTGGCCGAAGGCCTGGGGCTGGCGCTGCTCGAAGGCATGAGTGGGCACTTGCCGGTGATCGCCAGCAATGTGCCGGCCATGCTGCCGCTGATTGAAGGGGCGGGTGGCCTGGCGGTGAAGCCCAGCGACGTGGCAACGCTTACCGCAGCGCTGGACGAGTACCTGGCCCTGTCGGACGACGCTTTGCGAACCAAGGGCGAGCAGGCGTTCCGCTACTTGCAGCAAAACCACGACATTGAGGTATTCCGCCAGGAGTATCTGGACCTGATCGACTCGGGCCTGCGCCAGGCCCGTAAGGAACACCCATGACTGACTCGCAACCCCTGGTGACGGTGATCATCGCCTCCTACAACCACGGGCCCTACATAGAACAAAGCATCCAGAGCGTTCTGGATCAGACTTATCCCAATATCGAATTGCTGGTGATCGATGACGGCTCGCCTGATGACAGCGTGGAGCGTATCCAGCGTTTGCAGGCGGTACATGGTTTCGACTTTCGAGTGCAACAGAACCAGGGCCTGACCAATACCCTCAATGGTGCGATTGCCCGGGCCAAGGGCAGCCTGATCGTGCCCTTCGGTTCCGATGACATCATGATGCCGGACCGTATCGCGGTGCAGGTTGCCTACATGGATGGCAAGCCGGAAGTGGGGATTTGCGCGGGCAATATCGAGTTGATCGATGCCAATGGCAACCTGTTCCCGGAAAAACGCCAGCGCCGTGATGTACCGTTCCGGCGCCTGGACTTCGATGACATGTTCCTGGAGCGCAAACCGTATCCGCCTGCGCCGACCCTGATGATCCGCCGTGAAGCACTGGACAAGGTGGGGGGGTTTGACCCGAGCATTCGCCTGGAAGACTTGTATATCGAGCTGAAGATTACCCATGCAGGGTACTTTATCGACGGCCTGAACGTGGTGATGGCGCGCTATCGCAAGCACGCGACCAACTCGTACAAGAACCACCGGTTCATGATCGACAGCATTCTGCGCATTTATGCCCAGTTCAGCGATCACCCGCTGTACGACGAGGTGCGCTACAAGTTCCTCAATTCCATGTTCCTGAAAACGGCCAACCGCAATCGTGCCCTGGCTCGCGAGCTGTTGGCGCAGATTCCGTTCAAGCGCTGGACGGGCAAAACCTGGCGTGGGCTGGGGCGGCTGTATTTCTCACCCCTGGAAAAAGACTGACGGCGTGCGAGGGGTTATTCCGGCTCGACCTGTGAGGTTGTCCGGGTACGCCGGCGCAGTCGGCGCACAACCCTTTTGCCTGCGGCCATGCCCGGCTTCTCGATGTAGAGGAAGCTCAGGCTGCTGAGCACAATCAGCAGGCAGCTGCTCAGGGCCGCCAGCAGCAGGAACACCAGCGGCTCTCTGGTATCCAGTGGCAGCCCCAGTGGCAGGCGTTGCAACATCAGCCAGATCAGGAAGCCGTGTAACAGGTAGGTGCTGTAGCTGATTTCACCCATCCAGCGAATGCTGCGCTTGGCCAATGCGCCAAACAGCGTATGCCCGGAGGCGATGATCGAGAACGCCAGGGTAAGCAACAGCAGCGGGAAGAACGCAAAGCTCTTGCGGAACAGGGTCAGCACGGCCATCAGCACAACCAATGCAATGACCCCTGCAACGGGCGTCCGGCTCCAGGCCAGCAGCCTGGGCGTGCGTACCCAGTACGCCGCGGCCACGCCACCGAGAAAGCTCATCAGAATGTGCTTTTTCAGCGAGTGCTCCCAACCTACCACCTGATACAGCGCATAGATGGCGATCAGGCACAGTGCAGTCTGTCGCCAGTCGCTGCGGTACAGAAACACCATCCCGAACAGCGGCAACGCCATATAGAAGAACACTTCGTAGCTCAGGGTCCAGGTGACGTTGGCAATCAGCCCGCCGGTTTGCGGGAATTGATTGATGTCCGGGCGATCAAAAAACAGCCAGGCCAGTATCTGGCCGGCAATCTCCAGCGGGGTGTCCTTGAGTGTCCAGTCCTGGATGTAGAACACGCTGACAATCACCAGCAGCATCAGCGGCAAATATAGCGGGTACAGGCGGAAAACCCGGGACACGGCGAAGGCCAGCCAGTCGTATTCACGGCCTTTCTCGAGCAAACGCCCCCAAAACAGAAAGGCCGTGATCATGAAAAACAAGGCCACGCTGGCCAGGCCGATCTGGGCGTAGAACCGGGTCGAGGGCATTTCAAATGCCCCGGTATGCAGGAACACCCAGGTAATGGCGGTGTGGTGAATGAACACACCAAAGGCCAAATAGCCGCGCAAGCCATCAACACTGCTATAGCGGCCTTGAGCTGAGTGCTCCAGATTGCGCTGGATGGTCGGCGACCACCGCAGCAGCAATGCTGACGTCATGATCGCCAGGCCATAGGCCAGCACCGCCCACAAGGGGTTACTGCTGTCCAGGCTCAAGGCGCGTTGGTTTGAGCAAGTGCCATAACCTGGTTGCGCAGGCTTGTAACGGCAGGGGCGGGAGCCAGGGTGGCATAACCTTGCAGCAGTTCGGGCAGTTGCTCTTCGAACAGCCAGCGACGGTCTTCGGGGTAGCGTTGCATATGCCGCAAGTTGCGCTGGCGCAGGGCTATGCGCAGTGCCGAAGGATAAAGATGCATGTCGGCGATATCGATCAGGGCGAACTCGCCATCGTCCATCAACAACACATTGCCCAAGTGCAGTGAGCGGAAGTAAACGCCCTTGTCATGCAGGATCGCCAGGAACTTGCCGAAGCGCTCGACCAGGGCCTGGCGCATGGCCGGCGAACCCATCGACTGCATGACCTGGCGCAGGGTCTGGCCGGGCAGTGGTTGGTACAGCACGGCAGTGCTGCCATTGCGCAACTGAAACAGGTCGAGGATTTTCGGCGCGGGAATGCCCATCGCCTGCAAGCGCTCACTGTTGACGGCAAAACGTTCCGAATAAGGGTTGAAGCTGCCCGAGGTATAGCAGCGGCGTGCGCGGAACAACTTGAGGAAGTTGCCGTTTTGCAGGCGCAGCACCTTGGGCCCCAAGCCATCTTCTTCAATCACCTGGGCATGGCTGGCAAGGGTATTGAAGGCGGCATCGGACAGGCGGTGAACCGGCCTGTCGCGCAGGGTCTTGAGGCGCAGGCCGATATTCAGTGCGGCGATCAGGGCCAGCGGGATCCACAGCAGATACCAGTGTTCCTTGGGGCGCGAGATGATCCCTCCACCCTCGGTCAGGCCGGCACCGATACCGTATACCAGCCAGGCGGAGGCCAGGATGAACAACGGCTGCACGCGGTGACGCCAGCTGCTGTACAGGCCCCAGGCCTGCATGAACAACCAGGGCAGCAGGCCGAGCAAACCGACGTAGAAAAGTACCCCCAGGAAAAAATTATGGGGCTCGCTCAGGGGGTACTCGGGGTGCTCGGACAGCGTCAGGGACAAGTGCGCGTCATAGCCATGGCCGATCCACGGGCTTTGCCCGATCAAGTCCAGCGCCATCTGCCACAGTTCAAAGCGGAACGAGCTGCCACGGCCGACGAGCATGTCCCAGAACAGTGCCGCCACCACCACGCTGCCGATGGCCAGCATACTGATCAGGGCCAGCGAGCGCCGGTTCCAGCAGATGAAGCTGAGCCAGACCATAGCCATCACGATGGCCACCAGTGGAGTTCTGGAACCGGTGGCGATCAGCGCGACGAACATGATGACAAAGGCGGGAATGGCCACAAACAGGGCTGGCGGGCGCTTGCAGGTCATGCCCAGGGTTAGCCAGTAGATGCAAAAGAACCCGAATGCGTGGGAGCTGAGCAGCGGATTGTCGAACGCACCGGCTCCGATCATCCGCAGTTGCGGATCATGGTTGGGGTAGAACATGTACAGGTTGTACAGGGTCGCGACCAGGGCAATGACTGCGGCACCAAAAATGACCGGCTGCAGGCTGTCACTGCGGTATTTGACCAGCAATGTACCGCCCGCGAACAGCATGAACAGGTGCAGCGGGGGTTTGAACAGGCCGAGAATGCTCTCCTCGGTGTTGCTCCAGATCAGGCTGACCATGGCCCAGGCAGCAAACAGCAGGAAGCCTGCGATCAACGGTTCACGCAAGATGTCCCGGAGTTCTTTGGGCCGCAAGACAAGGGCAATCAGGGTCGGAATGCTGAACAGCCCGTAATACAGTTTGTGATGCAGGCTTCGTCCAGGCAGAAAATAAAGGTCGGATAAAAGTAATAAAAGGCCGACAGGCAGCAGCCATAGGCAAATGAAATCAAACACCCGTTGTTTTGAATAATTTAAGTAGCTCAATTGCATGCTGAAAGGTTCGTTCCAGATTTTGGACGGCCATACTAGCGCACTGGCCCTGTAGTGTCGTTTTTACTGCCCCACGAGGCCGGGCTACAAGCGGCAGTCAGTACACCAGAGAAGCTGTGATAAAGTCAGCTTCCTTTTTTACTAACCGCCGCGTGATATGACCGAATCCAGCCCCAGCACAAGCGAATCGAGCTTGAAGATATATCTGCGCCTGCTCAGCTATGTCCGGCCTTATGTCGGCCTGTTCCTGCTGAGTATCGTCGGGTTTCTTATTTTCGCTTCGACCCAGCCAATGCTTGGTTACATCCTCAAGTATTTCGTCGATGGCCTGTCCAATCCGGACGCAGTGCTGTTTCCTTCCGTTCCCTATTTGCGTGATCTGCGCCTGTTGCAGGTCGTGCCGATCCTGATTGTGTTGATCGCCGCATGGCAGGGCCTGGGATCCTTCCTGGGCAACTACTTCCTGGCCAAGGTCTCCCTGGGCCTGGTACACGACTTGCGGGTTCAGCTGTTCAACAACCTGCTGGTCTTGCCCAACCGCTATTTCGACAAGCACAACTCGGGCCATCTGATCTCCCGTATTACCTTCAACGTGACCATGGTCACCGGTGCTGCCACCGATGCGATCAAGGTGGTGATCCGTGAAGGCATGACAGTCGTGTTCCTGTTTGGCTCGTTGCTGTGGATGAACTGGCGCCTGACGCTGGTTATGGTCGCGATCTTGCCACTGATTGCGGTCATGGTGAGCACAGCCAGCAAAAAATTCCGCAAGCAAAGCAAGAAGATTCAGGTTGCGATGGGTGACGTAACCCACGTTGCCTCGGAAACCATCCAGGGCTACCGCGTTGTGCGCAGCTTTGGCGGTGAGGCGTATGAGCGCAAGCGCTTCCTGCAGGCGAGCCAGAGCAACACCGACAAGCAACTGCGCATGACCCGCACCGGGGCTATCTATACCCCGATGCTGCAACTGGTCATCTATGTAGCTATGGGCATCCTGATGTTCCTGGTGCTTTACCTTCGTGGTGACTCGTCGCCTGGCGACATGATCGCCTACATTACCCTGGCCGGCCTGTTACCCAAGCCGATTCGTCAGCTGTCTGAAGTCAGCTCGACGATCCAGAAGGGTGTAGCGGGTGCCGAAAGCATCTTTGAACAGCTGGATGAGAAACCGGAGGTCGATACCGGCACTGTTGAGCGCGACCACGTCACTGGCCGTCTGGAAGTGCGCAATCTGAGCTTCACCTACCCGGACACCGACCGTCAGGTGCTCAGGGACGTGAGCTTTTCGGCCGAACCGGGGCAAATGGTGGCATTGGTGGGGCGTTCCGGCAGTGGCAAGTCGACATTGGCGAACCTGATCCCGCGTTTCTATCACCACACAGCGGGCGAAATTCTGCTCGATGGCGTTGAAATCGAAGATTACCGTCTGCTCAACCTGCGCCGTCATATTGCCCAGGTAACCCAGCATGTGACCCTGTTCAGCGATACCGTGGCCAACAATATTGCCTACGGTGACCTGGCGGGTGCCCCGCGTGCCGACATCGAAAAAGCCGCGCGTGATGCTTACGCGATGGACTTTATCGAGCAATTGCCACAAGGCCTGGACACCCAGGTCGGTGAGAACGGCGTGCTGCTTTCCGGCGGTCAGCGTCAGCGTCTGGCAATTGCCCGGGCGTTACTCAAAAACGCACCGCTGCTGATCCTGGATGAGGCCACCTCGGCGCTGGATACCGAGTCCGAGCGCCATATCCAGGCGGCACTCGACCACGTCATGAAAGGTCGCACCACGCTGGTGATCGCTCACCGGCTGACCACCATCGAGAAAGCCGATCTGATTCTGGTGATGGATCAGGGCCAGATTGTCGAGCGCGGTACCCATGCCGAGCTGATGGCGCAAAACGGTTACTACGCACGCTTGCACTCGATGGGGCTTGATGCGCCTGAGGTCTCCGGCGATATCGCCTGAGGCCTATACTGATACCTGTGGAGGCAGGCCTGCCTCCACGGGGAATCTTCATCTTGAGTCTTGTAGCTCATGTCTGATTCTCATTCGCTGCGATTAATACCGTGAACTGACCTGCGTTCACCCTGTGTTAATATCGCGCCCCTGTTCATTTTGTATGTGGGTTGTCCATGAAGTTGTCCATGCCGCGATTCGATCAAGCCCCTGTCTTGGTGGTAGGCGATGTCATGCTCGACCGTTATTGGCATGGCGGGACCTCACGGATTTCCCCTGAGGCGCCGGTGCCGGTGGTCAAGGTCGAGCAAATCGAAGACCGCCCGGGCGGCGCTGCCAACGTTGCGCTCAACATCGCTGCACTGGGCGCGCCTGCCTCGCTGGTGGGGGTGACCGGCGACGACGAAGCCGCCGACAGCCTGGCCAACCGGCTCAAGGGTGCGGGTGTTCGTGCACTGTTCCAGCGTATTGCGCACCAGCCGACCATCGTCAAGCTGCGGGTCATGAGCCGTCACCAGCAATTGCTGCGTATCGATTTCGAAGAACCGTTTGCCACCGACGCCCTGGCGTTGGGTGCTGAAGTTGAAAACCTGCTTGAAGGCATCAAGGTGCTGGTGCTGTCCGACTACGGCAAGGGTGCCCTGAAAAACCATCAGGTGCTGATCCAGGCCGCACGTGCCAGGGGCATTCCGGTGCTGGCCGATCCCAAGGGCAAGGATTTCTCGATCTACCGTGGCGCCAGCCTGATTACGCCAAATCTCAGTGAGTTTGAAACCATCGTCGGTGGTTGCACCGACGAGGCCGACCTGGTGGCCAAGGGCGCCAAGCTGATGGCAGATCTGGACCTGGGTGCCTTGCTGGTGACCCGTGGCGAACATGGCATGACCCTGTTGCGTCCGGGCTTTGCCGCCATGCACCTGCCGGCCCGTGCCCGAGAAGTGTTTGACGTAACAGGGGCTGGCGATACCGTCATCTCAACCCTGGCCGCAGCCATTGCTGCCGGTGAGGAACTGCCCCACGCCGTGGCCCTGGCCAATCTGGCGGCGGGTATTGTGGTCGGCAAACTGGGTACGGCAGCCATCAGCGCGCCGGAGCTGCGCCGGGCGATCCAGCGCTCAGAAGGGTCGGAGCGTGGTGTGCTGAGCCTCGATCAGCTGTTGCTGGCCATCGAAGATGCGCGGGCGCACAACGAAAAAATCGTCTTCACCAATGGTTGTTTCGATATTTTGCATGCCGGGCATGTGACTTATCTGGAGCAAGCGCGGGCCCAGGGCGATCGTTTGATCGTTGCAGTCAACGATGATGCTTCGGTGAGCCGCCTCAAAGGCCCGGGTCGCCCGATCAACAGTGTGGACCGTCGCATGGCTGTACTGGCCGGTCTGGGCGCCGTGGACTGGGTGATCAGCTTTCCTGAAGCCACGCCGGAAAATCTGCTGGCTCAGGTCAAGCCTGACGTGCTGGTCAAAGGCGGTGATTACGGCATCGATCAGGTGGTTGGCGCCGATATCGTGGCCGCCTATGGCGGTACGGTTAAAGTGTTGGGGCTGGTTGAAAACAGCTCGACCACAGCTATTGTCGAGAAAATTCGCGGTCAGTGATCGACCGCACACCCCCTGTGGGAGCGGGCTTGCTCGCGATCGGGTCGACTTGGTCTAACTGAAAAACCGAGTTGTCTGAATCGCGAGCAAGCCCGCTCCCACATGTGTATCTAAGACTTTTTCACCACCTTCCTGAATATCTGCCGCGCCTTGCCGGTCAGGCGCTTGAGCCGTGACTCGGGTTTGGGCGGGGTTAAACCCTGTTGCCGAACCCAATCCTTCCAGCGAATCCGCTCGTCATGGACCACCCAGCCGTCCTGCGGTGCAAAGCTCTCGGCCAGCCGCACGCCACGGGTACTGGCAGGCTGCAGACGGTCTTTGCTCAGGGTGTATAACTCGGCGCAGGGCCGGCCTTCCGTGAGCGGGATCAGGTACAGATCCGGGCGCTTGCGGTCCAGCCGCGCTACCAGTTGATCCCCTTCAAGCCGCTCTTCGACATGGAAAAGGCTCAGGGACTTGGCCTCTTTGGGCACTTCCAGACGCAGGTCGTAAATCAGTTGCAGCGATGCTGTCGGCAAGTGCACGTAGGTCCGTGGCCGCTCCAGCAAGGGCTGGCTGCCACAGCTTACAGGCCGTGTCGCACCGGACAGGGGTGTCAGGCGAAAGGGCATGGCCTCGCGGTAATGCAGCGCGGCGGCGTAGGGCGCAGGCAGCCATGTTTCATTGAACCGCCCGCTCAGCCAGCCTTCGGGGGTTTCCAGCAGGCACTCTTCGGCAATCTCCTGGATGGCTGTGTGCAGGGGCAGGCTGACCTCGTGGGCTGGCACGTAACCAGAGATCAGCTTGAGCACCACATCGCCCCGATCCTGACGACGCTGACGTACCAGCACCCAGTAGTCGCGACCTTGCCAACTCATGGTCAGTCGCACGGATACGCCAAGGTTGGCCAGCTCCAGCGAAAAACGCTCATTATCGGCAACCTTGACCGGGCGGCGCTTTAGCAGGGTCTGCGCGAAGTTCAACGGCATGCCGATGCTTTGATAGCTCAAGCCCTCTGGCGTGGCTTCGACAAATAACGGCAGGGTTTTGAAGTCGCTGGGGTTCTTGCGGATCAGCATGCGCGGCATGTCGGCTCCTCCTTGCGTCGGGGTCGGCCGCGTCGGCGGCTTCAGGTTTTACGCAGAACCTGCGCAACGGTCGCCACGTTATGGGCCAAGTGCAGCGGATTGATGGTGCCGACAATAGCACTGGCAACCCCGTGATGGCCAAACACCAGTTCGAAGCTGGCGCGCACCGGATCGACCCCAGGGCTCAAGCACACATGCCCGCTGGCCAGCGCCTTTTTAACCAGAATGGCCTTGCCGTGGGCCGCGGCGTAATCGATCACCGGCCGCTCGGCCTGTTCATTGAGGTTGTAGGTGACCATCGCGCAATCACCGGTTTCCAAGGCCTTGAGCCCTCCTTCAACGGTTTTGCCCGACAAGCCGAAACCGCGAATCTTGCCCTCGCGTTTGAGTTCGGCCAGGGTCTCGTAGACCTCGCACTCATTGAGAACCGCAAGGTCATTGCCGTCAGAGTGCACCAGTACCAGATCGATAAAGTCCGTTTCAAGACGTTGCAGGCTGCGCTCAACGGAGTGGCGGGTATGCGCAGCGCTGAAGTCGTGACTCGACTGGCCGTCGACAAACTCTTCGCCGACCTTGCTGACGATCACCCAGTCCTGGCGCTGACCACGCAATAGCGGGCCAAGGCGTTCTTCACTGCGGCCATAGGCGGGGGCGGTGTCGATCAGGTTGATGCCCAGGTCGCGGCTGAGCTTGAGCAGCATCTGCGCTTCGTTATCATCCGGAATCTTGAAGCCGCTGGGGTACTTGACCCCCTGGTCGCGGCCCAGCTTGACGGTGCCCAGCCCCAGTGGCGAAACCAGCAGGCCGGTACTGCCCAGCGGGCGATGGAAGTCGTGCAGGGTTGGCTGGCTCATGGCAACAGTTGCTCCCACGCGGTTTTTCCCAGGGGTGGACGTGGCAGCGGAGGGAGGGCCGGTGCATTGCCCGGTTTGATTCCGTCGTGCTCCAGCGCTTGCAGCACCCGGTCAGAGAAGTCCGGTGCCAGTGCCAGCTTGGTCGGCCAGCCGACCAGCAGACGGCCCTGGTCCGAGAGAAAAGCGTTGTCCGGGCGTACCAGCCCCGACTGCGCAGGCTCGGCACGGTTGACCCGCAACGTGGCCCACTGCGCCTGGCTCAGGTCAACCCAGGGCAGCAGGTTGCCCAGCTCTTTTTTCGCCACGGCGATTTGCTCGGCAGGTTCGCGAGCCACGCCATCGGCTTCGGCGATATCACCGCCCAGATACCACACCCACTCGCCATTGGCCGCGGGGTGAGTGGTTACCGTAATGCGTGGCTTGGGCCCACCGCCCAGGCAGTGGGCGTACAGCGGCTTGAGGCTGGGCCCCTTGACCAGCACCATATGCAGCGGGCGCAGTTGTTGGGCCGGAACGCTGATGCCGACACTGGCCAGCAGCTCGGCATTGCCGCCACCTGCACTGAACACAATACGCTGGGCGTGAATCTCGAGACCGTCGACCCGCAGGCCAATCAGTTCGTCGTTGTCAAACAGCGGTTCAATCACCTGCCCGGCCAGCAGGCCATCCCCCGCCAACTCCGCCAGACGCTCGATCAGGCTCGGGACGTCGACTACCAGCTCCGCCAGGCGATACACCTTGCCTTTGAAACGTGGATCTTGCAGGGCCGGGGGCAACTGGTCGCCCTTGACCTGATCGACCCGGCCACGCACGGCCTTGCTGGCAAAAAAGCTGGTGAGGTTGCCCGCGAGGGTGCCCGGCGACCACAGGTAATGGGCTTCGGAAAGAAGGCGCACACCACTCAGGTCGAGTTCGCCGTCGCCGGCCAGGGCTTCGCGCCAGCGGCGCGGCATATCGGCGATGGCTTCGGACGCCCCGGTCAGGGCACCGTGCAGCGCATATTTGGCGCCGCCATGAATGATGCCTTGAGATTTCACACTCTGCCCGCCCCCCAGGCTTTCACGCTCGACCACAATCGTGGAGAAGCCCTGGCGACGCAGGCGGGCATTGAGCCAAAGGCCGGCAACCCCAGCGCCGACAATCAGCACGTCGGTGGAAATAACAGATGGCATGGGCGACCTCGGCGTTTAAAGACAAAGACCGCAAGTATACAGCCTGATCCACAACCTGGCCTGAGCCTGTAAACCTGCGTAGCAGCTGCCGAAGGAACGAGGTGTGGTGTTTTCGTTGCTGGATTCAATGCCCCGCTGTTTTCGAGAACAGTTGAATCACCACCACCCCCAGCACAATCAGGCCCATGCCGAGCATGGCCGGGATGTCGAGTTTTTGCCCGTAGATAAACAGCGCTGCGACACTCACCATCACAATGCCCATACCCGCCCACACCGCGTAAGCCACGCCCACGGGAATGGTGCGCACCACCAGGGTCAGCATCCAGAATGCCGTGGCGTAACCGGCAATCACCAGGATCAGCGGCAGCGGTGTACTGAAACCCTTGATCGCTTTCATGGAGACGGTGGCGATGACTTCGGCGCAAATGGCAATGGCCAGGTAATAGTAGGCGTTCATGGTGGAGTCCTGAGTGTGGAGCGGGGCAATTTAGCAGCAAGGCATTCTAGTAGTTGTGAAAGTGTGTAGTGCGTTCTGGTTGCGACAGGGTAGGGAGTATTCGGTGCCATCATCGTGAATACTTTTTCAAGTAAACTCCGCACCCATGAATAGAACTCTCTACACCTTGCTGTTTCATCTGGGGCTGCCACTGGTGGCGATTCGATTGTGGCTGCGGGCGCGCAAGGCGCCCGCTTATGCCCGGCGTATTGGTGAGCGTTTCGCCGTGAATCTGCCGACCCTGCAGCCGGGGGGGATCTGGGTGCATGCGGTCTCGGTGGGCGAGAGCATCGCTGCCGCGCCGATGATTCGTGAGCTGCTAAAACGTTACCCACAGCTGCCAATCACAGTGACGTGTATGACACCCACCGGGTCCGAGCGGATCCAGGCGCTGTTCGCGAATGAGCCGCGTATTCAGCATTGCTACCTGCCTTACGACTTGCCGTGGGCGGCCGCGCGCTTTTTGAATCGCGTGCAACCCAAACTCGCGGTCATCATGGAAACCGAGTTGTGGCCCAATCATATCCATCAGTGTGCCAAGCGCGGCATACCGGTGGCGCTCGCCAATGCCCGCTTGTCGGCACGCTCGGCCAAGGGCTATGGCCGCTTCGCCCGCCTGACCCGGCCCATGTTGGAAGAAATGAGCCTGATTGCCGTGCAGACCGAAACCGAAGCCGAGCGCTTTCGTCAATTGGGTGCACGACCTGAGTGCGTTGAGGTCACCGGCTCGATCAAGTTTGACCTGACCATCGACCCCCAGCTGCTGGTCGATGCCCGGGAGCTGCGTGAGCAGTGGCAGGCTCTGGCTCGCCCGGTATGGATTGCAGCCAGCACCCACGAGGGGGAGGACGAGATTGTGCTCGCGGCCCATCGGCAATTGCTTGGCCATTACCCCAATGCGTTGCTGATGCTGGTGCCTCGGCACCCGGAGCGCTTCAATCAGGTATTCGAGCTGTGCCAGCGCGAAGGGTTTGCCACGGTGCGCCGTTCCAGTGGCGAGCCGGTCACCGCAAGTACCCAGGTCATGCTGGGTGATACCATGGGTGAATTGCTGTTTTTGTACGCGCTGGCAGACACCGCTTTTGTGGGGGGCAGTCTGGTTCCCAATGGCGGGCACAACCTGCTGGAACCGGCGGCGCTGGCCAAACCGGTGTTGAGCGGGCCACATCTGTTCAACTTTCTGGAAATCAGCGCGATGCTGCGCGACGCCGGAGCACTGGAAGAAGTGGACGACGCCCAAGGGCTGGCGCTGGCGGTACAGCGCTTGTTCGAGTTGCCGCAAGACGCCCGGCGCATGGGCCAGGCGGGCCTTAAAGTCATGCAGCGCAATCAGGGCGCCTTGCAGCGGTTGCTCGATGGCCTGGGACGGTTGATGTCGCGCTAGTCGGCCAGTGGCAGAAACCAGCGTTCGGCCAGGTCTTTACCAATCTGGCCGCGATGCACGTTTACGATGGCAGGGGCAGTTTTAGCCTTGTCCAGCTGGACGATGTAGCTGAATTTTCGCTGCTCTTTTGTCTTCAAGTGAGCGGCCGTGTAGTTCGCTTTCGGGGTATGGGCCTCGTCATAGTGAAAATGGGCATACCACAGCGGGCTGCCCTGGCGGTCGTTGACGGCGTACTCCTGCATATAGTCCTGCCGCTCACCGGTTAACGGGATGCGCTTGCCTAGCCCCGCTATCTGGACCTGTTTCTCATCAATCAGGTACTGCAGGTTGCCATGGGTCGGCGGCAGTTCGAAGCTCAACTTGATGCGCATCTCCCTGCCTTCCCTGATCATTTTTTGGGCAGCACTGCGCATGCTGTCGATCAGGGTCTGATCGTCCTGGGACCTTGAATCCTCGGCTTGGGTCTGCAGGGCCAAGTGCAGTTCAGTGGCCAGCTTGTCGAGCTTATTGGCTTCGCGAATGAGTTCTTCTTCGACTTCCTGCGGGTAGCGGGTACTCATGCTGTGCACTGTGGCCTTGTGCAGATGCCATTCGGACAAGGCGTAAAGTTTGCGCGCATCACCCTTGATGATATTCAGTGCCCGTGTGCGCGGTGATTCAGTGCGCACGGTTTTAATCTCGATCCATTCGTCCTCGTGCTGCAAATAAGTCGACAGTAATTGCTCGTCATAGTCTGAGCGGATTTCAATGACATCACTCAGCCATTCGTTGTCTGCGGGCCGGAGTTCGCCGATCAATTTGCCCTTGCCACGGACATGAATCACTTTTTTGGAGCGACTGCCAGCGGTAGGTGGAGTGCGCTTTCCAGGTCTTTGTGCAGGGGGCTGCGGGGGCGGCTTGATCTCGGCCGCCAGTTGGCGGGTGACATCCTGATAGAGCTCTGTCAGCAACAGACGAAGCTTTTTGAAGTACTCGGGATCCAGTTCATCGGCATACATCAAGCCAATGCCTTCCAGGGCATCCAGCGCCTGGCCGTAGTTCTCCGCGAGGCTGTCCAGTACCTCCAGGCGTTTGTCAGCGTCGATTTCCAGAGTATTGAGCTGGTTATGGGTGTGGGTGTGCTCATTGAGCGGGTCAATGGCGCTATCAAGGCTTTCTTCTGTGAGACTGCTTGCGGAGGGGGTGGAGCTGGCCTGTTTCAGGCAGTCGAGCTGAAAACCCTTGAGAGTCAGGCTGGTATGTCCGGCCGCAGGTATTGAGCGGGCCAGTTCGGTAGCGGCAGCGATGCCCGCTTCGCCGAAGTTGTACAACTGCTCCAGATAGCCGTCTCTTTGCTCGATACGTTCTATCGTGATCTCGTTGATTGCCACCTGCTCGCGGTTTGACTGTGCATACCCCTGGGGGTCTGCCTGTACCGCGGCCTCGATATTAGCGTCCTCTGCATTGAACTGCGGCCACTTGTTGATCAGGGCTCTTTGTTCGTTTGCCGAGACAACCAGGGAGATGATCCGGTTGTCGAAGGACTTCTCCAGCATGGAAATCACGATCGTTTCGTGAAAGGGGATATCAAGCTTGCTGCGTTCCTCGGCAGTGGCCAGCAATGCCTGGTAACCGCTCAACTCCGCGTGCAGTGCGGTTTTGAGCCTCTCGCGTAAAGCGGCGAGCTGCTCGGCAGTGAAGCGTGGGTCTGCCATTGCACTCCTCAGGGCGCTGTGGGTGATATCAACGGCCTTCTGCCGCGGAGCTTCAAGGGGGTAAAAATCAGTCAGCTGTGTTTGCAGTTCACTTTTACGCCGGGCTTTTTGCGCTTGCAGGGACGCTATGCGTCTGGAGAGGCCCCCAGCCTGTAAACGCAGGCGGGTGTCTACAAACCAATTACCTTTACCATCCGTTCTCAGGTTCGGGCCAATGCGATTGATATCGGTGCTTGAAGAGATGGCGACATTATCTTCGCTGTCGATGTGCACGGGGTACAGCCCTTCACCGAGCAAGGCGTGCCACTTCTGATCAATTAAATAAAGCCCCTTGAACAGGCCGTCGGGTATCGGAGGCGGTAAAGTTTCGGGTCGCGCCACCTTGAAACTGGCCAACAGCTCGCGTCTGCTGGCAGTCAGGCGATCGCTGGCGCTGGCGATGCCCAAGTCCAGCTCGGTGCTGCGGGCACCAGGCAACTCGCCGGGCAGGGCCACGATGCCCGTGACAATTTTGGGCGGCTCCGGCTCCGGCCAGATTTCGGCGATACGGGCCGGCGCCTGCGCTCGCAAGGCCTTGCCCATTAACCCTTCTGGAAGTGGTGTGAGTTTTTGCAGAGCCGTCTGGGACTGGTGGAACAGCAACATGCCCAGGTTAAGCAATACATCGGCGGCTGCCAGCTCGCGAGTCGCGGCGTCACTGCTGGCAAGAGCGGGGATGTCCTGGCTGGCCAGTTTCGCGACACTCAGCAAACCGCCGGTCAGCATGATGGGGGGTGGCAAGCCCGGCAGCAGCAACAGGCTGTTGAAAATCAGGCTGCCACCTTCCAGTAGCACCCCCCAGCGGCTTTCCGTATTGGACACCGAATCTGTGTTCGCCTGCTCCACCAGCGCCCTGGCATTACAGCCAAAGAGGTACTGCATCAACTGGCCGTTTTGTAGAAATTGCAGTAACTCGTCGCTGCCGTTGGTGGCCAGCCTGGCAGGACCCGGCCGTTCAATCGGAGCGAACTCACTGCCCAAACCGAAGCGCAGGTAATGTGGCTCCTTGAAGCCGCCGTTGTCGTAGATCGGACGGGCAATGTCACTCAACCAGGTCAGTACGCTGGTTTGCAGAGGCGAGGGCTCGGCAATGGCGTCCAGCAGTGCGTCGCGGGTGCTGAACTCCAGCAGTGATGGCGAGTAAAAAGGCCGGTACAGCACATGTGGCCCATACTCGACGTTGGCCGGCTCGATGATAAACATATTGCCCACAATGTCGGGCAGGGCTTCGGGGTGGCGTAGCAGGGCCAAATGACGAATGACCACTGCCAGTCCTTCGACCTGTTGCTCAGCGGCGCAGGTATGTACCACTGCGGCCACATGGCGGGCGCCCAGCGGGGTCAGGCCATTTTGTTTTTTCAGGCTCAGTTCCAGCGCTTCCATCGGCAGTTGCACGCTGGTTTGAGTGGCGAAAAACCTTTCGCGCACCAGGGCGTCGGGTGTGTTGCTCAACAGTGCGTTTTCAAGATACTTGGGGTACACCCTGCCGATATCGACCTTTTCGATCAGCCCGCCGCGTCGGGTGATGTAGTCGGGCGTCAACCATCCTGGCAGTGGCCCGCCCAGGCGATGGCGCAGGCTGAGTGCACCTTCGGGCCGACCGATCAGATTTTTCAGGGACAGCTCGGTCAGGCTCATGGTGGTGCTCTCCACGATGCCGATGGTCCCGGGCAGGCCGGTGGCGGACAGAAAAGTCAGCTCGATATCATTGGGTGCAAACTGATCCATGCGCTCTTGCATGGGGATATCTTGCTCGAATTGTCGCTGGTCGGCGCGCATTTGCCAGTGCAACGCGTCGGCGGCATAGGTGTGGATGTCGCTGATGCCATACAGGTAGGTCTTGCCTTCGCTGGCCTGTTTGGCGGCATACAGGGCAAGGCTGTAATGGCGATAGCGTGCGATGCTGGCCGCTGACGCGTTATTCAGCCATTCGGGCAAGTGGTTTTTGACCGTTGTAAGGCTCTGCAAGGTGGCTTTGGGCGCGTCGGCAAAGTATGCCGAGGTATCCGTGATGGACCTGTAAACCCTTTGCAGTGCCTGCCAGCCGATACTGGACGGCACTTTTAGCGTGGCTGTGCGTTCAAGTTGCCGGTTCAGAATGGCGGCGGCGCTGGCATCGAAAAAATTACCCTCCAGCTCAAATTGCTTCATGCGAATTTCTTTTACGGTGTACGAGCTGATGATTTTCCTGGCCCAGGCCTGACCCAGTGTGGCCATGCTTTTAAAGGTGAGGGTGTCGCCGTCAGCTTTGCACATCAGCACCTGGTTTCGGGTGACCAGAGCAATCCTTGTATTGAGCCCGGAGTAAACCACCTCAGGATTCAGCAGGGTGGCTTCGAGCCAATAGGCGCGCACAGCGTTCTCGCCATACAGGCGGATACGCTCTTCGAGGTCAGGCGTGGTGATGACCTGGTTGATGGCAGCAAGGGCGGCCGGGTTCAGACCGGTTTGCCGAATTGCACCAATTGTCAGGGTGTCCCGCATCACATCGCTGAGCCACCGCCAGCGGCTGGTGCCGGTATCGGTTTTTTTTGTCCACCACTGGTGCAGTGCATTCTGCAGTCCGACGGGCAGGCGCCAGGGGAGCTCCTTGACCAGGCTTTCGATAACCTGCATATCCAGCTCACCGTCATCGGGCTTGAGCCAGTCGGGGGCGTTATCGGTCAGGTAGTAGGGTTGTGTGTTGACGGGGCTTAAATCCAGCGTGACACCGCTACCCAGGTAATCCAGCACCCGGGGCATGAACGGCTCCAGCGACCAGCCTCCACCGGGCCTGGGCACGGCCAGGCGGGTGCGTTCGAGGCTGATTCGCAGTGAGGGATAGCGCTGTGCAATGGCCGCTGCGAGCATTTGCCGGGCGACCGTTGTGAGTGGGGGCGGGTTGGCGAACTGTGCCCGTACGGCATTTTCGGGCAGGGCGAGGGAGGGCGAGGGGACTGTAGGCATGAGCGTTCCTGTGTTGCGTTCCAGAAGGTCATACGACCGATGCCGTATTAACTTCTGGAGCGTTCAAGGAACGGTGTTAGCTGGATATGTCAGCCAATCAAATTGCGCGAAAGTCAGTTGCCCGGCGAGCGCAGATTGGCTTCGGCGGCCTTGGCCAGGTCCGGTGGCAGAAAGTCCTTGTCTGGGTTGTAGTCGGCTTTCAAATAATGTGACAGCGCTTCCAGATCCCCCGGGTTCAACGTTCCTGCAGCCTGCTTGAGGCGCAGGTTGTCGAGGATGTAGTCGTAGCGACTGTTGTTGTAATCACGTACCGAGTTGTACAGCTGGCGCTGGGCGTCGAGCACGTCGACGATATTGCGTGTGCCCACCTGGTAGCCGATTTCCGTGGCTTCCAGTGCGCTCTGGTTGGAGATGATCGACTGTTTGCGTGCCTGCACCTGTTCAACGTCGGTATTGACCGCACGGTGCAGGTTGCGGGTGTTTTCCACCACCTGGCGGCGCAAGGCTTCACGCTGTTGTTCGGTCTGGTCCAGGCGCGAGTACGACTCGCGCACCTGGGAGCTGGTCAGCCCGCCGCTATAGATCGGGATATTCAACTGCACGCCGATGCTGCGCTGGGACACGTCGCCGCCGTAACGCTGGTTCAGGGCGTTGGGGTTGCTCAAACCGAAAGCGTCGTTGTCGCCGGTTTTGTACTGTGCCACGGCATCGAGGGTTGGCGCATGGCCAGCCTTGCGCTGCTTGAGCGTTTCTTCGGCGGCGTTTACTGCGTAATTGCTGGCCAGCAGGTTGAGGTTCTGCTGCGCGGCGGTGTCTACCCATGACTTGGCGTCATTGGGCATCGGCGGCAGGATCGGCAAGGTGTGACGCATGCCTTCAATCGCATTGTACTGGCGGTTGGTCAGGGTGATCAGCGATTCAAAAGCGTCTTCGACCTGACGCTGGGCCAGCATCCGGTTGGCCCGCGCCGTATCGTAGCTGGCCTGGGATTGCAGCACGTCAGTCTTGTCCGACAGACCCACGTCAAAACGCTCGCGGGACTGGTCCAGCTGGCGCTTGAACGCGGCCTCTTCGGCCTTGGTCGCCGCCAGTGTGTCCTGGGCGCGCAGTACCGAGAAGTAGGCATTGGCGCTTTGCAGAATCAGGTTTTGCTCGGTGGCCGAGAGTTGCAGTGCAGCCTGTTCGTTGATCGATTCGGCGGCTTTCAACTGGAACCAGCGGTCAATCCGGAAAATCGGCTGTGCCAGCGTGGCCTGGTAGACCATCGCGCTGCGGGTGGTGGTCAACGATGGCTGGTCGATGGCCGTGCGCACGTTGCTCGACTCGGCCCCCCCTGACAGGTTGGGCAGCAAGCCAGCACGGGCCTGGGGCACCACTTCCTTTTGCGCCTCGTAACCGGCGCGGGCCGCCGCCAGGTCGGCGTTGTTGTCGACCGCTTCGTGGTAAACGCTGACCAGGCCGTTTTGGCTGGACAATGGGGCGGTGGTTTCCAGCGCCATTGCGCTGGACGCCCAAGACACGGCGATAGCCAGTGATAGTTTGCGCAGCATGAGCGATCCCTAGTTCAAGAATGCGAAAAATGAAAGCCCGAGTCCGACTCGCGGTTTCAAGAAGTAGCGAGTGTAGTAGTGGTGGCACCTTGCAACAATGCCGTTCTTGCGCCTTTTATCACGCCATTGATTGAGGGGTTGGCGTTCTGCCTCACTCTTCTCTAGACTGGGCGCGTTCTTGTCGGGGTGCCTTGCTATGAGGCTGAGATCGAATAATTTCGGATCCCGTTGAACCTGATCAGGTTAACGCCTGCGTAGGGAACAAGATTTCTCGTCTCCCGGCGAGTCCTCTTGAGTGCTGTCCGGGATTGATTGGTCAAAAAATGATCAATCATTCGAGGCCGTCACTCAGCACCCAGTCCTTGGGTGCATCCGTACATTTTTCAGGTTCTCCCTCCGACAATCCGCCTGGATGCAGTCTGGAGAGCCGTGATGAGTACAAAACCAAAAAACGCGATCAATCTCAGTGATTCGGCCAAGGTCGATGAGCAGTCGGTCAAGCCGTTTACCCGCTCGCAAAAAGTCTACGTACAGGGTTCGCGCCCGGACATTCTGGTGCCGATGCGTGAAGTCAGCCTGGATGTCACACCTACCGATTTTGGCGGTGAAGTGAACGCCCCGGTATTGATCTACGACACTTCGGGCCCGTATACCGACCCGTCGGTGCAAATTGATGTGCGCAAAGGTCTGGACGATGTGCGCTCGGCGTGGATTGACGACCGTGACGACACCGAGCGCCTGCCGGGCCTGAGCTCCAACTTTGGGCAGATGCGCCTTGAAGATGCAGAGTTGACCAAACTGCGCTTCGCCCACGTGAAGAACCCGCGTCGGGCCAAGGCCGGTGCCAACGTCAGCCAGATGCACTATGCGCGTCAGGGCATCATCACCGCCGAGATGGAATACGTCGCCATCCGCGAAAACATGAAGCTGCAGGAAGCCCGCGCCGCCGGTTTGCTTGACCAGCAGCATCCGGGCCACAGCTTTGGCGCGAGCATCCCGAAAGAAATCACCGCCGAATTCGTGCGTGATGAAATCGCCCGCGGCCGCGCCATCATCCCGGCCAACATCAACCACGTTGAGCTGGAACCGATGATCATCGGTCGCAACTTCCTGGTGAAGATCAACGGCAATATCGGCAACAGTGCGCTGGGCTCTTCTATTGAAGAAGAAGTGGCCAAGCTGACCTGGGGCATTCGCTGGGGATCGGACACGGTCATGGACCTGTCCACCGGCAAGCACATTCACGAAACCCGTGAGTGGATCATCCGCAACTCGCCGGTGCCGATTGGTACGGTGCCGATTTACCAGGCGCTGGAAAAGGTCAACGGCGTGGCCGAAGACCTGACCTGGGAGCTGTTCCGCGACACCCTGATCGAGCAGGCCGAGCAGGGCGTGGACTACTTCACCATCCACGCAGGTGTGCTGCTGCGTTATGTGCCGCTGACCGCCAAGCGCGTGACCGGGATTGTGTCCCGTGGTGGTTCGATCATGGCCAAGTGGTGCCTGGCGCACCACAAAGAAAACTTCCTTTACACCCACTTCGACGAAATCTGCGAAATCATGAAAGCCTACGACGTCAGCTTCTCGCTGGGCGATGGCTTGCGTCCGGGATCGATTGCCGACGCCAATGACGCGGCGCAGTTCGGCGAGCTGGAAACCCTTGGCGAGCTGACCAAGATCGCCTGGAAGCACGACGTGCAGTGCATGATCGAAGGCCCTGGCCACGTGCCGATGCAGTTGATCAAGGAGAACATGGACAAGCAGCTGGAGTGCTGTGACGAGGCGCCGTTCTACACCCTCGGCCCGCTGACCACCGACATTGCGCCGGGTTACGACCACATCACCTCGGGCATTGGTGCGGCGATGATCGGCTGGTTCGGTTGCGCCATGCTTTGCTACGTGACGCCCAAGGAACACTTGGGCCTGCCGAACAAGGATGACGTGAAGACCGGGATCATCACCTACAAGATCGCGGCCCATGCTGCCGACCTTGCCAAGGGTCATCCAGGCGCTCAGATCCGCGACAACGCCCTGAGCAAGGCGCGTTTTGAGTTCCGTTGGGAAGATCAGTTCAACCTGGGCCTGGATCCGGACACGGCGCGCTCCTATCACGACGAAACGCTGCCCAAGGATTCGGCCAAGGTCGCGCATTTCTGCTCCATGTGCGGGCCGAAGTTCTGCTCGATGAAAATCACCCAGGAAGTTCGTATCTACGCCGCCAACCAGCGCATAGATGCCATCGACGTGGATGTGGCCAAAGGCCTGGCCGAACAGGCCGAGCGCTTCAAGCAGGAAGGCAGTCAGCTGTACAAAAAAGTGTGATGTAAGCAGTCCCCTTGTGGGAGCGGGCTTGCTCGCGATTGCAGCACCTCGGTGATTCAGATGCACCGAGTTGATTGCATCGCGAGCAAGCCCGCTCCCACAGGTTTTTTAGGCGGTTTTCTCTTTGTGGGATTCATTCCTTGAACACACCCGGTACTTACTCTCCCGACCTTGCTGTTCCTTTGGACCGGCGTGCATTCGGTGGTCGCGATTTGTTCTCCCTGTGGTTCTCCCTCGGCATTGGCCTGATGGTGTTGCAGACCGGCGCGTTGCTTGCGCCGGGGCTGGGACTGTCGGGTTCATTGCTGGCGATTTTTCTCGGCACGCTGGTAGGCGTGTCGCTATTGGCTTCGGTCGGTGTGATTGGCAGCGATACCGGCCTTTCGTCCATGGCTGCGCTCAAGCTCAGCCTGGGCAGTCGCGGTGCCATGCTCCCGGCCATGCTCAACGTGTTGCAATTGATCGGCTGGGGCTCGTTTGAAATCATCGTGATGCGCGACGCGGCCAGCCTGCTTGGCGCCCAGGCTTTTGGCGAAGGCAGCCTGTTGAGCAACCCCCTGATGCTGACGCTGCTGTTCGGCGCCTTGGCCACCTTGCTTGCGGTGAGCGGGCCATTGACCTTTGTGCGCAAGATTCTGCGCAAATGGGGTATCTGGTTACTGCTGGCGGCCTGTCTATGGCTGACCTGGAACCTGTTTGCCAAAGCTGACCTGCCAGCGCTGTGGGCGCAAAAAGGCGATGGTTCGCTGCCGTTCGCAGTGGGTTTTGACATTGCCATTGCCATGCCGCTGTCGTGGTTGCCGCTGATTGCGGATTACTCACGCTTCGGCAAGCGTGCACAAAACGTGTTCGGCGGCACGGCCTTGGGCTTCTTTATCGGTAACTTCTGGCTGATGAGCCTGGGCGTGGCTTACACCCTGGCATTCGCCCCGAGTGGTGAAGTGAATGCGCTGCTGCTGGCGCTGGCAGGGGCCGGGCTGGGGATTCCGCTGCTGCTGATTTTGCTCGATGAGTCGGAAAACGCATTTGCCGATATTCACTCGGCGGCGGTGTCAGGCGGGATTCTGTTGCGTTTGAAAGTCGAGCATCTGGCCCTGGCCATCGGCGTGGTCTGCACCTTGATCGCCTGCTTTGCGCCGCTGGCGCAGTACCAGAACTTTCTGTTGCTGATTGGTTCGGTGTTCGCGCCATTGTTCGGCGTGGTGCTGGTGGATCACTTTATCCTGCGCCAGCGCAGTGCCCGGGTTGCGCCTGAGTTGTGGCGCTGGCCGACGCTGCTGGCCTGGCTGGGCGGAGTGCTGACTTATCACCTGCTGGCGAACGTGCTGCCGGATGTAGGCGCAACATTGCCCGCGTTGTTGCTGGCCGGCGGGTTGCAGTGGCTGTTGGGGCGCGGGTCAAAAACGGCCTAGCACACTGTGGGAGCGGGCTTGCTCGCGATGCTGGCGACGCGGTTTTCCAGTGAAACCGTATCGATCCCATCGCGAGCTAGCCCGCTGCCACAGGGGCGGTTGGCGTTACCCGCGACCCGGAAACCACTCTGGCTTTAAAATCCCGTTCAAACGCGAGTACGGAATCTTCAACTCAACATGGCCCTCAGAGTACGGCGCAATGCTGTACACGTCGTACTTGAGCACTACGTTGTCTTTGAGCAGCGCCACATGCGGGGTTTTCTCGAACGGCCAGTTTTTCACGAACTCCGGATCGCTGCCGTAATGGCTGCTGATCAGCCAGTTGTTGTGAGCCACTTTGGCGGCACCCCAGAAAGCCTGTTCCTGGCCCGGCAGCAGCATGTCCTGCAGGGTCACGTCCTTTTGCTGTGAGCGCGAGTAGTTGATAAAGCCGCGGCCCGGCATGCCATGGGCGCCCCCGGTATCCAGGTAGCTGGAAAGCTCGACAATCACCAGACCGTCATGCTGCTCGCGTACCTTGGCCTGCAAATAAGTGCTGTTACGGCTGTCGGCCGTACGCAGGAAGTGTTCGCGATAGGCGTTGAGCGAGGGCGCCAGTTTGTCCTCAGGCGAATTGACGGTCATTCGCAACAGGCGATTTTCGATCAGCGCATCGAGCTTGGGGGCGTCGGGAAAATGCAGTGTATCGATGTTCACCAGCGGGCATTCCTGGCCGGTGCAGCCTGCCTTGACTTGCTCGGAAGCGTCATTGGCAAACGCCAACGGCTTTTGCACCGCAGGCTGGAACACGCTTTGGCAAGCGCCCAGGGTCAGGGCGATGCAAGTCATGGAAGCAAACTTTAAAAGCGACATGGTCGTCCTTCATCGTCGGAAGAGTGGGGGAGTGATGGTGGTTCGACTGCCAGCATGGGCATCGGTTCGCCACTAAGCTTATGTAGAGCCAATTAGAGTTGTTTTGCAGGCGATCCGTCTATCCCCGTGTTAGAAAAGAGGCTGCATCCGCAGTCTCTGGCGCGTTAGGATGCGCGATGCCGAGGGTCCGCCCACGGTGAAATTCGCCAGCAAGGGGTTTGTAATGACTGACATCACCAAGGCCAGGCCAAGCACCGTCGAGATCGTAAAGCGCGAGAACGGTTATCAGGGTTTTTACAAGCTTGATCGGGTGCATCTGCGACACGAACTCTTTGCCGGAGGCATGAGTCGCGAGATCAGTCGTGAGGTGTTTGTACGACATGATGCAGTCTGTGTGCTGCCCTACGACCCGCAGCGTGATGAAGTGGTACTGATCGAACAGTTCCGCGTCGGCGCCCTGGGCAAGACTGACACGCCCTGGCTGATCGAGCTGGTTGCCGGGCTGATCGACAAGGCTGAAGTGCCCGAGGAAGTGGCTCACCGTGAAGGTGAAGAAGAGGCCGGGCTGACGTTCTCGTCGTTGTGGCCGATCACTCGCTACTTCCCGTCGCCGGGGGGCAGCACCGAGTTTGTTCATCTCTATCTCGGGCGTTGCAGCACTGAGGGCGTCGGGGGCTTGCATGGTCTGGAGGAAGAGGCAGAAGATATTCGTGTAACGGTATGGGCGTACGAAGATGCGCTGCAAGCAGTACGTGATGGGCGTATTTCCAATGCAGCGAGCATTATTGCCCTGCAATGGCTGGCGCTTAATCGCGCTGAAGTGAGGGGGTTATGGTCGTAAATGGGGTTCGCGATCGTTATCGGGTCGATCTGATCGGGCTGCAGGCCGCTTGCGAGGCCAACTATGCGCGTCTGATGCGTTTGTTGCCCGAAATGCGCGAGCAACCCGGCCCGCGCCAGATTGCCGTGACCCAGGGCGATCAGATGCTGGGCGTGCTGACGCTGGAGGTGATCCTCGATTGCCCGTACACCAGCACCTTGCGTGTCAGCCAGGAGCACAGCTTGCCGTGGTTGCCGGTGCCTCAATTGCAGGTGCAGGTGTATCACGATGCGCGCATGGCCGAAGTGGTCGCGGCCGAGCATGCGCGGCGCTTTCGCAGCATTTATCCCTACCCCAATATCGCCATGCACCAGCCCGACGAAAAGGCCCAGCTCAATGTGTTTTTGGGTGAGTGGCTAAGTCATTGCCTGGCCTGTGGCCATGAGTACGCAGAAGTGCGCTGAAATCCTGGCAACCGCACCAAAAAACTGGCCTCTGGATCAAGGCGCTTACTCCCATAATGGCCATACTCAATGGCATAATCGCGCCATTCACTGACCCTCCCCGGGAGAGCCACCTTGCCGAATGTATCCACGCTGACCACCGAAGACCCGGTGCTGCTGGTGCAGCTCTCTGACAGCCACCTGTTTGCAGAAGCGGATGGCTCGCTGCTGGGGCTCAAGACCGCGCAAAGCCTGCAACAAGTGATTGATCTGGTGCAGGCCGAGCAGCCGCATATTGACGGCCTGCTGGCCACTGGTGATCTGACCCAGGACGGCAGTGTCGAGGCTTATCAACGCTTTCGCACACTGACCGCGCCGTTGGCACCCTTTGGCCGCTGGATCCCCGGCAACCACGATCAAGTTGCGCAGATGCGTGAAGCGGCCGTGCAAAGCCGTCTTCTGGAGCCGGTGGTCGATATTGGCAATTGGCGCATTACGCTGCTCAACTCGGCAGTTCCCCACTCCACCCCCGGTTACCTGGAGGACGATCAGTTGCAATTGCTGGCCCAATCCTTGAGCGAAGCCCCCGATCGCCATCACCTGGTGTGCCTGCATCACCACCCGGTGTCGGTGGGCTGCCCGTGGCTGGAGCCGATCGGTCTGCGCAATGCCAAAGAATTCTGGTCGGTCATGGACCGTTATCCCCAGGCCCGGGCGGTACTGTGGGGGCATGTTCATCAGGCGTTCGACCAGCAGCGCAACGACGTTCGATTGCTGGCCACGCCCTCTACCTGCATCCAGTTCGCGGTGGGCAGCCCAGACTTCAAGGTCAGCGGCGAGGCACCGGGCTATCGCTGGCTGCGCTTGCAACCGGACGGCACTCTGCAAACCGGCGTGTCGCGCCTGGCGGATTTCACCTTTGAGCCGGATTACAGCGCCAACAATTACTGAATTATCTTGAAGCGAGTCATTGCCCCTGAGTCAGGCTAAACTGCGCGCCTTTATTGTTGCTGTGTTCAGCTTAACGGGTCTTCGGGGGTCATCGCATGTCAGGTTCCATCTTGTATATCCACGGGTTCAACAGTGCCCCCGAGTCCAAGAAAGCCATGCAGTTGACGTCGGCTATGCACGGCATGGGCCTTGGCGGGCAACTGCGGGTGCCTGCCCTGCACCATCATCCGCGCCAGGCCATTGCCCAATTGCAGGGCGTAATCAGTGAGCTTGGCAGCCCATTGCTGGTCGGCAGCTCGCTCGGCGGCTACTATGCGACATGGCTGGCCCGCCAATACGGCCTCAAGGCCTTGCTGATCAATCCGGCCGTCAGCCCGCACCGGATGTTCGACGGCTATCTGGGCACGCAAACCAATCACTACAGCGGCGAAACCTGGGAACTGACCCTCGATCACGTGCAGGCGCTGGCAGAACTTGAAGTGCCAGCCCCTCAGGACGCGCAGCGTTGTCAGGTGTGGTTGCAGACAGGCGATGAAACCCTGGACTACCGCTACGCTGAACAGTACTACGCGGCATGTACGTTGCGTATTGAGGCGGGCGGTGATCACAGTTATCAGGGCTTTGCCCAGCAGCTGCCCGACTTGCTGAACTTTGCAGGGATCGGCGCCGAACAGTTTGAAACCATCGACTTCGCGGCCCTTTAAGGCGCCCGTCGAATGGCCCTTTTTTTCACTTACGACTAACGACGAGACCCTATGGTCACTCCCAGCGCTAGCTCTTATAACGCCGACGCCATCGAAGTCCTCTCGGGCCTCGACCCGGTGCGCAAACGCCCCGGCATGTATACCGACACCAGCCGGCCCAACCACCTGGCCCAGGAAGTCATCGACAACAGCGTCGACGAGGCCCTGGCCGGTCACGCCAAGTCGGTCAACGTCATCCTGCACGCCGATCATTCGCTGGAAGTCAGCGATGACGGGCGCGGCATGCCGGTGGACATCCACCCTGAAGAGGGTGTGCCGGGCGTCGAGCTGATCCTCACCAAGCTCCACGCCGGCGGCAAGTTCTCCAACAAAAACTACCAGTTCTCCGGCGGCCTGCACGGCGTGGGCATCTCGGTGGTCAACGCGCTGTCGACGCTGGTACGGGTCAAGGTCAAGCGTGACGGCAACGAGTACCAGATGACCTTTGCCGATGGCTATAAAGCCACCGATCTGGAAATTATCGGTACGGTTGGCAAGCGCAACACCGGCACCAGCGTGTACTTCGCGCCGGACCCGAAATACTTCGATTCACCCAAGTTTTCCGTCAGCCGCCTCAAGCACGTGCTCAAGGCCAAGGCCGTGCTATGCCCGGGGCTGCTGGTTACGTTCGAAGACAAAAATACCAACGAAAAGGTCGAGTGGCATTACGAAGACGGCCTGCGCTCGTATCTGGTCGATGCAGTCAGCGAATTTGAACGCCTGCCCGACGAGCCGTTCTGCGGCAGCCTGGCCGGTAACAAGGAAGCCATCGACTGGGCCTTGCTGTGGCTGCCCGAGGGCGGCGACAGTGTTCAGGAAAGCTACGTCAACCTGATCCCTACGGCCCAGGGCGGTACCCACGTCAACGGCCTGCGCCAGGGCTTGCTCGATGCCATGCGCGAGTTCTGCGAGTTCCGCAGCCTGCTGCCGCGGGGTGTCAAGCTGGCGCCTGAAGATGTGTGGGAGCGCATTGCGTTCGTGCTGTCGATGAAAATGCAGGAACCCCAGTTCTCGGGTCAGACCAAAGAGCGTCTGTCATCCCGTGAGGCGGCGGCATTTGTCTCGGGCGTGATCAAGGACTCCTTCAGCCTGTGGCTCAACGCCAACCCCGAGTTGGGCATGCAACTGGCCGAACTGGCGATCAACAACGCCGGGCGCAGGCTCAAGGCCAGTAAAAAGGTCGAACGCAAGCGCATTACCCAGGGGCCGGCCTTGCCGGGCAAGCTGGCGGACTGCGCCGGGCAAGACCCGATGCGCTCCGAGCTGTTCCTGGTGGAAGGTGATTCTGCAGGCGGCTCGGCCAAGCAGGCGCGGGACAAGGAGTTCCAGGCGATCCTGCCGTTGCGCGGCAAGATCCTCAACACCTGGGAAGTCGACGGCAGCGAAGTGCTGGCGAGCCAGGAAGTGCACAATATCGCTGTGGCCATCGGTGTCGATCCGGGCGCGGCCGATATGAGCCAGTTGCGTTACGGCAAGATCTGCATCCTTGCCGACGCCGACTCCGACGGCCTGCACATTGCTACCTTGCTCTGTGCATTGTTTGTGCAGCACTTCCGCCCGCTGGTGGATGCCGGTCACGTCTATGTGGCGATGCCGCCGCTGTACCGCATCGACCTGGGCAAGGAGATCTTCTACGCCCTGGACGAAGCCGAGCGCGACGGCATTCTTGACCGTCTTGTCGCCGAGAAAAAACGCGGCAAGCCGCAAGTCACACGATTCAAGGGGCTGGGTGAGATGAACCCGCCACAGCTGCGCGAAACCACGATGGATCCGAACACCCGTCGCCTGGTGCAACTCACTCTTGAAGACTTCGCCGCCACGTCAGAAATGATGGACATGCTGCTGGCCAAGAAACGCGCCGGTGACCGCAAGTCCTGGCTCGAATCCAAAGGCAACCTGGCGCAGGTGCTGGCCTGATGCGCAGTGCCTTGCTGGGCTTGTTCTGTTTGGGTGCTGCGCCGGTCATGGCCGATACCTGGCCAGAACTGGCGTTGCAGTCAGAGCATCCGGTTGAAGGCATGCGCGGTGGCAATCTGTCCGGGCTGGCATTATGTTCGGGTGAGCTGTGGGCGGTGTCTGATCGTGATGATGATCAGATTTATCGCCTCGATACCCGCGAGTCTCTGTGGCAGGCCGAAGCCTTGCCTGTCGATGTGCCGCCAGCGCCGGAAAGCGGCTTGCCGTGGGGCGTGCGCATGATGGGCAAGGCCATCAGCCCGTTGCGCGGCGGCGAGCTGGACTTTGAAGGGATCAGTTGCGATGAGGCGGGCAACCGGTTCGTGGTCAGTGAGTCCCATGCAGCGGTACTGCAAATCCCTCAGGCCGGGGCGCCTTCATGGCTTAAAATCGACCCGGCGCTGGTGCGTCAGGCCCGTGCCAGCGGCATGTTGCTGCATTTCAATGCGCTGTTTGAGGGGATTGCCGTCAACTCGCAGGGTAATCAGATATGGCTGGCGGCCGAGCGTGAGCGCCGTGGCTTGCTGACGATTCGCAAAAAACAGAGTGTATGGGACTGCGAAAACGGCTGCGTGCTGATGAGCGAAGGCGGTCTTGAACAGCCGCCGCCGCAACTCAACGCCAAGGCCCAGGCAAAGGACTTTGCCGACCTGGCGCTGTTCGAGGACAAGCTGTTTACCCTTGAGCGCATGGCCTATCGCATTTGCCGGCGTACCCCGAATACGGGCGAGATCGAACGCTGTTGGTCGTTTGCCAATGATGCCCTGACCGATGCCCGGCGTTACAACACCGGCTATGGCAACACCGAGGCCCTGAGCCTGGATGCCAAGGGTGCCTGGGTCGGGGTCGACAACGGCAGCCATAGACGCGCCGATGGCGAAAAACGCCCCATCGTCTGGCGCTTTGCTGCACCGCAAGGTGGCTGGAGTGCCAAGCAATGAGCCAGCAAGCACCGGGCAAAGGCGTGGGGCGTATCTTCATGATCGTGGCCTGGTGCGCGGGCCTGTACCTGGCCACGCAGTTTTTCGGGCGCTGGGAACAGCGTCAGCAAAACCCCAATACCGAAGTGACCTCGCAGCAAGGCGAGGGTTATATCGAAGTCAAACTGCTCGGCAACGTGCAGGGCCATTTCGTCGCCAGTGGCCGGATCAACAACGTGCCGGTGGAATTTTTACTCGATACCGGTGCCACCGATGTGGCGGTGCCGATGGATCTGGCCAGGCAACTGGCACTGCCCAAGGGCCTCCCGGTGACCCTGAGCACCGCCAATGGCCGCACCCAGGGCTACCAGACCCGCATCGATCGCCTGCAGCTGGGCGCCATTGTGCTGCGCGATGTGCGAGCTGTAGCGGCCCCCGGGCTGGACGGCGAGCAGGTGCTGCTGGGCATGAGTGCGCTGAACAAACTTGAATTTACCCAGCGCGGCGGCACCATGCTGCTGCGCCAGACAACGAACTGAATGAGGTCCGCATGAGCGACTCCCTTGATCTCAGCCTGGACGGCGTAGAACGCCGGTCACTGGCCGACTTCACCGAACAGGCCTACCTCAACTACTCCATGTACGTCATCATGGATCGGGCCTTGCCGCATATCGGCGACGGCCTCAAGCCCGTACAGCGGCGTATTGTTTACGCCATGAGCGAGTTGGGCCTGGACGCTGACTCCAAGCACAAAAAATCGGCGCGTACCGTCGGTGACGTGCTCGGTAAATTCCACCCTCACGGCGACTCGGCCTGCTACGAAGCGATGGTGCTGATGGCACAGCCGTTCAGCTATCGCTACACCTTGGTCGACGGCCAGGGCAACTGGGGTGCGCCGGACGATCCCAAGTCGTTCGCCGCCATGCGTTACACCGAAGCTCGCCTGTCGCGTTACTCCGAGGTCCTGCTCAGCGAATTGGGCCAGGGCACGGCGGACTGGGTACCGAACTTTGACGGTACCCTCGACGAACCTGCGGTTTTACCGGCACGTTTGCCCAATATCCTGCTCAATGGCACCACCGGCATCGCCGTCGGCATGGCCACCGATGTGCCGCCGCACAACCTGCGTGAAGTGGCGGCGGCGTGCGTGCGTTTGCTCGACGAGCCGAAAGCCACGGTTGAGCAATTGTGCGAACACATTCAAGGCCCGGACTACCCGACTGAAGCTGAAATCATCACCCCGCGCGCCGACCTGCTGAAGATCTATCAGACCGGCCGTGGTTCGGTGCGCATGCGTGCGGTGTATCACATCGAAGACGGCGACATCGTGGTCACTGCACTGCCGCATCAGGTGTCGGGTGCCAAGGTGTTGGAGCAGATCGCCGCGCTGATGCAGGCCAAGCCGACCAAGCTGGCGATGGTAACCGACCTGCGCGATGAGTCCGACCATGAAAACCCGTGCCGTATCGTCATCATTCCGCGCAACAACAAGGTCGATCTCGACGAGCTGATGCAGCACTTGTTCGCTGTCACCGAGCTTGAGTCCACGTTCCGGGTCAACATCAATATCATCGGCCTGGACGGCAAGCCGCAGCTGAAAAACCTGCGTGCCCTGCTGGTTGAATGGCTGGAGTTCCGCGTCAACACCGTGCGCCGCCGCCTGCAGTTCCGTCTCGATAAAGTCGAGCGCCGCCTGCACCTGCTGGACGGTTTGCTCACCGCTTACCTGAACCTCGATGAAGTGATCCATATCATTCGCACCGAGGAACACCCCAAGGCCGAGCTGATTGCACGCTTTGCCCTGAGTGAAACCCAGGCTGATTACATCCTTGATACGCGCCTGCGCCAACTGGCCCGTCTGGAAGAGATGAAGCTGCGCGACGAGCAGGATGCACTGCGTAAAGAGCAAGCCAAGCTGCAAGCCCTGCTGGGCAGCGAAGCCAAGCTGAAAAAGCTGGTGCGCACTGAACTGCTGGAAGACGCCAAAACCTACGGCGATGATCGTCGTTCGCCAATCGTGGCCCGCGCAGAAGCCAAAGCCCTATCGGAAAACGAGCTGGTGCCGACTGAAGCGGTCACGGTGGTGCTCTCGGAGAAAGGCTGGGTACGTTGCGGTAAAGGCCACGACCTGGACGCTACCGGCCTGTCCTATAAAGCGGGGGATGGTTACAAAACCGCCGCTGCCGGGCGTTCCAACCAGTTTGCGGTGTTTATCGACTCCACGGGGCGCAGCTACTCAGTGGCTGCGCACACCTTGCCGTCGGCCCGTGGTCAGGGCGAACCGCTGACCGGTCGTCTGACGCCGCCGCCGGGGGCGACATTCGAGTGCGTGCTGTTGCCAGAAGACGATGCGCTGTATGTGATTGCTTCCGACGCCGGTTACGGGTTTGTGGTCAAGGGAGAGGACCTGCAGGCCAAGAACAAGGCAGGTAAGGCATTGCTCAGCCTGCCCAAAGGCGCGCAGGTGATGCAGCCGCGGCCGGTGTCCGATCGCGAGCACAACTGGCTGGCGGCGGTAACCACTGAAGGGCGCCTGTTGATCTTCAAAGTCAGCGACCTGCCGCAGCTGGGCAAGGGCAAGGGCAACAAGATCATCGGCATCCCCGGCGATCGCGTGGCCAGCCGCGAAGAGTACGTGACCGACATCGCGGTACTTCCAGACAATGCCGCATTGGTATTGCAGGCGGGCAAGCGTACCTTGACGCTCAAGGCGGATGACCTGGAACACTACAAAGGTGAGCGTGGCCGTCGTGGCAACAAACTGCCTCGTGGGTTCCAGCGTGTAGATGCCTTGTTGGTAGAAACCCCCAATTAAGCCTGTTTAGTGCGCCCGGCCTGCGTTTTTAAGCGCAGATCGGCGCGACAGCGCTGGAGTCATGCCCAATATTCGCGGATGATATGCCGCGTTAGCGGCACGGCTTATGGCAATGTGCTTTGCGAGCCTTTCGAGAATTACACTGCGGCTCGCCCTGAGGCGGCCACCTGGATGGAATGATGAACGTTCTACGCCTTCCTATAATTGCGTTGCTGACCGGTGTGTTGGGTCTGGCGGGGTGCAGCACGCACCAGCCGGCGGCCTTGTACCAACTGGACAGCGGCACCCCCGGCCAGCCCGCGCAAAGCGCCGGCATGGCTGTGGTACTTGGCCCGATCAGCGTGGCCGACTACCTGCAACGTGAAACCCTGCTGCAACGCCAGCCTGATGGCAGTTTGAGCGCTGCGACTGACGGACGATGGGCGGGTAGCCTGTCGGCAGATATCGACCAACTGCTGGTGCGCCAACTGGCATGGCGCCTGGACAGCCAGCGTGTGGTCCAGGCCCCGGCACCTGCGGGCTTCAGCCCGGATGTGCAAGTGTTGTTGTCGATCACTCGGCTGGACTCGGGCAAGGATCTGCCTGCAGTGCTGGACGCACAATGGCGCTTGATTGACCGTCGCGGGCAAGTGCGTGACAACCGCATCGTGCACCTGGAGCAGCCGCACGGGGGCAGTACGGCGGACCAGGTCAAGGCTCAGGGCAAGTTGTTGCAACAGTTGAGCGAGCAATTGGCGGTGGCACTCAAGCCTCTGGCCAACCAGCCGCCTCTGGTGGAAGCGCCCAAGGCGCCGTCCAAGGCAGCCCCCAAGCAGGGTGCGGATAAACCTCGTATCCCAATGGCCTCACCGATACGCACGGATATGGAAATCTTCCGCTTCTGAGGCTGTAGCCAGAAACAAAAAAATCCCGCACATGTGCGGGATTTTTTATGGCAGGTCAAAAGCCCCTCACCACGCCTCTCCCGGAGGGAGAGGGCCAGGGTGATGGTGCTCTTGGCTTTGGCTACCCGCGACTCTCATGCATCCGCGCCAGCTGGCGCTCCAGCATCGAAGGGTAGGGCTCCATCAGGCGCTCTACGCAGCAGGCGCCTTCCGGGCTGGCAATCGGGCGGATTCGGGCGCGCTGGCGGATCAGCGGGTCATCGCTGATCTTGCGCTCTACCAGCAACAGGTTGCGGCTGTGTTGCGACAAGGCCAGTGCATCCTGCGCCGTTTCGGTCAGCAGCAGGTCAATCTGACTCATGCCGCTCAGGCCTTCACCCAGCACCAGGCCCAACTGCAATTGCAGGGTAATGCCGCTGTCTGCCACTTCGATTTGCAGGGCGTGACCCAATGCACGCAGCAGCTCGCCGCAGCAAATGGCGTTGGTCAGGTAGTCGTCGCCGCTGTCTTCACTGTGGAACAGCATCAGTGTGCTGCCATCGTTCAGCGTATGCAGTTCGCTTTGGTACAGCGAGGCTGCCTGGTTCAGACAATCACGATAGCGTTCCAGCAGTTCCATCAATCGGGCGCGGGGCAGGCGGCGCAATTGCTCTTGTGCCCCCAGTTGCACCGCGAGTACGGCACTCGGTTGCGGCGCCGCAGATGCGACCGGTTTTGGTTTGGCCAGGGCAACCGGCGCGGCACTCGCCGTGCTGGTGTCGCGCAGGTCGGCAAACGGGTCTTCGTCGTCGTTCTCGTCTTCTTCAGTGCTCACCAACTGTCGAGGTGCAGCCTTGGGCGCAGGTGCCGCTGCAGTCTCATCGAACGTCGGGTCACTCAGGTTGCGCACTTCAAAGCTCGGCTCGTTGTCTTCGGCCTCTTCGTAGTCGCTGTCGTCGTAGTCGTCTTCTTCTGGTTCCGGCTCAGGCTCTGGTGCCGGAGGGGCCAGGCGGGTGTGGAGCTGACGAGCCAGGTCGCCGATCTCATCCTGGCGCTGGATGGCCGGGGTGTAAGGATCGGGTTCGCGCAGCCATACCCGCAGTTGCAGCAGGGGCGTGGTGATATGACGGCCCAGACGCAAGCTTAAGGCCAGGGCAAGGGCCAGCAGGATAGCACTCAAAATGCCCATGCTTTGCAGGCTGATGGTCATCGGCTGCTCGAACTGGTGCATGTCCAGGCTGATGCGCAGATGCCCGGCGGTCACATCCTGAAAGGTGATCTTGGTTTGATACACACCTTCGGTTTCGCCCAGCAGGCCATTTTTGGGACGTTGCCCGGCTTCGGCGAGGATACGGTTGTCCACGCTATAAATGGCCGCGTGAGCCACCAGCGGGTTTTTGGTCAGGTTGTTGAGCAGCACGTTGAGGCTGAGGATGTCGTTTGACACCAGCAGCTCGGTCGCCGAGGTGGCGGTTTGCGTGGTCAGGCTTTGCCCCAGGGCGTCGGCCTGTTCGTGCATGGCCTGCTTGAATTGCAGGCCCATGACCACGGCATAGATGACCAGTGCCAGGGCGACCAGGATCACGTTATGGCTGGCGATACGCAGAGCAAGCGGAACGCGGCGATCGCGCAGGGCCCGGAAGATCAGCAGGAAGAAGTTATCGGTTTTGACAGGCGATGGCCGGTTCACTGAGCGCGGCTCTTAGTCCGTTAAGTTGGTGCGCAGTATAGCGAGCGGCCTGAGGGCGGCAAAGCCTTGGCGGTGCCCGATGGTCACTGAAAGTGGGTAGAATGCGTTTTTTTTAGCGAATGGGGGTGTGCCTTGCGCGAAATCGTCCTGATAAACATCACAGGTGAGGACCGTCCGGGTCTCACTGCGGCCATTACCGGTGTACTGGCCAGCAATGGTGTGAATATTCTCGACATCGGTCAGGCCGCCATCCATGGCGTTTTGTCATTGGGTTTTCTGGTCGAAATTCCACAAGCCGAGCTGGTTTCGGCAGTGCTCAAGGACCTGCAGCCCTTAATCGCGAAGGAAGGTTTGCAGCTGCGTTTCGACCCGATCAGCGAAGAGCATTACCAGCGCTGGGTCCACGAACAAAGCCAGACCCGGCATGTGGTCACGCTGATGAGCCGCCAGGTGACCGCCCATGAGCTGCAGCGCGTGACATCGGTGATCAGCCAGCACGGTTTGAACATTGAGCAGACGGATCGCCTGTCCGGTCGCGTGCCGCTGGATGCGTCGACCGAGTCGAGCAAAAGCTGCATCGAGCTGCGTGTGTGTGGCGAGCCTGTGGATGTTGACGCGCTGCGTGCCGATTTCTTCAACCTGGCCCAGGAGCTGGGCGTGGATATCGCCCTGCAGGAAGACACCCTGTTCCGTCGCAATCGCCGCCTGGCGGTGTTCGACATGGACTCGACGCTGATCGAAGCTGAAGTGATCGACGAGCTGGCCAAGGCGGCAGGCGTGGGGGATCAAGTGGCGGCCATCACCGAGCGCGCGATGGCTGGCGAACTGGATTTCAAGGCCAGTTTCAAGGAGCGCATGGCGCTGCTCAAGGGCCTGGACGTGGGCGTGCTGGATGCCATCGGTGCTTCGTTGCGCCTGACCGAGGGCGCTGAAGTGCTGTTCGCCGAGCTCAAGCGTCTGGGTTACAAAACTGCGATCCTGTCAGGCGGTTTCACCTACTTTGCCAAACAAGTGCAGGCCAGACTGGGCATCGACTATGTCTTTGCCAACGAACTGGAAGTGGTGGACGGCAAGGTTACCGGTGTTGCGGTCGAACCGATTGTTGATGCCCAGCGCAAGGCAGATTTGCTGCGCGAACTGGCACAAAAGGAAGGCTTGAGCCTGGAGCAGACCATTGCGGTCGGTGATGGCGCCAATGATTTGCCGATGCTGGCGATTGCCGGGCTGGGTGTGGCATTCCGTGCCAAGCCGCTGGTCAAGAAATCGGCCAAGCACGCAATTTCGACTTTGGGCCTGGATGGCGTGCTGTACCTGCTCGGTCAGCGTGACCGTAACAGCCAGGGCTGAGCCCCCCTGTAAATGACCTGTGGGAGCGAGCTTGCCCGCGATTGCATCACCTCGGTGAATCAGATGCACCGAGTTGCCAGCATCGCGAGCAAGCCCGCTCCCACAGGGTTATGGGTTATTCGGCGTGCGCCGGTGCACCCATTTTCTGACCCATCATCACCGGCGTTCCTGCCGTCAGGCCTTCGGCCCATTTCACCTGATCCGCGCCAAACAGCACGATCGCCGTCGAACCCAGTTTGAAACGACCCAGCTCGGCACCTTTTTCCAGGTGGATCGGCGCACGGGCAGCTTCGTCGTAACGGAAGGTTTTCAGCTCGCGTTTCGGCGGGGTAACCAGACCGGCAAACACGGTTTCAATGGATGCCACGATCATGGCACCGACCAATACCACGGCCATAGGGCCGCGCTCGGTGTCAAAAATGCACACCGCACGCTCGTTGCGGGCAAAAAGCTCCGGCACGTTTTCGGCGGTGGTCTGGTTGACCGAGAACAGGCGCCCCGGCACGTAGATCATTTCACGCAGGGTGCCCGCCAGTGGCATGTGCACGCGGTGGTAGTCCTTGGGCGACAGGTAGATGGTGGCAAATTCGCCGCCCATAAACTGGGCTGCTACTGCAGCATCGCCACCCACCAGCTCCAGCACGCTGTAGCTGTGGCCCTTGGCCTGGAACACGCGGCCGTGTTCGATCGGGCCCAGCTGGCTGACCGCGCCATCGGCAGGGCTTAGCACCGCACCTGGAGTTTGATCCAGCGGGCGGGCGCCGTCTTTCAGGGCGCGGGTAAAGAAGGCGTTGAAGTGCTCGTAGGCGGTCACGTCTTCAACCAGGGCCTGGGACATGTCTACCTGATAACGCTTGGCGAACCAGCTGGTGAACGCATTCTTGAACCAGCGTACGCGGCATTCGGCAATACAGCCGGCCAGGCGTGACAGCAGGTGATGCGGCAACAGGTACTGACTGAGGAGGAACAAACGCTTTTTCATTCAAGGTCCTTAATTTTTTACAGGTAGCTCGACGGGGGTGTCGGGGTGGTTGCCCCATTCGCCCCAGGAGCCGGCGTAGCCTTTGACGCGCGGGTAACCGAGCGCCTTGGCGACGAGATAGGTAAAGCCGGAACGGTGGTGGGTCTGGCAGTGGGTAATCACTTCTTTGTCTGGCGTGATGCCCAGATCCTTGAGGATCTGCGCCATGTCCGGGCGGATACGCAGGTTACGGGTTTTATCCATGCCGGTGGTCCACTCAAGATGCTTGGCCCCGGGGATATGCCCGCCCTTGGCCGCCAGCACTTTTTCGCCGCTGTATTCGGCGGCACTGCGTGCATCCCAGATCGCCAGGTCGGCGGCGCCCAGGCGGCTTTGCAGGTACTCGCGGGTGGCAGTAGGTTCATCGTGCAAGGTCAGCGCCACCGGGCCATTGACGGCGGCAGGCACGTCCTGACTGAGGGCATAGCCTTCGCCAATCCAGGCGTGAATGCCCCCGTCCAGATAGTGGTATGCCTTGTGCCCGATTACATCAAGCAGCCAGATAAACCGCCCGGCCCAGCCGCCGCCTTCGTCGTCATAGACCACATAGACCGCGTCGGGATTGTGCCCCAGCTCGCCGAACAGGGTTTCGAGTGACGCTTGCGACGGCAGCAGGCCGGGTGCCGGTGGCAAGCCCAGTTGCGTGCGTTTCGGGTCGACAAAACGGGCGCCCGGAATATGCCCGGCCTCGTAGCGTGCAACACTGGTCAGGTCAACCAGGATCAGTTCGGGTGCGTCGAGCCGGGCGAGCAGGTCGCCGGGCTCGATCACTAATGGCAAGCCAGAGAAGCCAGGCATAGGAAGCCTCCAGAGCAAAAAGGGGGGATTGTAGCGCTAGCGCCCGCGACTACTAAAGGTATTCAAGGCTTTCTCGATGCATTGGGCCGTTTTGCCAAAGGCTTGCACGCTGGTTTCGGAAAATGGCCCGCCGCCCTGGTCTGCCAGTATGAGCATGACCACGCGACCGTTATTGCTCAGCGAGCGTAGCAGCAGATGCTCGCCGGGGAACAGGCTGCGCAGGCTGTAGGGCAAGACTGCGGAGATCACCGCGTTGTTTTCGGGCGTCAGGCGCACTTGTGCAGGTTGCATCATCAGGCGTTGCAGCGCGGTGCTGTCACTGATGTTGACGGTCAGGTCGAAGGCGGTTCTGCCCAGGCCGGCAATCTGGTTGACGCTCAGGCTGGTCGAGGTCTTGTCGGGGGTGAGTATCATCACCCGGCGCATGCCGCACGCCTGCAAGGCTTCGCGGGCACAGGTGCTCAGATGCATCGGGTTGCTGAATGCGCTGGGTTGCTCCAGCAGCTGCCCGCAATGTTTGCGCCAGGCGACGAGTGCCTCGGCCGAGGGAGGCGGGGCTGCCTGCGAATTGTCCCCGTTGCGGCGTGAGTCCCACGGCCAGAGCAATGCCTGGGCCGGATGCCAAAGGTCGGGGCTGGAGTGATAGCGCGCGCTGCTCGCGGCCTGCTGGTGTGCCTGCTGCTGAACTTCGTCCAGGGGCATTTGCAGGTAAAGGCTGGTGACGTACTGCCAGCGCAGGTTGTGCGGTGTGTCCCAGCCCTGCTGGGCTGACAGCGCCAGGCAGTTGGCCAGCAACACACTGTTGGCAGGCTGGTTGAGCCAGCGCCGCAGGGCCGGGTCGGCGTCCAGCAGTTGTTGCTGACGCAGGGGGTGATGGGTGTCGCGGGCGATATGCAGCACCCTGACCAGGGTGCGGCGCTCTTCGGTGATCACCGTATAACCTTGCATCACCCACCCCGGCAGACGCCACAGCTCGGCCAGGCTGCGGCAGATATCAAACAGTGGCACACCAAAAAGCTGGCGCTCGACTTTACTGGCGCACTCATTGTGCCCGACCACCCGCCGTTCCCAGGTTTCGAGCAGCAGTGGGTGGGTCAGTGCCAGGGCCCATAGCGGTGACAGAAACAGCAGGCTGCTCCAGTAGATTTCCTGCCAGAGCCGCGCCAGGCGATTGCCGAACAGGCCAATGGCCTGTTGTGCGGCGTGCTGGCTGATCAGCTGGATTTGTCGGTAGGCCAGCGGGATATCCTCGATCGCCAGCGCCGGCACATGTTCAAGCAGCATCTGGGTGCGTTTGAGGCCCAGGCGGTTGATCGCCACTTCAAGGCTCTCGGCCGGCTCGCTCAGGCTGCTTTGGGCTTGCTGGTTGGCCTCGCGGATCAGTCTGAGGGCCAGCGCCGGGCTGTCCTGCATAACCTCGGCAATTTCGCGTAACGAGCGGCGACTGTCGTTGAGGGTCTTGAAGACCCGCGCATGGCTGGTTTGCGGGATCGGCAGATCGACGGCGTCCAGGTGTGCAACCCAGGCATCCAGGGTGGTGGGTGTTGATATCGGTGCGCGGGTTTCGTTGGCCATAATGAGGACGCGATGATCATCCAATCTGGGGGTCGAATGGCTTTTCGGCTCTACCGGCTATAGTCTGGCGCAGATTCGCCGATAAGGAGAAGAAGAGTTTTAGCTACGCTGGAATATGACCTTGAACCGACCCAAGAAGTACTTTTATATCTATGGCTAAAATTATCGGCATCATCGTCGTGTTCGCGAGCGTGCTCGGCGGATACGTACTTTCCCACGGCAAAATCGGGGCGCTGATCCAGCCGTTCGAGGTTTTGATCATCGGCGGTGCGGCCTTCGGTGCGTTCCTGCAAGCCAACCCCGGTTACATGACCATGCATGTGATCAAAAAATCACTGGGCATGTTTGGTTCGCGTTTCTCCCACGCTTTTTATCTCGAAGTGTTGGGCCTGGTTTACGAGATTCTCAACAAAAGTCGTCGCGAAGGCATGATGGCCATCGAGAGCGACATTGAAGACGCGGCCGCCAGCCCTATCTTCGCCAAATACCCCACTGTCCTTAAAGATGAGCGCATGACCGCGTTTATCTGCGATTACCTGCGCATCATGTCCTCGGGCAACATGGCCCCCCACGAGCTTGAGGGGTTGTTTGACATGGAGCTGTATAACCTCAAGGAAGAGCTGGAGCATCCTTCCCACGCCGTTACCGGTATCGCCGACGGCATGCCGGGTTTCGGTATCGTCGCCGCGGTACTGGGTATTGTGGTGACCATGGCCTCGCTGGGCGAAGGTGATCAGGCGGCCATCGGCATGCACGTTGGCGCCGCGCTGGTAGGTACCTTCTTCGGTATTTTGGCGGCCTATGGTTTCTTCGGTCCGTTGGCGACGTCTTTGGCTCACGATGCCAAGGAAGAACTCAACGTGTATGAATCGATCAAGGCCTCGCTGGTGGCTTCGGCCTCAGGCATGCCGCCGTCGCTGGCGGTCGAGTTTGGTCGCAAGGTCCTGTACCCCAAGCACCGGCCCAGTTTTTCCGAGCTGGAACAAGTGGTTCGTGGTCGCTGATTTATGGAAAACAACCAGCCCATAATCATCAAGCGCGTCAAGCGCTACGCCGCAGGCCATCACGGTGGCGCCTGGAAAATCGCCTTTGCCGACTTCGCCACGGCGATGATGGCGTTCTTTCTGGTGATGTGGCTGATGACGGCGGCCACGCCCGAGCAAAAGATCGCCATTGGTGGTTATTTCAAAGATCCGATCGGATTCAGCGAAAGCGGCACGCCCTACGTCATCGACCTGGGCGGCACTCCGGCCTTGGCGCCGGACAACACCCTCAACCCTGAAGAAAAACTGCAGCCCCAGCCCGACAAGATCAAGGTAGATGCCGAGCAGGTTGAAAGCATGGCCGAGCAGGTCGAGAAAGAGCGCCTCGAACTGCTGTTGCAGGAGTTGCAGAACAAGGTCGAAGAAAACCCGCAGCTGCGCAAGTTCAAGGATCAGTTGCTGTTTGAAATCACCCCGGACGGCCTGCGTATCCAGATCATGGATGCCGCAAACCGGCCGATGTTTGACGTGGGCAGTGCACGGCTCAAACCGTACTTCGAAGATATTTTGCTGGCCATGGCCGACACCATCAAGGCAGTACCCAACAAGGTCAGCATCAGCGGCCACACCGATGCCATGCCTTATGCGGGGGGCGGTGATTACGGCAATTGGGAGTTGTCGGCCAACCGTGCCAATGCTGCGCGGCGTGCACTGGTGGCGGGCAGCTACCCGGAAGGGCAGATTGCGCGGGTGGTGGGTTATGCCTCGTCAGTGCTGTTCGACACGGCTAACCCCAATAATCCGGTCAACCGTCGTATCGACATTGTGGTGCTGAACAAAAAGGCCCAGCAGGCGATTGAAGGCGAGCAGGGTGCGGAGTCAGTCAAGCCCCAGGAACTGCCCAAGGCGCCAGTTGACCCGATCAAGCTGCCCGCCGACAAACAGCCACTGCCGATGCATGAAGAACGGCAGAAGCTGAATCTGTTTGACGACCCGCCGCCCTCACCCTAACCCTCTCCCAGAGGGAGAGGGGACTGAGCGCACGCGGCTTCAAGAACACTGAAAATTTGCCCCCTCTCCCTCCGGGAGAGGGTTGGGGTGAGGGGGCTTCTGGCCTGAATCAGTAACTCGACTCAGGCAAGCTGGCAATGATCGAGCGATAGCTGTTCATGCGCTGTTGCTGCACGCGGCCATCTTCCAGGGCCATCAGCAATGCACAGCCCGGCTCGCGGTCATGCTTGCAGTCGCGGAAGCGGCAACGGCCGATCAGGTCGTTGAACTCGATGAACCCCGCCTCGACATCGGCACGGCTGACGTGGCCCAGGCCGAACTCACGAATACCCGGGGAGTCGATCAGATCGCCGCCGCCCGGGAAGTGGAACAAGCGCGCCGTGGTCGTGGTGTGCGTACCCTGGCCGGAAATCTCCGAGAGCGGCCCGACCCGAAGGTTGACCTCAGGCAGCAGGCTGTTGACCAGGGACGACTTGCCAACGCCCGACTGACCCACAAACACACTGATATGGCCGTCCAGTTGCGCTTGCAACTGCTGCATGCCATCGCCGTGATGGGCCGACACTTCCAGCACCGGATAACCCAGTTGACGATAAACCCCCAGCAACGCATTCAGCGCCGGTGCGTTCTGCTCGTCGATCAGGTCAGCCTTGTTGAGCAGCAACAGCGGGCGAATCCCGGCGTGCTCGGCGGCGACGAGATAGCGGTCGATCAGGTTGGCGTGCGGCTCGGGCATGGGCGCGAACACAATCACGATCATGTCGACGTTGGCTGCAACCGGCTTGAGCTGACCACGGCTGTCCGGGCGGCATAGCTCGGTCTTGCGCGGCAACTGGGCGACGATAACGCCGATGCCCTGATTGCCGGCGCGCCACACAACCGTGTCACCGGTTACCAGGGCGGGCAGGTTGGCGCGCAGGTGGCAACGGAACATCTGGCCTTTGAGCTCACCTTCCTGGGCTTCGACTTCGACCTGCACACCAAAGTGCGCGATCACCAGGCCAAGTTGCTCGGGGCCTAAATCGCCGCCTTCAAGCGCTTCGACGGCACTGGATTCGCGTTTGGCGGCGCGGGCAGCGCGCTCGCCCTGGATCTTTTCGATGCGCCAATTCTGACGACGGTTGAGCTGGCGTTTGGCCATGGGTGTTCCGTGTTGATAAAACGATAAGAAGGGTAAAACGCCGGGGAGTTTAGCACGAGGGCCGCGTGCCTAAGCTAAACTGCGCACCTAAGCACTGGAGGCCATTATGCAAAACGCGCAGAACCTGATCTGGATCGACCTGGAAATGACCGGTCTGGACCCTGACAACGACGTCATTATTGAAATGGCCACCATCGTTACCGACAGCAACCTCAATACCCTGGCTGAAGGCCCGGTCATCGCCATCCACCATAGTGATGCCGTGCTGGCGCGCATGGACGAGTGGAATACCCGTACTCATGGCGGCAGCGGCCTGACCCAGCGGGTCAAGGACAGCACCACTACTATGGCCGAAGCCGAAGCGCAGACCATCGCGTTTCTTGAGCAGTGGGTACCCAAAGGCAAATCGCCGATCTGCGGCAACAGTATCTGCCAGGACCGCCGCTTCCTGTACACCCATATGAAAGCGCTGGAAAGCTACTTCCACTATCGCAACCTGGACGTTTCGACGCTCAAGGAGCTGGTTGCACGCTGGGCGCCGGAAGTACGCGACAGCCTGGTGAAAAAGGGTACGCATCTGGCGCTGGACGACATTCGCGAGTCGATTGCCGAGCTGCAACACTACCGCAAGCATTTCATCAAATTCTAAGCTGCCGTTGATCCCCCTGTGGCAGCGGGCTTGCTCGCGATGCAAGCGACTCGGTACATCTACCGAACCGCAGCGAAGCCGTCGCGAGCAAGCCCGCTCCCACAAAGAACAGTATTTGTTGCCCGCTTTTGGTGCCAATGCCAACTGAGAGTAGACTGCGCGCCTTCTTGCAAGGATCGCTGCCATGTTGCTGATGCTTTATTTAGTTGCCATTACTGCCGAAGCCATGACCGGCGCGCTGTCTGCCGGGCGTCGGGGCATGGACTGGTTCGGTGTGGTGCTGATCGCCTGCGTCACCGCGCTAGGGGGCGGTTCGGTGCGTGACGTCCTGTTGGGGCACTACCCGCTGACGTGGGTCAAACACCCGGAATACCTGGTACTGACCACGTTCGCTGCATTGGTGACGATCTTTATCGCGCCCTTGATGCGTCATCTGCGCTCGCTGTTTCTGGTGCTTGATGCCCTGGGGCTGGTAGCGTTTACCCTGATCGGCTGCATGACCGCGTTGGAGATGGGTCAGGGCATGCTGGTGGCTTCGGTGAGCGGAGTGATTACCGGGGTCTTCGGCGGCATCCTTCGTGACATCTTCTGCAATGACATCCCGCTGATCTTCCGTCGTGAGCTGTATGCCAGCGTTTCGTTTGCTGCGGCGTGGTGTTTCTTGTTGTGTACTTATCTGGAAATGCCCAACGAACAGGCGATTTTCGTCACCTTGTTCGGCGGGCTGCTGCTGCGTTTGCTGGCGATCCGCTTTAACTGGGAAATGCCCAAGTTCGTTTATAACGACGAGCATTAAGCAACTGTGGCCGCGCCCTTGGCTCAGGCCCGCTTGGCGTGTTGTGTCAGCGCCCACTCCACATGCTCGCGCACCAGCTCCGACGGGTAATCACGCCGCGCATTCAGGGCTTCCAGCACCGGGATCGTCGACGGCGCATTGCCCAGGCCTACCGCCAGGTTGCGCAGCCAGCGTTCGTACCCGGCCCGGCGCAGCGGCGAGCCTTCGGTGCTGCTCAGGAATTTGTCTTCATCCCACATAAACAGCTCGGCCAAGCCAGCATTGTCCAGGTTATGCCGTGGCTTGAAGTCCCCTTCTGCGGTGGTGCGGGCAAAACGGTTCCAGGGGCAGACGATCTGGCAGTCATCGCAACCGAATACCCGGTTGCCGATCATCGAGCGCAATTCTTCAGGGATCGCGGTTTTCAGCTCGATGGTCAGGTACGAAATGCATTTGCGCGCATCCAGCACATAAGGCCCGACAAAGGCATTGGTGGGGCAGATGTCCAGGCAGGCGGTGCAGCGCCCGCAGTGTTCGGTTTCGTGGGGGGCGTCGACCGGTAGCGGCAAATCGACAAACAGCTCGCTCAGGAAGAAGTAGCTGCCCGCCTTGCGATTGAGCACCAGGGTGTTCTTGCCGATCCAGCCCAGACCCGCCTGTTGCGCGATGGCCTTTTCCAGTACCGGGGCGCTGTCGACAAAGGCGCGGAAGCCAAACGGGCCAATGTCCTTCTGGATGCGGTCGGCCAGTTGTTGCACGCGCTTGCGGATCAGCTTGTGATAATCGCGGCCCAGGGCATAACGTGAAACGTAGGCTTTTTCCGGTTGGGCCAGCAGCTGCGCCATATGAGTGTCACCGGGCAGGTAGTCCATGCGCAGGGAAATCACGCGCACTGTGCCGGGCACCAGCTCTTGCGGGTGTGAACGCTTGCTGCCGTGGGCGGCCATATAGTCCATGTCGCCGTGGTAGCCGGCTTCCAGCCAGCGTTGCAGATGGTGTTCGTGTTCTCCCAGGTCGAGGCCGGCAATGGCGACTTGTTGAAAGCCCAACTCGCGGCCCCATTCCTTGATGGACCGGGCGAGAGCGGGGAGGTCGGCAGTAATAGCAGGCATGGGACAAGAGAAACCGGAGCTGAGATGCGTATAATTCTGCCAGACATCGGAGCCAAACACGCATGCCGCAGACCAAACACCTGTTAGCCGACCCCCAAGGCCTTAGCGCAGACAATCTGGCGCCACTACCTCGACGAGCCCCGAGCGCCCATAAAGGCCAGTTCGGGCATGTGCTGCTGGTGGGTGGCGATCGCGGATTTGGCGGCTCGATTACCCTCAGCGCCCAGGCTGCACTACGCTGTGGCGCTGGCCTGGTATCACTGGCCACGCGCCCCGAACACGTGCCTGCTGCGCTGGTGCGGGTGCCCGAGGTGATGGTGCTCGGCGTATCGTCGGCCAACCAGTTGATGGGCGTACTGGCGCAGGCTTCGGTGGTCGTGGTGGGACCGGGTTTGGGGCAGGCGCCCTGGGGGCGCAGTCTGTTGTCGGCCGCGGCACAGGCAAAAATGCCGCAGGTGTGGGATGCCGATGCGCTTAATTTGTTGTCCAACGCAGTCATCACGCTGGCACCAGGGTCGGTGATGACCCCGCACCCGGGTGAAGCCGCACGCTTGCTGGGTATCAGCACCGGGCAGGTACAGGCCGATCGACCGGCTGCGGCCAGGGCGTTGGTTAAAAAATACTCAGCAGTGTGCGTCCTTAAAGGTGCAGGCAGTCTGATTGCAGGGCTCAATGGTGAATTGGCCATTTGCAGTCACGGCCATCCGGCAATGGCTACGGCCGGTCTTGGGGATGTGCTGGCAGGCGTGATCGGCGCGCTGCTGGCTCAGGGGTTGGGCGCTTATGACGCCGCATGCCTGGCGGTGTGGCTGCATGCCCGCGCCGGTGAGCAACAAGGACAATTGGGCCGTGGGCTGGCGGCCAGTGATTTGATTCCAGTCATTCGTCAGTTGTTGGAGGAACACGCACCGTGCACGAAATAACACTACAACTGGCCGACGAAGAGGCCATGACCGCATTTGGCGCGCGCCTGGCCACTGTCACTCAAGGTCACGGCCTGATTTTTCTCGACGGCGACCTGGGTATGGGTAAAACCACCCTGTCACGTGGCCTGATTCGCGGCCTTGGTCACACGGGTTCGGTCAAAAGCCCGACCTTCACATTGGTCGAGCCCTACGAGATTGGCGATATTCGGGCCTTCCACTTTGACCTGTATCGGCTGGTCGACCCGGAAGAGCTGGAATATATGGGGATTCGCGATTATTTCGACGAAGACGCCCTATGCTTGATCGAGTGGCCCGATAAAGGTGCAGGCTTTTTGCCAAAGCCTGACCTGACCATTACCATTAGGCCGCATAACACCGGGCGTTTGCTGACGCTGACGCCCCAAGGTTCTCGTGGCGAGTCTTGGTGTGCCGCATTGGCGCCGGAATACAAATAATGATGGGGTTTGGTATGCGCTTTCGCGCGTTAGCAAGTGTGGTGGGTGTGTTGCTCAGTGTCATGGCATTCAATGCTGTGGCCGCAACCCAGGTCAAGAGCGTGCGTCTATGGCGGGCGCCGGACAACACTCGACTGGTTTTTGATCTTACCGGGCCGGTGCAGCACAGTGTGTTTACGCTGACTGCACCTGATCGTCTGGTCATCGACATCAATGGCGCGACCCTGGGCGGGCCGCTGAATGTGCAAACAGCCAATACGCCAATCACCAGCATGCGCTCGGCGCAGCGTACCCCCACCGACCTGCGCGTGGTTATCGACCTGAAAAAGGCCGTGACCCCGAAAAGTTTCGTTCTGGCGCCCAATGCCCAGTACGGCAACCGCCTGGTGGTCGACCTGTATGACCAGGGCGCCGATCTGGCGCCAAGCCTGCCGGCCACCAACGTGGCAACGGTGCCGGTGGTGCCGGTGACGCCCGCGCAACCCGACGTTAAATTGCCGCCGATCCCGAGCGGTAAACGCAGCGTGGTGGTGGTGATCGATGCCGGCCACGGCGGTGAAGACCCGGGGGCCTCGGGCTCGGCTGGCCAGCGTGAAAAAGACGTGGTGTTGGCGATTGCCAAAGAACTGCAGCGCCAGATCAACGGCATGAAAGGCTTCAGGGCCGAGCTGACGCGTACCGGCGACTACTTTATCCCGCTGCGTGGCCGCACCGAAATCGCCCGCAAGAAAGGCGCCGACCTGTTTGTCTCGATCCATGCCGATGCGGCCCCGTCCAAAGCTGCCTTTGGTGCTTCGGTGTTTGCCCTGTCTGAACGCGGCGCGACTTCCGAGACGGCGCGCTGGCTGGCCGACAGCGAAAACCGCTCCGACCTGATCGGTGGCGCAGGCAACGTCAGCCTCGATGACAAGGACCGCATGCTGGCGGGTGTATTGCTTGACCTGTCGATGACCGCGTCGCTGACCTCCAGCCTCAACGTCGGGCAAAAAGTGCTGAGCAACATAGGTCGGGTCACCCCGCTGCACAAGCAGCGCGTGGAGCAGGCCGGGTTTATGGTGCTGAAGTCGCCGGACATTCCGTCGATTCTCGTCGAGACCGGGTTTATCTCGAACTCCAACGAAGCGTCCAAGCTGGCTTCGAGCAGTCACCAGCAAGCGCTGGCCCGTTCGATCAGCAGCGGCGTACGCCAGTTCTTCCAGCAAAATCCGCCGCCGGGCACTTATATCGCCTGGCTGCGTGACACCGGCAAAATCGCCCAGGGTGCCCGCGAACACACGGTTCGTCCCGGCGAAACCCTGGCGATGATCGCTGTACGCTATCAAGTGGGCGTGGCGACATTGCGCTCGAGCAACAGCCTGAAAACCGATGAGTTGAAGGTCGGCCAGAACCTGAATATTCCGGCAACTGCCCTGGCGGCACAGTAATGAGTGATGAAGCATTGAGCAGCAGCGCGCGGATTGAATTGCTCAGCCCGCGCCTGGCCAACCAGATCGCTGCGGGCGAAGTAGTTGAACGCCCGGCTTCGGTGATCAAGGAACTGCTGGAAAACAGCCTCGATTCGGGTGCCAAGCGCATTGATGTGGACGTGGAGCAGGCCGGGATCAAGCTGCTGCGGGTACGTGACGATGGCAGCGGTATTTCCAGCGACGACTTGCCGTTGGCGCTGGCCCGTCACGCCACCAGCAAGATTCGTGATCTGGAAGACCTTGAGCGGGTGATGAGCCTGGGCTTTCGCGGTGAGGCGCTGGCTTCCATCAGTTCCGTGGCGCGCCTGACCCTGACCTCGCGCACCCGTGGTGCCGATCAGGCCTGGCAGGTCGAGACCGAAGGCCGCGACATGGCGCCCCGGGTTCAGCCGGCTGCGCATCCGGTGGGCACCTCGGTTGAAGTGCGCGACCTGTTTTTCAACACCCCGGCACGGCGCAAATTTCTCAAAACCGAAAAGACCGAATTCGATCACCTGCAGGAAGTGATCAAGCGCCTGGCGCTGGCACGTTTTGATGTGGCGTTCAATTTGCGCCACAACGGCAAGTCCATCCTCAACCTGCACGAAGCCCGCGACGATACTGCCCGCGCCCGGCGTGTGGCGGCCGTGTGCGGCTCCGCGTTCCTGGAACAGGCAATGCCCATCGAGGTTGAACGCAATGGTTTGCACCTGTGGGGCTGGGTCGGTTTGCCGACTTTTTCCCGCAGTCAGGCGGACTTGCAGTACTTCTATGTCAATGGCCGCGCAGTACGCGACAAACTGGTGGCCCATGCGGTGCGCCAGGCGTATCGCGATGTGCTGTTCAATGGTCGCCACCCGACCTTTGTGCTGTTCTTTGAGGTCGACCCCTCGGTGGTCGACGTCAACGTACACCCGACCAAGCACGAAGTACGCTTCCGTGACGGGCGCATGGTGCATGATTTCCTCTATGGCACTTTGCACCGTGCTCTGGGTGACGTTCGTCCCGAAGACCAACTGGCCGCACCAGCGCCGGTGCCCGGGGCCGAGCGCCCGACGGGGCTGGATGCTGGCGAATTCGGCCCGCAGGGTGAAATGCGTCTGGCGGCCAATGTGCTGGAGCAGCCGCAGTCGGCCCCGTCACCGCATGTGGCAGGTTCGGGCGCTGGTGCGGGCTATCAGTACCAATACCGTCCGCAGTCCTCCGCGCCCCCGGTGCCCGTTGAAGAAGCGCGCAATGCCTATCGCGAGTTTTTCGCACCATTGCCTGAGGCCAATGCCGCGCCTCTGCCGGACGGGCAAGGTGATATTCCGCCGCTCGGCTTTGCTCTGGCCCAGCTCAAGGGCATTTATATCCTCGCGGAAAACGCCCAGGGGTTGGTGCTGGTGGATATGCACGCGGCCCATGAGCGGATCATGTATGAGCGTCTGAAAATCGCCATGGCCAGTGAAGGCCTGAGTGGTCAGCCGCTGCTGGTGCCGGAATCGATTGCGGTCAGCCAGCGGGAAGCCGATTGCGCCGAAGAACACGCCGAGTGGTTCCAGCGCCTGGGCTTCGAGTTGCAACGCCTTGGCCCGGAAACCCTGGCCATCCGCCAGATTCCGGCCCTGCTCAAGCAGGCCGAGGCCCAGCGACTGGTTCACGACGTACTGGCCGACCTGATGGAATACGGCACCAGTGACCGGATCCAGGCGCACCTCAACGAGCTGCTCGGCACCATGGCCTGCCACGGTGCGATCCGCGCCAATCGCCGTTTGGCGATCCCGGAAATGAACGGTCTGTTGCGTGATATGGAAAACACCGAGCGCAGCGGTCAGTGCAATCATGGTCGTCCCACCTGGACCCAAATGGGCCTGGACGACTTGGACAAACTCTTTTTGCGCGGTCGCTGATGACAGGTTCCAACGCTTTACCCCCGGCTATTTTCCTGATGGGGCCGACGGCCGCCGGCAAGACCGACCTGGCCATCGAGCTGAGCAAGGTGCTGCCGTGCGAGCTGATCAGTGTCGACTCGGCGCTGGTCTATCGCGGCATGGACATCGGCACTGCCAAGCCGTCGAAAGAAATTCTGGCGGCTCACCCGCATCAGTTGATCGACATTCTCGACCCGGCCGAGAGCTATTCGGCGGCCGATTTTCGTCGCGATGCGCTCAAGGCCATGGCCGAGATCACGGCGCGAGGCAATATCCCGCTGCTGGTGGGCGGCACCATGCTCTATTACAAGGCACTGATTGACGGCCTGGCCGACATGCCTCCGGCGGACCCCGAGGTGCGCGCGCAGCTTGAAGAAGAGGCGCAGCGCCTTGGCTGGCAGGCCCTGCACGATCAGTTGGCAGCCATAGATCCGGAGTCTGCCGCGCGAATTCACCCCAATGATCCGCAGCGTCTGACCCGGGCGCTTGAGGTTTATCGGGTCAGCGGCATGAGCGTGACGGCCCATCGGCAAAAACAATCTGAACAAACGACTAAAGCAGCGGCTTCTGGGCACAGCCAATTGCCCTATACTGTCGCGAATCTGGCCATCGCTCCGGCGAACCGTCAGGTGCTGCATGAGCGAATTGCACTAAGATTCGGGCAGATGCTGGAACAGGGGTTCATTGACGAGGTCATAAACCTGCGCAACAGAAGTGACCTGCATGCCGGGTTGCCGTCTATACGTGCAGTGGGTTACCGCCAAGTCTGGGACTACCTCGACGGCAAGCTGACAGCGGCCGAGATGCAGGAGCGCGGCATCATAGCCACGCGCCAGTTGGCCAAGCGCCAGTTCACCTGGTTGCGCAGCTGGAATGATTTGCATTGGCTTGACAGTCTGGACTGCGACAATCTGCCACGAGCCTTGAAATACCTGGAATCGGTCTCCATATTGAGCTGAGTCTTGGCAAATGCCGTCTATCCTATGGATGTGGCGACAGCGGTCATCTAATTTTTGTTTCTATTTTTTATCCTTACAGGAGTGCGGCATATGTCAAAAGGGCATTCGCTACAAGACCCTTACTTGAATACTTTGCGTAAAGAGAAGGTTGGCGTTTCCATCTATCTGGTCAACGGGATCAAGCTGCAGGGGACCATCGAGTCTTTCGACCAGTTCGTGATCCTGCTGAAAAACACCGTCAGCCAAATGGTTTACAAGCACGCAATTTCGACAGTCGTACCAGTACGTCCAATTCGTCTGCCTAGCGCAACCGAATCGGATCTGGCAGACGCTGAACCAGGTAATGCCTAAATAGGAGCATCCTTTGTTCTTTGAGCGCCACGGTGGTGGTGAGCGAGCGATCCTCGTTCACTTGGAAGGACAGGACCCTGAGGCGCGCGAAGATCCGCAGGAGTTCCAGGAGTTAGCTGTGTCGGCTGGCGCCGATACCGTCGCGTTTTTTAACGTGCCGCGTCATCGGCCATCGGCCAAATACCTGATTGGCAGTGGCAAGGTCGAGGAGTTGCGCGATCTGGTCAAGGCCGAGAAGGTCGACATCGTGATTTTCAATCACGTACTCACGCCCAGTCAGGAACGTAACCTCGAACGTGTTTTCGAGTGTCGCGTGCTTGACCGTACCGGGCTGATTCTCGATATCTTCGCTCAACGCGCCCGTACCCATGAGGGTAAGCTGCAAGTCGAACTGGCTCAGCTTGACCACATGAGCACGCGTCTTGTACGCGGCTGGACTCACCTTGAGCGTCAAGGTGGCGGCATTGGCATGCGCGGGCCGGGTGAAACCCAGCTCGAAACCGACCGCCGACTGTTGCGTGTGCGCATCAGCCAGATCAAAGCCCGTCTGAAAAAAGTCCGCAGTCAACGCGAGCAGTCCCGTAGAGGGCGCCAACGCGCCGATATTCCTACAGTGTCGCTGGTGGGCTATACCAACGCCGGTAAATCCACGCTGTTCAACAAGGTCACCGGCTCTGACGTCTTTGCCGCCGACCAGTTGTTCGCCACGCTAGACCCGACCCTGCGCCGCCTTGATCTGGGCGACCTGGGGCCGATCGTGCTGGCCGACACCGTGGGCTTTATTCGTCATCTTCCGCACAAGCTAGTTGAAGCATTCCGGTCTACGCTCGAAGAGTCGAGCAATTCCGATCTGCTGCTGCATGTGATCGATGCGCACGAGCCTGAGCGCATGGCGCAGATCGAGCAGGTGATGGTGGTACTGGGCGAAATCGGTGCGCAGGACTTGCCGATTCTCGAGGTCTACAACAAAATCGATTTGCTTGAAGGTGTCGAGCCGCAGATCCAGCGTGATGCCGATGGCAAGCCGCAGCGGGTCTGGTTGTCGGCCCGTGATGGTCAAGGGCTGGAGTTGCTTGAGCAGGCCATCGCCGAGTTGCTGGGCAATGATTTGTTCGTGGGCACCTTGCGCTTGCCGCAACGTTTTGCTCGACTGCGTGCACAGTTCTTCGAACTGGGGGTTGTGCAAAAAGAACAGCATGACGATGAGGGCTCCAGTCTGTTGGACGTACGCCTGCCGCGATCCGAGCTCAATCGCTTGGTCAGCCGCGAAGGGATGCAGCCGCTGGAATTCATCGAAGAACACACTTTGCAATAAAAGCCTCGCAAAGCGGTCGTGCCGCTGTGATAGGCATTCTGTAGCATTGGTCGGCGCGCCGTGGGCGCGTCTTTGCTTTATCAGATGGAGAGCGCTATGGCTTGGAATGAGCCGGGTGGCAACTCGAACAATCAAGATCCTTGGGGTGGCAAACGCCCTAAAAATGGCGACCGCAAGGGGCCACCAGATCTCGACGAGGCCTTCCGAAAGCTGCAGGAAAGCCTGAATGGGTTGTTCGGTGGTGGGAAAAAACGTACTGGCGGCAGCGGCAGTGAGGGTGGTTCGAATGGCAAGGGCACCGGCTACGGTCTGCTCGGCATCGGCCTCGTCGTGCTGGCGGCTGCCTGGCTTTACAGCGCCGTGTATGTAGTCGATGAGCAGGAGCAAGCCGTGGTGCTGCGCCTGGGCAAGTACTACGACACCGTTGGGCCGGGCCTGAATATCTACTTCCCGCCGTTCGACAAAAAGTACATGGAGAACGTGACGCGTGAGCGTGCGTACACCAAGCAGGGTCAAATGCTGACTGAAGACGAAAACATCGTCGAAGTGCCGCTGACCGTGCAGTACAAGATCAGCAACCTGCGCGACTTCGTGCTGAATGTTGATCAACCGGAAGTCAGCTTGCAGCAGGCTACCGACAGCGCCTTGCGTCACGTCGTGGGTTCCACGTCGATGGATCAGGTGCTGACCGAAGGCCGTGAGCAAATGGCCGTGGAAATCAAGGAACGCCTGCAGCGTTTCCTCGATACCTACAAGACCGGTATCACCGTGACCCAGGTCAACGTACAGAACGCAGCCGCACCGCGTGAAGTACAGGAAGCCTTCGATGACGTGATCCGTGCCCGAGAAGACGAGCAGCGTGCCCGCAACCAGGCCGAAAGCTATGCCAACGGCGTTGTACCGGAAGCACGTGGTCAGGCCCAGCGCATCATCGAAGATGCCAACGGCTACCGTGATGAAGTGGTTTCCCGCGCCAAGGGTGAGGCTGACCGCTTTACCAAACTGGTTGCCGAGTACCGCAAAAATCCTGAAGTGACCCGCGACCGTCTGTATCTGGACACCATGCAGGAAGTCTTCAGCAACACCAGCAAGGTACTCGTGACCGGTAACAAAAACGGCCAGAGCAACCTGCTTTACTTGCCGTTGGACAAAATGATCGAAGGCCGTAATGGCAGCGCCCCGGCAACGGGTTCGGCAGCCGCAGCGAGCAATACTGATTCCGGCTCGCACGTCAGCACGGATCTGCCGCCACAACCGCGCACCAGGGAGAGCCGCTGATGAGCAATAAATCGCTGGTTGCCCTTATTGTTGCTGTTGTCGTGGGGATCGTTGCCTGGAACAGCTTCTACATCGTCTCGCAAACCGAGCGTGCTGTACTGCTGCGCTTTGGCCGTGTGGTCCAGGCTGACGTTCAGCCGGGCCTGCATGTGAAGATTCCTTACGTCAACCAGGTGCGCAAGTTCGACGCCCGCCTGATGACGCTGGACGCGCCGACTCAGCGTTTCCTGACGCTGGAAAAGAAAGCGGTCATGGTTGATGCCTTCGCCAAGTGGCGTGTGAAAGATGCCGAGCGCTTCTACACCGCAACTTCGGGCATGAAACAGATTGCTGACGAACGTCTGTCGCGTCGTCTGGAATCCGGTCTGCGTGACCAGTTCGGCAAGCGCACCCTGCACGAAGTAGTGTCGGGTGAGCGTGATGCGTTGATGGCTGACATCACTGCATCGTTGAACAAAATGGCTGAAAAAGAGCTGGGCATTGAAGTGGTCGACGTTCGCGTCAAGGCCATCGACCTGCCAAAAGAAGTAAACCGCAGCGTTTTCGAACGTATGAGCACCGAACGTGAGCGTGAAGCACGCGAGCATCGGGCCAAGGGTAACGAACTGGCAGAAGGCATTCGTGCTGACGCCGACCGTCAACGTCGTGTTCTGCTGGCTGAAGCTTATCGTCAGTCCGAAGAAGCACGCGGTGATGGCGATGCCCAGGCAGCTTCGATCTACTCCAAGGCTTATGGCCAGGATCAGGAGTTCTACAAGTTCTATCGCAGCCTGCGCGCTTACCGCGAAAGCTTCGCGAGCAAGAACGATGTGCTGGTTCTGGACCCAAGCAGCGATTTCTTCCGCTACCTGGAAAAATCCAAGCCTTCGCAGCAGTAAAAGCGCTTCAAGCCTGTGGGAGCAGGCTTGCTCGCGATGCAAGCAACTCGGTCTGTCTGCTAAATCGAGTTGATGCCATCGCGAGCAAGCCCGCTCCCACACTGTTTTCAGAAGGGTTGGCATGTTCATCACAGGCCCTGATTCACTCCGCTTGGCGGTCAAATGGCCTCGCAGGGTGATCCTTTTAGAAAACGGGTGTATGATGCGGCAGCCGGGAAATTCCCGGCTTTTTTGCGTCTGCATGTTTGATTGTCCGAATGGCTGTTACAGCATCGGCAGAATTTTCGAGGAATGTGCGAGCCTGTCGTTCAGGCTTTTTTGCTGTGCGCGTTCAAGACGCAGCCACGTTCTGCTTTACTCAAGGCTCGCCTGCTGGCTGGCCGCCCGGATCACAGGGGAATGGCGTAATGGCAACGGTAGACCGCTGGCTTTTGCCAGATGGCATCGAAGAAGTACTTCCACCTGAAGCTGCCCGCATTGAAGTGGCGCGCCGTCAGGTGTTGGATCTGTTCCAGAGCTGGGGCTATGAGTTCGTCGTGACCCCGCATATCGAATACCTGGAGTCCCTGCTGACAGGGGCTGGCCAGGACCTCGACTTGCGTACCTTCAAGGTGATTGACCCGCAAACGGGTCGCCAGATGGGTTTTCGTGCCGACATCACGCCGCAAGTGGCGCGTATCGATGCGCATACCCTGCGTCGTGAAGGCCCGAGCCGTCTGTGCTACGCCGGCAGCGTGCTGCATGCTCAACCGCGTGCACTGTCATCCTCGCGCAGCCCGATCCAGCTGGGCGCCGAGTTGTATGGCGATGCAAGCCCGAGCAGCGATGTTGAAGTGATCAGCCTGATGCTGGCCATGCTGCAACTGGCCGATGTGCCGGATGTGCACATGGACCTGGGGCATGTTGGTATTTACCGTGGTCTGGCCCGTGCGGCCAACCTGTCGGTTGAAGTGGAACAACAATTGTTCGACGCCCTGCAACGCAAGGCGATCGACGAAGTAACGGCCTTGACCCAAGGCTTGCCGGCCGATTTGGCGGGCATGCTGCAGGCCTTGGTTGGTTTGTGTGGCGGTCACGAAGTTCTGGCTGCTGCGCGCGAGCGTCTGGCCAAGGCTCCGGCTCAAGTGCTGGCAGCTCTGGACGACCTGGTGGCGATTGCCGAAGGGTTGTCTGTGCGTTTCCCGCAGTTGCCGTTGTACTTTGACCTGGGCGAGTTGCGTGGGTATCACTACCACACAGGTGTAGTGTTTGCGGTATTTGTACCGGGCGTTGGGGACTCCATCGCCCAAGGCGGTCGTTATGACGACATTGGTGCTGTTTTCGGGCGTGCCCGGCCGGCAACCGGCTTTTCGACCGATTTGAAAACCCTGGTGACCCTGGGGCGTGCGGAAGTCAAGTTGCCGTCTGGTGGTATCTGGATGCCAGACAGCACCGATGCGGCACTCTGGCAGCAGGTTTGCCAGCTTCGCAGTGAAGGCCAGCGTGTGGTTCAGGCGTTGCCTGGGCAACAGCAGGCTGGTGCCCTGGAGGCAGACTGCGACCGCCAATTGATTCAGCAGAATGGCCTGTGGCAAGTAGTGCCGCTGGTTTCTTGAGTTTTCCTGCCGGCGGCTGCCGGCACCAAGTTTGCGCGAATGAGGACAAGTGTTATGGGTAAGAATGTCGTAGTCCTGGGCACCCAATGGGGTGATGAGGGCAAAGGCAAGATCGTTGATCTGCTGACCGAACATGCTGCCGCTGTAGTGCGTTACCAAGGTGGCCACAACGCTGGCCACACGCTGGTAATCGACGGCGAAAAAACCGTATTGCACCTGATTCCGTCGGGCGTGTTGCGCGAAGGCGTGCAATGCCTGATCGGCAACGGTGTCGTGGTTGCTCCCGACGCCCTGCTGCGTGAAATCATCAAGCTGGAAGAGAAAGGCGTACCGGTGCGCGAGCGCCTGCGTATCAGCCCGTCCTGCCCGCTGATCCTGTCGTTCCACGTGGCGCTGGACCAGGCCCGTGAAAAAGCCCGTGGCGAGCTGAAGATCGGTACGACCGGTCGCGGTATCGGCCCGGCTTACGAAGACAAAGTTGCCCGTCGTGGCCTGCGTGTTGGCGACCTGCTGAACATGCCGCGCTTTGAAGCCAAACTGCGTGAACTGGTGGATTACCACAACTTCATGCTGGTTGGTTACTACAAAGAGCCGGCTATCGACTTCGACAAGACCCTGGCCGAGTGCAAGGAATACGCCGAGCTGCTCAAGCCGTTGATGCTGGACGTGACAGCCGAGCTGCACGACCTGCGTCGCGCTGGCAAGGACATCATGTTCGAAGGCGCCCAGGGTTCGTTGCTGGACATCGACCACGGTACCTACCCGTACGTGACCAGCTCCAACACCACCGCTGGCGGCGTTGCGACCGGTTCGGGCGTTGGCCCGATGTTCCTGGACTACATCCTGGGCATCACCAAGGCTTACACCACTCGCGTAGGTTCGGGCCCGTTCCCGACTGAGCTGTTCGACGACGTTGGCGCTCACCTGGCCAAGCAAGGTCACGAGTTCGGTGCTACCACCGGCCGTGCCCGTCGTTGCGGCTGGTTCGACGCCGTTATCCTGCGTCGCGCTATCGATGTGAACAGCATCTCGGGCATCTGCCTGACCAAGCTGGACGTACTCGACGGTCTGGAAACCATCAACATTTGCGTTGGCTACAAAGACGCAAACGGTGTTGATGTTGCACCGACCGACGCTGACAGCTACGTAGGCCTGCAGCCTGTGTACGAAGAAGTGCCGGGCTGGACTGAATCGACCGTGGGTGCCAAAACCCTGGAAGAGCTGCCAGCCAACGCTCGCGCTTACATCACGCGCGTAGAAGAGCTGATCGGCGCTCCGATCGACATCATTTCGACTGGCCCGGACCGCAACGAGACCATCGTTCTGCGTCACCCGTTCGCTTAAGTCGCTGTTGATGTAAAACAAAAGGCCCTTCGGGGCCTTTTGTCGTTTCTGCCTGTTGTGCGGCACGACCCTTGCTGTGAAAACCGTCAATAAGCGTGCTATCAAAATAATGGCACCTAAGTGGAGGGTTTTCCGTGTCTGCCGTTCTCTCACTGTTACAAAGCCGTCTGCTGCGGCCTGTATTCGTTACCCTAGGTATCGCTCTTTTGGTGCAGGTTTTGGTGGCTGTTGCACTGACACGGAGCACGGTGACGGCGTTGGAGTCTGATCTGGATGCGCGTCTGGGGGCAGACAGCCAAAAGCTCACCGCGGAACTGGAGCAGGCCGGGCGTGAAGTTAAAAGCAGCCTTGACGCGTTGTCTGCCAGCACCCGGCAGCGTTTGACCGCGGGCCTGGAGCCACGCTTGAAAGACGAGCAAATGCAGCTCAGGCAATCGCTGGAGAAGAACCTGCAGGACTCGGCAAACGACATGGCGCAACTGCTGGCAGCTGTAGCGCCGCGTGCCATATGGGATAGCGACGTGCCCACGCTGTCCGATTTCGCCCGACGCGCTCAACGTAATCCTAATGTGTTATTCGTGGTGTACGACGATGCCACGGGGCAGCATCTGACCCGCTATCTCAATCGTGATAACCCGATCAACCAGGCGCTTTTGGCCAAGGGCAATGGCGAGCGGGCGCTGGATAAAGTGCTCGATGCGGCCCGCCATGATCCGTCGGTGTACTACCTCGAAGCCTCTATCAACCCCAATGGCGTCGAGATCGGCAAAGTGCTGATGGGGGTTTCCACCGCCTCGGTTGAGCAGGACCTGGCGGCCCTCGACCAGCGCTTTTCGACGTTGATAGCCAATAGCGGGCAACTGGTCGGCGAAAGCTTGCAAGGTGCTGCCAGCGACAGTTCGGCAGCACTGGGCGCGCGTCTGGAGTCGGCGCAGGCAGCGGCGGCGCAGATGCAGGCCAATACCGCGCAGACCGTGCGCGAGGCGGCGGACACCTTGCGCTGGCGTATTGGCATGGGGCTGGCGATTGTCGGATTTGGTGTGTTGCTGTTACTGGCGGTGGTGCTGGGGCGGCGGGTGGTCAACAAGTTGCTGCTGCTGATTGCCGCGCTGGATGACCTGGCCGCAGGCGAAGGCGATTTGACCAAGCGTGTAGGCCTGAACAGCAAGGATGAAATCGGCGATATGGCGGCGGCGGTTAACCGCTTTGTCGACAAGCTGCAGCCCATCGTGCGTGAGGCGGGTGATGTGGCGCAGCGCACCGGGGTGGAGATCGGTGTGATGACCTTGCGCAATGCCGGGGCCGATGCTGCCGCGCAGTTACAGCGCGATGAAGTAGCTCAGAGCCTGCATGCACTGTCGACCATGGCAGATGCAGCCCAGTCGGAAAGCCAGGCGATGCAGGCGGCGCTCCGGCAGGTGGTTGATATTCGTCAGGCTACTGATGAAAACACTCGCACCTCGGCCAAGGTCGGGGGGCTGATCGAGGCGCTGGCCGGACAGGTGGGCGAGGGAGCCAAGGTGATCGAGCGTCTGGCGCAGCAAAGTGAGCAGATTGAAGTGGTGCTGACGGTGATTCACGGCATCGCCGAGCAAACCAATCTGCTGGCTTTGAACGCGGCCATTGAAGCCGCGAGGGCGGGGGAGACTGGGCGTGGTTTTGCTGTGGTAGCCGATGAAGTGCGGGCTCTGGCCAGCAAAACCCAAAGCTCTACCGGTGATATTCAGGCGCATATCGTGGCCTTGCAGCAGGGAGCCAGGGAAGCCGTGGCGGCCATTGGCTTGGCGGGGCGTCAGGCCGATGAGGGCCTGGCGGTGCTGCGCGGCAGCGTGCAGTTGCAAAAGACCATGCAGGTATCGGTCGAGCAGGTGCATAGCGCGATTGGTGATGCGACCAAAGCTGCCGAGCATCAGGCGCAAGGAGCGTATGCGGTGCGTGGGCGGGTGGAAGTGATCCATGCCCAGGCCGAGCGTGCGGCCGAGGCGGTGACCCAGACCACGGCCAGCGGCAAGGTGCTGGACGGGTTGGCGGCGCAGCTCAAGGCGAGTCTTGGGCAGTTCCGGGCGTAGAGAAGCGGGGCTGCCCCTGTGGGAGCGGGCTTGCTCGCGATGCGGGCAGCGCGGTTTATCTGCATGCCCCCGTCGATGCCATCGCAGGCAAGCCAGATCCCACAAGGGAAGGCCTGAGGGTCAGCGGCTCAAATACATCCTGGTGGTGAGCAAGTACACCGGCAGCCCCGACACCAGAATCAACAACGCCGCATAAGGCGCCGCTGCCGCAAACTCGATATTCGAAGTATGCGACCACACTTGTGTTGCCAGGGTGTTCAGCCCGGTCGGACTCAGTAGCAAGGTGGCGGTCAATTCCTTCATCGCATCCAGAAACACCAGGGCAAAGGCCGCCCCCAGCGCGGGGAAGATAATCGGCAGGGTCACCCGGCAAAATGCCGTAAACGAAGTGGCGCCCAGGGTCCGTGCTGCTTCTTCCAGTTGCGGAGCCGCCTTGTTCAGCGCCGTGCGGATGGGTGCCTGTGCCAGTGGCAAAAACAGCAGCGCATAGGCAATCAGCAGCAATGCCGAAGTCTGGTACAGCGCCGGCACATAATGCAGGGCGAAGTAGACCAGCGCCAAGGCAATCACCAGCCCGGGCAGTGCATGTAACAGATATGGCAAACGCTCCGCCCAGATGGCCAGCGGGCCTTTGTAACGCACCACCAGCAATCCGACCGGCACAGCCAGCACCAGGCACAGCGCCGCACCGCCCAGGGCCAGTGACAGCGACGAGAACAGAGCCTCGCCAATCTCGGCCAGCGGGAATGCTGCCGAGCTGCCCTTGATCAGCCAGTACGCCAGCATGCCCAGCGGGATGCCGCTGCCAATCACCGCCAGCGCCAGGCAATACAGTTGCCCCGGTAGCGACCACTTGCCCAGGTTCACTTGTTCCGCATGCCGTGCAGCGCCCTGGCCGATACGAATATGCCGGCCTTTGCCACGAACCTTAAGTTCCAGCCATAACAGGCTCAGGCACATCACCAGCAGCACCGCAGACAGCATCGCCGCATTGGCATTGCTGAACTCCAGTTCGAACTGCTGATAAATGGCTGTGGTAAAGGTCTGCAGGCCGATGATCGACAGCGCGCCGAATTCCACCAGCATATGCAGGGCAATCAGCAACGAGCCGGCCAGCAGCGAAGGCCAGAGCAGTGGCAGGGTGATCTTGAAAAACACCCCCCAGCGGTTCTGCCCCAGGGTTCGAGCCGACTCTTCAAGGGCTGGGTCGAGGTTGCGCAGGGTCGCCGCCACCGGCAGAAAGATCAGCGGGTACTTGGACAGGCTCATCACCAGAATGGCACCGCCCAGGCCCTCGAAACTGGCGCTGAGCGATACCCAGGTAAAGCTGCTGACAAACGCCGGCACGGCAAATGGCAGGCACAGGATCACGCCCCACAGGCGCCGCCCCGCCAGGTTGCTGCGCTCGAGCAGCCAGGCCAGGCTCAGGCCGACCAGGGCGCAGGTCAGTGTGACGCCGACCATCAGCAGCAAGGTGTTGCGCATCAGGCCAAAGACATAAGGCCGCCACAACAGGTGCAGGGCTTCAGACCACCCGGCTTGCCAGGCCTTTGTGCCGACATACAACAGCGGCAACAGGCTCAGGCCCACCAGTAGCAGTACGGGCAACAACAGCCAGATCGAAGGCTTTTTGCGAGTGGGCGTAAAGCGTGCAGGTTGAGCGGCTGACAACATCAGAGCAGGCCTACATCACGTTCAAGGTCCAGTGCTTCTTCAGCGTTACCCAGGTCGGCAGGCGTCACTTTCGGCGGTTGCAGCTCTTCAAACGGTTTGAGGCCGCGTTCCGAGACCATGCCTTTGCGCATCGGGTATTCAGCGGTGGTGTTGGTGATAACGCGCTGACCTTCTTCACTGGCCATGTAAGCCAGCAGTTGCTGGGCTTCCTTGGGGTGTTTGCTGGCCTTGATCACGCCGGCGCTGGACACGGTGATCAAACCGCCCGCATCACCATCGGTGAAGTAGTGCAGTTTGGAATCCAGCTGGCCTTTTTCGCGTTGCAGGGCAAACCAGTAGTAGTTGTTGACCAGTACTGCGGCGACTTCACCGTTTTCTACGGCTTTGAGTGCCACCATGTTGTTGGTGTAGGTCTTGCCGAACGCACGCAGACCGGTCAGCCATTCTTCGGCGGCATCGCGCCCGTGCAGCTTGATGATTGCTACGGCCTGTTCCTGGAAGGCACCGCTGGTGGGTACAAAGCCGATCTTGCCTTGCCATTGCGGGTCAGCGAAATCCAGAACCGACTTGGGCAACTGGTCTTCGCTGATCTTTTTCGGGTTGAAGGCGACAACGCGGGTACGCGCAGTCACGCCGATCCAGGTGCCATTGGCGGCCACGTACTCTTTGGGCAGCGCTTGCAGGGTGCTGTCATCGGCCTTGGCCAGAAAGCCCTGTTCGCCCAGGCTGTTCAGAGGCGGCGACTCTTCGGCGTAGAACACGTCCGCAGGCGAGCGATCGCCTTCTTCCATGATCTGGCTGGCCAGCTGGTTGCTGCTGCCTTTGCGCACATTGACGTGAATGCCGGTCTTGGCTTCAAAGGCGGCAGCGAGGTTGTCGCCGACCTCTTTGTGCTGGCCGTTGTACAGGGTCAGCGTCACAGGATCGGCAGCGTAGGCGGCGGGAGCAAGCAGGGTCAGGCCAAGTGTTGCGATGGACAAACTTCGCAGTAGAAATGTCGCAAGCTGGGTATTTCGGAGCATCATTCGCTGGTTTCCTCGCTTGGGTACTACAAAACTTGTAACAATAATAAACGATATCGTTTCTCAAGTGCGCTTGACCCAGCGTCCAATTGCACCAGTGCGACGAAATGTGATGCTGCCGGCCTGTTCTGCTTTTGTGGGAGCGGGCTTACCCGCGATGGGTATGCTGCCGTTTTACCGGTACACCGTGTCGCCTGCATCGCGAGCAAGCCCGCTCCCACAAAGTCAGGCGCTGCCTACAGTGTGTCGAGAAAGCTGCGCAAGGCCCGCAGTTCGTCCTTGTCCATGTTCAGCGCCTTGAGCCGGTCGCTGGTGCGTGGGAACAACGGGTCGTTGACCTGTTGCGCGTTGGGGCGCGGGCGGGGCATGCCCATGTTGTAGAACGCCAGCGTGCCTTCCATGTTCACAAACAGGCCGTTGTGCATCCACGGTGCGGTTTTCATCACCAGGCGCAATGACGGCGTACGAAATGCCCCCACGTCTTCTGGTTTGCGCGTTACTTCGTAGCGCCCGAGGTCTTCGTATTTACGCCCGTAGTAACTCAGGCCGACGTTATGAAACTGCTCGTCGCTCAGCGCCGGGCCGAAGTGGCAGTTCATGCAGCGTGCCTTGGTGCGAAACAGATGCAGGCCATAGAGCTGCTCATCGCTCATGCGTTGCGGGCGCCCGCGCAGCAGTTGCTCGAAGGCGGTGTTGCGCGTGGCGCTGACCAGCGTGCGCTGAAAGGTGGCCAGGGCCTGGGCGGTTTGCTGTGGGGTGATCGGGCCTGGCCCGAAAACTTGTGCAAACTCCTCCCGGTAAGCGCTATCGGTATTGAGCCGTTGCAGCAGTTGCGGGATATCAAAGGCCATTTCCACCGGGTCGACGATGGGGTGCATGGCTTGCTGTTCCAGAGTGCCACCGCGCCCGTCCCAGAACAGCGCCGGGCTGTAGCCGCTCATTACCAGGCTGGGGGCATTGCGTCGGCCGCTCTGGCGGTCATGCCCGAACGAGACGCGGCGGCCATCGGCAAAGGCCATATCGGCTTCATGGCACGAAGCGCAGGCGATTTGCCCGGAGCGCGAGAGCTTGGGGTCGTTGAACAGTTTTTTGCCCAACTCGGCCTTGGCTTCGCTGAACGGGTTATCCGGCGGTGCGGGGGCGTGGGCGGGCAGGGCGGTCATTTCCTGCCATTGCACATCGGCATCTACCTGGGGTGAAGGCCATTGGGCGACGGGCTGGCGGTATTGTTGGGCGATGCAGGTTTTGTAGTCGGCGGCCTGTTCGTCGCAGGCGACTGCGTTCAGGGTCAGGGTGCCGAGGGTCAGGCCGAGGAACAGGGTCTTCAAAATTTATACCCCACTTCCAGCATGAACTGGCGGCCGACTTCATAGTTGAGTACGCCGTTGGTGTCGGTGGAGCTGACGATGGTCTTGTCCAGCAGGTTGCTGACGTCGAGATTTACGAAAACGGCCTGATCCTTGGCGGTGGGCATCTCCCAGGCCACACGGGTGTCCCATGTCAGTGCCCCGGAGAACGGAGTTTCTTCCCAGACATAGACACTGCTGCCTTCGTGCTCGACCTTTTTGTTGGTGGAGGCAATGCGCCGGTAGCCGTCGCGGTAACGCAGGAAGTTGGTCCAGGTCAGGTGCAGGGGCTCGACTTCGGTCACGGTGGTCAGGCGCGCGGTCCAGGGGCGGTTGTAGTTGCTGGCGGGCATATCGGAATACTTCATGAACTTGCCGTCGTACTGGATCGTCGGGTCTTCCACATAAATCGCGCCGATGCTGGCGCTGTAGCTGGACAGCCCGGTGTTGTTGATCTTGCTCCAGTCCATCGCAAACTGCGCAGTGGTGCGGGTGCTGCCCAGATTGAAGGGTTGCAGGGGGGTGATGCTCAGGGTGTAGATGTCGGCGTCGCTTTTGCCGCCGTTGTAGTAGGTGTAGTAGTTGGCAGCCAGGGTCGAGGTGTCTTCGGACGGTTCGCCGATTTGCGCGCCCCAGGCGCGGCTGATCTGGTCGCGCCCCTTACGGTTGACGTACTTGACGGCGAACTCGGTGTTCCACTGCACGTGGCTCAGGCCCAGGGTCAGTTCGTCGTCGTAAGGCACTTTGAGCTGGTTGAATTTGCTGTCATTGGCGATGTGCTTGCTCAGCTCCCAGTCAGACGTCTGCGTCTTGCGGGTGTATTCGGTGCTCATCGAGGCAATACCGTCGCGCAGGCGATAGGCGTAAAGGTTGCGTCCGTAGTAACGGTTGGCGCCGGCAGTGAGGCGGGTCTTGCCATCGCCAAACACGTCCAGCTCGGTGGCCAGGCGCGGGGCGAAGGTGATCTGATTCATATAGTTGTCGCCGTCCACCCGGATGCCGGGCCTGACGGTGAGGCGCTTATAGTGCATTTCGTCTTGCAGATACAGCGCCCATGAACGCGTGTCGAAGGCAATTTTGCCCTGGGTAACGGTCATCTTGTTCGCATACTGGCCAGGCCAGCCATTGATTGTTGGCGCCATTGAGCACAGCGGGTCATTGCCGGTGCATGACGTGGCCTTGTCCACCGCGTAGCTGCTGTAGGGTGTGCCGCGCTCATAGCTGGCCGAGTTCTGCGACAGCTCCAGGCCAGTTTGCAGCGAATGATCCACACCCAGCCATTTGAAGCTGTTCCAGTCGGCCTTGAGTTTGTAGGCCAGGGTTTTTTGGGTTTCTTCGATATCGCCAAAACCGCCTTCGGTGGCGAATGCCGAGGTGCTCCAGTCGCGACTGGCCGAAGTTCGCCAGAGGATCATGTAGTCGCGGTCGGAATAGCGTGAGGTATTCAGCTCGCTCCAGCTCAGGTTCTGCTCAACCCGGGCCAGGGGCGCGTTCCACACCAGGCGCGTGCTGATGCTGTCGCCACCGGCATCCATATCGCGGCCGGACACCAGCGAGTTGGGGCCGTAGGTGCGGGCGGTTTCCGGCGCGTGGGTCAGGGTGGTATCGAGCTTCCAGTCTTCGTTGATCTGCCAGGTGGCCTTGAGGAAGTAGTTGTCGATGCGCCGCGATTGTTCTTCGGTCTCCATTGCCGTTTCGGTCTGGTTGGCCACGGAAAACAGGCGGGTCGGCATGGTGGATTCTTTACGCGAGAAGGTGCCCAGCAAGCCGAAGTTGTCGGTCAGGTGGCCTTCGAGGGTGGCGCGGGTGATGACTTTTTCGAAGTCGGGCTGGTAGTTGTTGCCAAAGCCGGCCTTGAAATTTTCCAGGTCCGGGTCGTCTTTGTTCAGGTGATAGCGGGTCCACTCGGAGCGGGTCATTTGTACCGACACCTTGCCGTGCAGTTCCTTGCGGGGGTCGCGGGTATTGGCTTCGACTACACCGCCATTGAAGCCGCCAAATTCTACCGGCACGTTACTGTCGTAGACCTTGATGTTTTCCAGCAGGTCGGTGTCCAGCGCCAGGCCCTGGCTGCGCCCCGGTATCTCATCGAAGTCGTCGTTGCTGTTGCCCGGGTCCAGGTCGTTGTTCATGCTCATGCCGTCAACGATAAACAGGTTCTGCCAGGGCCGTGCGCCGTTGATGCTGATATCGGCGGGGGCGATTTCCCCCGGGTTTTTGCTGCTCAACTGGCTGTTGTCGAACTGCACGTTGGGGTTGGTGCGCAGCAGGCTGGTGATATCACCGTTGCCCGAGGGCAGGTCCTCGATCATCTGCCGGTCGATCACCTGTTCGCCCTGGAACACCGGCTCCATCGCCGTGATGGGGGTGCTTTTGATTTGTAGCACATCGCTTTGGGCGGGCGGCAGGATTGAGGCGCTGTCAGACGAGGTCACTTCCCATTGCATGCCCGTGCCGCGCAACAGGTGGGCCAGGGCTTTTTCGGGGCTGGTGCTGGCATCGACTGGCGAGCTGGTCAGGCCGTTGAGCACGGTGCTTTCCGCGCTGACCTGCCAGCCTGACTGCTGGGAAAACGCAATCAGGGCGCTGGCCAAAGGCTGGGCCGGGATCTGGAAGTGCAGTTGTTGACGGCTGATTGGCGTGTCGGCTGCCGGGCTGGCAGCGATGGCCAGTGCGGGCAGGCCGAGCAACAGGGCCAGGGACAACGATCGATAGCGAGCAACACTGACACAACGCAAACGCGAAGAAGGCATGAGGTGACCTACGAAATGAAACGCCATAGTCACTAATGCGAATCTTTATCAGTGACGTTCGTAGGTAAAGACTCCCGGGCCTTCAGGATTTCCAGAAATAAGTGAAAATAGTTTCGTTAGCACAAGCCCGCGCCCGCAGGGAGGCTCAGGGCTTGGTCGAGACGATCAGGGTGTAGGGCACGCTGTCCTGCAGGCGTCCGCCCAATGGGGCAATGGCGGTTTGCAGTGCGCGTTTGGGGTCGCGCAGGTTCAGGGCTGCGGTGATGCGTCGTTGCCCCAGCGCCTTGTCCGTCAGCAGAATCAGGCCCGGCTGATAGCGGCGCAACTGGGTGATCACGTCATCGATCGATTGATCGACCGCCACCAGCTGCCAGCGACGCCAGGGCGCGATTTGCTCCTGGGGCAATTGCACGATGCGCGTGCGCTGGCCGTTTGCAGTGAAGTGCAGTTGGTCACCATGGCCCAGCAGGTGCGTGGCCGAAACCGATGCTTGCGGCGTTTGTACCGCAACCGTGCCGCTCTCGACGCTGACGTCGACGCCGTTGTCGTCCAGGTTGACCGCGAACGCGGTGCCGGTCACCCGAACCCGCACGTCACCGGCGTTGACGTAGAAGGCGCGGTTGGCATCGTGGGTCACCGAGAAAAAGGCCTGGCCACGCAATAGCGTGACTTCTCGCTGGTCGGGGTTGAACTGCACATCGGCAAGCGTATTGCTGTCGAGAAGCATCTGGCTGCCATCGCTGAGCGCCACGGTGCGGTGTTCGCCGGTGGGGCTGCGGTGGTCGGCTTGCATCGCCTGCCAGTCGGGGCCCCACATCAGCAGGGCGCTGGCGGCCACGGCGGCGCCGACCAGTGCGCGTTTGCGCCGGCTCAGGCGCTGGGGTGGGCGTGCCATCGGCGGGGCCGGTGCTGTTGTCACCGGCAGGGTGAGCGCCTCGCCGCTCAGGCTCCAGACCTTGAGCGCCTTGCGATAAGCCGCGTCGTGCTCAGGGGCGCTGGCGCGCCAGTGGTTCAGGCGTTCGGTCAGTTCGGAGTCGTGAGGGTTCTCCTGGATCAGCAGCAGCCAGTCCAGTGCGGTTTCCCAGATCGGGTTCGGGGGCGGTTTTTCAGTCATCACTCAGTTGTTCCGCGCAGTAGGTCAGGGCGTCGCGGACCAATTGGTGGGCCAGGCTCACGGATATGCCAAGTTGCGTGCCGATTTGCTGAAACGTCAGGCCTTGCAGGCGATGCAATACGAATGCCTGGCGCGTGCGCTCCGGCAGGCGGGACAAAGCATGTTGCAATTTGCGCAATTCGTCCACATGCAAGGCTTGCTGCTCGGGCGAAGGCGCGTTGGAAATGTGTTCGTCCAATGATTCGCTATGGGTGGTGTGGCGGTTTTCCAGGGTTGCCCGGCGATTGAGGTCAAAGGCCAGGTTGCGCACGATACGGTAAAGATAGCCCACCGGTTGTGTCAGCGGGGCGAGGTTGTCCGCGCCCTGGCTGAAGCGCAGCCAGGCGTCTTGAACCACATCTTCTGCCTTGGCCCGGCAGCCCACGATGGGGGCGGCATAGTCGACCAGGGCGATACGATGCGTCAGGTAAAGCTGGAGCCTGTCATTGGTGTCGGGCACGGGTATCCAGGAGGATGAGCCAGGGATCTGAAGTTGGCCGGATATTAATGCGGATGAGATAGATTATCAAATACGACCTTTAGGCCGCAGATAAAAGGTATCGAAGAGGGTAGGAAGGAATCCCGGAAACTAAAAAGCCCGCTTTCGCGGGCTTTTTGAGTGGTTGCACAGGGTGAACCTGTAAACCTGAATTGGTGCCCAGAAGAAGACTCGAACTTCCACGACCTTGCGGTCACCAGCACCTGAAGCTGGCGTGTCTACCAATTTCACCATCTGGGCAGTATCAGCAACGTTGCCGCTGTTGATGTGGCGCATAATACGGACAGCTTTTCGATCTGTAAACCCCTGTTTTAATTTTATTAAATCAGGGGCTTAGCTGACCCGGAATGCAAAAACCCGCTTTCGCGGGTTTTTGTGTGAGGCTGAAGAGTGTACTACTCTGCAATCTCGAATTGGTGCCCAGAAGAAGACTCGAACTTCCACGACCTTGCGATCACCAGCACCTGAAGCTGGCGTGTCTACCAATTTCACCATCTGGGCAGTATCTTCAACGCTGTTGCCGTTGTTGATGGCGCGCATCTTACGGACGAACCTTTGACCTGTAAAGCGTTGTGTTTAAAAATAGTGAAAATATTTCGCGAACGGTTGGTCGACAGCAGCAAAGCGCGTCAGAAAGGACTAATAAGGCCCAGTGTGTGCCTGAAATTTCCCGTTTCAATACGCGTATGCCAAACTAACCCGCATATAGACAAGGTGAAAACTATCTAATGGCCGATTGGCAGACCCTCGATCCCGAGGCCGCACGTGAAGCGGAAAAATACGAAAACCCTATCCCTAGCCGCGAACTGATCCTTCAGCACCTGGCCGAGCGTGGCTCGCCTGCTGCTCGTGAACAGTTGGTGGAAGAGTTCGGTCTGACCACAGAAGACCAAATCGAGGCCTTGCGCCGTCGCCTGCGTGCGATGGAGCGCGATGCCCAACTGATTTACACCCGCCGTGGCACTTACGCGCCGGTGGACAAGCTCGACCTGATTCTCGGCCGTATCAGTGGCCACCGCGATGGCTTCGGCTTCCTGGTTCCGGACGACGGCAGCGACGACCTGTTCATGAGCCCTGCGCAAATGCGCCTGGTGTTCGATGGCGACCGTGCGCTGGCCCGTGTTTCGGGGCTGGACCGTCGTGGTCGTCGTGAAGGCGTGATCGTCGAAGTGGTTTCCCGTGCTCACGAAACCATCGTGGGTCGCTACTTTGAAGAAGGTGGTATTGGCTTCGTAGTGGCCGACAACCCGAAGATCCAGCAAGAAGTGCTGGTAACCCCGGGTCGCAACGCTGGCGCAAAAATCGGTCAGTTCGTCGAAGTGAAGATTACTCACTGGCCTACGCCGCGTTTCCAGCCGCAAGGCGATGTACTGGAGGTTGTAGGCAACTACATGGCTCCGGGCATGGAAATCGATATTGCCCTGCGTACTTACGACATTCCTCACGTATGGCCGGAAGCTGTGCTTAAGGAAGCAAGCCGTCTGAAGCCGGAAGTCGAAGAGAAAGACAAAGAGAAGCGCATCGACCTGCGTCATCTGCCGTTCGTCACCATTGACGGCGAAGATGCTCGCGACTTCGATGACGCCGTATTCTGCGAAGCCAAGCCTGGCAAGCTGCGCCTGTTCTCCGGCGGCTGGAAGTTGTACGTGGCAATTGCCGACGTCTCCAGCTACGTGAAAATCGGTTCGGCCCTGGATGCCGAAGCCCAGGTTCGCGGCAACTCGGTGTACTTCCCTGAGCGCGTGATCCCGATGCTGCCTGAGCAGCTGTCCAACGGCCTGTGCTCGCTGAACCCGAAAGTCGACCGTTTGGCCATGGTTTGCGAGATGACCATCTCCAAAACCGGCGAAATGACCGACTATCAGTTCTACGAAGCGGTGATCCATTCCCAGGCACGTCTGACCTACAACAAGGTCAGCACTATTCTGGAGCAGCCGAAAACCAGCGAAGCCAAGCAACTGCGCAGCGAATACGCTGATGTAGTGCCGCACCTCAAGCAGTTGTACTCGTTGTACAAGGTGTTGCTGGCAGCTCGTCATACCCGTGGCGCGATTGATTTTGAAACCCAGGAAACCCGGATCATCTTCGGTTCCGATCGCAAAATTGCCGATATTCGCCCGACCACCCGTAACGATGCGCACAAGCTGATTGAAGAGTGCATGCTGGCGGCCAACGTGGCCACCGCCGAGTTCCTCAAGAAGCACGAGATTCCTGCGCTGTATCGTGTCCACGATGGTCCGCCGCCGGAGCGTCTGGAAAAACTGCGTGCGTTCCTCGGTGAGCTGGGCCTGAGCCTGCACAAAGGTAAAGATGGTCCGTCGCCGAAGGATTACCAGGCATTGCTGGCCAGCATCAAGGACCGTCCGGATTTCCACCTGATCCAGACCGTAATGCTGCGTTCGTTGAGCCAGGCGGTATACAGCTCCGATAACCAGGGCCACTTCGGCCTGAATTATGAAGCCTATACCCACTTCACCTCGCCGATTCGTCGCTACCCTGACCTGTTGACCCACCGTGCGATCCGCAGCGTGATCCATTCCAAGATGGATACCCCGCACGTTCGCCGTGCTGGTGCGATGACCATTCCGAAAGCGCGCATCTATCCGTACGATGAAGCGATCCTGGAGCAGCTCGGCGAGCAGTGCTCCATGAGCGAGCGCCGTGCCGACGAAGCCACCCGCGATGTGACCAACTGGCTCAAGTGCGAGTTCATGAAGGATCGCGTAGGCGAGTCGTTCCCTGGCGTGGTAACGGCAGTGACCGGTTTTGGCCTGTTCGTGGAACTGACCGATATCTATGTTGAAGGTCTGGTTCACGTAACTGCCTTGCCGGGCGACTACTACCACTTCGACCCTGTGCATCACCGCCTGGCGGGCGAGCGCACCGGTCGCAGCTTCCGCTTGGGTGATACCGTTGAAGTGCGGGTCATGCGCGTCGATCTCGACGAGCGCAAGATCGACTTCGAAATGGCGGAAAAAACCCTCAGTGCGCCGATTGGTCGTAAAAATCGTACTGCTGATGCGCCTAAAACCAGGAATGCAGGCAAGGCCGGTACCAAGCCGACTGAAAAGCCGGTTGAGCCAGCCCCGGCTGCACGTCGCAGTGCGCCGGCCAAGCCCGCTAAAAAATCCTCGGATGATGCTTATCGCCCAAGCGATGCTGCGGCAAAAAACGCCGAGCTGCGCAAAAGCCGTGAACTGAAACAGGCGCTGCTGGCCGAATCGAAAAGCGGCGGTCGGACATCGGAGCCGGGAAAGTCGGGTAGGGGGGCGCCTGCAAAAGATGCGGGCAAGCCTTCCAAGCCGAGCAAACATCGTAAAGGCCCGCCAAAATCGGGCACCGCTCCAGCCGCCAAAAGCGGCGGGGCGCGCAAACCTAAGGCCAAGTCATGAGTCTGGAAAAAATCTATGGCGTGCATGCCGTAGAAGCATTGCTGCGTCACCATCCCAAGCGCGTCAAGCAGGTATGGCTGGCAGAAGGTCGCAGTGATCCGCGTGTACAAACGCTGATCGAGCTGGCCAACGAAAACCGTGTGGCTGTCGGCCAGGCCGAGCGTCGTGAAATGGACGTCTGGGTCGAAGGCGTGCACCAGGGTGTGGTGGCGGACGTGAGTCCGAGCCAGGTCTGGGGCGAAGCCATGCTCGACGAGCTGCTCGATCGCACTGAAGGTGCCCCGTTGTTGCTGGTACTGGACGGCGTGACCGATCCCCACAACCTGGGTGCTTGCCTGCGTTCGGCGGATGCTGCCGGTGCGCTGGCTGTTATCGTGCCCAAGGACAAATCTGCAACGCTGACGCCGACGGTACGAAAAGTAGCCTGCGGTGCAGCGGAAGTTATTCCGTTGGTTGCCGTGACCAACCTGGCGCGTACTCTGGAGAAGCTCCAGCAGCGCGGCTTGTGGGTTGTCGGTACGGCCGGTGAGGCTGAAGTCAGTATCTATGACCAGGACCTGACCGGCCCGACCATCCTGATCATGGGTGCAGAAGGCAAGGGCATGCGTCGCCTGACCCGTGAGCACTGTGATTACCTGGTCAAGCTGCCGATGGCCGGCAGCGTCAGCAGCCTGAACGTTTCGGTGGCGACAGGTGTTTGCCTGTTCGAAGCCCAGCGTCAGCGCGGCGCCAAGGCCAAGACTTCTTCGAAGAAGAAGTAAGCTGGCTGGCTGTTAAATGTGGGAGCGGGCTTGCTCGCGATGCGTATCACGCGGTGTCTCTGGATGACCGCAGCGATGCCATCGCGAGCCAGCCCGCTCCCACATTGGTTTGTGGCGTATACAAGTAAAGATTGTTCAAATAATCACCAATTGCCTTGCGCCTCCGTTGTCCCTTCTCTACAATTGCGCCCCTTGCCGTCATGGCGGGCGCATATGTGCCTCTCTAGGCAAGACACACAAGTGTCATTCACTCCTTGTCTGACCGCTTTTTAGTTAGCGGCAGGCTACAACCCGTAAGGAGCATTCATGCGTCATTACGAAATCATCTTTTTGGTCCACCCGGATCAAAGCGAACAAGTCGGCGGCATGGTAGAGCGTTACACCAAGCTGATCGAAGAAGACGGCGGCAAAATCCACCGTCTGGAAGATTGGGGCCGTCGTCAACTGGCCTACGCAATCAACAATGTTCACAAGGCTCACTACGTGATGCTGAACGTTGAGTGCACTGGCAAAGCCCTGGCTGAGCTGGAAGACAACTTCCGTTACAACGATGCTGTGATCCGTAACCTGGTCATCCGTCGCGACGAAGCCGTAACTGGCCAGTCCGAGATGCTCAAGGCTGAAGAGAACCGCAGTGAGCGCCGTGAGCGTCGTGACCGTCCTGAGCATTCTGACAGCGCCGATGGCGATGACAGCGATAACAGCGACGCCAGCGATAACGCTGACGAGTAATCCACGGACCTTTTGAGGAGCCAATTACATGGCACGTTTCTTCCGTCGTCGTAAATTCTGCCGCTTCACCGCAGAAGAAGTGAAAGAGATCGATTACAAGGATCTCAACACTCTGAAAGCTTACGTATCCGAGACCGGCAAAATTGTTCCAAGCCGTATCACCGGTACTAAAGCTCGTTATCAGCGTCAGCTGGCCACCGCTATCAAGCGCGCCCGCTTCCTGGCCCTGCTGGCCTACACCGACAGCCACGGCCGCTGAGACCGGGCAGTCGACAAGTAGTAAAGGATTGAAAGCATGCGCGCCTTAGCTGAGTTCATCATGCGAGGCCGTGTGCAGGCCACGTTAATCGTGGCCGGATGTGCGGCATTGCCGTTCTTGTTCTGGTTGAGTGCTGCTGCAGGTAGCCTGGTGCTTCTGCGGCGCGGTCCGAGAGATGCCTTGAGCATTCTCTCATGGGCGTTACTGCCGGCCTTGGTCTGGTGGTTTATCGGAGAGCCCCGCACCCTTATGGTGCTGCTGGGAACTCTGGGGCTGGCGTTGATGTTACGCGCCGGTCAGTCCTGGAATCGCGTGCTGCTGGTCAGCGTAGCGTTGGGTGTGGTGTATGGCGTGGTCCTGGGTACGGTTTTCCGCGAACCCATTGGTGCGATGGCGCAGGAGTTGGAAAAACTTCTGCCGCAGGTCCTCAATGGTCTCTACGACAAGTTATCTGACGTAGAGCGAGCGCGCCTTGGAGCACTGATTGCACCCGTCCTCACCGGTTTGATTGCAGCTTTGATGCAGGTCGTCAGCGTGCTGAGCCTGATACTTGGGCGTTATTGGCAGGCGTTGTTGTATAACCCGGGTGGTTTTGCCAGCGAATTTCGCAGCATCCGCCTACCGCTGGGACCAGCGCTCGTATTGCTGGCGTGCATGCTTGTAGGGCCGAACTTCGGTCCCGAAATGGCCATGCTTACGCCGTTGTGCAGCGTAGCGTTGTTCTTCGCCGGGCTGGCCCTGATTCATGGGCTGGTGGCGCAAAAGCGACTGGCCAAGTTCTGGCTGGTGGGGTTGTACGTCACGCTGTTGCTGTTTATGCAGCTGATCTATCCGTTGCTCGTGGTCTTGGCCATTGTCGACAGCCTGATTGATTTTCGCGGACGTCTGGCGCCGAAAGGCACCGATAAAGACTCTGCGGACGGTGAAGGTTAAAAGTTAAGAGGATTTTCACATGCAACTGATCCTTCTGGAAAAAGTCGCGAACCTGGGCAACCTGGGCGACAAAGTAAATGTTAAGGCCGGTTACGGTCGTAACTACCTGCTGCCGTACGGCAAAGCTACCGCTGCAACCGCTGCCAACCTGGCTGCGTTTGAAGAGCGTCGTGCTGAGCTGGAACAAGCTGCTGCAGACAAAAAAGCTTCGGCTGAAACACGCGCTGCCCAACTGGCTGAGCTGGAAGTGACTATCACTGCCACCGCTGGCGACGAAGGCAAGCTGTTCGGCTCGATCGGCACTCACGACATCGCTGATGCACTGACCGCCTCCGGCGTTGAAGTTGCAAAAAGCGAAGTTCGTCTGCCGAACGGCACTATCCGCAACGTTGGCGAATTCGACGTGGCTGTGCACCTGCACGCCGAAGTTGAAGCAACCGTACGCGTTGTTGTGGTAGCTGCTTAAGCAGTCTTAACTGACTGGCACCTTGTGTGCCGGACGGTTAACATCGGGCACGATCCTGTTTACAGGTCGTGCCCTTTGTCTTTCTGCAGATCCTGATTTTCAAACTAATTCCAAGTGGCCATGAACGATATCTCCGCTCCTGAGCAATACGATCTACAAACCGCAGCCCTGAAGGTGCCTCCGCATTCCATCGAGGCCGAACAGGCTGTGCTCGGTGGTTTGATGCTGGACAACAACGCCTGGGAACGCGTGCTGGATCAGGTTTCGGACGGTGATTTTTATCGACATGACCACCGCCTGATCTTCCGCGCCATTGCCAAGCTGGCAGACCAGAACTCCCCGATTGACGTCGTGACCCTTGCCGAGCAACTGGACAAGGAAGGTCAGACTTCGCAGGTGGGCGGCCTGGGCTACCTCGGTGAACTGGCAAAAAATACGCCGTCGGTCGCCAACATCAAGGCCTACGCCCAGATCGTGCGTCAGCGTGCGACGTTGCGTCAGCTTATCGGTATCAGCACCGAAATCGCCGACAGTGCATTCAACCCGGAAGGGCGCAGCGCCGAAGAAATCCTCGATGAGGCCGAGCGCCAGATCTTTGCCATTGCCGAGGCCCGGCCAAAAACCGGTGGCCCGGTGAGCGTCAATGATCTGTTGACCAAAGCCATCGATCGTATCGACACGCTGTTCAACACCGACAACGCCATCACCGGCCTGTCCACCGGTTACACCGACCTCGATGGCATGACCAGCGGCTTGCAGCCTGCGGACTTGATTATCGTCGCCGGTCGTCCATCGATGGGTAAAACCACCTTTGCGATGAACCTGGTTGAAAACGCCGTATTGCGCAGCGAGAAAGCGGTACTGGTTTACTCTCTCGAGATGCCAGGTGAATCGCTGATCATGCGTATGCTGTCATCGCTGGGTCGCATCGACCAGACCAAGGTCCGGGCCGGTCGCCTCGAAGACGACGATTGGCCGCGCCTGACCTCGGCGGTCAACCTGCTCAATGACCGTAAACTGTTTATCGACGATACCGCGGGCATCAGCCCCTCGGAAATGCGCGCCCGTACCCGGCGCCTGGTGCGTGAGCACGGCGATATCGGCCTGATCATGATCGACTACCTGCAATTGATGCAGATCCCGGGTTCCGGCGGTGACAACCGTACCAACGAAATCTCCGAGATTTCCCGCTCCCTCAAGGCGCTGGCCAAGGAATTCAACTGCCCGGTAGTCGCGCTGTCACAGCTCAACCGTTCCCTGGAGCAGCGGCCCAACAAGCGCCCGATCAACTCCGACTTGCGTGAGTCCGGAGCCATCGAGCAGGACGCCGACGTCATCATGTTCGTGTACCGGGACGAGGTGTACCACCCTGAGACCGAGCACAAGGGCATTGCCGAGATCATCATCGGCAAGCAGCGTAACGGTCCGATCGGCACCACGCGCCTGGCGTTTATCGGCAAATACACGCGCTTCGAAAACCTGGCGCCAGGCAGTTACAACTTCGACGACGATTAACCTGTCCGGCTTCTGTGGGAGCTGGCCTGCCAGCGATAGCATCGACGCGGTCAATCAGATAGATCGCGCCGCCTGAATCGCGAGCAAGCTCGCTCCCACAGACAATATGCCTGCGCCAATCAATTCCGACCATTGCCGTCGGAATTGGTCATTTTTTGTGCTATATTCCGCGCCCGCGAATTTCTTAGTAAATGCCGCGCCCCCTTTTTTGCACTCAACACCGGTCATCGACATGCAATCAGCCAAGCCTCTATTTGACTATCCGAAGTACTGGGCCGAATGTTTCGGCCCAGCACCATTCCTGCCCATGAGCAGGGAGGAGATGGATCAGCTTGGCTGGGATTCATGCGACATCATCATCGTGACGGGTGATGCCTATGTCGATCACCCGTCATTTGGCATGGCCATCATTGGCCGTTTGCTGGAGTCCCAGGGTTTCCGTGTGGGCATCATTGCCCAGCCGAACTGGCAGTCCAAAGACGACTTTATGAAGCTGGGCGAGCCGAACCTGTTCTTCGGCGTTGCCGCCGGCAACATGGACTCGATGATCAACCGCTACACCGCTGACAAAAAGATCCGTTCCGATGACGCCTACACCCCCGGTGGCATGGCAGGCAAACGTCCGGATCGCGCCAGTCTGGTGTACAGCCAGCGCTGTAAGGAAGCCTACAAAAACGTACCGATCGTACTCGGCGGTATCGAAGCTTCGTTGCGCCGTATCGCGCATTACGACTACTGGCAGGACCGCGTACGCAATTCGATCCTGATCGACGCCTGTGCCGATATCCTGTTGTACGGCAACGCCGAGCGCGCCATCGTCGAAGTGGCCCAGCGTCTGTCCTACGGCCACAAAGTCGAAGATATCACCGATGTGCGCGGCACCGCATTCATTCGTCGCGATACGCCAAAAGACTGGTATGAAGTCGACTCCACGCGTATTGACCGTCCGGGCAAGATCGACAAGATCATCAACCCGTACGTCAACACCCAGGACACCCAGGCCTGCGCCATCGAGCAGGAAAAGGGCCCGGTTGAAGACCCGAACGAAGCCAAGGTCGTGCAGATCCTGGCCAGCCCGCGCATGACCCGTGACAAGACGGTCATCCGTCTGCCATCGGTCGAGAAAGTACGTGCTGATGCGGTGCTGTATGCCCACGCCAACCGCGTGCTGCACCTTGAAACCAACCCGGGCAACGCCCGTGCGCTGGTGCAAAAGCACGGCGAAGTGGATGTATGGTTTAACCCGCCACCGATCCCGATGACCACTGAAGAAATGGACTACGTGTTTGGCATGCCTTACGCACGTATTCCCCATCCTGCGTACGGCAAGGAAAAAATCCCGGCCTACGACATGATCCGCTTCTCGGTGAACATCATGCGTGGCTGCTTTGGTGGCTGCACCTTCTGCTCGATCACCGAGCACGAAGGGCGCATCATCCAGAACCGTTCCGAAGAATCGATCATTCGCGAGATCGAAGAGATCCGCGACAAGGTGCCAGGCTTTACCGGGGTTATTTCCGACCTTGGCGGCCCGACCGCGAACATGTACCGCATCGCCTGCAAAACGCCAGAAATCGAATCCGCGTGCCGCAAGCCGTCCTGCGTTTTCCCGGGCATCTGCCCGAACCTGAACACCGACCACTCGTCGCTGATTCAGCTTTACCGCAGCGCCCGTGCCTTGCCGGGCGTGAAGAAAATCCTGATCGCTTCCGGTCTGCGTTACGACCTTGCCGTCGAGTCGCCGGAATACGTGAAGGAACTGGTCACCCACCACGTCGGTGGTTACCTGAAGATCGCCCCGGAACACACCGAGGAAGGTCCGCTCAACCAGATGATGAAGCCGGGCATTGGCAGCTATGACAAGTTCAAGCGCATGTTCGAGAAGTACACCAAGGAAGCAGGCAAAGAGCAGTACCTGATCCCGTACTTCATTGCCGCTCACCCCGGCACTAAAGACGAAGACATGATGAACCTGGCCATCTGGCTCAAGACCAACGGTTTCCGTGCCGACCAGGTGCAGGCGTTCTACCCGTCGCCGATGGCTACCGCCACCGCGATGTACCACTCGGGCAAGAACCCGCTGCGCAAGGTCACGTACAAGAGCGACTCGGTGACCATCGTCAAGAGCGAGGAGCAGCGCCGCCTGCACAAGGCGTTCCTGCGCTATCACGACCCGAAAGGCTGGCCGATGCTGCGTGAGGCGCTGACCCGCATGGGCCGTGCCGACCTGATCGGTTCGGGCAAGGACCAGTTGATCCCGTTGCATCAGCCGGCGACCGACAGTTACCAGAGTGCCCGTCGCAAAAACTCGACGCCTGCCGGTAGCCACAAGGTCGCGGGTGAGAAGACCACCAAGATCCTGACCCAGCACACTGGCCTGCCGCCGCGTGCCAGTGATGGTGGCAACCCGTGGGACAAGCGTGAACAGGCCAAGGCTGCTGCGTTTGCCCGCAACAAGCAGGCCGCCAAGGAGCGCCAGGAAGCAGCCAAGGGCGGCAAGAGCCAGCGCCCGGCCCGCAAGCCGGTAGTGCCGCGCTAAGCCTGCCCTTGTAGATACTCTGTTGCAGGTCAAGCCCTATTGTGGGAGCGAGCCTGCTCGCGAACGACCTTCGCGAGCAGGCTCGCTCCCACAGTTGCAGTGTTCCTTCGGCAGCTGCTACGGTTTTGCGTAAATTGCAGTAAATCAACGCCAGCCTTAGGGCTGGCGTTGTGCTTTCTGCGCGCTGAGAGGCCTGCCACGGGTTTGTAGGCTGTTTGCTGTCGCGGAAGTAAGGGAATGAGGTTGGAAGCGTCTGAGGGCGTTCAGGCTAACTGCGAGGATCAGCAGGCGGGCTGCTGATCCTGATCACAGATCCTGTGGGCCGGGTTGTGGATAACCGGGCCGAGGGGGTCAAGCAGTTGGAGCTTTGTCTTCTGGCGCGCCGGTATCTTCTGCGGCGTCTTCACTTTCGCTGTCGACTTCGTGGTCCAGTTCGGTATCAACAGTACCGCCTTCAGCAGCCGCTTTCTTGCGGGCAGCCTTTTCCTCTTTCTTCTGCTCTTTAGCCAAGTCTCTTTGACGCTTAGCGAAGTTATAGTTTGGTTTGGCCATGGGCGATCCTCTTGGGGTCGAAGGTGAGGTTGAGCGGCGCGTATTCTGCCCTGTATTAGTGCTTAGCCGTTAGCTGGGTTTTTGCAAGGTTGCACATTGCGCTAAAAATACGACTCTACACCCACGCAAAAGCCGGTTGTGGATTAAATCTAGTTACTTATTCCCCCAAAATTCAAAATGATGGCCTAAGGTTATAAGCCTGAAGTCCATTCTGGGATGGATTGTGTCGATTGTGGCGATAGACCATGACGCAGATCATATGAATCGATACAATTTTCAGGCAATCTGTATACAGATTTTTGCTTCCCCATACCCTGCCTTGGAGATACACCATGTTTGCCAAAGTTGTTGCGGTATCCCTTTTGACTCTGGCCAGCGGCCATTTGCTGGCGGCTGAGTGCGCTGTAACTGTCGATTCGACTGACCAAATGTCTTACAACACCAAAGAGATCGTCATCGACAAATCCTGCAAGACCTTCACCGTTAACCTGACGCACTCCGGCAATCTGCCGAAAAACGTCATGGGTCATAACTGGGTCTTGAGCAAAAAGGCAGACATGCAGGCAGTTTCTACCGACGGCATTGCCGCTGGCCTAGACAAAAACTATCTCAAGGACGGTGATGAGCGCATCATCGCCCACACCAAAGTGATTGGCGCCGGTGAGAAAGACTCCGTGACCTTCGATGTGGCCAAACTGAAAGCGGGCGAAGAATATGAATTCTTCTGCACCTTCCCGGGCCACAACTCGATGATGAAAGGCGCTGTGGTTCTTAAATAACACCACGCAAGCCCTTAACAGCCCTGACGTGCCCTGCGCCGTCAGGGCTGTTTGCGTTCAGGCCCTGGAGTCGGTCATCTTGAAAATGCCCTGGGCGTTGCTGCTGTCGAAGTTCAGATCGATGCGGCCGGTATCGGGGTCGATCTTGCGTTGGATGAACTCCACAAATGACCCCGGCACTGCGTGCTCGCTGTACACCCCGGCAGCATCGACCAGGCCGCGGCTGACCGTGCTGGCGCGATAGGCGGTTTGCATCACCCGCCCCGAGGCGGACACTTCGATGCTGTCTTTCATGGGCCGTTGCAAGTCACGTTGTTGCGCCACACAGGCTTCGAGGTCCGGCACGCGATCGGTCAGATGGTTGAAGCTGTTGCCCTCGGTTGCGATCCAGGCCATCTCGGCGCTTTCAGCGAGCAGGCAGTGGTAGTCCGTTTCCTGTACCACGCCATGCTGCCGGCCGAATGCTTGATACAGCCCTGGCAACAGGGCCTGCGCCTGGCTCAGGCTGCAGTGGCGGGTGAGGCTCAGGGTCTTGAGGATGCTGTGGTGTTGGGCCTGCAGCGGGTCAAGGCTGGAACCGACCACGCGGCTGACGGCCTGTTGAAAAGCCTCGCTGAAGCGGCCGGGATGCAGTTCCGAGACAAAGAACTGGGCGATGTCTTCGGGCAGATCCATTTGTCGGTATCCCCAGCCGGTCATGTTCAGCTTGGTCAGCGGGTAGGTTCGCACATCGGTAAAGCCCAGTGGCTCCAGCAAACGGGCAAATGCCTGGCGGCCGCGGGGCAGTTCGCCGTTGGCAGGCCAGTCCACCGTACGGAGGGCGCCATGGTCGAACACTACCTTGCGGCCATGCTGTGCCTGTTCCTGTACATAGCGTCGGCCTTCAGGCACGGCTTCCACCAGTTTGTGCAGCAGGCACAGGTTCAGTGCTTCGGCGAGCCACACCCGGTGCAGTGCCTGTTCATGCCAGTTGAAGCGCAGCAGCCCTTCAGGCACTTCGACATGCTCACGCAACCAGGCGGTGGCCGGTTGGCCGAGCACGGAATCGACAAGGGAGAACAAACCATCGAAAGCAGGCATGGGGCAGGGCTCTGGCGACGAAATAGACGTCTATCAAAGCCTTTGGCCGTTGTGGCCACAAGCGAAAAAAATTGCGGGGTTCATTCCGTTTTTTCCGGGTAGGAAAAAGCCCCTCACCATAGCCCTCTCCCGGAGGGAGAGGGGACGAATTGATGGTGTTCTTGAAACCGCGTGCGGTCTGCTCCCTCTCCCTCCGGGAGAGGTACGCACGGGCTCAAGGCGCGAACGGCATCTCACGCTTGTGGTGGGTCTTTTCGTACGTCTTGCAGATGATATTGAACGCTTCTTCGCTCACCGGCTCGCCATGCAAGAAGGCATCGATCTCGGCATAGGTTACGCCGTGGGACGCTTCGTCCGGTTTGCCGGGCTCCAGGTCTTCGAGGTCGGCAGTCGGGACTTTCTCCACCAGCGATTCCGGCGCACCAAAATGCCGAGCAATGGCCCGCACCTGATTTTTCACCAGCCCGCTGAGCGGTGCCAGGTCGCAGGAACCATCACCGAACTTGGTGAAGAAGCCCATCACCGCTTCCGCCGCATGGTCGGTGCCGATCACCAGCCCGCCAGTCGCCCCGGCAATGGTGTATTGCGCCACCATGCGCATACGCGCCTTGGTGTTACCCAGTACAAAGTCCACGGTGGCGGCAGGCTTGCCTTCAAACGCGGTCACTTCAGCCGCCAGGGCCTTGACCGCAGGGCCGATGTTCACGGTCTGGCGCTCGTCCGGGTTGATAAAGTCGACCGCAGCCGTGGCGTCTGCTTCGTCATGCTGCACACCGTAAGGCAGGCGCACGGCAATAAAGCGATAGGCCTGGTCACCGGTCTGTTCGCGCAATTGCTGCACCGCACGTTGGGCCATCAGGCCTGCGGTCAGGGAGTCGACCCCGCCGCTGATGCCCAGTACCAAGGTCTTGAGCCTGGCGTTGTGCAGGCAGCACTGAATGAAAGTGATACGCCGGGCAATCTCGGCCTCAAGGGCTGCGGTGTCTTTGAACGGCGGCTGGACCTTGAGGTCTGCAGCAATCTGACGCTGTACGGCCTGCATGATTCACTCCTTGGGAGAATGTTCAGGAACTTGGAAAACGTGGCGTAAATAGGCGGCGAAATTGGGGTCGGAGCAATGGGTTTTGCCCGGTTCATCGGAAATCTTGGCCACCGGCGAGCCATTGCAGGCGTTCATTTTAAGCACGATGCTCATTGGCTCAACCCCCGGAATGTCGCAGGTCAGGTTAGTCCCGATACCGAAGCTGACGTTGATCCGGCCGCGCAGTGACCGGAAAATCTCCAGCGCCCGGGGCAGGGTCAGGCTGTCGGAGAACACCAGAGTCTTGCTCATGGGGTCGATGCCCAGCTTGTGGTAATGAGCTATGCATTTTTCGGCCCACACCACAGGGTCGCCTGAGTCGTGGCGCAGGCCGTCGAACAGCTTGGCAAAGTACAGATCGAAATCTTTCAGGAAGGCATCGGTAGTAATGCAGTCCGTCAGCGCGATGCCCAGCAAGCCGCGGTACTCGCGCACCCAGCAGTCGAGCGCGGCACTCTGGCTGTCGATCAGCCGTGGGCCCAGTTGCTGGTGGGCCATGATCCATTCGTGGGCCATGGTCCCCAGCGGCTTCATGTCCAGCTCGCGGGACAGGTTGACGTTGCTGGTGCCGACAAAGCGCCCGGGGAAGTCGTGCTTGAGCACACTGACGACTTCTTCTTGCACGCGGTACGAAAACCGTCGACGAGTGCCGAAATCGGCGACTTGCAGTTCAGACAACTCTTCAGCGCTGGCATTGGCCTGCAGCCAGTCAAACTTGCGATACAGCTGCTCCCGAGCCTGTGACAGCACGGTATCGGCATAGCGCGAACGGTTGCGTACTTCGCTGACAATCGCCAGTAACGGCACTTCAAACAGGATCACATGCAGCCACGGCCCGCGCAGGCGGATAACCAGTTCGCCGTTTTCGATGCCGGTGTGTACATAGCGCATATTGAAGCGAAACAGCCCCAAAAAGCGGATGAAGTCGGGCTTCATAAAGGTGATGCGTTCCAGAAACCCCAGCTGGTCCTGAGTCATGCTCAGTTCGCACAGGCGTTCGATCTGGTGACGAATTTCGTTGAGGTATGGGCGCAGATCCTCACTGTTGCGGCAGCGGAATTCCCATTCGACTTCGACGTTGGGGTAGTTGTGCAGCACCGCCTGCATCATGGTCAATTTGTAGAAGTCGGTGTCGAGCAGGTTCTGCACGATGCGATCGGCAAATACACTCTCGCTCATAGCGGCAATCTCCATGCTGCCCGTGCCTGATAGCCACGGCGTTCAGCTTTTTCAATGAATGGCGCTAGTGGCGCATATCTGCAGGCGGTTTTGCCAGCGGTTTTTGTGGTCGTAGCCTGTTTCTGCCCGCTCCCACAGGTGTTATCGCGCATCCAGCTGCTCCATGAACCAGCTCACGAATGCCTTTACCTTGGGTACGCCTGCCGTATGTTCAGGATAGGCCAGGTAGTAGGCATCGCGGCTCGGCATCAAGTGCTGCCAGGCGATGACCAGTTTGCCGTCGGCCAATTCCTCTTCCACCAGGAACCTCGGTAGCAGTGCCACGCCACAGCCAACCTGGGCTGCGCGGATGCACATGTAGAAGGTGTCGAAGCGCGGCCCATGGTAGCTGTGATCGGTATGAAACCCCTGATGCTCAAACCACTCGTGCCAGGCCTGTGGCCGCGAAGCGTTCTGCAGCAACACCAGACCTGTGAGTTGGGTCGGGTCGGTCAGTGCCGTGCCCGGCAAGCTTGCTGGCGAACATACGGCGACCAGTTCTTCACTGAACAGCTTCAGGCTCTCGGTGCCGGGCCGTGAGCCCTGGCCGAAGTAAAACGCCAGATCGCTGCGCCCTTGCAGCAAATCGTCGCCTTGCTGCTCATTGCACAGATCCAGATGAATATGCGGATGGCGTATGCCCCAACCTTTGAGGCGCGGCACCAGCCAGCGGGCGCCAAAAGTGGAAGGGGTGGAGACCCGTAGCACTTCTGTTTCGCCCCCATAGGAACGCAGGGTGTGGGTCGACATCTCTACCTGGGTCAGGATTTTTCGGACTTCTACCAGATACAAATCCCCTGCAGGCGTCAGTTGCAAACGGCGGCGCACCCGGCGAAACAGCAAGTGCTGCAACAGCTCCTCGAGCTGTGCGACCTGTTTGCTGACCGCGCTCTGGGTCAGATTCAGCTCTTCGGCCGCGCGGGTGAAACTCAGATGACGGGTCACCGCTTCAAAACACTGCAACGCCGTGATCGAAGGTAGATGGCGCTTGTTGAGCATAGAAGGCCTCTGATTGTTGTTGTCAGGCAACGTTACCAGTGCAGCATGAATTTTCGGAATGATATCTCGCTTAAAGGTCGTTTGTTGCTGCCATGCCAGCCAGCTACAACTAAAGGCCTGTGAATCATTTTTTAAAGCTCAAGGAGTGCCTTCAATGGTTGCTGCATTACTGGATCGTCTTGGTGTGAACCCCGCGCTGTACCAGCAGGGCAATCAGCCGGTGTATACGCCGATTGACGGTAGCCAGATCGGTGCGGTGCACTGGGAAGGGGCTGCCGAGGCCGAGCAGCACGTGACCCGCGCCGAACACGCATTCGAGGCATGGCGCAAGGTGCCTGCCCCGCGTCGTGGGGAACTGGTGCGCCAGTTCGGCGATTTGCTGCGTGAGTACAAGGCCGATCTGGGCGAGCTGGTGTCATGGGAAGCGGGCAAGATCACCCAGGAAGGGTTGGGCGAAGTGCAGGAAATGATCGACATCTGCGACTTTGCAGTTGGCCTGTCGCGTCAGCTCTACGGCTTGACCATCGCCTCGGAGCGACCAGGCCACCATATGCGTGAAACCTGGCACCCGCTGGGTGTGGTGGGTGTGATCAGCGCATTCAACTTTCCGGTGGCCGTGTGGGCGTGGAATACCGCGTTGGCGCTGGTATGCGGCAACGCGGTGATCTGGAAACCATCGGAAAAAACCCCGCTGACGGCGCTGGCCTGTCAGGCCTTGTTTGATCGTGTGTTGAGCTCGTTTGAGGGCGCGCCCAAGTACCTGGCTCAGGTGGTGATTGGTGGTCGTGAAGCGGGCGAAGCCCTGGTTGACGATCCGCGAGTCGCGCTGATCAGTGCCACCGGCAGCACGCGCATGGGCCGCGAAGTGGCGCCTAAAATCGCCGCACGCTTTGCCCGCAGTATTCTGGAGCTGGGCGGCAACAATGCGATGATTTTGGCGCCGAGTGCCGACCTGGACATGGCCGTGCGTGCCATCCTGTTCAGTGCTGTCGGTACTGCCGGGCAGCGCTGCACCAGCCTGCGCCGGCTGATTGCCCATGACTCGGTTAAGGAAGAAATTGTCACCCGGCTCAAGGCGGCCTATTCCAAAGTGCGTATCGGTCATCCGCTGGAAGGCAATCTGGTGGGGCCGCTGATCGACAAAAGCAGCTTTGAAAACATGCGTGATGCGCTGGAGCAGGCCCTTAGCGAAGGCGGGCGGGTATTTGGTGGCGAGCGGCAATTGGCAGGCCAGTACCCTGGCGCTTACTACGTGGCCCCGGCGATTGTGGAAATGCCCGAGCAAAGCGACGTGGTGTGCAGCGAGACCTTCGCGCCGATTTTGTATGTGGTCGGTTACAGCGACTTTGCCGAGGCCTTGCGCCTGAACAACGCGGTCCCTCAGGGGCTGTCGTCATGCATCTTCACCACCGATGTGCGCGAGGCCGAGCAATTCATGTCGGCCACTGGCAGTGATTGCGGGATTGCCAACGTCAATATCGGGCCCAGCGGTGCGGAAATCGGGGGTGCCTTTGGTGGTGAGAAAGAAACCGGGGGCGGTCGCGAGTCGGGGTCAGATGCATGGCGTGGATATATGCGCCGGCAGACCAATACCGTCAACTACTCGCTGGAATTGCCGTTGGCGCAAGGGATTACGTTCGATTGAGGTGATGCAAGCCCTCACCCCCAACCCTCTCCCGGAGGGAGAGGGAGCTGATCTGCTTTTGCCTTTAGTCCCCTCTCCCTCCGGGAGAGGGCCAGGGTGAGGGGCTTTGATTTTGGTTGGGTTTCATTTCTGGAGCTTGGCAATGCCTTTACAAGAACAATGTCTGTGGGAAACCCTTACCCCCCAACGCCCCCAAGCGCCAACCTTCAAGGGCGAGTTGAGCGTTGATGTGTGTGTGATCGGTGCCGGCATCACCGGTTTGTCCGCCGCCATCCATTTGCTCGAGCAGGGCAAAAGTGTCTGTGTGCTCGAAGCTCATCGCACCGGTCATGGCGGCTCAGGCCGCAACGTAGGATTGGTTAATGCCGGGATGTGGATACCGCCCGACGATATCGAAGCCGGTTTCGGCGAGGCTGTCGGCAGCCAGCTCAACCGCATGCTCGGTGCCGCCCCGGGACTGGTGTTCAGCCTGATCGACAAATACCGCATCGACTGCCAGTTGCGCCGTGAAGGCACCCTGCACATGGCCCATAATGCCCGTGGCGAAGCCGATTTGCGCAGCCGTGAAGAACAATGGAAGCGCCGTGGCGCCCCGGTTGAACTGCTCACCGGCGCCGCCTGCGAAGCCGCTACCGGCACCACAAAAATCGCCGCCGCCTTGCTCGACCGTCGCGCCGGCACCCTCAACCCTATGGCCTACACCTCGGGCCTGGCCAAGGCAGCCTGTGATCTGGGCGGGCAGCTGTTCGATCATTCCCCGGTCACCGGACTTGAACGCCAAGGCCCACGCTGGTCAGTGCAAACGGCCCACGGTGCGGTAAGTGCAGAGCAGGTGGTGCTGGCGTCCAATGCCTACACTGAAGGCGAATGGACTGATTTACGACGTAACTTTTTCCCTGGTTATTACTACCAGGTCGCCTCCAAACCTCTGACCGACGCCAGCGCAGCGCGAATCTTGCCAGGCGGCCAAGGGTCGTGGGACACCCGCCAGGTATTGAGCAGTATCCGTCGCGATGCCGATGGCCGTTTACTGCTCGGCAGCCTGGGCAACGGCAATCAGAAGCCTGCGTGGTTTCTCAAGGCCTGGGCCGACCGCGTGCAGCAGCATTATTTCCCGTACCTCAAGGGCGTGGAATGGGAATGCACCTGGACGGGCTGCATCGCATTTACGCCCGATCATCTGATGCGCTTATTTGAACCGGCGCCCGGGTTGGTGGCAGTCACCGGCTATAACGGTCGCGGTGTAACCACAGGCAGCGTGGTCGGCAAGGCCTTTGCCGACTATTTGTGCAGTGGCGATGCCAAGGCCTTGCCAATCCCCTTTGCACCGATGCGGCCGCTGTCTGGCACGGGGTTGCGCAGTTGTTTATACGAAGCCGGTTTTTCGCTGTATCACGCCGGCCAATGTTTAAGAATTGTGATCTGACGCGGTTTTTTCCTGGGCGCCCCGACGTTTTGCCTGGCAGCGGCTAGCCTTAAGTGGTGCGGCCTGTAGCAGTCCTGCACCGAGAGTGTGCAGTTCGGTGACGCAAGTGGTTACTGGACGTTTGCGCAACCCGGGGCAACCTGGTTGCAATACCGGCTGCGGCAGGTGGCGCCTGTAGAAACATAGCGGTTTTACCTTCCTCGGTTTAGACGGTTGCACGCCCAATGAAAATGGGCTCGAAACAGTCGATATAACAACAATAGAACGACTTTTTTAAGAATAAAAAGCCAATGGCACGCGGCTTGCTCAGCGCTTTAGGTGAAGTCGAAGTGCCATTTAATAAAACCTCAGGAGCACCACCTCATGTCGCAGACGTTCTACAAGAAAGGTTTTCTGGCCCTCGCCGTAGCAGCTGCATTGGGCGTTTCTTCGTTTGTTCAGGCTGATCTGAAAATTGGTGTTGCCGGCCCGATGACTGGCGCCAACGCAGCTTTTGGCGAGCAGTACATGAAGGGTGCCAAGGCAGCGGCAGACAAGATCAACGCCGCCGGTGGGGTCAACGGCGAGAAGATCGTTCTGGTGGCCGGGGACGATGCCTGCGAGCCGAAACAGGCCGTAGCCGTCGCCAACCGTTTGGTCGACCAGGACAAAGTGGCCGGTGTAGTAGGGCACTTCTGTTCTTCATCGACCATTCCGGCGTCTGAGGTGTACGCCGATGCCGGTGTGATTGCGATCACTCCTGGCTCCACCAACCCGGCGGTGACCGAGCGTGGCCTGAGCGCGATGTTCCGCATGTGTGGTCGTGATGACCAGCAGGGTATTGTGGCGGCGGATTACATAGTTGATGTGCTCAAAGGCAAGAAAGTGGCCGTTCTGCACGACAAGGACACCTATGGCCAGGGTCTGGCGGACGCTACCAAGGCGCAACTGATCAAGCGCGGCGTGACCCCTGTGCTGTACGAAGGCCTGACCCGAGGCGAAAAAGACTTCAGTGCCGTGGTGACCAAAATCCGCTCCAACGGGGCCGACGTCGTGTATTTCGGTGGCCTGCACCCGGAAGCCGGCCCGCTGGTACGCCAACTGCGTGAGCAAGGCCTCAAGGATGTGAAGTTCATGTCCGATGATGGTGTGGTCACCGACGAACTGGTTACCACCGCAGGCGGCCCGCAGTACGTTGATGGCGTTTATATGACCTTCGGTGCCGACCCGCGCCTGTTGCCAGACAGCAAGGTGGTGGTTGAAGAGTTCCGTAAGGCTGGCACCGAACCAGAGGGCTACACCCTGTACGCCTATGCTTCGGTCCAGGCCCTGGCTGACGCCTTTGCCGGCGCCAAATCCAACAAGGGTGAAGATGCTGCCAAGTGGCTCAAGGCCAACCCGGTTAAAACCGTGATGGGTGAGAAAGCCTGGGACAGCAAAGGTGACCTTAAAGTCTCCGACTACGTTATGTACCAGTGGGACAAAGACGGTAAATATCACCAACTGGAAAAACAGAAGTGAGATGAGTCACCTACCTGATGCCAGCTTCGGCGGGCATCAGGTAGGGATGGATCTGCACCACCTGTCTTCTTTTCCAGGAGTCGCGCACACCCTGCCAGCCAAGCTGTCCTGTGACGGCGTGGATGGCTTGCGTCTGCGCAAAGGCTCCAGTGCGTGAGATTGCGTTATGGATGGTATTTTCCTACAGCAACTGCTGAACGGCCTGACCCTCGGGTCTGTCTACGGTCTGATCGCCATCGGCTACACAATGGTCTACGGCATCATCGGCATGATCAACTTCGCCCACGGCGAGGTGTACATGATCTCTGCTTACCTCGCGGCGATCAGTCTGGCTCTGTTGGCATACTTCGGTATCGAATCCTTCCCGTTGTTGATGTTGGGCACCCTTATTTTCACGGTGGTGGTCACGGGCGTATATGGCTGGGTGATCGAGCGCGTGGCCTACAAGCCGCTGCGCAATTCCACACGGTTGGCGCCGCTGATTAGCGCCATTGGTATCTCCCTTATCCTGCAGAACTATGTGCAAATCGCCCAAGGCTCACGTCAGCAGGGCGTACCGACGTTACTTAGCGGGGCGTGGCGGGTCGATATCGGCTCAGGCTTCGTACAGCTGACCTACACCAAAGTCTTTATTCTGCTCGCCGCCTTTGTGGGCATGGGCCTGCTTACTTACATCATCAAGTACACCAAGCTGGGCCGCATGTGCCGCGCCACCCAGCAGGATCGCAAGATGGCGTCGATCCTGGGGATCAATACCGACCGGGTGATTTCCTACGTGTTCGTGATCGGTGCCGCCATGGCCGCGCTGGCCGGTGTGCTGATTACCATGAACTACGGCACGTTCGACTTCTATGCCGGTTTCATCATCGGGATCAAGGCCTTCACCGCAGCGGTGCTCGGCGGCATCGGTTCACTGCCGGGGGCCATGCTCGGCGGGATCATCCTGGGTATTTCCGAGTCGCTTTTTGCCGGGTTGATTAACTCGGATTACAAGGATGTATTCAGTTTCTCACTGCTGGTGCTGATTCTGATTTTCCGTCCTCAAGGCCTGCTGGGTCGTCCTCTCGTGGCGAAGGTGTAAGTATGTCTGTAGCCATTAATAAACCGATTGATATCAAAAAAAGCGTAGTCGACTCGATCCTGGCCGGGTTGATTTCATTGATTGTGTTCGGGCCCATCGTAGGGGTGGTGCTCGACGGTTACAGCTTCAACCTGCAACCGGCCCGGGTAGGCTGGCTGGTGGCTATCGTGATGGTCGGGCGCTTTGCCCTGAGCCTGTTTTTACAAACCGCCAAAGGGCTGAAAATCCTGCAGGGCTTTGAGTCCACAGGCTCGGGCGTGCATGTGCTGGCACCGGACTACAAGTCGCGGCTGCGCTGGATCGTGCCGTTGCTGATCGTGATTGCCATCGTGTTTCCGTTTTTCGCCAATAAATACATTCTGACCGTGGTCATCCTTGGGCTGATTTACGTGCTGCTGGGCCTGGGGCTGAATATCGTGGTTGGCCTGGCGGGGTTGCTCGACCTGGGGTATGTGGCGTTCTATGCCATCGGCGCTTATGGTCTGGCGCTGGGCTATCAATACCTGGGGCTGGGTTTCTGGACGGTGCTGCCGCTGGCGGCCATTGCGGCGGCGATGGCGGGATGCATTCTGGGGTTTCCGGTGTTGCGCATGCACGGTGACTACCTGGCCATCGTGACCCTGGGCTTTGGTGAAATCATCCGTCTGATCCTCAACAACTGGCTGTCGTTTACCGGCGGGCCAAATGGCATGCCGGTGCCATCGCCGACCTTTTTCGGCCTGGAGTTCGGCCGGCGCGCGAAAGATGGCGGGGTGCCATTTCATGAGTTCTTCGGCCTGGAATACAACCCCAATATCAAGTTCCTGTTTATCTATATCGTGCTGTTTCTGGTGGTGTTGCTGGTGTTGTACATCAAGCACCGCCTGACCCGCATGCCGATCGGCCGCGCCTGGGAAGCGCTGCGCGAAGACGAAATTGCCTGCCGTTCCATGGGCCTCAACCATGTGCTGGTCAAGCTGTCGGCGTTCACCATTGGTGCCTCCACGGCTGGCCTGGCCGGGGTGTTCTTTGCCAGCTACCAGGGTTTTGTTAACCCTTCCTCGTTCACCTTCTTCGAGTCGGCGCTGATCCTCGCCATTGTGGTGCTCGGCGGCATGGGCTCGACAGTGGGCGTGGTGATCGCCGCATTCGTGCTGACGGTGGCTCCTGAACTGTTGCGCAGCTTTGCCGAGTACCGGGTGCTGCTGTTTGGTGTGTTGATGGTGTTGATGATGATCTGGCGACCGCGAGGCCTGATCCGCATCAGCCGTGTCGGAGTTGCGCCACGCAAGGGGGTTGCGCCATGAGCGAATTGTCAAAAGACGACGTGGTGCTTTCGGTCGACAAACTGATGATGCACTTTGGCGGGATCAAGGCCCTGAGCGATGTCAGCCTCAAGGTCAAACGCAACTCGATCTTTGCCCTGATCGGCCCCAACGGTGCCGGTAAAACTACAGTGTTCAACTGCTTGACCGGCTTTTACAAAGCCAGCGGCGGCAGGATCGAACTCAATGCCCGCGGTACTCGTACCAACGTGATCAAGCTACTGGGGGAGCCGTTCAGGCTGAGCGACTTTGTATCGCCCAAGGCGTTTGCCAGCCGGCTGTATTACAAAATGTTCGGCGGAACACATCTGGTCAACCGCTCGGGGCTGGCGCGCACGTTCCAGAATATCCGCCTGTTCAAGGAAATGTCGGTATTGGAAAACCTGCTGGTGGCCCAGCATATGTGGGTCAACCGCAACATGCTCGCCGGCATCCTCAATACCAAGGGCTATCGCAAGGCTGAAAGCGATGCGCTGGATCATGCCTTCTACTGGCTGGAGGTGGTTGACCTGGTGGACTGTGCCAATCGCCTGGCCGGTGAGTTGTCCTATGGCCAGCAGCGACGCCTGGAGATTGCCCGGGCCATGTGTACGCGGCCGCAAATCATCTGCCTGGACGAACCGGCGGCAGGCCTCAACCCGCAGGAAACCGAAGCGTTGAGCGGGATGATCCGCCTGCTGCGCGACGAACACGACCTGACGGTGGTGTTGATCGAGCACGACATGGGCATGGTCATGAGCATTTCCGATCACATCGTGGTGCTCGACCACGGCAACGTGATTGCCGAAGGCGGGCCTGAGGCCATCCGCAACGACCCCAAAGTGATTGCGGCCTACCTTGGCGCAGACGAAGAGGAGCTGATATGACGGGCACGATCCTCGAGCTCAAGGAACTGGACGTTCACTACGGGCCGATCCAGGCCCTGAAAAAAGTCTCGATGCATATTGAGGAGGGCGAAACGGTAAGCCTGATCGGCTCCAACGGCGCGGGTAAATCCACGTTGCTGATGTCGATTTTTGGCCAGCCCCGGGCCAGCGGCGGGCAAATTATCTACCAGGGTGTGGACATTACCCACAAGTCCTCGCACTACATCGCCTCCAACGGTATCGCCCAGTCGCCGGAAGGCCGTCGCGTGTTTCCGGACATGTCGGTGGAAGAAAACCTGCTGATGGGCACCATCCCCATTGGCGACAAATATGCCGACGAAGACATGCAGCGCATGTTCGAGTTGTTCCCCAGGCTCCTGGAACGGCGCAATCAGCGGGCCATGACCATGTCGGGTGGCGAACAGCAAATGCTCGCCATTGCCCGAGCGCTGATGAGCCGGCCCAAGCTGCTGTTGCTGGATGAGCCCAGCCTGGGGTTGGCACCGATTGTGGTGAAGCAGATTTTTGCCACGCTGCGGGAGCTGGCAGGCACTGGCATGACCATCTTTCTGGTGGAGCAGAACGCCAACCATGCCCTGCGGTTGTCGGACCGGGCCTATGTGATGGTCAACGGTGAAATCCGTCTGACCGGCACCGGCAAGGAACTGCTGAGTAACGAGGAGGTGCGTAACGCTTATTTGGGCGGGCATTAACAGGCATTTCACACCTCTCTGTGTGGGAGCGAGCCTGCTCGCGATGGCATCACTGCGGTTTGTTTGAATCACCGCGTCGATCCCATCGCGAGCAGGCTCGCTCCCACATGTCTTTTTGTCAGACAATTCCACCCCGCCCGCCCTCGCCGCAAATTGTGGAAAACAATATTACAACGCTGTGAAAGCGCGACATAAAGCCGCTGCAATTACCTGTTTTGTCATCATTTTGACTTGTCCCCGTTTGCTGTGGAGGTGGCTGTGGGTAACGTGGGAGTAGTTGGCTGTAGCCCTTTATTTACAAGGTGTCCAGCTGGGTGGTTATTTTTCGACCAGCGGCTTTTGCGCAGCCGTTGCGCCGATTTGTCAACAGGTTTGTACGGGTGTAAAGAGTGTCTGGAAATAATGACTAACCTGTGGATAAGTCTGTGGTTAAACTCTGGAAAGAATGCTCCAGGCAGCGTAATTACTGGCCTCTGGCTATCTGGCGGATTTTCCACGGTTGCACCTTTTTGGGGCGTCTGCATGCGGGGTGTGCCCGGGTCAAGTAAAAAAGTCTTACCGATGCTCTCTATCCCTTGTGGATCGGGGCTTTGCGCTTTTTGGAGTTGCCCCCAAAGACTGTGGACGGGCCTGTGGATAAGGTGAGCGCATCTGGCTCCAGCCCTTGTTCGTCGTGGCTTGTCGCGTGCGGATTGTTTTTTGTACAGACTTGTTGCGAAAACACCGCAGGTTGCCGCTGAACGCTAGCCGGGGCATTCTGCTCAACGTCCAATTCAACGGCGGCCGATGCCCGCCAGCCAAGGAGAACATGATGACTTCCACCCTGTTTATTACGGGCGCGACTTCCGGATTTGGTGAAGCATGTGCACGCAAGTTTGCACAGGCAGGCTGGAAACTGGTGTTGACGGGGCGACGCGAAGACCGTTTGAAAGCATTGTGCGAAGAGTTATCCAAGCAAACCGAAGTACACGGCCTGGTGGTGGATGTGCGCGACCGTGCCGCGATGGAAGCGGCGATTGCCGGTTTGCCACCTTCGTTCAGCACATTGCGTGGGCTTATCAACAACGCGGGCCTGGCCCTGGGCACCGACCCTGCGCCCAAATGCGACCTCGACGATTGGGAGACCATGGTCGACACCAATATCAAGGGCCTGCTCTATACCACCCGCCTGCTGTTGCCACGACTGATTGCCTACGGCCGTGGTGCCGGGATCGTTAACCTGGGTTCCATCGCGGGTAGTTATCCTTACCCCGGCAGCCATGTGTATGGCGGTACCAAGGCGTTTGTAAAACAGTTCTCCCTGAACCTGCGCTGCGATTTGCAGGGCACGGGCGTGCGGGTCAGCAACGTTGAGCCGGGCCTGTGCGAGAGCGAGTTCTCGATGGTGCGCTTTGGCGGCGACAAGGCTCGCTACGACGCGACCTATCAGGGCGCCGAACCGATTCAGCCAGAAGACATCGCCGAGACCATTTTCTGGGTGCTCAATACTCCGGCCCACGTCAACATCAACCGCCTTGAGCTGATGCCCGTCACGCAGTCCTGGAGCGGTTTTGCCATCGAGCGCCACGCCAAGGAGTAAACTCACCCCTGGCAGCCCACCTGCGACCTCCTGAGGGGGTCGCATTCAATCGGGCTGAAAAGGAGTTTGTGTGAGTAACCGTGGTGAGCAGAAACTGCTCAAGCAATCGACCGTTCTAATGTTCGCGGTGGCCATTGCCGGCATCGTGACGGGTTTTATTTCGGGTTCCGAATCCATCATGTTCGATGGGTTTTTCTCTCTGATCGCGACTTTTATCAAAGTGCTGATGCTGATTACGGCGCAACTGATCGCCAAGGAAAGCAACCAGCGTTTCCAGTTCGGTTTTTGGCACCTTGAGCCCATGGTGCTGCTGATTGAAGGCAGCTTCCTGTTGTTGATTGCGATCTACGCCTTTCTCAATGGCGTGTTCGGCATTATCAATGGCGGGCGCGATATCGAGCTGGGGCTGGTGATCGTCTATGCGGCGGTGTTCACCGTTGTTGAATTTGCCTACTACTTCTGGGTAAAGCGCAAAAATCGCAAGCTCAAGTCAACCCTGATCCAGTTCGATAATGTCAGCTGGCTGGTGGATGCCATGTTGTCGGTGGGGCTGTTGATAAGTTTTGTCACGGCGTTGCTGTTGAAGCAGCAGGGTTATGCACAGTGGGCCGCTTATGTTGACCCGGCGATCCTGATTTTGCTGGCGCTGAGCATGCTTGCGCCGGCGTTCAAGATCCTCAAGCCGGCCTTGCGTGATGTGCTCGGGATTGTCCCGGATGCGCTGGATGACAAGGTGCGGGATGTGCTCGAGGAAATGTCGGCGCGGCATGGTTTTGAAGGCTACAAAACCTATGTGCAGAAGCACGGGCGGGCACGATTTATAGAGATTCATATCGTGTTGCCGGCAGGTTATCCACTGACCAGCGTGAAGACCCTTGATGCACTGCGCGAAGAGATCTCCGGGTTGCTGGGTGCCGCGGACAGTGCGCGCTGGCTGACCATCAGCTTTACCGGTGATCGTAAGTGGATTGCCTGAGCCAGCCTTGAGTGGTGGGAGCGGGCTTGCTCGCGATTCAGGCGGCGCGGTTTGTCAGGACTATTTCGGTGATGCCATCGCGAGCAAGCCCGCTCCCACAGCTGTTGGTGTTAGCCGAGGTATTGCGCCAAACCGCTGTAACAGGTGGCCAGATGATAAGGCGTGGTCGACGGCATATCCTCGCGGCTGACCTTGCCCGCGCCATCGCGGCATTCGTACCAGCCACCGGCATGTAGAAACTTCTGCTGCAGCGCCAGCAATTGACGCTGCACCTGTGCCTGGCTGTTCGGGCGCAAGGTCAGGGCGCGCAGGTACTCGGCCTGTGCCCAGATACGCTGGGTACCATCGCGCAGGCTGCCATCAGGGGCCAGCATGCCGCACACCGCGCCGCTCTGCGGATCGACCCCCACCTGCTCGGCAAACCCGAACGCCCGCTCCAGCGAACCGTGCAACGGCGTCTGGCGCAGCAGTGGCGAAGACTCCAGCAAAAAGAACCACTCGAATTGATGCCCCGGTTCAAACCAGTTATCCACAGCTCCGAGCGGCTTTTCCAGCATGACGTTATGCACAGGCTCGATAAAGCGCTGTTGCATACCCTCGGCCAGGGCCAGCAAGGCCGTCTGCACTGGCTTATCGTCACGTACCGACAAAGTGGCCAGGAACGCTTCGGCCAGGTGCATCAACGGGTTTTGCAGCGGGCCGCTGCCCAGTGGCGACCAATCCCGCTCCAGGCTGGCTTCATACAGGCCGTTGCCGTCATTGAAACGTTCAGCCACCACTGCCAGTGCGCCATTGAACGCCGACGCCACTTGTGGTTCGCGCACTTTCGCCCAGTAATGGGCACAAGCAAAGATGATAAAGGCGTGGGTGTAGAGGTCTTTGCGTTGATCCAGCGGCGCGCCATCGGGGCCGATGCTGTAGAACCAGCCACCGTGCTCGGCGTCATGAAAATGCAGGTGCAGCGAGCGGAACAGTTCAGCAGCGCGTTCGGCGGCACCGGGGAACGCCGGGTCGTCGATCAGGCTGGCGAACAGGTACAGCTGCCGTGCGCAAGCCATGGCCCGGTAGCGCTGGGGTGGCAGCGGCTGGTGCGTGGGGCTCAAGGCCTCGAAGGGCAGTGCGAGTTCGGCATTCCAGCCGGGGCCTTGCCAGAGCGGCACGATGACCTGGCGAAAATGCTGCTGTACTGCCGCAAATTGGGCGGTCAGTTCAAGCGGGAAGTCGGAGCTGGCTACATCAGGCATCGGTGGGTGTCGTCACGGCTGGGGCGATTGCGCGACATGATACACCGTGATTCCCCGGATGATCTCAACTCTGTGGGAGCGAGCCTGCTCGCGATGGCATCGCTGCGTTTTTCTGATGTACCCCGTCGCGGCCATCGCGAGCAGGCTCGCTCCCACAGATGATTTCACCGCTATTGGATCAACAATCCCTGACGCTCAATAAACGCCACGATGGTGTCCAGGCCATGTCCGGTCTTCTGGTTGCTGAACACAAAGGGTTTTGCACCGCGCATGCGCTTGGTGTCGCTGTCCATCAGTTCCAGCGATGCGCCCACCAGCGGCGCAAGGTCGATTTTGTTGATCACCAGCAGGTCCGATTTGCAGATCCCCGGCCCGCCCTTGCGCGGCAACTTGTCCCCGGCGGACACGTCGATCACGTAAATGGTCAGGTCGGACAGCTCCGGGCTGAAGGTGGCCGACAAGTTATCCCCACCCGATTCCACCAGAATCAGGTCAAGGCCGGGAAAGCGTCGGTTCAACTGATCCACAGCCTCCAGGTTGATCGAAGCATCTTCACGAATCGCTGTGTGCGGGCAGCCGCCGGTTTCTACACCGATGATCCGCTCTGGCGCCAGCGCCTCATTGCGCACCAGAAAGTCAGCATCTTCACGGGTGTAGATATCGTTGGTGACGACGGCCAGGTTGTACTTTTCCCGCAGGGCCAGGCACAGGGCCAGGGTGAGCGCAGTTTTGCCGGAGCCTACCGGGCCACCGATGCCAACACGCAAAGGCTGTGTGTTCATTGCTTTCTCCTAGGAACGAAACAGGCGGCTGTACTGGCGCTCGTGGGCCATGCTCGCCAAAGACAGGCCGAAAGCGGCACTGCCAATGTGGGATAAGTGGAGGCTACTGGCGTGTTGCTGGGCCTGCTGCAACGCAGCCGACAGTTCGCTGGTCATGCGCTGGGCCGCTTGCTGGCCCAGGGGCAGGGTTTTCATCAGCACGGCCAACTGGTTTTCCAGCCAGCTCCAGAGCCAGGCGGCCAGTGCGTCCTGTGGGTCGATGCCCCAGGCGCGGGCGGCCAATGCCCAGCCCAGCGCCAGATGGGGCTCGGCCTGTTGTGCGAGAAATTCGCGTGCGGGCTCGTCCAGCTCCGGTAAGCCGGTGAGTAACTGTTGCAGGGAATACCCCATTTGCCGGCTTTCCTGATGCAGTTCGCGGGTTTCACGGCTGGCGCGATGCTCGTCACACAAACGCTGCAAAGCGTTCCAGTCTTGATCCGCTGCGGCCTGACAGTGGGCGAGCAACAAGGGCGCCTCGAAGCGGGCGAGGTTGAGCAGCAATTGATCGCGGATCCAGCGCTCTGCCGTGGCCGGGTCAGCCACGCGGCCGTTTTCAACGGCCATTTCCAGCCCCTGGGAATAGCTGTAGCCGCCAATGGGCAGCTGCGGGCTGGCCAGGCGCAAGAGCGCCCAGGCCGGGTTCACAAGCGCACACCAAACTGATGCAACCGCGGGGCGTAGTTGAAGTCCTCTTCGCCCGCACGGGAGTGGTGATGGCCACCGCCATAGGCGCCGTGTTCGGGCTGAAACGGTGCTTCGATGGCCTCGATATGGGCACCCAGTTGCTCCAGCATGGCCTTGAGCACGTAGTCGTCAAGCAGGCGTAACCAGCCATCACCCACTTGCAGGGCGACGTGGCGGTTGCCCAGGTGATAAGCGGCGCGGGTCAGTTCAAAAGCATTGCAGCAGGTGACATGCAGGAGCTTTTCGGGGCTGGCACAGACGCGCACGATGCGTCCGTCCTGAGCCTGCAGAAATTCGCCATCGACCAGCGGTGACTGGCCACGGTCAAGGAACAGGCCGACATCTTCGCCGCTGCTGCTGAAACAACGCAGGCGACTTTTGCTGCGGGCTTCGAAGTTCAGGTGTAACTCGGCGCTCCACACGGGGTGGGACTGGACTCTGCGATGAATCACCAGCATCGGAAGGCTTCCTGCAATGGACATTACTCCAACCACAGCAAGGGGCTTGCCAACCCGGTCGGAGGCTGCAAATGCAGGCCCAAAAAGGGTGCAGAAAGATGAAGATGTTCTATATAAGTGCGCAATCTGCGCATCGGCGCACCAATGGGGTGCGCTTGCGATTATTCGGTACTGCCCAGGCCTTTCCAGTGCTTGAGCCCGATAAAAATAAAGCGCAGTTGCTGACTGATCTTGGCCTGGGGCTGCAGGTGATCGGGCAGTGAATCTGCAGGCGGGTCGATCACGTCGGGCAAGGCGGCAAATACGCTTTTGACCACCAGATCGGCGATCACGGTAAGGCCGGCATGATTCAGGTGCGCTAACTTGGGCTTGGAGCCAAGGTCGGCCGCCAGATCCGAAGTGATGTCTTCGCGCAGGGCGCCAATGGCCTGGCGAACCGGTTGCGAGCCGCCGTATTGCTCGCGGGCCAGAAACAGAAACTGCGAGCGGTTGGCTTCTACCACGTCGAGAAAAATTCGTACCGAGGCGTTGATCACACCGCCCATAAACAGTTCGTTGTGACGCACCAGACGAATGGTTTCACGAAAGGTCTGGCCGACTTCACTGACCAGGGCCAGGCCCAGTTGGTCCATGTCGCTGAAGTGGCGATAAAAACCGGTCGGCACGATGCCAGCGGTCTTTGCGACTTCGCGCAGGCTCAGGCTGCCAAAGCCGCGACCCGACTCCATCAAGTGGCGGGCAGCATCCATCAGCGCAAGGCGGGTTTGTTGCTTCTGTTCGGCACGAGGCAGCATCGGGGCTGGTATTCCAGACAAGTACAGCGGCGCACTCTAGCAAATCGGCTTTGATGACGTCGAACGGTGTACTGCACAAAGTGTGGGGGCGGGCTTGCTCGCGATGCAGGTTACGCGGGCTAGCGGATCAGCGGCAGGGATGCATTGGCGAGCAAGCCCGCTCCCACACCTGCGAAAGGCTTAGCTCGCATGCTTGTTGCGTTCTGCCAGACGATCGGCGCCACCTTCGGCGACAAACTGGCTGCCCGGAGTGCGATCGTAGCCATCTTCGGCATAGCTGTTTTGTTGGTCCAGGGTACGTTGTGCGCCGTCTTCGGCAACCGGGTTGAGCGGCTGGCTCAAGGAGCTCGATGCTGGTTGGGCCATTGGGGTCGGCTCTTCATCGGCAGGCATGGCGAAGGCGTTGAAGGCCATCAGTGAAAGGGAAAGACCAAACAGGACTGGGCGTTTCATGGTGTGTGCTCCGTAGCAATGCAACTAAGTAGGTGTGATGGCAATGCTACGCTTGGCTGCCGGATATCAAAGTTCATACGGCCAATGGTGATAATCGACAAAATTGATTGTTCAGGCTGGGAGGCTCTAGCCCGGGGCTTTTGAAATTTTTTATACGAAAGCCGTACCGGGGTTAAACCTTCCGGCGTCTTTGCCAGTCGTACATTTATGGCGTCGTAACTGGGACGTTCTGTGGAATTCAAGGAGCCGTGACATGACGCGCACCCGTAAGACCCTTGCCTGGGCAGGCGGTATTTTCGTTCTGCTGGTGGCCGTGCTGGTGGTGATCCTCGCTACCTTCGACTGGAACCGCATCAAGCCGACCATCAACAGCAAAGTGTCTGAAATCCTCCACCGCCCGTTTGCTATTAACGGTGACCTGGCTGTGCGCTGGCAGCGCGAAGAGGATCAGGGCGGCTGGCGGGCCTGGGTGCCGTGGCCCCATGTGATTGCTCAGGACCTGACCCTGGGCAACCCCGAGTGGGCGAAAACTGCGCAAATGGCCAGCCTGAAGAAAGTCGAGCTGCGCCTGTCGCCGCTGGCGCTGTTGACCCAAACCGTGGATATCCCGCGCATCAATCTGACAGAGCCCAGCGCCAGTCTTGAGCGCCTGGCTGATGGCCGGGCGAACTGGACCTTTACCTTCGACCCCAAGGACCCGGATGCCGAGCCTTCAGCCTGGACGTTGGACATCGGTGCTATCGGCTTCGACAAGGGGCATGTGACCCTCAATGACCAGACCCTGAAAACCCGACTGGACGTGCTGATCGACTCGCTGGGCAAACCCATCCCGTTTAGCGAGATCGTCGGCGAAAAAGACGCGAAAAAGGCCCTGGAGAAGGGCGGCAAACCGCAGGACTATGCGTTCGCCCTCAAGGTCAAAGGCCAGTACCACGGTCAGCAGCTCAACGGCAGCGGTAAAATTGGCGGTCTGCTGGCATTGCAGGACGCGACTCAGCCTTTCCCGTTGCAAGCCCGGGTCAGCATTGCCGACAGCCATGTCGAGCTGGCCGGGACCTTGACCGACCCGCTCAATCTGGGTGCCCTGGACCTGCGCCTGAAATTGGCCGGTACCAGCCTGAGTAACCTCTATCCGTTGACCGGCGTGACCTTGCCGGATTCGCCGCCGTACTCCACCGACGGCCATTTGACCGCCAAACTGCGTGAAGCCAATGGCGCGACCTTCAGCTATGAAAATTTCAACGGCAAAATCGGCAGCAGTGATATCCATGGCGATCTGAAATACGTGGCCAGCCAGCCGCGGCCCAAGCTGTCCGGCAAGCTGGTGTCCAACCAGTTGCTGATGGCTGACCTGGGGCCGTTGATCGGTGCCGACTCCAACACCCAGCAAAAAGCCCGGGGCAGCGAGAGCAAGCAGCCTGCGGGCAAGGTGCTGCCGGTGGAAGAGTTTCGCACCGAGCGCTGGCGCGATATGGACGCAGACGTAGAACTCACCGGCAAACGTATCGTGCAAAGCGCCGAGCTGCCGTTTACCGACCTCTACACCCATGTGGTGCTCAATGATGGCGAACTGAGTCTTGAGCCGCTGCGTTTTGGCGTGGCAGGTGGCAAGCTGGATGCGCAGATTCGTCTCAACGGCCGTGCTGCGCCCCTGAAAGGCAGCGCCAGGCTGACCGCGCGCAACTTTAAACTCAAGCAACTGTTTCCCACCTTTGAGCCGATGAAAACCAGCTTCGGCGAACTCAATGGTGATGCCACGATTACCGGTACCGGCAATTCGGTGGCCAAGTTGTTGGGCACCGCCAACGGTGATCTGAAGATGATCATCAATGACGGCGCTATCAGTCGCAGCCTTATGGAAATTGCCGGCCTGAACGTAGGGAACTATGTAGTGGGCAAGATTTTTGGCGACGAGGACGTGAAGATCAACTGCGCGGCAGCGGACCTGGGGATCAAGAACGGGCTGGCCAGTACCCGATTGTTTGTTTTCGATACCGAGAACGCGATTATCTATATCGATGGCACGATCAACCTTGCTACCGAGCAGCTGGACTTGAAGATCACTCCAGAGTCCAAGGGTTTGCGTCTGTTTTCGTTGCGTTCACCGCTGTATGTACGCGGTACCTTTGCCAACCCGTCAGCGGGTGTGCAAGCCGTGCCGCTGCTGTTGCGTGGTGCGGGCATGGTGGCATTGGGTGTGATTGCAGGGCCGGCGGCGGGATTACTGGCGTTGGTCGCCCCAAGCGGTGGCGAACCCAACCAGTGCGCGCCGCTGCTGCAACAAATGCAGCAGGGCAAGGTGCCGAAGACGGTGAAGTAGATCAAAAGTCCCTCACCCTCTCCCGGAGGGAGAGGGTGAGGGGACTAAAGGCAAAAGTGGATCCGGGCAACGCCACCAGTTGACTCCCTCTCTCTGCGAAGGCTTGAGCCGGACATCGAAAGCGGGCAGGGAGAGGGCTGGGGTGAGGGCTAAATCACGCCGCCCGCAACGGCGTAGTCCAGCGCTCCGACAGAATCACTCCGCCCAAGGTCAGCGCCCCGCCAATCAGGTGATAGGCATGTAGTTGCTCTTTGAGCACCACCGCTGCGATCAGCGCGGTAATCAACGGCAGCAGGTTGAAGAACAGCGTGGTACGGCTTGGGCCAAGGCTGGCCACGGCTTTCATCCAGGCCAGCGGTGCGATCATCGACGCCAGCACGCAGGCGTAAAGCACCAGCCCCATGTTATGCACCGTTGGCCCGACCTTAGGTGAGGCCAGATACAGCGGAAACAACACCACAATCGCCACCAGCACCTGCATATACAGCATCTGCAGCGGCGGCAGGCGCAGTTGCCATTTTTTCAGCAGGGTGCTGTAAACCGCATAGGCCAGGGTGGCGACCAGCATCATCGCGTCACCCAGGTTGAGGCCATGATCAAGCAAGGCCGCCAGGCTGCCGCTCGACACCACCACCAGTACCCCGACAAACGATACGACCGCGCCCACCAAGGCCCCGGCAGTCAGGCGCTGCCCCAGGCTGATAATCGACATGCTCAGCACCATCAGCGGCATCAATGACAGGATAATGCCCATATTGGTCGCCGACGTACGGGCCGCCGCGTAGTAGGCCAGGCTCTGGTACACCGCCATGCCGAGCACGCCGAGGATGAAAATCTTGCCCAGGTTGGGGCGGATGATCGGCCAGTTGCTCATCACCGGCTTGAGCATAAAGGGGGTAAACAGCAGGCCAGCCAGCAGCCAGCGATAAAAGCCGATCTCGGACGGGAAGATCGCTCCCACCGCAAGCTTGTTGATAACGGTATTGCCGGCCCAGATCAAAATGGCCAGTAGCGGGTAAGCGTATTGCATCGGTGACAACCACAGGGTTAATGAGCGGTGATTATCCGCTTGTCTGTCTGCGAGCCTATACTGCGATCCAGCCAACCTCACCCCGTATCCAGACAGCATGCACAAGAATCTGATCAACGTCCCCGAGTTCGACGGTCTGCCAGCGCCGGTTTACTTTCGCTATGCCGAGATTGAGGCCCACAGCCATGCCGTGCCCCATACCCATGCCTGGGGCTCACTGGATTATGTGGCCCACGGTGTGATGCGCTTTGAAGTCGATGGCCGGCGCTTTATGTCGCCGCCGCAATACGCGGTCTGGGTGCCGCCCAACACCGAGCACAGTGCCTACAACGCCCAGGCGATTGTTTATCGCTCTGTGTATCTGGATGCCGTGCATTGCCAGCACTTGCCGACCACCCCGGTCACCCTGGCTATCAGCGATATTCTCAAGGCCATCCTCAGCGACTTTGCCCGCCGCGATATCAATATCCCGCAAAGCGAAGCCGATGTAAGACTGGCCCGGGTGCTGGTCGATCAATTGCGCCAGGCACCGGTGCATCAGTGCTTCTTGCCTTATGCCAGCCATCCGGGCCTGTTGCTGGTGTTGGAAGCGCTGCAACAGAGCCCAGGCGACAACCGCCCGTTGGGCCAGTGGGCGCAGCAGGTGCATGTCAGCGAACGTACATTGGCGCGGGTGTTTGTGCGGGAACTGGGCATGAGCTTTGGCGAGTGGCGTCAGCGTCTGCGGTTTCTGGCCGCGATTGAGGCGCTGGAGTCTGCGCGCAGCGTGCAGGACGTGGGCTTCGACCTGGGTTACAGCACCTCGTCGGCGTTTATCGCAATGTTCCAGCGCCAGGCCGGATGTACCCCGGAGCAGTATCGACGTCAGGCACGAGTGCTGTAACAGAGTTTGTCTACACTTCAGGAATCGCGCTGCCCGTTGGCGCGCCAACAAGGAGAAAACTCCATGAAGATGCTGCGTGTTCCTTTGCTGATGATAGGTCTGCTCCTGTGTTCCCAGGGCTTTGCGGCCACGGCCCAACAAAACAAAATGACCACCTGTAACGCTGACGCCAGTGCCAAGGCCCTCAAGGGCGATGAGCGCAAAGCCTTTATGAGTACCTGCCTCAAAGCCAAGCCCGCGACGCAGCAGGACAAGATGAAAACCTGCAATGCCACCGCCGGCACCCAGGCCCTCAAGGGCGATGCGCGCAAAGCCTTTATGAGTGATTGCCTGAAGAAAAAATGATCGGCACTGTGGGAGCGGGCTTGCTCGCGATGGCCTCACTGCGGTTTAACTGACATACCGCAGCGCCTGATTCGCGAGCAAGCCCGCTCCCACAGGGTGTATGCCCTCCCGCCAGTCACAAATTCTAGTGCTCGCAGCTGAAGGCTGGCAGACTGCTTGTCCTTTCACGCTGTCAGTTTTGAGGCTGTATGCCATCGTTTTCTCAGCGTCACATCGTCTTGGCCAGTTACATCATTATTGCTGGCGGCCTGCTATTGGTTTTCCCGTTGCGTTTGTTGCCCAGCCTGCTGGCGGGCTTGTTGGTGTTCGAACTGGTCAATATGCTCACCCCGCAATTGCAGCGTCTGATTGCCGGGCGCCGTGCGCGCTGGCTGGCGGTGGCTTTGCTGGGTACGGTGATTGTCAGCGTACTGGCGCTGATCTTTGCCGGTGCCATCAGTTTTCTGTTGCATGAGGCGGAAAACCCCGGCGCTTCACTGAATAAATTCATGGCCGTAGTCGATCGGGCCCGCGGCCAGTTGCCGCCGTTCCTGGACAGCTACCTGCCAGCCAGTGCTGCCGAGTTCCGGATTGCCATCGGGCAATGGATGAACAAGCACCTCAGCGATCTGCAACTGGTGGGCAAAGACGCCGCGCATATGTTCGTGACCCTGCTGATCGGCATGGTGCTGGGGGCCATCATGGCCTTGCAGACCATTCCTGATATCAGCCGCCGCAAGCCGCTGTCGGCTGCGCTGTTCGAGCGTCTGCACCTGCTGGTACAAGCCTTTCGCAATATCGTTTTTGCGCAAATCAAGATCGCGCTGCTCAACACGGTATTTACCGGGATCTTTCTGGCTGTAGTCCTGCCGCTGCTGGGCGTGCATCTGCCGCTGACCAAAACCCTGATCGTGCTGACCTTCCTGCTGGGTTTGCTGCCGGTGATTGGCAACCTGATTTCCAACACCCTGATCACTATCGTCGGTTTGTCGCTATCGATCTGGGTGGCGATCGGGGCGCTGGGTTATCTGATTGTTATCCACAAGCTGGAATACTTCCTCAACGCCAAGATCGTCGGCGGGCAAATCAGTGCCAAGTCGTGGGAATTGCTGCTGGCGATGCTGGTATTTGAAGCAGCCTTCGGCCTGCCGGGCGTGGTGGCGGGGCCGATCTACTATGCGTATTTGAAGAGTGAGTTGAAGCAGGTGGGGTTGGTGTAACGGCTTGCCCCAATCCTCTCCCGGACGGAGAGGGTTGGGGCGAGGGTTTTAGCCGTAACGCTTTTTGGCCTCAATCGCCAGACCGCTGCCGATGCTGCCGAAGATGTTGCCTTCAACATGCTGCGCATTCGGCAACATGGCCGCGACGCTCTGGCGCAAGGCCGGAATCCCGCTTGAACCACCGGTGAAGAACACCGTATCCACCTGCTCGACACCCACGCCGGCATTGCCCAGCAATTGCGTCACGCTGTTGCGGATGCGTTCCAGCTGGTTGTCGATGGACTCTTCAAACATCGCCCGGCTCAGGTTCACGCTCAACCCCGCTTCAACCCGGTCCAGCGGCACATGGCGGCTGTCGTTGTGGGTCAGTTCGATCTTGGTCTGCTCGATTTCCATCGCCAGCCAGTGTCCGGCACGCTGCTCGATCAGTTTGAACAGACGGTCGATACCGCCGGTATCCTCAATGTCGTAACGCATGCTGCCCAGCGACAGCTGGGATTTTTGCGAGTACACGGAGTTGATGGTGTGCCAGGTCGCCAGGTTCATATGATGGCTGGTAGGCATGTAGGCGCCGCTTTTCATGCGGCTGCCGTAGCCGAACAATGGCATCACGCCTTGCAGGCTCAGCTGTTTGTCGAAATCGGTACCGCCCACGTGTACGCCGCCGGTGGCCAGAATATCGTCCTGGCGGTTGTCCAGGCCACGGCGCTCGGGCGACAGGCGCACCAGGGAGAAGTCGGACGTACCACCGCCGATATCGACAATCAGCACCAGCTCTTCGCGCGCGATGGTGGACTCGTAGTCAAATGCCGCGGCGATCGGTTCGTACTGGAAGGACACTTCCTTGAAGCCGATGGCGCGTGCCACGTCGGTCAGGGTGTTTTCGGCTTCCTGGTCGGCCAGGGGGTCGTCGTCGACGAAAAATACCGGGCGACCGAGTACCACTTCTTCGAATTCACGACCGGCGGTCGCTTCGGCGCGCTTTTTCAGCTGGGCGATAAACAGCCCCAGCAAGTCCTTGAACGGCATCGCCGTGCCCAGAACGCTGGTGTCGTGCTTGATCAGCTTGGAACCCAGCAGGCTTTTGAGCGAGCGCATCAGGCGGCCTTCGTAGCCTTCCAGGTACTCATGCAGCGCCAGACGACCATACACCGGGCGGCGTTCTTCCATATTGAAGAACACCACCGAGGGCAGGGTGATCTTGTCGTCCTCCAGCGCAATGAGGGTTTCCACGCCTGGACGCAGCCAGCCGACGGTGGAGTTTGACGTGCCGAAGTCGATACCGCAGGCACGTGCTGGAGAGGCGCTTTTCATGTCTTTCGTGTTCCGGTCAAAAAACGGCCGCGCAGTGTATGTCAGACCGCCGCAGAATCGAAGCACGACTAATCGTTAAATCGCAGGTTTTAATCCACTTGAAAGACTATCCTTGATCCCCAAACTTCCAGTCATTGGCGTGGCAGTCTTTAGGCTGCCGATAAACATTGGCAGCGCTGTTCTTGAGGCCGGTCAAATGACAGGCCGGGCAACCGGAGCATTCTGGTGACCTGAGCTGCGCGATATTGATAACGGATGGTGATCCTTACATGGACTTCAAAGACTATTACAAGATCCTGGGTGTCGAGCCCACGGCGGACGATAAGGCGATCAAGACCGCCTATCGCAAGCTGGCGCGCAAGTATCACCCGGATGTGAGCAAGGAAAAGGACGCCGAGAGCAAGTTCAAGGATGTCAACGAGGCGTATGAAGCCCTTAAAAGCGCCGAAAAACGCGCTGAATACGACGAAATTCGCAAATACGGCCAGCATGGCCAGCCGTTCCAGGGGCCGCCGGGCTGGCAAGGCCGTTCCAGCGGCGGTTTCGAAGACAATGGCGATTTTTCGGACTTCTTCAGCTCGATCTTCGGTTCGCGTGGTGGCGGTTTTGGTGGGCAATCAGGCCGCAGTGCGGGCCGTCGCGGGCAGGATGTTGAAATGGAATTGCCGATTTTCCTTGAAGAAACCCTGTCGGGTGAGTCCAAGCCCATCAGCTTTCAGATAGGCGGGGTCAGCAAGACCCTGAACGTGAAGATCCCGGCCGGTGTGACCGACGGTGAGCGCATCCGCCTTAAAGGCCAGGGTGGCCCGGGCGTGGGTGGCGGGGCCAACGGTGATCTGTACCTGATCATCCGTTTTGCACCGCATCCGAAGTTCGATGTTGAAGGCCATGACCTGGTTATCACGGTTCCTCTGGCGCCGTGGGAAGCTGCGCTGGGCACCAAGGTGGCGATACCGACCCTGACCAGCAAGGTGATGATGACCATTCGCCCTGACAGCCAGAGCGGTCAGCGCATGCGCATCAAGGGCCACGGCCTGGTGGACAAGCAAGGCCAGCGTGGTGATTTGTATGCGCAACTGAAAGTGGTCATGCCGACCCATGGCGACGAGGCCACCAAGGCCCTGTGGCAAGAACTTGCCGACAAAGCAGCATTTGATCCGAGAGCCCAATGGAGTAACTGATCATGAGCAGCACCCTGATCGTTCAGCTGGACATGGAAAGGTTCTGCGAAGAGGCCAATATCCCGGCCACTTACGTGATAGAGATTGTCGAACACGGAATTATCGAACCTCAGGGCCGCACGCCTGACGTGTGGCGTTTTGAAGACTACGAACTGGTCATCGCCAGACGCGCGGCCAAGCTGCGTGATGATCTGCAGATGGAATGGGAGGGTGTGGCGCTGGCGCTGGACCTGCTCGAGGAAGTGCAGCAGTTGCGTGCTGAAAATCAGCGATTGAAGCAGCAGTTGGGGCGGTTTGTGACGCAATAGATGAAGCCTGCCTAAAGGCTCTGTGGGAGCTGGCTTGCCTGCGATGGCCCCGGCGCGGTGTTCCTGATAGACCGCTGCATCGCGAGCAAGCCCGCTCCCACAGATTGTGTTTGCCCAGGGCTCAGGCGTTTTTGGGCAACACCACCGTAAACGTCGTGCCCTCGGCTTCGGTCGAGGTCACGTCGATGCTGCCCTGGTGGGCGTCCACCACTTCCTTGATGATAAACAACCCCAGGCCCAGGCTGGTGGATGTACCCGGCTGGGTCAGGTCTTCGCTCGGGCTGCGCACCAGCGGGTCGAACAGGGTGCCCAGGGCGTCTTCGGCGATGGGCATGCCCAGGTTGTGCACGCGCAAGGTCACCGCTTCGCTGTCCCCGCTCAGGTGCAATGTCACCTTGCCCCGGCGCGCACCGTGCTGCAGGGCATTGCCGATCAGGTTTTGCAGCAGTTGCCCCAACCGGCGCGGATCCCAGTGCCCTTGCACATCACCTTCGACCTGCAGTGCCGGCGCGCAATCCGGTTGCCCGGCGCAGGCTTCATCCAGCGCCGCCTGGCAGGCCTGGGCAAGGTCCATCGGCTCGGGCTCGATCGGCAGGCTGGTGCCTAGACGGCTGCGCACAAACTCCAGCAGGTCATTGACCATCGCGCCCATATGCCGCGTGCCGTTTCTGATGGCCAGCAGATAAGGCTGCGCCGCAGGGTCAAGGCTGGTTTTGCGCTCCAGCATTTCACTGGACATGCTCACTGCCTGCAACGGTGCGCGCAGGTCATGACCCAGGATGGCAAGGAAGATGTCGCGTGAGCGATTGACCTGTTCGGCATAGGCCGCGGTGGACTCGGCCAGGGCCTGGTCAATGGCTTCGTTGAAGCGGATCATGTCGCGCAGGTGCTCGTGGGCCGGGGCCTGGATGCTGGCGACCCACAGGCGGATGACGCAGGCGCGCAGGTGGCGGAACTCCGAAGTCATCTGCACCAGATCAAAACCCACGGTATGGCGCAGTTCGCCGTGGCTGGCAGCTGCTTCATCCAGCGCAGGGCTCGTTTCGGGGCCTTCACCCTCGGCCTTGGCCTGCTGCTCGCTGGCCGTTTGCGCGGTGTTCATGTCCCGCGAAGCAGCCAGCAGGATTTCCCTGGCATGGTCGCGCAGCGCGACGCTGTTCATGGATTCGGCTGCCGGGGTGATGGTTTCGGCAAACTGCTCCCATTCATCGACGATGCGATCTACATTGAGCACGATGAATTCAGATAGGCCCATGGCCACACGCCTTGCTGCAAGAGCGGTTGTAAAAAATGGAGCCGCATCTTAACGCCAAATGCAGCGTTCCAGTACAACCGCCAATCCCCCTGCAAATACGGGGTGTCAGAACAGGAAGTAGCGCTGTGCCATCGGCAGGACCTCGGCCGGTTCACACCACAGCAATACACCGTCGGCCTTGACCTGATAGGTCTGCGGGTCGACTTCGATCGCGGGCAGATAGCCGTTGTGGATCAGATCCTTTTTCTGCACATCCCGGCAGCCCTTTACCACCGCGATTTGCTTTTGCAAACCCAGCGCTGCGGGGACGCCCGCGTCAAACGCGGCCTGGCTGATAAAGGTCAGGCAGGTGGCGTGGCGCGAGCCGCCGTAGCTGGCGAACATCGGGCGATAGTGAACCGGTTGCGGCGTGGGGATCGAGGCGTTGGCATCGCCCATCAGGCTTGCCGCAATGGCCCCGCCCTTGATGATCAACGTCGGTTTGACGCCGAAAAACGCCGGGCGCCACAGCACCAGGTCGGCCCACTTGCCGACTTCGATCGAGCCCACTTCATGGCTTACGCCATGGGTGATCGCCGGGTTGATGGTGTATTTGGCGATATAGCGCTTGGCGCGGAAGTTATCGTTGCCCGGTGCATCTTCAGGCAGCGGCCCGCGCTGTTTTTTCATCTTGTCGGCAGTTTGCCAGGTGCGCGTGATCACTTCACCCACCCGGCCCATGGCCTGGCTGTCGGAGCTGATCATCGAGAACGCGCCCAGGTCATGGAGGATGTCTTCGGCGGCGATGGTCTCGCGGCGGATCCGGCTTTCGGCGAAAGCCACGTCCTCGGCGATGCTCGGGTCGAGGTGATGGCAGACCATCAGCATGTCGAGGTGTTCGTCGATGGTGTTGCGGGTAAAGGGCCGCGTCGGGTTGGTTGAGCTGGGCAGCACGTTGGTCAGGCCGCAGGCCTTGATGATGTCCGGCGCATGCCCGCCACCGGCACCCTCGGTGTGATAGGTGTGGATGGTGCGGCCCTTGAAGGCGGCGAGGGTGGTTTCGACAAAGCCCGATTCGTTCAGGGTGTCGCTGTGGATCGCCACTTGCACGTCATAGAGGTCGGCAACGGTCAGGCAGTTGTCGATGGACGCCGGGGTGGTGCCCCAGTCTTCGTGCAGCTTGAGGCCGATGGCTCCGGCTTCGACCTGTTCGATCAGCGGTTGCGGCAGGCTGGCGTTGCCCTTGCCGGTAAAGCCCATGTTCATCGGGAACGAATCGGCGGCTTGAAGCATGCGCGCCATGTGCCACGGCCCCGAAGTGCAGGTGGTGGCATTGGTGCCGGTGGCCGGGCCGGTACCGCCGCCGATCATGGTGGTCACGCCGCTGTTGAGCGCTTCTTCGATCTGTTGCGGGCAGATAAAGTGGATATGGGTGTCGATGCCGCCTGCGGTGAGGATCATGCCTTCGCCGGCGATCACTTCGGTGCTGGCGCCGATGGCGATGGTGACGTTGGGCTGGATATCCGGGTTGCCGGCCTTGCCGATGGCGTGGATGCGCCCGTTCTTGAGGCCCACATCGGCTTTGACGATGCCCCAGTGATCGATAATCAGCGCATTGGTGATCAGCGTGTCGACCACTTCACTGGCGAGCAGTTGGCTCTGCCCCATGCCGTCACGAATCACCTTGCCACCGCCGAACTTCACTTCTTCGCCGTAGGTGGTGAAGTCGTGCTCGACCTCAATCCACAACTCGGTGTCGGCCAGGCGGATCTTGTCGCCGACGGTGGGGCCGAACATGTCGGCGTAAGCCTGACGGGAGATTTTCATGGTGAGTTCCTAAAAATTGGTTCGGACCCTGTGGGTCAATCCAGATTGCCCATCACCCGCCCGGCGAAGCCGAACACCCGGCGCAGACCGGCCAGTTCCACCAGTTCCACTTCACGGGTTTGCCCCGGCTCGAAGCGCACGGCGGTGCCGGCCGGAATGTTCAGGCGCATGCCGCGACTGTCGCCACGGTCAAACATCAGGGCGTCGTTGGTTTCAAAAAAGTGATAATGCGAGCCGACCTGGATCGGGCGGTCGCCACGATTGGCTACGCTCAGGACCAGGGTGCGGCGGCCGACGTTCAGTTCGATCTCGCCCGACTCAATGCGGTATTCGCCCGGGATCATTGCGGCTCACTCAGGGTCTTGAAGTAGATGGCCGTGGGGCTGTAGTGGCCGTCGGGGCTTTGGCAGTAGTTGGGCAACTCGCCCACGCGGGTGTAGCCCAGGGCACTGTAGAAGTTCTCCGCCGGGGAGCCGGCTTCGGTGTCCAGGTGCAACAGGCCGCGCTTTTGCTCGCGGGCGCCTTGCTCCAGGGCGTGGATCAGTACCTGGCCCAGGCCGCGGCGACGCACTTCATTGAGCACCAGCAGTTTTTGCACCTCGGCACGGTTCAGGCCGTTGGCCTTCTGGCACAGCACCAGTTGCACGCTGGCCAGCACGCGCTGGTCTTCGACCAGTACCCACAGCAGCAGATTGCCTTGTTCCAGTTGCCCGTGAACTTCGTTGAAGTAACGGCTGGCCTGAGGCTGATCCAGGTCGTTCATGAAACCCACCGATGCACCGTGCCCGACCGCATCGAGCAGCAGCACAATCAAGTCATCGCGGTATTGAGCAAAGCTCTGCGCCGTCACGCGTACCACCTGTTCGGCGTTCATTGTGCGAGCTCCTTGGGCGGCAGGGCGCCGGGGTTAAGCATCAGTTGCATAAAAGTCAGGTCTAGCCAGCGGCCGAACTTGATCCCCACTTGCGGCATGCGCCCGCTGGTGACAAAGCCCAGTTGCCTGTGGACATGGATCGAGGCCGCGTTGGCGCCTTCGATGGCGGCGACCATCACATGCTTGTCGCAGGCACGGGCGCGCTTGATCAACTCGGCCAGCAACTGTGGCCCGAGTTTTTTGCCGCGCTGCTCGGGGTGGATATACACCGAGTGCTCAACGGTATGGCGAAAGCCCTCGAACGGCCGCCAGTCGCCGAACGAGGCATAGCCCAGGGCGATATTGGTGTCGTCGACGATCACCAGAATCGGGTAACCCTGGGCCTGTCGTGCGTCGAACCACCGCTGGCGGTTGTCCAGGTCTACGGTGTTTTCGTTCCATATGGCCAGGGTGTTGAGCACCGCATCGTTGTAGATGTCGCGAATCGCCGGCAGATCCGCCGCGACTGCATCACGAATGACATAAGACATGCTCGGCCTCAGGCGATGGGTTGGTGGACGGTGACCAGCTTGGTGCCATCCGGGAAGGTGGCTTCGACCTGGATATCGGGGATCATTTCCGGAATGCCTTCCATCACCTGGTCGCGGGTCAGCAGGGTGGTGCCGTAGTGCATCAGCTCGGCGACGGTGCGGCCATCGCGGGCACCTTCGAGCAGGGCTGCGGAGATATAGGCGATGGTTTCCGGGTAGTTGAGAATCACACCGCGGGCCAACCGACGCTCGGCCAGCAGGCCGGCGGTGAAGATCAGCATCTTGTCTTTTTCGCGTGGAGTCAGGTCCATGGTCGGGTCCGTGTTCGGCAGTTAAAAATGAGTCGGGCCTTGGCCCTCACCCTCTCCCAGAGGGAGAGGGGCTCTTCAGGTACTCCAGATGCGTGGCGCCAACGCCTCGCGCCCCAGCAATGCCGGGCGCAGCAAGCGCCATAAATCGATCAGCCAGCTGCGCGCCTGCAAGGCTTCACTGGCCAGGCAGCGCGCTACCAGTAGACCCGGTAATTGAGTCAAATCACCGCGCACCGGGTTGGCCAGCGCGCGGCAGCGTTCCAGCAGCTCGGCACTGACTTCACCCGTTACCAGCAAGGTGGCAAACACCGGGTTGCCATCCAGGCCGATGGGCGAATCCAGCAGCCCGTCGCCGCCTGCAATGCGCTGGCGTTCATGCCAGAGCAACTGGCCGTCGCGGCGGATATCCAGGCGTGACTGAAAATGCCCGTGCTCAAAACGCTCGCCGCTGGCCAGCCGCCCCAACGCCACCATGTCCCAGTAAAACAGCCGTGCATCGCCTGCAAGTTCGATACGGGTGGTGAGTTCGGCCTGGGCTGCGCTGAACACGATGGTTTCTTGCGGTAGCCATTCCAGGGTCGCGCCGGCAGCCACGTTCAATTCGACTGTCTGGTAAGCCGGGCCCGCCGCGCGATACCACTTGGCCGCGCCGGGGCTGGTCAATTGCGCCCAGGCATCGGGGCCGACGCTGGCGCTGATATTCAGTTGGTCACCCCCGGCAATCCCCCCCGGCGGGTGGACGATGATGTGCTGGCACACCTCGGGGCCTTCGGCGTACAAATGCTTTTGCACCCGCAACGGGCCGAGGTGGCGCCGCAGGGTAGGGCGGGTGCTGTCGCCAAAACGGCCATAGCCCAGCTCCAGCTCGGCGAGCCAGCTGGGGGTGAACAATGCGGTATTGGCCGGCAGGTTCATATGTAGGACTTCTTTGTAAGAAAAGCACCAGGAAAGAGGGGCAGATTAAATCGTCACCAGCCCGCGCACACCCTCTGTTTGCATATTTTCACCACGCCCCTGCTGCACGATTTCACCTCGCGACATCACCAGATACTGATCGGCGAGCTCCTCGGCAAAGTCATAAAACTGCTCCACCAGCAAAATCGCCATATCGCCGCGGGCGGCGAGCATTTTGATCACTGCGCCGATCTCCTTGATCACCGAGGGCTGGATGCCTTCGGTGGGTTCGTCGAGGATCAACAGGCGCGGGCGGCTGGCCAGGGCGCGACCAATGGCCAGCTGTTGCTGCTGGCCACCGGACAAATCGCCGCCGCGCCGGTGTTTCATTTGCAGCAGCACCGGGAACAGTTCGTAGATAAACGCCGGCACTTCCCTGGCCTCGGCGCCGGGAAAGCGCGACAGGCCCATCAGCAGGTTTTCTTCCACCGTCAGGCGCCCGAAAATCTCCCGGCCCTGGGGCACATAGGCGATCCCGGCGTGGACCCGCTGATGAGGCTTGAGCGTGGTGATGGGCTGGCCCTCCCACTGCACGCTGCCTTCCTTGACCGGCAACAGGCCCATCAGGCATTTGAGCAGGGTGGTCTTGCCCACGCCATTACGGCCGAGCAGGCAGGTGACTTCACCGACTTTGAGCTCGAAGGACAGGCCGCGAAGGATATGACTGCCGCCGTAGTATTGGTGCAGTTTTTCGACGTTAAGCATGTTCAGTTCTCTCCATGCCCCCTGTGGGAGCGGGCAGTTTTCAGCGACCCAGGTAGACTTCGATCACCCGTTCATCCGCCTGCACCTGCTCCAGCGAGCCTTCGGCCAATACGCTGCCCTGGTGCAGCACGGTGACGTGGTCGGCAATCGAGCCGACAAAGCCCATGTCATGCTCCACCACCATCAGCGAATGTTTGCCCGCCAGGCTCTTGAACAGCTCGGCGGTGAATTCGGTTTCGGCATCGGTCATGCCCGCCACCGGCTCGTCGAGCAACAGCAGTTGCGGGTCCTGCATCAACAACATGCCGATTTCCAGAAACTGTTTCTGCCCGTGGGACAACAGCCCCGCAGGCCGCAGGGCCGAGCCGGTCAGGCGGATGGTATGCAGCACTTCGCCGATACGGTCCTTTTGCTCTCCTGTCAGTTTCGCGCGCAGGCTGGCCCACACCGACTTGTCGGTCTTCTGCGCCAGCTCCAGGTTCTCGAACACGCTCAGGGCCTCGAATACCGTGGGCTTCTGGAACTTTCGGCCAATCCCGGCCTGGGCGATCTGTACTTCGCTCATCTGGCGCAGGTCGAGGGTTTCGCCAAACCAGGCCTGGCCTTCGCTGGGCCGGGTCTTGCCGGTGATCACATCCATCATGGTGGTCTTGCCCGCACCATTGGGGCCGATGATGCAGCGCAGTTCACCGACGCCGATATACAGGTTGAGGTTGTTCAGGGCCTTGAAGCCATCGAAGCTGACGCTGATGTCTTCCAGGGTCAGGAGGGTGCCGTGGCGGGTGTTCAGGCCCGGCCCGGCGGCTTGTCCCAGGCCGATGGCGTCGCGACTGCTGCCAGCGTCCAGCACCGGTTCGAGCATGAATTCGGCGGTCGGTGTGATTCTCATTGTTCGCCCCTCTTCTTCAGCAGGCCGATCACGCCTTTTGGCAGGTACAGGGTCACGACGATAAACAGCGCCCCGAGAAAGAACAGCCAGTATTCGGGGAAGGCCACGGTAAACCAGCTTTTCATGCCATTGACCACGCCTGCCCCCAGCAGCGGGCCGATCAGGGTGCCGCGCCCGCCGAGGGCGACCCATACGGCGGCTTCGATGGAGTTGGTCGGCGACATTTCACCCGGGTTGATAATGCCCACCTGGGGCACATACAAGGCCCCGGCCAGGCCGCACAGCACGGCGCTCAGTACCCAGACGAACAGCTTGAAACCGCGCGGGTCGTAGCCGCAGAACATCAGGCGGTTTTCCGCGTCGCGCAGTGCGGTCAATACCCGGCCGAACTTGCTGCGCGCCAGTCGCCAGCCAAGGAACAGGCTGGTCACCAGCAGCAGCACGGTGGCCAAAAACAGCGCCGCGCGTGTGCCCGGCTCGGTGATGCCAAAGCCCAGAATACTGCGAAAATTGGTGAAGCCGTTGTTGCCGCCAAAGCCGGTTTCGTTGCGGAAAAACAGCAGCATTCCGGCGAAGGTCAGGGCCTGGGTCATGATCGAGAAGTACACGCCCTTGATCCGCGAGCGAAAGGCGAAAAAGCCGAACACCAGGGCCAGCAGGCCGGGGGCCAATACCACCAGACACATTGCCCACCAGAAATGCTCGGTACCGACCCAGTACCATGGCAGCTCGGTCCACGACAAAAAGGTCATAAAGGCCGGCAGCTCGTCGCCCGAGGCCTGGCGCATCAGGTACATACCCATTGCGTAACCGCCCAGGGCGAAGAACAGGCCATGGCCGAGCGACAGCAGCCCGGCGTAGCCCCAGACCAGATCCAGGGCCAGGGCGACAATGGCGTAGCAGAGAATCTTGCCCACCAGCGTCAGCGTGTAGGCCGAGACCTGCAACGGGCTGTCGGCGGGCAACAGCGAGAGCAGCGGCAGGGCCAGCAATACCAGCAGGACCAGAACGCCCACCAGTGTAGTGACCGCAGGTCCGGCCTTTTGTGCAGCAGTGACCATCAGAGGCTGATTCATCAGTCGATCACCCGTCCTTTAAGCGCGAAGAGCCCCTGCGGACGCTTCTGGATAAACAGAATGATCAGTCCCAGGATCAGGATTTTGCCCAGCACGGCACCGATCTGCGGTTCGAGGATCTTGTTGGCGATACCCAGGCCAAAGGCCGCATACACAGTACCGGCCAATTGGCCGACGCCGCCCAGCACCACCACCAGAAACGAGTCGATGATGTAGCCCTGTCCCAGATCCGGGCCCACGTTGCCGACCTGGCTCAAGGCCACGCCGCCAAGTCCGGCAATCCCCGAGCCCAGGCCGAAGGCGAGCATGTCCACGCGCCCGGTGGGTACACCGCAGCAGGCAGCCATGTTGCGGTTCTGGGTAACGGCGCGCACGTTGAGGCCCAAACGGGTCTTGTTCAGCAGCAGCCAGGTCAGTACCACCACGGCCAGGGCGAAGACGATGATCACCAGACGGTTATACGGCAACACCAGGTTGGGCAGCACTTGCAGCCCGCCCGACAGCCAGGCCGGGTTGGCCACTTCGACGTTTTGCGCGCCGAACAGCACACGTACCAGCTGGATCAAAATCAGGCTGATGCCCCAGGTGGCAAGCAATGTCTCCAGCGGGCGGCCGTAGAGGTGACGGATGATGGTGCGCTCCAGCAGCATGCCCACGGCTGCGGTAACGAAGAACGCCACGGGCAGGGCCAGCAGCGGGTAGAACTCGATGGCGCCGGGAGCAAAGCGCTGGAACAGCAACTGCACGCAGTAGGTGGAATAGGCGCCGAGCATCAGCATTTCGCCGTGGGCCATATTGATCACCCCCAGCAGGCCAAAGGTGATGGCCAGGCCGAGTGCAGCCAGCAGCAGGATCGATCCGAGGGACAAACCGCTGAACGCCTGCCCCAGCAGGTCGCCGATCAGCAGCTTGCGTTTGATTTGCACCAGGCTGGTTTCGGCGGCGGTGTGCACGCTGGCATCGGTTTCTACCCCTGGTTGCAGCAGGTTTTCGAGGCGGGTCCGGGCCAGCGGTTCGCCAGTTTCGCCCAGCAGGCGCACGGCGGCCAGACGCACGGCAGGGTTGGGGTCGACCAATTGCAGATTGGCCAGCGCCAGGCTTAATGCGCTGTGCACATCGCTGTCCTTTTCAGCGGCCAGTTGTTGGTCGAGGAAATTGAGTTGCGCCGGTTTGGCGGATTTCTGCAATTGTTGCGCTGCGCTCAAGCGCAGCTTGGGGTCGGCTGCCAGCAGTTGATGGCTGGCCAGTGCGGTATCGATCAAGCCGCGCAAGCGGTTGTTCAGGCGCAGGGTTTTAACCTGGCCGTCTACGCTGATCTGGCCTTGTTGCAGGCTATTGATCAGCTCTACACGGGCGGGTGCCGGTTGTGCCGCCCAGCTTTCGAGTAGCGTGGCTTGCTGTGAGTTAGTGGCGGCGGCGAAGTCGCTGGCGTCGTCGGCGTGGGCGGCCAGGGGCAGCAACAGCAGTAGCGCGACGATAACGCGGTAAAGGGCAGTGGGCATAGTTATGGCCTTGCACAGATAGAAGCAATTCAACACACCTGTGGGAGCGGGCTTGCTCGCGATGCAGGCAACGCGGTCTTTCAGTCAAACCGTGTTGACTGCATCGCGAGCAAGCCCGCTCCCACAAAAGCACAACGATGAGGCTGGCCTCAGTTACTCTTCACCGCGTAATCCGGCTTCTTGTCATTGCCCGGGATGTAAGGGCTCCACGGCTGGGCGCGGATCGGCCCTTCGGTCTGCCATACCACGCTGAACTGCCCGTCCGGCTGGATCTCGCCGATCATTACCGGCTTGTGCAGGTGATGGTTGGTCTTGTCCATGGTCAGGGTGTAGCCCGAAGGCGCGGCAAAGGTCTGGCCCGCCAGGGCTTCGCGCACCTTGTCGACATCGGTGGACTTGGCTTTTTCGGCCGCCTGGGCCCACATGTGAATGCCCACGTAGGTGGCTTCCATCGGGTCGTTGGTCACGGCCTTGTCGGCGCCCGGCAGGTTGTGTTTTTTGGCGTAGGCTTTCCAGTCAGCCACGAATTTGGCGTTGACCGGGTTCTCTACCGACTGGAAGTAGTTCCACGCCGCCAGGTTACCCACCAGCGGTTTGGTGTCGATGCCGCGCAGCTCCTCTTCACCCACCGAGAACGCGATCACCGGCACGTCGGTCGCTTTCAGGCCCTGGTTGGCCAGCTCTTTATAGAAGGGCACGTTGGAGTCACCGTTGACCGTGGAGATCACCGCTGTCTTGCCGCCCGCCGAGAACTTTTTGATATTGGCCACGATGGTCTGGTAGTCGCTGTGGCCAAACGGGGTGTAGACCTCTTCGATGTCCTTGTCGGCCACGCCTTTGGAATGCAGGAATGCGCGCAGGATCTTGTTGGTGGTGCGCGGGTACACGTAGTCGGTGCCCAGCAGCACAAAACGTTTGGCGCTGCCGCCGTCTTCGCTCATCAGGTATTCCACCGCTGGAATCGCTTGCTGGTTCGGCGCCGCGCCGGTGTAGAAGACGTTGGGCGACATCTCTTCGCCTTCGTATTGCACCGGGTAGAACAGCAGGCCGTTGAGTTCTTCAAACACCGGCAGTACCGATTTGCGCGACACCGATGTCCAGCAGCCGAACACCACCGCAACCTTGTCCTGAGTCAGCAACTGACGGCCCTTTTCGGCAAACAGTGGCCAGTTGGAGGCCGGGTCGACCACTACGGGTTCGAGCATCTTGCCGTTGACACCGCCCTTGGCGTTGATCTCGTCAATGGTCATCAGCGCCATGTCTTTGAGCGAGGTTTCGGAGATCGCCATGGTTCCGGACAACGAATGCAAAATCCCTACTTTGATGGTCTCGGCGGCTTGCACCGTCCAGGTCATGCCCATGGCTGCGATGGAGGCGCTCAGGGTGAAAGCCTTGATCAAGCTACGACGCTTCATGGTGCGATCTCCAGGTCTCTGATTTTTAGTGATGAATTCAATGACTGGAGAGGTCTTTAGCAAAGGCTGTGCCTATACCTGAAAAGGGCTCTGGAACAGTATTTTGCGCGAAGAGTGGGCGCGACGACGCACCCGTTTGGTGCCGCCGGGAAGGCGTGGTGCGGGGTTATGCTTCACCTTGGTGCTTTGCGGGTTTGACTCACTACCGCCCTGTCAGGCGGTGTTAGCGTTTGCGCATCAACCCGATAAAAAACAGCCCGCCAATCGCCGCCGTGGCCACGCCTATGGGCAGGTCTTCGGGGGCGATCAGGGTGCGTGCCGCCACGTCGACCCAGACCAGGAACACACTGCCCAGCAAGGCGGATACCGGCAGCAGACGTCGATGCTCCGCGCCCACCAGGCGGCGGGCGATATGCGGAATCATCAGCCCGACAAAACCAATGGAGCCACTGATGGCCACCAGCACGCCGGTCATCAGCGAGGCGATCAAAAATACCCGCAGGCGCACATTGCGCGCATTCAAGCCCAGGGTCACGGCGGTTTGTTCGCCGGCCATCAGGGCATTCAGCGGGCGTGCCATACCCAGCAGCAACACCAGCCCCAGCAGCACGCTAGCGCTGGGGATGGCCAGCAGCTCCCAGCGCGCCAGTCCCAGCCCGCCGAGCATCCAGAACAGCACCGCGGAACTGGCCCGGTGGTCGCCCAGAAACAGCAGGGTATTGGCCACGGCCATCATCACAAAGGATACGGCCACGCCGCACAACAGCAAACGGTCGCTGTCGAGCCGGCCGTGTCGGCTGGCGATGGCCAGTACCAGAGCCATGCTCAACAGCGCCCCGATAAATGCGGCAATGGGCAGGGTCAGCAGCCCGACGATTTCGCCCACATGCAGCACCACAATCACCGCACCCAGCGTGGCGCCGCTGGTCACACCCAGCAGGTGCGGGTCGGCCAGGGGGTTGCGGGTCACGGCCTGCAACACCGCGCCGATCAGTGCCAGCCCTGCGCCCACCAGCGCCCCCAGCAACATGCGCGGCACGCGGATCAGCCACACGATATGTTCCTGGCCCGCGCTCCAGTTAACGTCGCCGATGCCAAACAGCTTGTGCAGCAGAATCTGCCACACCACGTCCACTGGCACCCGCGCCGGGCCAAAACCCAGCGAAACCACACACGACACCAGCAGCAATGCGCCAAGACCAGTCAGCAACAGGGCGTAGCGGCTGGCCATCATTGCGGGTGAAAGCCTTTAGCCAGGGTTTCGATGGCGAGCACGTTGTCGATGCCCGGCGTGGCCTGCACATAAGGGATAACGATAAAGCGCTTGTTACGGATCGCGTCTACCGATTGCAGCGCCGGGTTGGTTTCCAGGAAGCGTTGTTTCTGCTCGGCGGTGACCTCGCTGTAATCAACGATCACGATGACTTCGGGGTTGCGCTCGACCACGGTTTCCCAATTGATACGGGTCCAGCTGGCGTCGATATCGCTGAGGATATCGTTGCCACCGGCGGCTTCGATCAATGCGTGGGGGATACCCAGTTTGCCCGAAGTCATGGCCCGGTCTTCACCGCTGTCATACAGGAAAACCCGGGGCTTCGAGGTGGGCAGGGTGTTTTGGACGTCTGCAATTTTTGCCTGCATCTGGGCGATCAACGCACTGGCGCGATCCTGCACGTCGAAGATCCTGCCCAGGTTGCGCAGGTCGTTATAGGTGTCTTCCATGCTGGCGGGCGGGCGCTTCATCACAAATGCGCAGGACTCGGTCAGCTCATACACATTGATGCCCAGCGGGGTCAGGGTTTGCGGCGTGAGGTCGCCGCCCACGCGCATGCCGTAGTCCCAGCCGGCGAAGAAGAAATCGACGTTGGCATTGAGCAGGGTTTCCACTGACGGGTATTTGCTCGCCAGTTCCGGCAGACCATCGAGGATCACTTTCATCTGCGGGGTCACGGCCTTCCACCCGCTGATCCCGCTGTAGCCGGCCATGTGTGGCTTGAGACCGAGGGCGAGCATCATCTGGGTCATGTTGATGTCATGGCTGACCGCGTGTTTGGGGGCCTGGTCGAAGGTCACGTCGCGATTGCAACTCTTGATAGTCAGCGGGTACTGCGTGGCCTCGGCAAAGGCCAGGGGCGAGGCGAGCACTGCGCCCAGGCAGAGGGCGAAACGAATCAGGTTCATGCGTGGGTTATCCAGGTTATGCGCGGGTAGCCGGACAGCGGATGGTCGTCGATCAGGGCCGCCACGCCAAACACGTCGCGCAACAGCTCCACAGTCAAGACTTCACGGGGCGTGCCGCTGGCGATGATCTTGCCGTGGTCAATGACGTACAGCCGGTCACAAAAGGCAGCGGCCAGATTGAGGTCGTGGATGCTGGCCAGGGTGCCGATGTTCAGGCGCTTGACCAGTTGCAGCAACTCCAGCTGATAGCGCGGGTCGAGGTGATTGGTGGGCTCGTCGAGGATCAGCAGTTCGGGTTGCTGGGTCAGGGCACGGGCCAGGATCACCCGTTGTTTTTCGCCGCCCGAGAGGGTAGCGAAAGCGTGGTCTTCAAAACCCTGCAGGCCGACGGATGCGAGGGCGTTTGTGGCCAGTTGGCGATCAGCTTGGGTGTCGCCATCGAACAGGCCTTTGTGCGGGGTACGGCCCATGGCGACCACTTCATCGACGGTCAGGCCGAAAGTGTCGGGGAATTCTTGCAACACCACGGCGATGCGTTGCGCGCACCAGCGGGGTGATTGCTGCCAGAGATTGTGGCGGTCGAGCTGGACAGTGCCCGATTGCGGCTTGCTGAAACGGTAGGCGCAGCGCAACAGGCTGGTCTTGCCGCTGCCGTTGGGCCCGATCAGCCCCACAAACTCACCCGCCGCGACATGCAGGTTGGCATCACGCAGCTGGAACTGGTGATGGCAATGGCCGTGGCCCAGAGGGCTCCAGGCGAGCTGGGTGAGGGTGAGGCGGGTCATAAAAGTCCGGTTGTTCTTTAAAGTCAAAAGCCCCTCACCCTAGCCCTCTCCCTCCGGGAGAGGGTTGGGGTGAGGGCCAGCGGTTAAAAGGTGTAATCAGCCGTCACGAAAAACGAACGCGGTTCGCCCATGATCCATTGCTGGCCGCCATTGTATTGGGTTACGGCGTACTGGCGGTCGAACAAATTGTTCAAACGCAAACCCAGGGTGGTTTTGGGCATCGCTTTCCAGCTCACGCTGGCGTCTACCACGGTGTAGCTCGGCAGCTCGACGTTGTTGGCCATGTCGGCATAACGCGAGTCGACATAGCGCACGCCGGCACCGGCACTTACATCATCGTTGATGGCCTTGCTCAACCACAGATTGGCGGTGCGACGGGGTACGTCGGTGGGGCGGTTGCCTTTGCGCGATACGCCTTCATCGTCGAACTTGTCGTACTGCGCGCGCACCACCGAGGCGTTGGCTTGCAACGCCCAGCGCTGCGGCAGTTGCAGGTCAAGGCTGGCTTCCAGGCCGCTGGAGGACTGCTCGCCCACTTGCAGCGTATTGCCCGGGATATTCGGGTCGGAGGTCAGCAGGTCTTTTTTGACGATGTGATAGGCCGCCAGGGTCCATTCGCCGCGCTGATTCCAGAACATCTGCTTGAAGCCGATTTCGGTCTGGCGCGCATGGGCCAGTTCGAAGTTTTGCTGCTTCTCGCTCAGGCTGATCAAGCCGCCCACGCCATCAACGCTGGTGGCTTGCTGGGCATAGATCGACATGTCCGGTGTCAGTTCGTATACCAACCCGACTTTCCAGCTGTTGGCCGACAGGCTGCGGTCAGTTCGAGTGGCGTCGCCATTGACCGCGAAGTCATCGCGGTCCAGATGCACGATATCGCGGCGCACGCCGGTGACCAGGGACAGTTGATCGGTCAACTCGGTGCGGTTTTCGGCAAACAGCGAAACCTGTTGCGTGGTGGTGGTGTATTGATCGCGGTACGGCGAGTCACTTTCAAATTCGCCACGATCCGGGTGGTACAGGTCAATCGGCTGACCGTTTTCATTCACGTCTTTATACGGCGAGTTGCTGTGCAGGTTGAAGTGGATGCGGTTGTAATCCGCGCCCACCAGGGTTCTGCTTTCAAGGCCGAACAGGTCGTGGTTGAGGGTGAAGGTCTGGCGGTCGCCGACTTGTTCCTGCTCGTGCTTGATGCTGAAGTAGCCCCTGCGCAGCAAGGTCTGCTGACTTTCATTCCAGGCGTGGTTTTCGGCGTTCTGCCAGCGGCGTTGGGCCTTGAGGTAATACAGCTCGTTGTTGGCACTGAGGGCGTCGTTGATCTGCCATTCAGTATTGAGGCGCGTCCACTGGTCGTTGTAATGCAGTTTTGCATCGCGCACGTTGTAGTTCTTGTCCCGCAGGCTCTGGTGATACCGGCCATTGATCAGCGGTACGCCGAAATCGTTTTGCGGCTCCTGATCGCCATAGTCGTGGCTCAGGGTAAACGCCAGGTCATCGCTGGCCTGCCAGCGCAGAGCGGCGCTGACAAAGGTGTTTTCGGAGTCGCCGTGGTCGATCCAGCCATTGCTCTGGACGTGGTTGATATTCAACCGATAGCTCAGGGTATCGGTCAGCGAGCCGCCGCTGTCGAGTGCCTGCTGGCGGGTATCGTACGAGCCGTAGCCCACACGGACATGGTTTTCTATGGCACCGGAGAAGGGTTTTTTCGGGATTACGTTAATCACTGCGCCGGTAGCGCCTTCGCCATACAGCACCGAGGCCGGGCCGCGCAGCACGTCGATGCGTTCCACCGACCAGTCGTCCACCGGGAAGGTCACGGTGCCCGCGCCGCTGTACATGCGTACGCCGTCATAGAGCTGCATCACCGAGCCTTCGCCGACAAAGCCCCGGGCCGAATAGGCGGAGCCGCCGTTGCCCGGTGTGCCGGTGTTGCTGATGCCGGTGGTGCGGGTCACGGCGTCCTGCACGCTGCGGTCGCCACGGGCGCGGATTTGCGCGCCGGTCAGGCTTTCAACGCTGGCAGGCGTTTCGAGGCCGGTAAGGTTCAGGCGTGAACCGGCGCTGGTGGCGGTCTTGAGGTCGATGCTTTCAATCTCGACTTCAGGCGCGGTAACGCTCGCGGCAGGCAGCATCAGAGAGGGGGCGGCGTCATCGGCCTGGGCGCTGTTCAGCGCCAGCAGGCAGAGACTGGACAAAAAGTACTTGTTCATCAGGGCAGTGAGTCGCTTATTTCAGAGGGTGTCCCCGCTGCCTCCTGGCGGCGGGTGATGGAGCTTAAATGGTTTTGTTATACAGTAACACTTATTTCGCGCATGATATTGGCGTGCCATTATAGGGGTGGCTCTGCAATGCGCCTCTCGGATGGTTCATGCTGGTTATGAAAGGCGCTCATCCGGCCGTAGTTTGCGCACCATCAGCCATAACCGGTCGAGCCCCCACACTGCGATCAACGAGGCGCCCACCAGCGGGAATGCGATAGCCAGAGCGAGCATGATGGCAACGCCGGCCTTCCAGGTCGGCAGGTCGTGACGCAGCGGCGGAACCCCCAAACCGCCTTGCGGGCGGCGCTTCCACCAGATCACCAGGCCGCTTACGGAACTGAGCAGGATCATCAGGCACACCAGCAGCATCACGATCTGGTTGAGCGGGCCGAACAGCTTGCCTTCGTGCAGCATCACGCCCATTTCGGTGGCGCGGGCGACATTGCTGTAATGCTGCCAACGCACGTCGGCCAGTACCGTGCCGGTGTATTGATCGACATGCAGGGTGGCGTCGTTACGCGGGTCGTCGGCGAATACGGCAATGGTGAATACGCCGGTGGCGGTGGTCGGCAGGGTGATGCTGTAGCCGGCCTCGACCTGGCGGGCCGTGGCGGTGTCGACCACCGCTTGCAGGGTGATGCCGGGGGCGGCGGGGCCTGAGGTGTGCGCGGCGTGGGCCATATGTTCGGCGTGGGCGCCGGAGACCGGCATCGGTGTGTTTTCCATTGCCCAGGGCACGGTCTGGCGATTGGCGGTATTGAGGCTGCGGGCCTCGATATCAGACTTCGGCACGTCGTTCCACATGGCTACCGGGAAACGGTTCCACAGGTCGGCATATTGCTTGCCCCAGAAGCCGGTCCAGGTCATGCCGCTGATCAACATGAACAGCAGCAAGGCGGCCCCCCAGAACCCTGTGACAACGTGAAGGTCGCGCCATAGCACGCGCCCGCGCCTGCTCAGGCGCGGCCATAGAATTCCGGCAGCCGATTGCCCCCGCGGCCACCACAGGAACAGGCCGGACACCACCAGCACCACGCCCCAGCCAGCGGCCAGTTCCACCAGCCGGTCGCCGAGGGTGCCGATCATCAATTCGCCGTGCAGGGCGCGCGCCACGGCTTGCAGGTTGAGCTTGGCATCCTGCTCGCCCAGCACCTGGCCGGTGTAGGGGTTGATAAACACATTGAGCTCGTGCCCGTCGTTGTGAACCACGAACTGGCCGCTGCGTTGCGGATTGATCGGCGGCAGGTACTGGCTGATATGGCCCTGTGGATAAGTGGCCTGCACACGGCTGAGTTGCTCATCGGCGCTGAGGCTGTGATGGGCCGGGGTGACGTTGAGCAGATGGTCGTACAGCAGTGGATCAAGCTGGGGTTTGAACAGGTAAATGATCCCGGTCAGGGCAAGCAGGATCATAAACGGGGCGACAAACAACCCGGCGTAGAAATGCCAGCGCCAGGCCAGGTTGTAGAAAGACGGTGTTGGTCGGCTCATGTGAGCGGCTCCGCAAGGTTGAAATTGTTGTCGTCAGCAAAGACCCTCACCCTAGCCCTCTCCCAGAGGGAGAGGGGACTGACCGCTGCGGGTTCAAGCACGGCGCAAATCAGCTCCCTCTCCCTCCGGAGAGGGTTGGGGTGAGGGCTGGCGGTTTGTCAGAAACTCACATCCACCTTGGTCCACAGCGTGCGGCCCGGTTCATTGATGGCGCGCGGGTCATTGGCCGGGTAGCCGTAACCGGCGTTGCCCGCCATGTTCAGGTGCTCGCTGTAGTTTTTGTCCAGCAGGTTGTCGACCCCGGCGCTGACCTTGAGGTTTTTGTTGATGCGGTATGCACCGTTCAACGAGAACACGCCAAAGCCGGCACTTTTGCCGAAATCCTTGCCGACCACATTGCCCGCGTTGCGGTCTATGCGGTCCTGGCGCGCCACGACGCGCCACAGGGCGCCGGCACTCCAGTCGTCCTCGCTGTAGGTCAGGCCCAGGCGGGTGTCCAGCGGCGGCATTTGCGGCAGAGCCTTGCCATCGCTGGTGTTCTTGCCCCAGGCGTAGGCCAGGGTGGCGTCGGCTTTCCAGTTTGACGTCAACTGATACGCCGCGCCCAGCTCGCCGCCCATGACCCGGGCGTTGATGTTTTGCGCTTGGGATGAGCCCTTGGTGTAGTCGAACAGGATGTAGTCGCGAATCTCGCCGGCGTACACCGAGGCCCAGGCCTCCAGGGTGTCGGTCTTGTATTGCAGGCCCGCATCGAGCTGCGTGGTTTTCTCGGGCTTGATGGCGTCGAATGCATTCACCGAACCGGTCGGGCCGGAGCTCGGCGAAAACAGCTCCCAGTAATCGGGGAAGCGCTGAGTGTGGCCCAGCCCGGCGTACAGGGTGGTCGGGCTGTCGCTCAGGTCATGCTCGTAACGCACAAAACCGCTGGGCAGGGTGTCGGCGCGGGTCTTGTCCAGGGTCGGGTTGGGCTTGCTCATCATCCCCGAGCCGAGTCGGGCGCGGTAATCCTTGGCGGATGCGCGGTCAAGACGAGCACCGGTAATCAGCCGGTCACGCTCGGCGGCGTACCAGGTCAACTCGCCAAAGGCGCCGTAGTTGTGGAAATCGGCGTCCTTGCTCCAGTTCTGGTCCTTGTAGGTATCGATGCCCATGCCCATGCGTTTGCGGTGTTCGTTGGTCTGCGCATCGATGCCGCTGATTAGCTGGTAATCGGCCCAACGCCAGGTGGCCTTGATCCGCGCACCGAGGGTACGGCGGTCGACGTTGGACGCCATCGGCCCTGCCATCATGCCGGTGCCCGAGGGGGTACGCAGTGTGTAGTTGTCCATCACATGGTCGGCGTAGTTGTAGTAGACCTGGGCTTCGATCTTGTCGAGAACGTCGCCGATATTGGACTTTTCAAAGCGCAGTCCCAGGCTTTCGCGCTTGTACTGGCTGCCGTCCATGCCGCGTCCGGCCGAGCGCGCTTCACCGTCGCCCTTGCCGGCGGTGAGTTCCAGCAGGGTGTCGGCGTCCGGGGTCCAGCCCAGGGCAATGTCGCCGTTCCATTTGTCGTAACGCGACGGCACGGTGTCGCCGTTGCCGTCCTTGTAGTCATCGGCATGGGCGGTGTTGCCGATGACCCGCACATAGCCCAGCGGGCCACCGGCGGCGGCATCGATGGTTTTGTCGAAGCGCCCGTTGGAACCCGCCAGCAGGCTGGCATTGACCCGTGTGCCCAGTTCGCCGAAGTGCTCGGGCTCGCGTTCGAAGAGGATGGTGCCCGCCGAGGCGCCCGGGCCCCAGAGCACGGTTTGCGGGCCTTTGATCACCGTGAGCTGGTCGTAGGTTTCCGGCGAGATGTAGGAGGTGGGTGCGTCCATGCGCCCGGGACAGGCGCCGAGCATCATGCCGCCGTTGGTAAGGATATTCAGGCGCGAGCCGAACATGCCGCGCAGCACCGGGTCGCCGTTGGTGCCGCCGTTGCGGATCAGGGCGAAGCCGGGGATGGTCTTGAGGTAGTCGCCGCCGTCACTGGCAGGCACGGGCTGGCGCGGGTCCTTGGGGTTGGTGACGATGGTCAGCGGTGAGCTGGGGGCGATGGCGGTGATCACCAGCGGGCTCAGCTCATTGCTGTGCCCGGCATGTTCGTCGGCCACAGCGGTGGTTGCCAGAATCGCACAGCACAGGGTGCTAAGGGTAAAGGGCAAACGGGAGGCAGCAGTAAAGCGGGACATAGACATTCCAATAGTCAGACGAATACAACTCGGCCACGCACCTGCGACTGTCTGAAACAGTGCATGCAGGTCGGCCAGATGATGTGTTGTGGTGTCGGTAGCTAAAGGAATACGGGAGGCGCGCGGGATCGGGAGCCGGGGAAGACCGGTTGCCGGGCATGGCCCAGGCGGGGATTGGCGGCCAGGTAACTACGGGGTTCTGGTGAGTTATAGAGGGTCAGGCCCGGGGTGCCGGGCAAGGCCGGGCAACTGAACAGCAGGGTGCAGTAGCCGCACTTTTCCCAGATGGCATGGTGGTCGGCTGAAGGCTGTTCATGTTCGGCGTGCGCAGACATGTCCATGCTCATATCCATCGACATGGGCATGGAGGCGTGATGATCCATCGGCATCGCCTGGGAAATCAGCGGGCCGATAAAAATCATCAACATGGCAAACAGGCTCAGCCAACTGCCGCGAATATGCGACATGGAGTGCCTGGCGCGAGGTTCGCGCACGGGGGTCAGCAACCTTGGCCGTTAGTGGGCGTGCATGTGTTCCATGCTGTCTTCAGGTGCCTGCTTCTGCACATTGACCTCAACCGGCACGGCGCCGGCTTTTTCAAAATGCAGGGTCAGCGGGAAGTGCTTGCCGTCCTGCAGCAGGCTGCGGTCCTTGAGACCGAACATCATCACGTGGTACGCCATGGGTGCAAAAGTGACGGTGCCGCCGGGCGGCACTTCGACGCTGGCCACGGGCAGCATCTTCATCAAGTCGCCTTCCATGATGTGCTGGTGCAGTTCGGCCTTATCGGCAATCGGCGTGTCGACACTGACCAGCCGATCGGCCGTGCTGCCGGTGTTGTGAATGATGAAATACGCGGCCACGGTGGGCGCATTGGGCGGCAGCTCCTGGGACCACGGGTGGGCGATTTCGAGGTCGCCGCTTTTGTATTCGTGGGCGTTGGCAAAACAGGCAGGCAGCAACACAGCCGCCGCAATCACGACGTGCTTGAACAGGGAAAGGTTCAACATGGCAATTCTCCGGAATGATTCAAAACGCAAAGGGGTTGCGAGGAAGAATCAGACCAGGGGCGATGCGCGGGGGTTGAGGCTCGGCCATTGCTGGCGCGGGGTGGGGCGCTTGAGGTGATCCGGGACCAGGCTGTGGCCCCGCTCGATGGCGGCAAAGTAGAGCTTGGGAATATGCGCGGGCAGCGCCACCACCGGCGCGGCGCCCGAGCAGCACCAGCAATGCTGCATGGTGGAATGATCGTCATGCTGGTTGTCGGCGGGCTCGAACGTGCCCAGCGATACGGCGACCATCTTGGTGCCGGTGGAGGAGCAGAAGCTGCTCCACATGAACTGCTCGGTGGGCCCTCGCTCAACGGATTGGGTCGCCCCGGCCATCGACATGGCGAGCATGTTGAACAGCACTGCAAAGCAGGCGATCCAGGCAAATGCAAACCGTTGTCGGGACATGACGAATTCCGTGAGTGGAGCGATCAAGGGGCTATTTAGCCTGAATGCTCGGCGTAAGTAAAAAGTGCGGGTGTGGCGAAGTGTCGCGCAAGTATAGCGGATGCGGGTTTTGTGCTCCTCCTCGGGCCAATCTGTGGGAGCGGGCTTGCTCGCGATAGCATCTGCTGGTTTTACCAAGCAGACCGCGTCGTTTGCATCGCAGGCAAGCCTGCTCCCACCGGTTGGGTGCTGTTCATAACAAATAACGTTCCTGCGCCAACGCATCCAGCACGTCCTTGGCCGTCAAAAACTCCCGATCCACCTGCGCCAGCGTCGGCCGCTTGAGGATCAACACCGGCACTGCGCGCTCGCGGGCAACTTGCAGTTTGGGTTCGGTGGCGCTGCTGCCGCTGTTTTTGCTGATCAATACGTCGATGCGCCGTTGTGCAAACAACAGGCGTTCGTCATCGATGAGGAACGGCCCGCGTGCGCCGATCACGTCGCAGCGTGCAGTGCCGGGGTAAGCGTCGAGGGCGCGCAGGGTCCAGAACTGCTCTGGCGGAATTTCGTGCAGGTGCTCCAGCGGCTCACGGCCCAAGGTGAACAAGGGGCGCTGGAAGGTGGCGAGCGCTTCGACCAGTTCGCTCCAATCTGCCACTTCACGCCAGTCATCACCCGTCTGCGCCACCCAGGCCGGGCGGCGCAGCGCCCAGCACGGGATGCCACTGGCAGCAGCAGCGAGGGCCGCGTTATGGCTGATTTTCGCCGCGTAGGGGTGGGTGGCGTCCAGCAGGATGTCGATGCGCTGTTCGCGGATGTACTGCGCCAAACCTTCAGCGCCGCCATATCCGCCCACCCGTACCTCGCAGGTCAGGTCCGTCGGTACCCGGCCAACCCCGGCCAGGCTGTAGACATGCTGCGGGCCCAGGGTACGGGCAATGGCCAGCGCCTCGGTGACGCCGCCCAATAACAAAATACGTTTCATGCAAAGGCTCCGGCGTGACCGACAATCCCGCCCTGGCGGTCGATGGCAAACACTTCGACCTGTACCTGGGCCGGCACCACGCTGCGGGCAAAGTCCAGAGCGTGCTGGCACACCGCATCGCCCAACGCGATACCGGCCGCACTGGCCATCGCCAGGGCTTGCTGGCTGGTGTTGGCCTGGCGGATGGCCTCCTGGAGTGGATGGTCGGCCCCGATATCCGCTGCCCATTGGGCCAGTTGCGGCAGGTCGATGCTGGAATGGCGACTGTGCAGGTCCATATGCCCGGCGGCCAGTTTGCTGATCTTGCCGAAACCGCCGCAAATGCTCAGTTTATCCACAGGCACTTTGCGCAGATGCTTGAGCACTGCGCCGACAAAGTCGCCCATTTCGATCAGGGCGATTTCCGGCAAGTTGTAGACCCGGCGCATGGTGTCTTCGCTGGCATTGCCGGTGCAGGCGGCAATATGCAGGTAACCGTTGGTCTTGGCGACGTCTATGCCCTGGTGGATAGAGGCGATATAAGCCGCGCAGGAAAACGGCCGCACGATGCCGCTGGTGCCCAGGATCGACAGCCCGCCGAGAATCCCCAGGCGCGGGTTCATGGTTTTCAGGGCCAGGGCTTCGCCGTCCTGTACGTTGACAGTCACTTCAAAGCCACCGCCGTAACCCAGTTCGGTTGCCAGTTGCTGCAGGTGCTCGGTGATCATTTTGCGTGGCACCGGGTTGATCGCCGGCTCGCCTACGTTCAATACCAGACCCGGGCGGGTTACGGTGCCGACACCTTGCCCGGCAACAAAGCCAATACCCGGTTCCGGTCGCAAGCGCACCCGTGAATACAGCAGTGCGCCGTGGGTCACGTCGGGATCGTCGCCGGCGTCCTTGATGGTGCCCGCTTCGGCGCCGTCTTCCCACAGACGGCAGAACTCCAGGCGCATTTGCACCTGTTTACCCTTGGGCAAAGTGATTTGCACGGCGTCGTTACACACGCCGCCCAGCAGCAGGCGGGCAGCGGCCAGGCTGGTGGCGGTGGCGCAGCTGCCGGTGGTCAGGCCGCTGCGCAGGGGGGCGGGTTGTTCGGCAGTTTCGTCACGCATCGAGAGGCTTGGTCATGTCCAGAAGGGTAATCGGCAACGCCTGACGCCAGGTGTCGAATTCACCCAGGGGCTGGGCCTGGGCAATATGGATGCGGGTCAGTTCGCCGCCGTGGCGCTCGCGCCAGCTCATCAGCAGCATTTCGCTTTGCAGGGTGACGGCATTGGCCACCAGCCGCCCGCCGGGCTTGAGTCGCTGCCAGCACGTGTCGAGCACGCCTTCGCGGGTTACGCCGCCACCGATAAAAATCGCGTCCGGGGGCTCCAGACCGTCAAGAGCCTGGGGTGCCTTGCCGCGAATCAGTTGCAGGCCGGGCACACCAAGGGTATCGCGGTTACGTTCGATCAGTTGCTGGCGGCCTTCGTCGGCTTCAATCGCCAAGGTGCGGCAACTCGGCCAGGTACGCATCCACTCGATGCCGATCGAGCCGCTGCCCGCGCCTACGTCCCACAGCAATTGGCCTGGCAGTGGCGCGAGGCGGGCGAGGGTTACGGCGCGCACATCGCGCTTGGTCAACTGGCCATCATGCTCGAACGCGCTGTCGGGCAGCCCACCGATACGTGACAGCGGCCGGGCGCTGGCGTCGGCCAGGCAATCGATGGCGACCAGGTTAAGCGCCGCGACGGGCGGGTCACTCCAGTCGCAGGCGCGGGTGTCGATCCTGCGTTCAGCCTGGCCGCCCAGGTGTTCCAGCACCGTCATGCGGCTGGGACCAAATCCCTGCGCGCTCAGCAGACGGGCGATGATGGACGGGCTGCTGCCATCGTTACTCAGTACCAGCAGACGTACACCGCTGTGCAGGTGGGCATTGAGGGCGACGACGGGACGTGCCACTACCGACAGCGTGACTACGTCCTGCAGGGCCCAGCCCATGCGTGCTGCGGCCAGGGAAAAGGACGATGGCGCTGGCAGCACCTGCATTTCATCCCGCGCTACCCGTCGCGCCAGGCTGGCGCCGACACCAAACAGCATGGGGTCGCCGCTGGCCAGTACGCAGGTCGGCGTGTTGCGCAGGGCCAGCACTGGGGCCAGTGAAAACGGGCTCGGCCAGGTCTGGCGCTCGGCGCGAATGCAGGCGGGCAACAGGTCGAGCTGGCGCTGGCTGCCGATTACGCGGGTCGCGCCCAACAAGGCGCGGCGCGCATTTTTGCCCAGCCCGGCAAAGCCGTCCTCACCGATTCCCACAACTGTTAGCCAGGGCGACATGCCGATCCTCTTGATAAACGCCGGGTTGTTCCTCCGCTACCGGGCGAAGGCCCTGCGGAAACAGGTGCGCATGATAACGCGCCTTGCCCTGCACCAGAGTTCATCTTTACAGGTGGTAGCCGGTTAGTGCCGTTGTACCGGAGATTCGGGCCAAGATTTGCCTTCCGTGGGTTCTGAGGCAGTCGCCAGTGACAGATGATCAGCTTGAGCCGGATGACTGGCTCGCCGCCATGCAAACAGGGTATCTGGACAACCTGGAGCGGCTCGATGCCGCGGGGCAACTCACGGCGCAAGAGTTTATCTGTCTGCAGCAGGTCATTGCGGTGCAACCGCAGCATGTCTATGCCCTTGAGCTTGGCGCGGACAACGGCCCGGCCGCCGATCTTGCCGGCCATTTCATCGTAACCCGGGCAGACAGCAACCCGCCGGGCGCATTCCTGTATTCCCCTCTCGGTGGATTGGAGCGCATCGCCAATTCAACCGCGCTGCGCACAACCCTCAAGCGGCGTCTGGCCGACCCGCTGGTACGTGACACCTTGCTGCGCTTTATGCCGATCGAGGTGCGTGAAGACCTGAAAAAACTGCGCTCCCTGAGGATCAGGCGGTGCTTGATTGAAGGTCTGGTATTTGAGCATCGCACACGCTCGTTGCAGGATCTGCGTTTGCACAACCTTGAGTTGTTGAGGGCGCGCCTGCTCGATCTTCCGTCCCTGCGCGGGGTGCTCAATGCACAGCTCACGCTGGCCCTGGAGCACGAGTTCCAGGGGTTGGGCCTGTCTGGTCAGACGCTGCAGGTCAACAGCTATGCGATGGCGACGGCTGGCAGCCAGCCACCGTTGTCGAGCATGAGCCTTCTGGATCTGGCACTGGCGTACCTGGGCAAAGGCGAGTGGCCGGGCAATCACATCCGCGAGTATCTGAGCTCGACCGTAGCCTTCGATGCAGCTCAAGCACGATCACCCACGCTGGATGTGCGCATGTACCAGTTGGTCAGGGAAATTGTCGGGGGCATTCAGGCCGTGATGCAGCAGCAACTGGAAGCCTGGTGGTATCTCGACATAAAAGGGTTGAGCCTGAGGGTGCTGGCTGTTCAGTTTATGGGCGACCGGTTTTTCAATGAGTTGTTACAGGCTCGTCACGAGGGGCGGATTGATCCCGTGCAGTTCGATGCACTGCTGGCTGTGGGGCGCTCGCGCCTGAATGATGATCGATATCCCCATGGGCAATGGCGGCCCGCCCGCCTGTCATTGCTGGGGCAGGGGGGCGCCAGGGTAGAACTGGCCGGGCTGTTCAGTGTGTATGTACCGGTCTCCACTCCCGAGCTGTTTTTGTTCAGCGAACAGGCTGCACTTGAGCGCTTTGACAATGACGAGACGCTCAAGGGCCAGGTGCTCGCACGGCTCAAGGAGCCCCGCGACAGAGACAACCTGCTCGGTCATGTGTCACGCGATCAGCGGCCGGTATTGCGCCTTATGCTTGACCCGGTCCTGAGTGTCGAGACCATCGAGGGTGATCTGTTCGAAAACCGTGTGCGCTCCATCATCGACAAGCAGGCGCGGGATTTTACCTTTCTGCTCGGTGCCATACGTGGCAAGGACTGTAATGTGAATGCCGTGGTGGATCACGGGCTGGATGTGCGTGCGCTGCTCGACCCACGCTTGACGGAGCCCAACCAGCAAGGGCGCTGGAGTACCCGGCTGGCGCTTGATGGCCCGGCGACAGCTGCGGCTACGGCAGGTGACAGCGCTACGTTACCTTTGATCCAAAGCAAACTGCAGGTGCTCAACGGGCAGGTAGCCCTGATGCTGCTGGGCCGGCCCGAGCTCAGGGGCTTTGCCCACCGACGGCTCAAGCAGCATCTGGCGTCGCCTGGTTTGAGCCATTTGATCCCCGGGGATCTGGTGCTGCGTATTTATGGCACCGCGACCTTGCGCAAGCAGTTGGAGCCGTTGCGGGTTATCCCGCTGGTCGATGCGTTGCTGGATCGGGTCACAGGCTGGAGTCCGCTCCCGGTCGATGGCGCGCGAATACGTCTTGGCGTGCAAAAAAACAGCCCGGACATCAAGCCGATCGATTACCCCGATGGCGCAGCCGTCCTGGCCTTGCTCGACCGCGCTTCTGAGGGCCTCGTTGCGCAATTCATGCAGCAACTGCACGGGTTTTACTATATGGGGATGGCCGCATTGGCGGGTTCGGCCGTGATTAGCCGATTGGCCCGGTTCCGGGGCTCGGCGCTGCGTTACGAGGCATTCTTCAGGCAGATGGACGGGCGCCTGGACAGTAACGGGAGTGCCATTGTCAGGGCTGTGCTGGAGCATTCGACTTACCTTGCACGACGGGCGCTCAACGGGTTTATTCCCGATGTCTGCGAGCTGGCGTTAACCCTACCCGGCAGACGCCCAAGCATCACGCTGCGCAACTGCCTTGTGATGACCGGGCGCGGTGGCACTGACAGCGTCAACTCCGGGCAAGCCGTCTTGTGGACGGCAGCCTGGAGCCTGGAATGTTTCGATTCACTGGCATCATGCCTTGAGACCTTGCAGGCCCGCTTGCGGGATCGTGTTGAACAATGGCATCTGTTGCGCTGTATCAGCTTGCGTGAGCGCGAAAGGGTGCAGGCCGCCGTTGATGTGAAATGGACTGCCAGCGTGATCGACACCGACTGGCTTGAAGCCTGCCAGCGCCGGGAGACAGAAAAACACCTCAGTGATATCGGCTTCCTGCTGGAGCGAGGTGTGGTGCAGCAGGTGTCGGCATCGGAACTGGTCAACCAGGTGGATTGCTACTGGTCGGAGCAGGCGCAGTTCAATGTTGACGCAATGCTCGCCGCCGCCCGCCAATGGCAGTTCCGTGAGGGTTTGCCTGACTGGCTCAAGCACGCTGCGGCCAGTGACCAGCAAGCCTACGGTCGGATCCTGCTGCGAATTCAACAGGCCGGGAGCGAGGGGTATTCGCAAGACGTGCCCGAGCTGCTCGACTATGCCCGCGAGCGGTTGTTGGCACGCTTGAGGGCTGACTTTCCGGGCGTGGCAATTGACCCGGACAAGGTCGAAATCAGTGTGGTGCAATACAGCGGACCGGCTGGCGGAGAGATCGCCGGAGGCGCGGCAGTCTCCAGGCTGAGGCGATCGCTGACGTACTTTGCCCTGAGTCATTTTTTCAATGTGCACTCTGGCGTGCGCAGCTATCGCTCACTGGGCGAAGAACCTTTGCCTGCGGGGCTGGATGACCACTATGTGAGTGAGCTGGTGCGTTCGCTGGATCTTGGCGAAAGCTATCAGGCCCTGCTGGTCGAAAAGCTCACCCCGGGCCATGAGGGGGCTGCACGGCGTCAGGGCTTGTTCTGTCAGCAGCTGCCTGCGCAGGTGCTCGAAGACGCGCTGCAAGCCCGAATCAAGGGCGCATTGAGCCTGACGGCCCATGATTTCGTTGAGCATGTACTGAACAGCCCGGACGCCAAAGCCCGCGAACGCTTCAAGGGCATCGAGCTGGTCGTGCGGCCACTGGCTTTTCGCGCCGTAACCGGTCGTCATCCCGACCGGGCGCAGGGCATGTACCTGATTGGTCCGGCTGCTCTGGATAGCGGGCCGCAGGTGTTGTATGTGCTCTACGGCAAGGGGCCTGCGCTTCGAGAGTACAGCAGCCAGTTCGATTTTCTGCATCGGTTGCACGGTTCTGGAGCCTTGCAGGACGAGGTGCTGGAGCGGCTGGAACCCCGGGTTCGTAAAATTTATGAATATGGGGGATTTCGCGAGCCGCATATCGGCTATGTCGATCCGACCTTGAGCTCGCCGCAGGTGGCCAATCCTCCCGCCAGCCTCGATCCCGGCCAGTTGACCGGTAACTGCCTGAACAGGTTGTACGTCGACACCCTCAATGTGCGGCTGGCCCTGGCTCGTACCCAGGCCCGCAGCGCAGCGCAGGCGGACTGGGCTTCCCTTGTGTATCTGCTGTCGCTGCTGGCGGACACTGCTTTGCTGATTCTGCCGGGCAAGCTGAGTGTGCCCTTGATGATCTGGCAGGCCCAGACCAGTGCACAGTCAGCTGCTCAGGCCGTGGCAGATGATCGCTGGGGGCAGGCCGTGTTTGATTTTGCCACGGCGTTGTTGATGATCGCGGGTAGCCATGGCGCACTGAGGCGCACAACCGGGGAACCTCACGTCGTTGCTGCCTTCGAGGCCCCTCTGGAGACCATGACCCGTGAACAGCAGGCCAGCTTGCGGCCCTATGCGGCCAATCATGTGTCGTTGGATAATCTGCATGAAGACACTGGCTCCGGGTTGTTTACTGACCCCGAGTCAGGCCACCGCTTTATCGTTCTGGACGGGCAGGTGTTTCAAGTCGCAGCCTGGCAGGATCGATGGCGTATTCATATTGGTGAAGACCGCGATGGCCCTCTGGTCAAACGCAGCCCCCATCAGCGCTGGGTACTCGATCTCAAGGAACCGTTGCCAGGCGGTGGTCAGGCACTGGGCACGCGGTCGGGTACATCGGGGAGCGTTTCGTTTGGCCGGGAGCACACAGTTACGGTCCTGGGCATGCCTGCCATCGAACGTCTGCAGCCACGCAAGGCCCAGGTGATTCGGGAGGCGCACGAACAGGCTATTCGCTATCTGACTGATTGCAGGGAGCATCTGCAATCAGTCGGCTCCGCCAGCCAGCTGAATGCCCAGACCCGGCGCTTTCTTGCCAGGGTGTTCAGTGTGAGCCAAGTCGACGACCCCTTGCTCGACAAGCTCAAACGCATCGTCGACAAACTGCTGACGGCCCTGCAATCCACCGAGTTTTCACCACAGCACTCCAGCCGCTACGGCTTGTACTCACCGCCCAACCCGCGAGAAGTGGCGCGGGTTTCTTCGCTGGGCAGCGTGATCAAACGCAAGACCGTGCTTTTTTCTCAGGGTTACTTCGCCTCGGCCGACGAGATTTTCAGCCTGTCAGTGATGGGGGTGGACGGCCGCGAGTTCGACCGGGTCAAGCATTCGACGGCCACCATTCTGCTCCATGAATTCAGCCACCTGGTCATGGGCACCATTGATATCAATTATCTGGGTGTAAGCCATCCCTTCGAAGAGTTGCTGGTTCCCGAGCGTGACTGGGATGGTCAGATACGTACGCTTAAAAGGCAGATGCAGGATCACCGTTATCGTCAACTGACCACCGAAATTCGCAAGGCAGATCTTTTCAAGGAGAAGTACAGCAACCGGCGCAGTTACCTGCCCCTCCCTTTCAAGCTGGCACACAGCTTGATCCACAAGACCCGCAGCAAAAACATCGAAGAGGTGCGTGACCGGTTTTTCAGTGACCCGGTGTTTCGCGAGAGGGTGATCCTGATGAATGCCGACTCTCAGACGTTGTTGATTACCTGGCTCGGGTACTTCAAACCGGCAACTGTCGCTGTCGTTTGATCCCCCGGAAAGTGCCCGGGTATCTATGTAGTGCCGTTGTCGTCCGGGGGCGCGATAGCGTGTTGTGCATTGTCCGCAAGCGAAGAGAGATCACCCATGAAGGCAATCACTTCCACATTTAATTCCGGCTCTGCATCGAACGAAACCTTCAATGTCCGCCCGATGGCTGCTGGCAACGGCGGGCAGGCCGAGGGGCTGGTGATGCAGTTAATGAACATCGCTTCCCAGGTTGATGAATTGTTGCGGCCATGGCCTGCACCGTTTTCGTATGCGTATTCAAGGCTGGTGAAAGCGCTGGCCCGCGCGAGGCATGACGTGCTGGAGCTCGACCGTATGCGGTTACGGGTCGCTGGCTTGCGTGAGCCGGTGTCGCTGATGGAAGCATTGTTGCAACAGGTCACCGGACTACAGCCGCTGCCGCGTGATCCCGAAAGAATAGAGGCGGGCCTGCACTTGCTGGATACCCCGGATCTCAATCCGCCCAAGCCACTTTCAGGCAGTGAACTAATCAACGTCATGGATCAGGCCGCAGCGGGGTTTTTCCAGGGGTATGTCAATCAGCTCCGTGCGTTTTTCTATACCCCGGCCCCACCGCCGAGGGCCGATACGTTGATCGACAGGCTGTGTACCCTGAGGTTGGCGATGCTACGGGCCGAATTGCAGCTGATGCAATCGGGCAACCGGCTTTCAGCGGCGGACCTGGCGGTGCTGGGCGCGGTGCTGAGCCAGCCGGTGAGCGCCCGGCGTCCAGCATTGGCAGGGTTTGTTCCCGATGTGTTTGCCATTGCACTATCAATCAATGGCGCACAGGCCGGGCTGGATATCGTCAACTGTCTGTTGTTCACCGAACGCGGTGGTCAGCAGCCTGCAACTGCCGGCCGGGCCATATTCTGGAGCCCGGATTCGGGGTTCGAAGGCTTTGCGTCGGTGGGCGAGTGCACCATCCAACTGCAAGCCCGCCTGGCGGACAAGGCACGGCGCTGGGAACTGCTGAGCCATGTCAGCACGGGCACGCAGCCGCAGGTTACGGCCTGGCTGGACAGCACCGCGAACGGGAAAATTGGCGGGCTTCAATTCGAACGTGTTGAACACGACTTTGTCCGAGAGACCCAGCTACGGGCTATTGCCAAGGTGCTGGCGGACGCCGGCTTTGCCTGCCGTACGGCTCAAGCCATCCCCTTGTCGGCGCAAGCCTTTGAAAATCTTATCCACAGTGAACTGGTACAAGGTCGGGCAGGGCTGGTGTTGGAGCCTGTGGTTGAAATAGCGCGCCTGCAAGCGTTTGAGGCGGCAATACCGCAGTGGTTGAAAAACGCCTCGAAGGCAGACAAGTTGGCTTATGCCGGGTTGTTGCAGCGCTATCCAGGGGCAGGGCAGGAACAGCAAAACTACCTGCATGATATCCCGCCGCTTGCCGAGTACGCCCGCGCGTTACTGAAACTGCGTCTGGAGCTCGACTTCGCGGGGCAGGCGCCAGACCCGGATGCGATCGAGGTGGTGATCGACACCTATGTGCCTTCCCCGGTACCGGTTGGTAGCACGCCCTCTTTTTTGCCAGCGGCGACGACGCGCACTGTTCAGACCCTCACGCAATTTTCGCTTAACGGTTTTTACCGGCTCAATGCAGGCGCGATTTCCTTGCGAGCCCCTAATGGCAGTGCGTTGCCGACGGCCTTGAATGCGACGTATGTAAAACGACTGACCCGACAACTGGAAATCGGCGCGCATTACCGTGCTTTGTTGCAAGACAAGCTGGCGCCCGGAAAACCGGGGGTGACCTTGCGCCAACAACAATTCTCCGAGCAGCTCTCGCTGCAGGTGATGGAACAGGCCCTGCGGGAAAAACTGATCGACCCTGGCCAGGAGATGGCGTATCGGTACATACAGCAGGTCATCAACATGCCAGATGGAGCGGCCCGCCTGACGTTGGACAGAATGCCGATCATCGTCCGGCCATTTGAGCTGGTAGCCGAGCCCGAAGCCGATCCTGATCGGGCCAGGGGGCTCTACATCATTGGGCCTGTGGAGTCAGGCGCCGGGCCGCAGATCCTGTGGGTCAACTACAGCGAGCGCTTTACATTCAAAGCGTACAACAACGAAGCCGCCTTGCTCGACGACCTGCGTATCAACACGGACCTGCAGGCGCTGGTGCTCCAGCGTCTTGAGCCCGAGGCCCGTAAAACCTACAACTATGGCGGTTTTGTGGAGCCCCATATCCCGCAGTATGTGGACGCGTCCCTCGGCAGTTTCATGCTCAGGCCGGCCCCCCCGACCCTGGCGCCAAGGCCCATCGCGGGCAATCTGTTTGAACAGTTGTATGTCGACAACTACCACCTGTTGCTGGACATGGCCGCCGCCCAGTCGAAGACCTCCGCCGAAGCCGACTGGGAGTCATTCAAATACCTGTTTTCGTTGATTGCATCGACTGCGTTGATGTTTTTGCCTGCCAGGCTGAGTATTCCCATGGTGGTCTGGCAAACGGCGGGTTTTGTGCAGCAGGGTTTCGAGGCCGCGCAAAAAGGCGAGTGGGGTGAAGCCGTGGCTGATTTTGCCTCGTCGCTGGCACAGATAGGCAGTGGTTATCTGACACTGCGCCAACTGAAAACAGTGACTCCGACAGTCTTGCGTCAGCCGCAGTCCGAAGTGGCGGTGCAACTCACGCCTGAGCAGGAGATCGGCCTGCAACCTTTTCAGGCCAATGATGTGGCATTGCTGGACCTCAAGCAGGACAGCCTGACCCGGTTGTACCGTCACCCGGGCACAGGTCTTCACTATGTGCTGCTGGGCGGGCATGTTTTTCAGGTGCAGGCCTGGCGCGAGCGCTGGCGCATTTTTATCGGAGAAGGCCGCGAAGGGCCGCTGGTAAAAATCAACGAACGTGAGCATTGGGAGCTTGATCTCAAGGAACCGCTACTGGGGGGCGGCCCTGTGCTGTCGACCACGGCTTCGATATCCGACCGCCTGACCCATGAGATGCAGGCCATCGGCATGGCCAGCATTGAGCGGCGTTTTCCTGACAAGGCACAGGCCATTCGCGAGGCCCATGCCCAGGCCGTCACCTACCTGCAGCGCAGTCAAAGCGCCCTGCACACCTTGCTCGAACCGGGGACGCAGAATGCCCGGAACCGAGCGTTGATACAGACGTTCTTTGATGTGGAACACGTTGATCAGCCGTTGCTTGACCGACTCAATGAAACGGTCGGGCCCCTGCTTGCGAGGTTTTTGCATCCCGATCTGTCGCCGCTGACTTCCAGTAAATACGTGGTCTGCCGCTCCCGGTTCAACGACAAGGCCGTCGCCTGGATACACCGCTGGGATTTGCACAAGCGCCTGTACTTGAGTGAGCATTTTTTCAGCACTCTATTTGAAACACCCTACGCCTTGAGCCAGGCGTTTGTGAAAGCCACCCAGCCACCTTTCAGGACCAACGTGCATTATCGGGCGGCCTTTATGCTGCATGAGATCAGCCATCAGGCGCTTGATACCGAGGACATCAACTATCTGAATCCCGGCTTTCCTTACGAGGACCTGCTGGATGAATCAACCCCCCTGGGCAGCCAGATCAAGTCGTTTAACCAGATCGTCCAGAGTTGCCATTCACCCTATATCTCGACCGAGCACCTGTTTCAGCAATTTGATCCTGAAGAGCGCACCTGGGCGGATATACCCGCTAACCCGGGCAAGGCCAAAATCAAGGCGCTTAGCGGTGTCAGGACCCTTGAGCAAGCGCGGCCGATCTTTAAACACGATGCTCGTAAACGCATTGACCTCATGCTGGCCAATGCCGATTCCGTGGTGTTGTTGATCACCCGTCTGGGCCGGGATCATCCACAACTGCCCGAGGTTAATACACGGGAGTAGTCATTCCGTCCGGCAGGCTTTTCATGCACTCGCCCAAAGCAGGCATAATGCGCGACCTGCAATAGCGTATTGCCTGCTCTGGATAGCTCCTTGAACTTGCCACCTGAACTTTCTGTCACGACGCCTGTGCGCCCTTCGGCTTGCCCGGGGTTACTGCGTATCGTCCAGGCAATGGATGGCGGTATCTGTCGGGTCAAGCTGGATGGCGGCGCGATTAACGCCGATCAGGCTCGCACGGTGGCAGATGTGGCTCAGCGGTATGCCAGTGGTGTGATCGAAGCGACCAACCGTGGCAATTTGCAAATCCGTGGTGTGGGGCCGCAGCACAGTGCATTGATTGCGCCCTTGCTGGCGGCCGGGCTTGGGCCTGCTACTGCCGCCAGTGACGACGTGCGCAACTTGATGCTCAGCCCGAGTGCCGGCATTGATCTGCAGATGCATATCGATACGTGGCCGCTGGCCCGGCAGATACTGGCCAGCCTGCAAAGCACGCCAAGGTTCACCGAGCTGTCGGCCAAGTTCGCCGTGCAACTGGATGGCGGCGAGGCCCTGGCCATGCTGGAGCATCCGCATGATCTGTGGTTGTCGGCATTTGTGCGTAATGGCCAGACGCTGTTGGCTTTTGGCCTGGCCGGGTGCCCGGCGCACGATTGCGCGTTGGCAGCCGTACCCGTGGAGTACGGGCATGAGCTGGTGTTGGCCGTGCTGATGCAGTTTCTGGATCTGGCGCGACCTGAGCAAACCCGCATGCGTCATCTGCTGGAGGAGGTCACCACTGAGTCATTTGTCGGGCAGCTGGCACAGCGAATCAGCGTGGCACTGTTGCCTGCTGGCGACTGGCAGTGCAGGGCCATCTCGGCGTCCATGCACCTTGGCTCTTGGCCACAGCAAGCGCCTGGTCGGGTCTATATCGGCGGGGCGCCGGCACTGGGGCGGCTGGATGCGGCGATGCTCACGGGGTTGGCCGAGCTGGCCGAGCGCTACGGCGATGGCACTTTACGGTTCACGCCATGGCAGAGCGTCTTGTTGCCCAACATAGCGGCCGCTCAGGCCGCTGCGGTGATGAGCCAGTTGATGGTGCTCGGCTTGATCGTAGAGGCTGGCAACCCGCTGGCGCATCTGGTGGCCTGTACCGGCTCCAGTGCCTGTGCCAAAGGGCTGGCCGACACGAAGCAGGATGCCCGTCAGTTGGCCGCGTTGCTGCCAAAGCCTTTGAATATTCACCTGACCGGCTGCCAGCGCTCCTGCGCGGCAGCCCACGTCGCGCCGGTCACTTTACTGGCCGTGGCGCCCGGTCATTACGACCTCTATTTACGCACCCCGGAGCACGCCGGTTTCGGTGTTCTGCGCGAGCGCAATCTTACAATTGAAGCGGCGGGCGCCTGGCTTGAGGCCCGCCAATGGAGCAACACCGATGATTGATTACATCCGCGATGGTCAAGAGATCTATCGCAATTCGTTCGCCATTATTCGTGCCGAGGCCAACCTCGACAGCATCCCGGCGGATCTCGAAAAACTGGCCGTGCGTGTGATCCACGCCTGCGGCATGGTCGATGCCATTGAAGACCTGCGTTTTTCGCCGGGTGCCGGCAAGGCCGGGCGTGATGCGCTGGCGGCAGGTGCTGCCATTCTGTGCGATGCGCGCATGGTTTCCGAAGGCGTCACCCGTACCCGTTTGCCGGCCAACAACCCGGTAATCTGCACCCTGCGCGAAGAAGGCGTACCTGAGCTGGCGCTGGAGAAGGGCAACACCCGTTCGGCGGTGGCCCTTGAGCATTGGCGCCCGTACCTGGAAGGCAGTGTGGTGGTGATCGGAAACGCGCCCACCGCGCTGTTTTACCTGCTGGAAATGATCGATGCCGGCGCTCCCAAGCCGGCACTGATCCTGGGCTTCCCGGTGGGCTTTGTCGGCGCCGCGGAATCCAAGGCCATGCTTGCGGCAGACAGCCGTGGCGTGCCGTTTGTGATCATGCAAGGCCGCCGTGGCGGTAGTGCGATGGCGGCTGCGGCCGTCAACGCCCTGGCCACGGAGATCGAATAATGGCGCAACCAGGACGTTTGATCGGTTTGGGCGTAGGCCCCGGCGACCCTGAGCTGATCACGGTTAAAGCCTTGCGCCTGCTGCGCGAATCGCCGGTGGTGGCGTATTTCGTGGCCAAGGGCAAGAAGGGCAATGCGTTCGGCATCATCGAAGCCCATCTGCAAGACGCGCAAACCCAGATGCCGCTGGTGTACCCGGTGACCACCGAGGTGTTGCCGGAGCCGTTGTCCTACGAGCAGGTGATCAGTGATTTCTACGATCAGGCCGCGGTTGAAGTGGCCGTGCATCTGGATGCCGGCCGTGATGTGGCAGTGATCTGCGAAGGTGATCCGTTCTTCTACGGCTCCTATATGTACCTGCACGACCGTCTGGCCCAGCGTTTTGAAGCACAAGTGGTACCGGGCGTGTGCTCGATGCTGGGCGGCGCTTCGGTATTGGGCGTGCCGTTGGTGTATCGCAACCAGAGCCTGTCGGTGCTCTCGGGTGTGCTGCCCCACGAAGAACTCAAGTCGCGGCTGGCGGTTGCCGATGCGGCAGTGATCATGAAGCTGGGGCGCAACTTTCATAAAGTGCGCGAAGTGCTGGGCGAGCTGGGGCTGGCCGAGCGGGCGTTGTATGTCGAGCGCGCCACCATGAGCAATCAGAAGATCGTGCCGCTCAATGAAGTGGAACCGATGTCTTCGCCGTATTTCTCGCTGATTATCGTCCCAGGCGAAAGGTGGCAGGGTTGAGTCGCCCGGCACCGGCCATTGTCATTCTGGGCAATGGCAGCCTGGACACTGCACGCCGTATCCAGCAGTTGCTGCCCGGCGCTTCTGTCCTCGGGCTTGCAGGGCGGGTAGCCGGCGGTGATCGCAGTTACAGCGATTTCGGCGACACCCTGCGTCAGCTTTATCAGCAGGACACGCCGATTATTGCGCTATGCGCTGCGGGTATTGTGATCCGCACGCTGGCGCCGTTGCTGCTGGAAAAAGGCGCCGAGCCACCGGTACTGGCGGTTGCCGAAGACGCCAGCGCGGTGGTGCCGTTGCTGGGCGGGCTGGGCGGGGTGAATGATCTGGCGCGGGTCATTGCGGCGGGTCTGGGCATTGCTCCGGCGATCACCACCAGCGGCGAACTGCGCTTTGGCACCTGTCTGCTCAATCCGCCTGCGGGCTATGTGCTGGCCGATCTGGAGCTGGGCAAACGCTTTGTTTCGGACCTGCTGGCCGGCGAATCAGTGCGTATCGAAGGCGATGCGCCGTGGCTGGCGCGGGCGCAACTGCCCGAAAGCGGGCAGGCGCGTCTGGCGATCCATGTGGGCAGCGCCGAGCGCCTGCCAGTGGCAGACGAGTTGCTGATTTATTCGCGCAATATACTGGCGCAGGTGTGTGCCGAGGTTTCGCCACAGTCAATCCTCGAATCGTTGTACCAGGCCGGGCTGGCACGTCCGTCGCTGGCGTGCATCGTCGCACCGGAAACCTTGATGGCCAGTGCAGCGCTGCGTGAAACGGCCCTTGAGCTGGCGGTGCCGTTGCGGTTTGTGGGCAGCGATGCAGCGTTGCTGCCTGTTGCCTGGCGTGAACCGGGCAATGGCGTGGTGCTGGGTGTTGCCGCGGCGCCGCTGGAACCTGAAACGATTGGCCGGGCCCGTGGCCGTCTGGCTGTAATTGGCCTGGGCCCCGGCGCTGCCGAACTGATGGTGCCTGCGGTCAAGGCCGAGCTGGCACGGGCCAATGATGTGCTGGGTTATGAAACCTATGTGCGTATGGCCGGCCCGTTCCGCGACGATCAGGTGATGCATTGCACCGATAACCGCGAAGAGATGCAGCGCGCCCGCCACGCCTTCGAGCTGGCGGCGCAGGGGCGTTCGGTGGTGGTGGTGTCTTCGGGGGATCCTGGGGTTTTTGCCATGGCCGCAGCCGTGCTCGAAGCCTTGCATGAGTCTGTGGACCCGCAGTGGCACAGCGTCGATCTGGAGATCCTGCCGGGTGTGTCAGCTTCACTGGCAACGGCCGCGCAGGCCGGGGCGCCGCTGGGGCATGACTTCTGTGTGATGTCGCTGTCGGACAACCTCAAGCCGTGGAGCATTATTGAGAAGCGTCTGGACCTGGCTTGCGAGGCGGATCTGGCGTTGGCGTTCTATAACCCGATTTCCCGTTCGCGGCCGTGGCAATTGGGCGTTGCGCTGGATATCGTCAGGCGCCATCGCACGGCGCAAACACCGGTGGTGCTAGGTCGTGACATTGGCCGTCCGGGCCAGACCCTGCGCACCTTGACCCTGGGCGAGTTGACCCCGGAGCAGGTGGATATGCGCACCATGGTGCTGGTGGGCTCGTCGACGACGTGCACCTTTCCCCGGGCCGATGGCACGCAGTGGGTGTACACGCCGCGCTGGTATGGCGAAAAACCCTGAGCCCTGTGGGGGCGAGCCTGCTCGCGAAGCGGCTGTCAGAGCCTTTCGCGAGCAGGCTCGCTCCCACAGTTCTGTGTGTTTTCAGGGGACCATATAGCCCCTGATCCCGGTAAAGATGATCTGCGCTGCAAGGGCGCAGACAAACAGGCCCATCAGGCGGCTGACGATCTGCAAACCCTGCTCACCGAGAATCCGTTCGATTCGGTTGGACAGGTAAAGCACCACGCCCACCGTCAGGCTGGCCAGGGCAATACTGACAATCGCCATCAGCTTGTCATCCCAGTGGGGCTGGCTGACGCCCATGACCAGCAACGCACCGATCGTGCCGGGCCCGACAGTGAGCGGGATGGTCAAGGGCACAATCGTCACGTCCTGCTGCACATTGTCTGTTTGCACCGCAGACTTGCCTTGGGCCATGCCCAGCGCCGAGATAAACAGCACGCTGCCGGCACCGATGCGGAATGCATCGACGGTGATGCCGAAGACGCTGAAGATCGTGCGCCCGAACAGGTACAGCAATACGCTGGAGATCAGCGTGGCCAGGGCCACTTTCCAGGCCAGCCGGCGGCGTTCCTTGTTCGAGTAACCCCGGGTCAGGCTGATAAAGCACGACAGCACGAAAAACGGGCTGTAAAGCACCAGCATCTTCAAGTACACACTGAACAGCACATGGAGCATGGTCTGAGCTCACATCGATAGGGGGCGCCGAAAGTCTATCAGGGGGATTGGCTGTCTGTTAGGACAGTTGCGTACGGGATTGACGCAGCTCACGTTGTTCGACCCAAAACTCCACCAGTTCGCGCAGTTGCGACAGCTCCACGGGTTTGGACATATGCCCGTCCATACCGGCCTGCCGGGCGCGTTCCTTGTGTTCGGTAAGGATGTGGGCGGTCAGGGCGACAACCGGAGTTCGTACCCGCTGGTGGCTGACTTCCCAGGCGCGCAACTGCTCGGTGGCGGAAAATCCGTCGAGTACCGGCATTTCACAGTCCATCAGCACCAGGTCATAGCGCTGGGTCTTCATCGCCTTGAGCGCTTCGGCACCATTGCAGGCCGTGTCCGGGTTCAGGTTGAGCTTGCCCAGCATGCCGCGGATAACCTTGGTCGAGATGTTGTTGTCTTCGGCCACCAGAATGCGGAAGTCGCCGGGCACGGAGACCGCAACGGCAGCGGGGCCATTGGCGGTGGTTTGTGCGGCGGCATGGCCTTTGTTGCGCTGGGTCAGTTCGTCCGCCAGGGTGGTCTTGAGGGTGTAGCCGGCCACCGGCTTGGCGAGGATGCGCTTGATCCCGCAGTTACGCGCAATGATCTTGCTAGGGGCATTACTGATACCGGTGAGCATGACCAGCAGGATGTCGTGATTGAGGCTCGGGTCTTCCTTGATCTTGGCGGCCAGTTGCATGCCGGTCATGCCGGGCATGTTCTGGTCCAGCAGGACAATGTCGAAGTAGTCACGCAAGTGCGCCTTGGTGCGCAGCAAGGCCAGGGCTTCCTTGCCCGAGGCGGCGGCGCTGACATTCAAGCCCCAGGCGGAGCATTGCTGCACCAGCACTTTGCGGCAGGTGTCGTTGTCGTCCACCACCAGTACCCGCGCGCCTTTGAGCGGGCTGTCGAGGTCCGAGGTGGGGTGTTCCAGGTGTTGCGGGTCCAGGGGCAGGGTCAGCCACAGGTTGCTGCCGGTGGTTTGACCGGACTTTATGCCGAATTCGCCGCCCATCAGCATGATCAGCTGGCGGGCGATCACCAGCCCCAGGTGGCCGCCCAGGCGGGTGGCGGCAAGGAAGTTCTTGCTGTGCAGTTCGGCGTGCAACAGGGCGTCACGCTCCTGCTCATCCATCGGCTGGCCGGAGTCCTGGATGGCAATGCGCAAGCGTGGCGGGCCATTGCGCTCCTCAAGGGCCACGACGATCAGGATCTCACCCTCGTCGGTCTTTTTCAGGGAGCTTTCGAGCAGGCTGAGCAGGGTCTGGCGCAAGCGTGTGGGGTCGCCGCTGATCACCCGTGGCACTTGTGGCTGGATAAAGCTGATGAGTTCGACGTTCTGCTGTTCGGCCTTGGTGCGGAAGATGCTCAGGCAATCCTCGATCAGGGCATTGAGGTCGAACTGCACGTCATCCAGTTCGATCTGCCCTGACTCAAGCTTGGAGATGTCGAGGATTTCGTTGATCAGCGTCAGCAGCTCATTACCGGCGCTGTGGATGGTCTGTACGTAGTCGCGCTGCTTGACCGAAAGCGGTGTGCCCAGCAGCAGCTCGGTCATGCCCAGCACGCCGTTCATGGGGGTGCGGATTTCATGGCTGATCTTGGACAGGAACTCGGCCTTGGCATTGACTTCGGCCGTGCTGGCCGCCAGTTCGCGGCTGATGCTGAACTGGGCCTGGGTGATGCTGCGGTTGCGTTCGCTCAGGGCGAAGCTCATCAGCAAGCCGCTGATGCACACCACGCACATCAGCGCCAGCACCAGCTCCTGCGGTGCGATGAGGGTCAGGCCCAGTAGCGCCGGGAGAATCACCAGGGTGCCGATATTGAAAATCACCATCGCCATGGCAAACATGCGTGCCGGTTTGTAGCCCTTTTGCCAGTGGTAAACCGATACGGCCAGAATGCTGACACTTGCCAGTCCGACCAGGGCATAGGTAATGAGGTTCAGCGGCAGGTTGTCGATAAACAGCAGCAACAGGCCACCGAGGGCGATAATAAGAATGTCCAGCAGCAGCAGTTTGAGCAGCCGATGGGCACCGCGACTCGCGAAAAAACTATAGGTGAACATCAGCCCGCACGGGGCGGTCAGCAGCAGTGTCAGGTAGGCGCCCGGGGTTTGCAGGCTGTGCCACTGCCCCAGCCAGGGGTCGAGCAGGTTCAGGAACAACACTGAACTGGCCATGAGCAATGCTTCGCAGATCGCCAGCCACAGGCTGCTGGGCGAGCGGCTGAAGGCAAAGCGCACAATGTTGTGCAGCAACAGCATCGTCATGCAGCCCAGCAACAGGCCATAGAGCAGGGGCTTGCTCTGGCTGGCGGCCAGCATCACGGCAGTGTCGAGAGTAATGTGGGGGCGCAGCTGGTGGTCAGAGACCATGCGCAGGTAAACATCCAGCGGTTCGGCGCTTTGCGGCAGGGGCAGCAGGTAGTCACTGCTGGGCACCGGTTTGCGGTTGGTGGGCAATGCCGAGCCGGTGTTGATTTCGCTGATCAGTTTTTGATCATCGAATACATACATGTCCAGGCGCGCCAGGTCAGGGGCAAACAGCCGCAGGATCTGCTCGTGCTTGTCGGGTTGCAGGCGTACGCGCAGCCACAAGGCTTCGCCGGGTTCAGCAGCACCAATGCGGTCAAGGTCGACAGGGCTGAACTGGCTGGACAGGCGAGGGGAGCGTACATCGCTCAGTTGCAGGCTGGCCTGCGGGTCTGACAGAACAGACCAACTGGTCGCTGTAGCGGCTTGCGCAGGCATCATGCCAAGCACAGTGGCCAGTAGGGCGGCGGTAAAAGCTATGGCGATCCTGAGCCAGCGCACGGCGAAATCCCTTCATGGATTGAAGCTAGACGGTAACTATGCGCGGGCCTGGAACGGTTAGGCAAGGGCGCAGACGCCCCGCCTATCCGTATGGAGTGTTTACTCCTGAGGTTCACCACGTTCGCGAGCAATGGCACGGTAGCCGATATCGTTACGGTAGAAGCAACCCTCCCACTCGATGGCCTTGGCCAGCTCGTAAGCCTTGTGCTGTGCCGCTTCTACGGTGTCGCCCATGGCGGTTGCGCACAACACGCGACCCCCCGAGGTCACCACCTCACCGGCTTGATTGAGTGCAGTACCGGCATGGAACACTTTGCCTTCCAGCTTGGCGGCTGCGTCCAGACCCTGGATGACAGTACCTTTTGCGTAATCGCCAGGGTAGCCGCCGGCGGCCAGCACGATACCCAGGCTCGGGCGCGGATCCCATTGCGCTTCAACCTTGTCCAGCGCTTGAGCCAGAGCCGCTTCAACCAGCAGTACCAGGCTCGATTGCAGGCGCAGCATCACCGGTTGGGTTTCCGGATCGCCGAAGCGGCAGTTGAACTCGATCACTTTCGGGTTACCGGCCTTGTCGATCATCAGCCCTGCGTACAGGAAACCGGTGTAGACGTTGCCTTCTTCGGCCATGCCACGCACGGTTGGCCAGATGACCAGGTCCATGACGCGCTGATGAACGTCAGCGGTGACCACCGGGGCAGGGGAGTAAGCGCCCATGCCTCCGGTGTTCGGGCCGGTGTCGCCGTCGCCGACACGCTTGTGGTCCTGGCTGGTGGCCATCGGCAATACGTTCTTGCCGTCGACCATCACGATAAAGCTGGCTTCTTCGCCGTCGAGGAACTCTTCGATCACCACGCGCGAACCGGCTTCGCCAAAGGCGTTGCCTGCGAGCATGTCACGCACGGCGTCTTCGGCTTCGGCCAGGGTCATGGCGACGATAACGCCTTTGCCGGCAGCCAGGCCATCAGCCTTGATCACGATCGGCGCGCCGACTTTCTGCAGGTAAGCCAGAGCCGGTTCGATTTCGGTGAAGTTCTGGTAGTCGGCGGTCGGGATCTTGTGACGCGCCAGGAAGTCTTTGGTGAACGCCTTGGAGCCTTCCAGCTGAGCGGCGCCAGCGGTCGGGCCGAAGCAGTCCAGGCCACGGGAGCGGAACAGGTCAACCACACCGGCAACCAGCGGGACTTCCGGGCCCACGATGGTCAGGGAAACGTTTTTCTCGGCAAAGTCTGCCAGTTGCTCAAGGGCCAGCACGTCGATGGCGACGTTCTCGCATTTGGCTTCAATGGCGGTGCCGGCGTTGCCCGGGGCAACGAATACTTTGGCGACACGTGGGTCCTGAGCTACTTTCCAGGCCAGTGCGTGTTCGCGGCCACCGCTGCCAATGATCAAAACATTCATTTCAAAAACCTCGGATGACGCTGAATTCTGATGAGCACCGCTGAGGTGCCTGAAGGCCGGGCTTTTGTGGGAGCCGGGCTTGCCCGCGATACAGGCACCTCGGTGTTTCAGACACTACCGAGGTGTTGCTGTCGCAGGCAAGCCAGCTCCCACAAAAGCCGGTGCCTACATGGGATCGTGCTGTTAGTGACGGAAGTGGCGCATGCCGGTGAACACCATGGCAATGCCCGCTTCGTCAGCGGCTGCAATCACTTCGTTGTCACGCATCGAGCCGCCTGGCTGGATCACGGCAGTGATACCGGCTTTGGCTGCGTTGTCGATGCCGTCACGGAACGGGAAGAATGCGTCCGATGCCATGACCGCGCCCTGCACTTGCAGGCCGGCGTGTTCAGCCTTGATCGCAGCGATACGGGCCGAGTTTACGCGGCTCATCTGGCCTGCGCCGACACCGATGGTCTGACGACCCTTGGCGTAAACAATGGCGTTGGACTTCACGTACTTGGCCACTTTCCAGGCAAAGATCAGGTCGTTGATCTCTTGCTCGCTCGGGGCGCGCTTGGTCACGACTTTCAGGTCTTCGCTGCCGATCATCTCGATGTCGCGGCTCTGTACCAGCAAACCGCCGTTAACGCGTTTGAAGTCCCAGGCCGGGGCGCGATCTTCGCTCCACTGGCCGCAGGCCAGCAGGCGCACGTTGGCTTTGGCGGCCACGATGGCGCGGGCTTCTTCGCTCACGGACGGGGCAATGATCACTTCAACGAACTGACGCTCGACAATGGCCTTGGCCGTTTCGGCGTCCAGCTCACGGTTGAAAGCGATAATGCCGCCGAAAGCCGACTCGGTATCCGTGGCGTATGCCAGCTCGTAGGCCTGGCGAATGCCGCCTTCGGCGTCCGGGCTGACGGCAACGCCGCACGGGTTGGCGTGCTTGACGATGACGCATGCCGGTTTGACAAAGCTTTTTACACATTCCAGCGCGGCATCGGTATCGGCCACGTTGTTGAACGACAGTTCCTTGCCTTGCAGCTGGGTTGCAGTGGCAATGCTGACTTCGGTCGGCTTGGCTTCAACGTAGAACGCCGCTTTCTGGTGCGGGTTCTCGCCGTAGCGCATTTCCTGGGCCTTGATGAACTGGCTGTTGAAGGTGCGCGGGAACAGGCCGCGGTCTTCGGTGCTCAGTGTTTCAGCGGCCTGGTTCACGGTGCCCAGGTAGTTGGCGATCATGCCGTCGTAGGCGGCAGTGTGTTCGAAGGCCTTGAGCATCAGGTCGAAACGCTGCGCGTAGGTCAGGCCGCCGGCCTTGAGGTTTTCCAGAACATTGGCGTAGTCGCTGGCATTGACCACGATGGCCACGTCTTTGTGGTTTTTCGCTGCCGAGCGAACCATGGTCGGGCCACCGATATCGATGTTCTCGATGGCAGTCGGCAGGTCGCAACCTGGTTTGGAGATGGTGGCTTCGAACGGGTAGAGGTTGACCGCGACCAGGTCGATCGGCTTGATGCCGTGCTCGTTCATGATGTCGTCGTCGATGCCGCGACGGCCCAGGATGCCGCCGTGGATTTTCGGATGCAGGGTTTTCACCCGACCGTCCATCATTTCTGCAAAGCCGGTGTAGTCCGCGACTTCAACAGCGGCCACACCGTTGTCTTGCAGCAGCTTGAAGGTACCGCCAGTGGACAGGATCTCGACGCCGAGGGCTTCCAGTTCACGGGCGAAATCAAGGATTCCGGTTTTGTCGGAAACGCTGATTAGAGCGCGGCGGATCGGCAGGCGGGTAGTCTGATCGGTCATCTCGATTTCCATCAAAAGCAAAGGAGTCAGCAAAAAAGGCGGCCTGTTTTATCAGGACGCCTTTCAGGTTTGATTGAATGCTTACAGCAGATCGTACTGTTTGAGCTTTTTGCGCAAGGTGCCGCGATTGAGGCCCAGCAGCTCGGAGGCCTTGGTCTGGTTGCCCTTGACGTAGTTCATGACGCACTCGAGAAGGGGAGCCTCGACTTCGGAAAGTACCAGGTTGTAGACGTCCGTGACTTCAGCGCCCTCCAGATGGGCGAAATAATTGTGCAGCGCCTTCTCGACACTCCCGCGAAGGGTCTGGCCTTCTTCGCTCGGTGTATTGAGGTGCTGTTTCAAGTTGACGTTGTCGCTCACGGGCGTTGTTCCACTCACTAATGTCTCGGTCATCATCGTCATGCGGCCACCCATCCTTCGTCCCCTGTCACCAGGCTCTTGTGTCGTTCGGCGAAAAACGCCTGAACGTTGGCGCATTGTGCTTCCGTATCTTCCAAACGATTGAAGTGGGCGCGAAACTCCTTGGCGCCCGGCAAGGTTGCCAGATACCACCCGACATGCTTACGGGCGATACGTACGCCCAGCACCTCCCCATAGAAGGTGTGCAATGCAGCCAGGTGCTCTAGCAGAATACGTTCCACTTCGATCATCTCCGGTGCCGGCAGCAGTTGCCCGGTACGCAGAAAGTGATCGACTTCGCGGAAAATCCAGGGCCGCCCCTGGGCCGCCCTGCCAATCAACAGTCCGTCAGCCCCGGTCGCGCTCAGCACGTGCAGGGCCTTTTGGGGTGAATCGATATCGCCGTTGGCAAACACCGGTATCGACACGGCCTGCTTGATCGCGGCAATGGTGTCGTACTCGGCATCACCGGTGTACAGGTCGGCACGGGTTCTGCCGTGCACCGCCAGTGCGCTGATCCCGGCTTGTTCGGCGATCTTTGCCACCGTGATGCCGTTCTTGTTGTCCCGGTCCCAGCCGGTGCGGATCTTCAGGGTAACCGGCACATCAACCGCAGCCACGACGGCCTGCAGGATCTCGTTTACCAGTGCTTCGTCTTTCAGCAACGCGGAGCCGGCGGCCTTGTTGCAGACCTTCTTTGCCGGGCAACCCATGTTGATATCAATAATCTGTGCGCCCAGCTCCACATTGGCTCTGGCGGCGTCTGCCAGCATTTGCGCATCACCGCCGGCGATCTGTACCGAGCGTGGCTCGGGATCACCGTCGTGAATCATGCGCAGGCGCGATTTGCGACTGTTCCAGAGACTCATGTCACTGGTGACCATTTCCGAAACAACCAGGCCTGCACCCATGCGTCGGCAAAGCTGACGAAAGGGCTGGTCGGTGACACCCGCCATGGGGGCGAGAATCAAACCGTTGTTCAATGTATATGGGCCGATGCGTACCGCCGACATAGGACTTCCCTGTTGTGGGGCCGGATCTTGGGAGTTCGAAAAAGGGTTGGCATGATACCCGCTCTCGATGACTGGTTAAAGCTGCAATTGAGTGAATTTTGAACAATAAGCAGCAAGTTTCAAGGGTCAAGCGGCAAGCCGGTGCGCTTTAAACGTGTCGGTTACAGCTTAAAGCTAGCAACTTGTGCGAAACCCGCTCATTCGGGCGAGTGAAAACTCAGGCTGTAGTTCACGGCCTTGGGGCCCGGGTCGAGGATGTCCAGAGCAATGTGGATAGGGGTTTGCGGTGGCATTTCGGCTTTGGCCAAGTCACCGCTGAGGTATTCGCCAGGTTTAAACCGACGACTGGCGATCATTTTGCCGTTGAGATCGGCAAATCGCAGTTCCAGCAGCGGGAAGGGCTGAGAGAACGGTGCGCGATTGTAGAGGATTGCATCCACCACCAGCGCACCGGCGAATTCCGGATGGCTGCGTACCACCAGATTGCTGCTCTTGATCCGGTCGATATCGACCTTGGAGGGCACCGTACAGCCGATCTGCGGGCACAGCTGCTGGAAGATCGGGCGGTACTGGTCCTGGCGTGCCAGTTCGTCGAAGTGGTTGGCAATGTACTGCCCGGCCAGTGCGGCTGCGGCCAGGAGTACCAGCAAGCTCCAGAGCAGGCGTTTGCCCCAGGGCGTACGGCGTTTTTGCCAGTCCAGCTGCAGCGGATCGTCCACCAGATCCATCAGCGGGTCTTCGCCCATGGCCGGTTCATTGCGTTTGCGTCTGTCCTTGCTGACGGGCGCAGGCTCAGGGAGTGCGTCGTCCTCGTCCTCGGTGGCAGACAGTCGTTCGCCTGTCAGCGGCGGTTCGAGGTCGTCGTCCAGGGAAAGCTGAAGCGGCGGGGTATCGTCGGGTTCATCGAGGTCCAGTGACAATGACGGCTCGGTGCGTCCGGTTTGCGCAATCTCGGCGGCTTGCCCGGCAACCTTGGCGGATTCGGCGCGGTCTGCCGCAGATTCGCTGAACAGGCTGTCTGACCACTCACCTTCTTCTGCGTCAGAGGTTTCGCGACGAGCGCTTAGCGACGTGGTTTTGGGCTTGTGCGGTTGGCCAAAGCTTTTGCTGGGCTGGATTTCACGCTCTTCGAGCTTGGCCAGTTCTTCGTCCAGATCCAGATGGTCGAGATCGATCGTGCTGGTCTGCCACGGTGCCGGGTTGACCGGCACGGTTGGGGCAGGTACTTCGACAGGGGCAGGTTCGATCACTTCGGGCGCGGCGACGACGGGCATCTCCACGGCGGGCGGCTGCCCTGTTTCAGTGCTCTGGTTCAGCAACTGCTGCGCGGCATTGAACACTTGCAGGCAGGCGCCACAGCGCACCACACCGCGCGCCATGCCCAACTGGGCGTGGCTGACGCGAAAACTGGTCTGGCAATGTGGGCACTGGGTAACGAAGCTATCGCTCATGCGGCCATCCGGATTGGGCATGGTTTCATTCTAGCGCCGACGGCCGCTGATGCGCACCCAGCCATCGCGATTGGCAATCGGGTCCAGATCGAAGTCCTGGGCGTAAGCGGCGGCCACTTCTTCGCCCTGTTCGGCGAGGATGCCCGACAGTGCCAGGCGACCACCCGGTTTGACCAGGCTCGACAGTTGCGGGGCCAAAGCAACCAGTGGGCCGGCGAGGATGTTGGCGACCACGACATCGGCCTGCACTTGTGGCATGTCTTGCGGCAGGTACAGCGGGAACAGGGCCGGGTCGATGCCGTTGCGGTTGGCGTTGTCGCGTGAGGCTTCCAGCGCCTGCACGTCGATATCGGTGCCGACGGCTTCCTTGGCTCCCAGCAACAGGGCTGCGATGGCGAGGATGCCCGAGCCGCAGCCGAAGTCCAGTACGTTGCAGTCTTTCAGGTCCTGACCGTCCAGCCATTCCAGGCACAGGGCGGTGGTCGGGTGGGTGCCGGTGCCGAAAGCCAGGCCCGGATCGAGCAGCAGGTTGACGGCATCCGGCTCGGGAGCCGCGTGCCAGCTTGGCACGATCCACAGGCGCTGGCCAAAACGCATCGGGTGGAAATTGTCCATCCAGCTGCGTTCCCAGTCCTGGTCTTCGATCACTTCGGCGTGATGCTCAGGCAGTGGCGAACCGGTCAGCAGTTCCAGATGGGAGAGTACGAGTTCGGCTTCGGTGCCGCCTTCGAACAGTGCCAGCAAATGGGTGTGCGACCACAGCGGGGTGGTGTTGAGCTCAGGTTCGAAGATCGGTTGGTCTTCGGCGTCCATGAACGTAACCGAAACGGCACCGACTTCGAGGAACGCGTCTTCGTAGGTTTCGGCTTGTTCCGGGCTGATGGCGAGGCGTACTTGCAGCCAAGGCATGGCGGGCACCTTTGAAAAATTGGAGTGTGCAGCCGGTCGGGCCGCGAGAAGCGCGCAAGTTTACGCGAGCGTAGGCATGGGGGGTAATCAAAAAACGATGAATGCAACGGATCCCTGGTGGGAGCGGGCTTGCTCGCGATACAGGCGACCTGGTCTGGCAGGTTGGCCCGTGTGAGGCCACCGCGAGCAAGCCCGCTTCCACAAGGGCAGTTGCCTGCCTTGCAGAAACAACAAAGCCGCTCGAAAGCGGCTTTGTTGATCAGAATACAAACTTACTGGTTAGCCAGTTTGTGTTCCAGGTAGTGAATGTTGACGCCGCCTTTGCAGAAGCCTTCGTCATTCACCAGATCACGGTGCAACGGGATGTTGGTTTTGATCCCGTCGACCACGATTTCGTCCAGGGCATTGCGCATGCGCGCCATGGCTTCGTCACGGGTCGAGCCCCAGGTGATCAGCTTGCCGATCAGGGAGTCGTAGTTGGACGGAACCTTGTAGCCGCTGTACAGGTGCGAATCGACGCGAACGCCGTTGCCGCCCGGAGCGTGGAAGTGCTTGACCATGCCAGGGCTCGGCATGAACGTCGCCGGGTCTTCCGCGTTGATCCGGCACTCCAGCGAGTGACCGTGAATGTTCACGTCAGCCTGGGTGAAGGACAGCTTGTTGCCGGCTGCGATGCTCAACATCTCTTTGAGGATGTCGATGCCAGTGACCATTTCGGACACCGGGTGCTCTACTTGCACACGAGTGTTCATCTCGATGAAGTAGAAACGACCGTTCTCGTACAGGAACTCGAAAGTACCCGCGCCGCGGTAGTTGATGTCCACGCAGGCCTGAACGCAACGTGCCAGAACTTCGGCGCGTGCGGTTTCGTCGATGCCCGGTGCCGGAGCTTCTTCCAGCACTTTCTGGTGACGACGTTGCAGCGAGCAATCGCGGTCGCCCAGGTGGATGGCATTGCCCTGGCCGTCGGAAATGACCTGAACTTCCACGTGACGCGGATTGGTCAGGTATTTCTCGAGATAGACCATCGGGTTGCTGAACCAGGCGCCGGCTTCTTCGCGGGTCTGTTTGGCAGCTTCGATCAGGTCTTCTTCACGGTGCACAACGCGCATACCGCGACCACCACCGCCGCCAGCGGCCTTGATGATTACCGGATAGCCGACTTCACGGCCAATGCGCAATGCGGTTTCAGGGTCTTCCGGCAGCGGGCCGTCAGAACCTGGAACGGTCGGAACGCCTGCTGCGATCATGGCGTGCTTGGCCGATACCTTGTCGCCCATCAGGCGAATGGTGTCGGCTTTCGGGCCGATGAAGGCAAAACCGGATTTCTCGACCTGTTCGGCGAAGTCGGCGTTTTCAGCCAAAAAGCCGTAGCCCGGGTGAATCGCCGTGGCACCGGTCACTTCCGCGGCCGCGATGATGGCCGGAATGTGCAGGTAAGACAGGTTGGCCGGTGCCGGACCGATGCAGACGGTTTCGTCTGCCAGGCCCAGGTGCATCAGCTCTTTGTCGGCAGTGGAGTACACAGCGACAGTCTTGATCCCCATTTCCTTGCACGCCCGCAGGATGCGCAAAGCAATCTCGCCACGGTTGGCGATCAGGACTTTTTCCAGCTTCTGAGGCTTCAACATCGTTGGCTCCCCGTGGTTCAAACGATGGTGAACAGCGGTTGGTCGAATTCAACCGGCTGACCGTTTTCTACCAGGATGGATTCGATAACACCGGCTTTTTCGGCGGTGATGTGGTTCATCATTTTCATCGCTTCCACGATGCAAATGGTGTCGCCGACCTTGACGGTCTGGCCCACTTCAACGAAGGCAGGCGAGGTAGGCGCCGGGGTGCGGTAGAAGGTACCGACCATTGGCGACTTGACCACAAAACCGTTCAGTTTCGGTGCAGCAGGCGCTTCGGTCACGGTGGCAACCGGGGCAACCGGGGCAACAGCCACTGGCGCTGCAGCAGGCGCTTGCATTGGGGCTGGCGCGTAGTACTGCTGGGCAGGTGTCTTGCTGTGACGGCTGATACGTACGGACTCTTCGCCTTCTTTGATTTCCAGCTCGTCGATGCCGGACTCTTCCAGCAGCTCGATCAGTTTCTTAACTTTACGGATATCCATGAATCGTCAACTCCCAATGGGTCGGTCAGGGGCGTTTAGCTTGTAGTTCAAGCTGTTCCAGGGCGGCCTCCAAGGCCAGTCGATAACCGCTGGCGCCAAGGCCGCAGATCACACCTACCGCAACGTCGGAGAAGTAGGAGTGATGGCGGAAAGGTTCGCGTTTGTGCACGTTAGACAAATGCACTTCGATGAATGGGATGCTCACCGCCAGCAGCGCGTCACGTAATGCCACGCTGGTGTGGGTAAAAGCCGCCGGGTTGATCAGAATAAAATCCACGCCTTCGTTGCGGGCAGCGTGTACGCGGTCGATCAATTCATACTCGGCGTTGCTTTGCAGGTAGAGCAAATGGTGGCCGGCATCACGGGCCCTTTGTTCCAGATCCTGATTGATTTGCGCCAGGGTGGTAGCGCCGTAGACGCCCGGCTCGCGGGTGCCGAGCAGGTTCAGGTTGGGGCCGTGTAGTACCAGGAAAGTCGCCATCTGCTGTTCCTTATTATCTGTGTGCAGTTGTCAGTGCCGGGCGACTATGCCGAAAAGCGGATTCGCTGTCCAGTTAACTGCAATAGCCAGCACGATGACCGATGTTCGCGAAAAGTTTGTGACTGAGGCTCTAGATCTGGTCATTCGCGATCGCAACACGTTCGGCGAAGTCCGCGGCATTGATCTCGCCGATGACCCGTTGGTCACTTATTTCGGCTCCCTCCTTGCCGAAGAACATCAGTGCCGGAGGGCCGAACAATTTGTAGTGATCGAGCAGGGCGCGTTGTTCGGCATTGCTGGCAGTCATATCGAAACGCACCAGTCGGTAACCCTTGAGCAGATCCAGCACCCTGGGGTTATTCAGCACCTCATGTTCGATCACTTTGCAACTGATGCACCAGTCGGCGTACCAGTCCAGCAACAGTGGTTGCCCAGCGGCTTTGGCCTGGGCCAGTGCGCTGTCCAGTTCGGCCGGGGTGCTGACAGTGAGCCATTGGCCTGCTGGTACTGCAGAACCATTTGCGGCGCTGGCAACCGGTTGGGAATGGCCGATGGGGTTGAGCGGATCGCTCTGACCGCTCAGGGCGCCAAACCAGCAGGCCAAGGCATAGATCAGTAAAAACAGGCCCAGCAGTTGAGCCAGACGCTGGCGCGGGGCTTTGCTGGTGAACTCGAGGGTGCCAAGAAACAAACTGACACCCGCCGCCAGCGCGCCGATCAGCAGCAGCGTGACCGGCCCGGGCAGCACGCGGCTGAGCAGGCCGATTGCCAGGCCGAGCAGCAGTACGCCAATCGCGTTTTTCACACTGACCAGCCACGGTCCGCTTTTTGGCAGCCAGGCCGCACCACCGGTTGCGACCAACAGCAACGGTGCGCCCATCCCCAGGCCCAGGGCGAACAGTTTCAAGCCTCCGCCCAGCGCATCGCCACTGGCACTGATATACAGCAGCGCCCCGGCCAGCGGCGCCGATACACAAGGAGAAACCAGCAGGCTGGAGACCACGCCAAGCACCGCCGCGCCCCACAGCGAGCCACCCTGGGTGCGATTGGCGACACGGTCGAGGCGATTGCTGATGGCTTGCGGCAGTTTCAGTTCAAATACACCGAACATGGCGAGGGCGAAAATGGCGAAGAACAGCGCGAAAGGCACCAGCACCCACACCGATTGCAAACGTGCCTGCAAATTGAGTTGCGCACCGAACATGCCCATCAAGGCGCCCAGCAGGGCAAAGCAGGCCGCCATCGGCAGCACGTAGGCCAGCGACAGGCTGAAACCGCGCAGCCCGCCCACCTGGCCGCGCAACACCACGCCCGACAGAATCGGCAGCATCGGCAGTACGCAGGGAGTAAATGTCAGGCCCAGGCCGGCCAGGAAAAACAGCGCCAGTTCGCGCCAGTTCCACGCGGTTGCCGGTTCGCCGGTGCTGGTGGCTGTGCCGCCATCGATGCTCAGGCGCTCGGTTTCCGGCGGGTAGCACAGGCCCTTGTCGGCACAGCCCTGGTAGGTGACCACCAGGGTGAAGGGGCGCTGGTCTTTGGCCGGGCGCGGGATATCGACGTCAAGAATGCCGTGATAGACCTCGACATCGCCAAAGTACTCATCGTGTTTGGCTTCGCCGGGAGGCAGTTGCGCGGTGCCCAGGGCGATATCGGCGGGTTCGGTCTTGAAGGCGAACTTGTGCCGGTACAGGTAATAGCCTTCGGTGGGCACGAAGCGCAGCTTGATCGACTCGGGTGTGCTGCTGATGAGGTTGAGCTTGAAGGCTTCGCGTACTGGCAGAAAGTCGCTGCTGTTGTTGATGGCGCCCAGGGTTGCGCTGGGGCGGTTATCCAGCAAGCCCGCGCCCATGGCAGGCACGGCAAACAGCAGACACAGGAGCAAAAGCAGGCGGCGCATAGGAATCTCGCAAAGCAAACGTGCGGGCATGATAGCGCGGTGCATGGGTATGTGGGTGTGTGGGAGCGGGCTTGCTCGCGATTGCATCACCGTGGTCATGCAGGTAGACCGAGTCGTCGGTATCGCGAGCAAGCCCGCTCCCACAAGGGGGGCGGGTTACACCCGAAACGCCTGCACCGCGGTGTTGAGTTCTGACCCCAGCGTCAGTAGCTGCTGGCTCTGGTCGCGGGCAATGCCGATGCGTTGCAGGTTTTCGTCCCCCAGCACGTGAATGCGCTCGCTGTGGTCGCGAATCTCGCTCACCGCCCCGGTTTGCTGGGCGGTGACGTCGGCGATGCGTACGGCGGTAGTGGAGATGGTGGCTATCGCGTCGACAATTTCATCCAGTGCACCGTCGGCATCCTGTGCCTGCTGGGCAGTCGCCTGCGCGTGGGTCACTTGTGCGCGGATGCCCTCAACCGATTGGCGGGCGGCCAGTTGCAGGCCGCCAATCAGGGTCTGGATTTCGTTGGTCGCGCCTGCGGTGCGCTGTGCCAGCGAGCGCACTTCTTCCGCGACCACGGCAAAGCCGCGGCCCATTTCACCGGCGCGGGCCGCTTCGATAGCGGCATTCAGGGCCAGCAGGTTGGTCTGGTCGGCAATCGATCGAATCACCGTCAACACGCCACCGATGGTGGCCGACTCTTCGGCCAGGCGTTCGATGGTTTGCGCGTTACCTTGTACTTCACCGACCAGGGCATGCAGCCCGGTCAGGCTCTGGCCAATCACCCGTTGCCCCTGGGCCACCGCAAGGCCGGCACTGCGGCTGGCATCGGCAGCCTGGCTGGCGTCGCCCGCCACCTGGGAAATGGTGGCCTCCAGCTCACCCAGTGCGTCGCGGATTTGTGCGCTATCGCCGGCCTGGCGCTCAGCGCCGCTGTGCAGTCCGGAGCTCAGCTCGGCCAGGGTCCGGCTGCTGCCGGCCACTTGCTCGGCATTCAGGCGCAAGGTGCCCACCAGGTTCACCAGATAGCTGCGCAGGCGGTTTAGTGACGCCTCGATATCACGCAATTCCCGGTTGGTTTTACCCAATTGAATGTCGCGGCTGAAATCACCTTCGGCCCAGGTCGACAGCAGCGGTGCAAGGTAGGTCAGTACCCGCGCCAGTTTGCGCTGCAAGGTGTCGATCAGGAGTGCGATCAACAGGATAAGGCCAATCATCAGGCCCTGGATCAGCCGCACTTCATTCTGGATTTGCCCGTGTTCGGCGCGCACAACGGGCTCCAGCCCGGCAATGGCCTGCTGTACGGCGTTGAGCTTGAGGTGGGTGGCGGCGCTGAGCTGGCTGCGTTGTTCGATCTGGTCCCGGGTGCGCTTGAGTTCTGCGGGGTAGCGGCTTAGCAGGCTGTTAAGTTCGCGCTTGAGAGCAATTCCTGCATCTTCGGCTTGGGTTGTTTCGGTGGGATCAAGGCCCATCATCGCGGCAAAATCATCGGTGCCCGAGGCACTTTTACTGCTCACGCCCAGCAGGGGCAGGGCGTCGATTTGCCTGGCCTGGAGCTCAATGCTGTCTAGCTCACGTTCCACATCGCCGGCCAGTTCACTGCGTCCGCTACTGACCAGTTTTTCGCGGGCGAGGGACAGCTTGGCCAGGTGTTGCGAGGCAGTAAATAGCAGGGGCAGATAAGCGCGGGCCTCGTTGGAAGTGGCGTCACTGGCATATTGGCCGAGTTGTTCCAGGCCGGCGCTCAGCTCGCGTTCGGCCTGTAGCAGTAAGGCCTGGGGGTCGCCGGCCAGTTTGCCAGCGGCCAGCAGTTCGGAATTGCTGTAGGTGCTGAGGTTTTCCAGGCTGGGGCGCAGTGCATCGGCCAGTGCGGGCGGCAAAGGAGTGAGTTCGCTTTTGAGAGTGTCGAGGGCGCTGTTGGCATCACTCAGGCGCAGGGCGTCACCGCTGGCCAGGTAGTCCTCGATATTGCGTGCCACTGTGTTGTGGAACTGCTGCGAAAGGCTCAAGTAGCGTTCCATCAGCAAAAATGGGCGTTCCAGGGCCTGTTGTGACCACCACAAGGTTGCACCCAGCGCGAGGCACACGGCGACCAGCAATAGCGTGTTGAGGTTGGTTAGCAGCTTGAGGCGCATGTGGGATTTTGCCTACTACACAGTCAGAAGCGGCAAAAGTTATTGCACTTAAGTTACAGCGTTGTGACGAAAACTCGGGATCAGGGGCAAATAGTGGCAATTGGCCTTGTCTGGTGAAAGGGTTGTACCTGATTGCGCCCATTGTTCTTGGCGCGGTACAGCGCCTCATCGGCCTGGGAGGCCATTTGCAGGCTGTCGGCTTCGCCCTGCATCTGCACCACGCCTGCGCTGAAGGAGCACGACAGGTCTGCGGGCTGGGCCGGGTAGTGGATTTCGGCAAAGCGCTGGCGAATCTGATTGAGTACCTTATAGGCCGACTCTTGATCGGTGTCAGGCATCACAATCGCGAATTCCTCGCCGCCGTAGCGGCCAATAAAGTCGCTTTTGCGCAGGCGCTGCTTGAGAAACAGCGCCAGGCTCTTGATCACCCGGTCGCCCATGGGGTGGCCGTAGCCATCGTTGACGTGCTTGAAGTGATCGAGGTCGAGCATGGCAAAGCTCAAGGGGCGGTTCTCGCGGCGGGCGCGAAAGGTGCAGTCTTCGAGCAGTTGCAGGATATGGGTGTGGTTGTACAACCCGGTCAGGCTGTCGCGCACCATTCGCGCCTTGAGATGGCGGGCGCGCACGGCACGGTTGCGTACGGTGGTGATCAGATGGCGCGGCTGGATCGGCTTGGTCAGGAAGTCATCGCCGCCCTCGCTCATGGCATCAAGCTGCTTGTCCATATCGTCTTCGGCCGACAGATAAATGATCGGCACGCTGACGTAGCGGTCGTTGTGGCGGATGACCTTGGCCAGCTCGGTGCCGGTACAGGAGGGCATGTACATGTCGAGGATGATCAGGTCCGGCTGGAAGTCTGCCAGCTCGGCCATCGCCTGGATCGGATCGATCAGGGTGCGGGTAACAATGCCTGCGCTGTTGAGCAGGCGCTCGGTGTGCAGCGCCTGGGCCCGGGAGTCGTCAATGATCAGCACTTTGTAGGGCTCATATTGGGCGACACAGGTCAGCACCTCGATTTTCTCCATCAGGCTGGAGGCTTCCAGGGTGCCGGTCAAAAACGCCTGCCCGCCTGCGCGCACCGCTGCAAGGCGGGTCGGGGTGTCGGTTTCATGCAGGCTGAAAAACAGCAGCGGCAATTTTTGCTCAAGACCGGCTTGGGCCTGGGCGGCCAGTTCAAGGCCAAAACCGGGGCTGGCAAAGTCCACGTCCATCACAATGGCGGCCGGATGACGCTCGGCCATGGCCTGACGAAATGCTGCCGGGCTGCTGATCGCCTGGGCGCTGAGCTCGAAAAACTCCAGCTGCCTGGCTAGTCGGTCGGCGCGCGACAGGTCTTGCAGCAGGATATACACCGGCTTGCGCAGCGGTGGCAGGTTGATATTTCCCATCAAGTCGCCCTGACGCAGGCCGGTGCGTGACAGGCGCTGCATAAGGCGATTGAGTTTGGTGATGATCGAGCTGCTCAGGCGGCTCTGGTTGGCGGCCATGTCCTGCAGCGCCAGGCCGATGGCCCGCGCCAGCGCGGTATGCTCCGGTTGCTCGAAGCGCTCGGCAAAGCGCAGCAGGCGCAAATTGGCGTCGTCGAGCTCGGCCAGGCCGGCAGGCGACCACTCATTGGCCTGCAGACGTTGCCAGATCTCAAGGATCTGGCGGGCCTGGTGGGTGACACGCTGGGCAAAGTGGTTTTTCAGACGCTCGCGACTGGGATCTTCTTGCTCGGTCATAACCTGGCTGCTGGGTAGGGAGGCATGCTGAAATCGAATGATGGCTCTATGCTAGCAGCTCATTGCAAATCTACGAGTTTCTCCTTGAAATTAACTGTCGGGCAGCCATATTGCCCATCACCTGTGCGCTTGTTCTATAGTGCCGGGCGTAGTGGCCCCCTGAGATAAAAAGCGTGCATGCAAGGCACGATGGGTTAGGGTTGTGGTCGAACCGTTGAATCAAGCATATGAAAGGATATAGCCATGCTGGACTGGAAAAAACGTGAGGGCACAGCCCGCGAATCGGTCAAAGAGCCCAAAATACAGTCGCGTGGCTATTTCAAGAGCATCCTGCTGAGCCGTTCCATCGCGGTGCTGGTAGGGATTTTTGTGCTGGTGAACCTGGGTCTGGGCTGGTACTGGAGCCAGGAGCCGGATCTGTTCCCGGTGCAGCAAAACGCGCAATTGGCGGCCGAAAAAGAAGGCAAGCAGATGGTGCCTGGCTTCACCACCGTCGAAACCCTCAAGACCGTGGCCGGCACATTGCTGAGCAAGCCGGGCGGTTACCTGTCCAATGACCGTTTTCCACCGGGCATTTTTCTGGACAACATCCCTAGCTGGGAATACGGCGTTCTGGTGCAGGTGCGCGACCTGACCCGCGCCCTGCGCAAAGACTTCGCCCGTTCACAGTCGCAGTCTGCGGAAGATGCCGATCTGGCCAAGGCCGAGCCGCGTTTCAACTTTGACAACAAAAGCTGGATGCTGCCGTCCAGCGAATCCGAATACCAGGAAGGCATCAATTCCCTGAGCCGTTATCAGGCACGCCTGTCTGACCCGAATCAGAAAAACGCCCTGTTCTATGCCCGCGCCGACAACCTCAACAACTGGTTGGGTGATGTCGGCACGCGTCTGGGCTCGTTGTCGCAACGCCTGTCGGCCAGCGTGGGTCGGGTCAAGCTCAACAGCGCGCTGAAAACCGAAAGCCTGCAACCGGGTCAGGTGCCGGTGGTGGATGAAGAAGTGGTAGAAACCCCGTGGATGCAGATCGACAACGTGTTCTATGAAGCCCGTGGTCAGGCCTGGGCGCTGTCACACTTGCTGCGTGCCATTGAGGTCGACTTTGCCGATGTGCTGGCGAAAAAGAACGCCACGGTCAGCGTGCGCCAGATCATTCGCGAGCTGGAAGCGGCGCAAGAACCGGTCTGGAGCCCGATGATCCTCAATGGCAGCGGCTATGGCGTGCTGGCCAACCATTCGCTGGTCATGGCCAACTATATTTCCCGCGCCAACGCGGCGGTCATGGACTTGCGTCAATTGTTGTCGCAAGGCTAAGCAATGGCCATTTCAGCCTTGGAGGCCGCACACCGTGCGGCCTCTGATGTCGAGCAAGTTGCCTGGGTGGATCGCGATGATCGCCTGCTGGGTGGTCTGCCCCGTCATGAATTGCGCGAGCGCGGCCTGATTGGACGAGGTACGTTCATTTTGCTGTTCAACTCTGCCGGGGAGCTGTGCGTGCATCAACGCACCCTGAGCAAAGCGCTGTACCCGGGGTTCTGGGATGTGGCAGCGGGCGGCATGGTCGGGGTGAATGAAACCTACGCCGAATCGGCGGCCCGTGAGTTGGCCGAAGAACTGGGTGTGAGTGGTGTGCCGCTGACGGCCCATGAGCGCTTTTACTTCGAGGCTCCGCAAAACCATCTGTGGTGCGCAGTGTTTTCAGCGGTGTGGGACGGCCCGTTGCAGGTGCAGCCCGAGGAAGTGCAGCAAGCGTGCTTTATGCCGGTGGCCGAGGCATTGCACCTGAGTACGCAACTGGACTACTGCCCTGACTCACTGGATGCGCTCAAGCGTTATATGACCCAGGGCTGACGTTGATTCCCCCTGTGGGAGCGGGCTTGCTCGCGATTCAGTCGACCCGGTTTTTCAGTTGCACCGCTGCGATCCCATCGCGAGCAAGCCCGCTCCCACAAGTTCGTGGCTGGCGCTTTAAAAAATGCCGCCGATTGGCTATTGGGATGCAGCGATTTTGTCGTTACACTGCGCGACCTTTTTCAGGCTCAGGCGGTTTTCCCTCCTGAGTTGCGCTGCCCCTGCCAGAGTGGGGCTTCGCGGTCGGTACACCCTGGCGCAACAGCGCCAGGCACCGGCCAATTATTTGTCCTCCGAATGAGGATTGCCGGTGGCCAAAAAAGCCGCATCCTTCGCCGCCCTGGGTGGCCTGGTATTTTCCACCGACGCAGGTCGTCACTGTCCGGACTGCCGTCAGCCGGTGGACGCCTGTACCTGCAAACAAACCCTGATCCCCGAAGGTGACGGTATCGCTCGCGTGCGCCGCGAAAGCAAAGGCCGCGGCGGCAAGACGGTGACCACCATCACCGGCGTGCCGTTGGCTGAAGACGCACTCAAGGAACTGGCCACGACGTTGAAAAAACGCTGCGGCACCGGTGGCGCGTTGAAAGACGGCATCATCGAGATCCAGGGCGACCACGTCGAACTGCTGCTGGCCGAGCTGGTCAAGCACGGTTTCAAAGCCAAGAAGTCCGGCGGCTAGCAGCCTCTGTGAAAGCCACCGCACAGCCGTTCTGGCGCCCCTCGAAGGCTGGTCAGAGCGTGCTCGCCATGGTTTTCACAGAGCCTGTTATCACCGGTTTCTAAACTCGGCGCTATTGTCAGGGTCTGACTAATCGTCACGTTCACACTTTAGACTGCGCCAGCCTGCTTTCAGGCTGGGCTATTTGACTTATTTATAGGGGACTTCGATGTCCGTACGACGCACACGCAAAGACGATGGCAGCCAATGGACAGTTGCGGACAGCCGCAGTGTTTACGGGATTCGCCATTGGGGGGCCGGGTATTTCGCGATCAATGAAGCCGGTCGCGTAGAAGTCCGTCCGAACGGCCCGAACAGCTCGCCCATCGATTTGTACGAGCAGGTCGACGAGCTGCGCAAGACCAGCGGTTTGTCCTTGCCGTTGCTGGTGCGTTTCCCGGATATCCTGCAAGACCGTGTACGCCAGCTGACCGGCGCATTCGATGCCAACATCGCGCGCCTGGAATACCAGAGCGAATACACCGCGCTGTACCCGATCAAGGTTAACCAGCAGGAAGCGGTGATCGAAAACATCATCGCTACCAAGAACGTGTCGATCGGTCTTGAAGCCGGCTCCAAGCCCGAGCTGCTGGCCGTGCTGGCCCTGGCGCCCAAGGGCGGCACCATCGTCTGCAATGGTTACAAGGACCGTGAGTTCATCCGCCTGGCGCTGATGGGCCAGAAGCTGGGTCACAACGTCTTTATCGTGATCGAGAAAGAATCCGAAGTAGACCTGGTGATCGAAGAAGCGGCCTCGCTCAAGGTCAAGCCACAGGTTGGCCTGCGCGTGCGCCTGTCGTCCCTGGCGTCGAGCAAGTGGGCCGACACCGGCGGTGAAAAATCCAAATTCGGTCTTTCTGCCGCGCAATTGCTGTCGGTGGTTGAGCGCTTCCGTGCGGCCGGTCTGGACCAGGGCATCCGCCTGCTGCACTTCCATATGGGCTCGCAGATCGCCAACCTGGCGGACTACCAGCACGGTTTCAAGGAGGCGATCCGCTATTACGGCGAACTGCGCAACCTCGGCCTGCCGGTTGACCATATCGACGTGGGCGGCGGTCTGGGTGTGGATTACGACGGTACCCACTCGCGCAACGCCAGTTCGATCAACTACGACATGGACGATTACGCCGGTGTGGTCGTGGGTATGCTCAAAGAGTTCTGCGATGCGCAGAGCCTGCCGCACCCGCACATCTTCTCCGAGAGTGGCCGTTCCCTGACCGCGCACCACGCCATGCTGGTGGTGCAGGTGACCGACGTCGAGAAACACAACGACGACGTGCCGGTGATCGAAAACAAGGAAAGCCTGCCGGAAACCGTGCAATGGCTGGTGGACCTGCTGGGGCCGACCGACATTGAGATGGTCACCGAAACCTACTGGCGCGCCACGCACTACATGAGCGATATCGCTGCCCAGTACGCTGATGGCAAAATCACCCTGGCGGAAAAGGCCCTGGCCGAGCAGTGCTACTTCGCGGTGTGCCGTCGCCTGCACAACTCGCTGAAAGCGCGTCAGCGTTCCCACCGTCAGGTGCTGGACGAGCTCAACGACAAGCTGGCCGACAAGTACATCTGCAACTTCTCGGTGTTCCAGAGTCTGCCGGACACCTGGGCGATTGGCCAGGTACTGCCGATCCTGCCGCTGCATCGTCTCAACGAAGAGCCGCTGCGTCGCGCCGTGCTGCAAGACCTGACCTGTGACTCCGACGGCAAGATCAAGCAATACGTCGACGAGCAGAGCATCGAAACCAGCCTGCCGGTGCACGGGCTGAACGAAGGTGAAGACTACCTGCTGGGGATCTTCCTGGTGGGCGCTTACCAGGAAATCCTCGGTGACATGCACAACCTGTTCGGTGACACCGACTCGGTGAACATCTACCAGAACGAAGACGGCAGCGTGTACCACGCCGGTATCGAGACCCATGACACCATCGAAGACATGCTGCGCTACGTGCACTTGTCGCCTGAAGAGCTGATGAACCACTACCGCGACAAAGTGGCCAGCGCCAGCATCAGTGCCAAGGAGCGTACCCAGTACCTCGACGCATTGCGCCTGGGCCTGACCCGCTCGTCGTACCTGTCGAGCCACTGATCCCCACGGGCTTCAGAGCTGACCGAAAAACGCCGGCCTGTGCTTTGCACGGGCCGGCGTTTTTTTTCGCCTCAGTGTCAGGCGCCGAACCACTGGTTCTTGCGTTGCATTCGCCATGCGTACACGCCCAGGGTCAGGCTGCGCAGCACCATAAACAGCAGGAAACTTATCCACAGCCCGTGGTTGCCATAGCCGTGCAGGACCCAGGCGGCGGGGAAGGCGATGACCACGCTGATCACCATGGCATTGCGCATTTCACGAGCGCGGGTAGCACCGATAAACAGCCCGTCAAGCAGGTAGCTCCATACTGCAATCAGCGGCAGCAGGGCCAGATAGGGCAAGTACTGGAAAGCGGTTTCGCGCACAACGGGAATATCGGTCTGCATTTGCACAAACAGATGCCCGCCGAACATAAACAGCAGCGCAAAACCCAGGCTGGCCAATAGTGACCAGCCGCAGGCCACCACCATCGAGCGGCGCAACGCCTCACGGTCGCGGGCGCCAATAGCGTGTCCGCACAGTGCCTCGACGGCGTGGGCCAGACCGTCCAGGGCATGGGCAGCCAGCAGCAGGCCATTGAGCAATAACGCATTGGCAGCCACGGTGGCATCGCCCAGGCGGGCGCCTTGCAGGGTGATGGAGAAAAACACCAGTTGCAGCATCAGGCTGCGGATAAAAATATCGCGATTGACCCCCAGTAACGGCTTCCAGTTGTGCCACATGCCCAGGGCGGCCCACACTACCCTGCCCGGATATCGACGCAGGGCACCGCGGGTCAGCCACAGGCCGAGCAGGGCGCCGCTCCATTCGGCAATCACCGAAGCCCGGGCCGAGCCTGCCACCCCCCAGTCCAGCCCGAGGACGAACCACAGGTTCAGCGCGATATTCACCAGATTGGTCGTCAGCAGGATCGCCAACGGTGCGCGAGCGTTTTGCGTGCCCAGAAACCAGCCTACCAGTGCATAACTGGCCAGTGCGGCGGGCAGGCCAAATAGCCGTGTGTGGAAGAACTCCAGAGTCAGCGCGTGCAGTTCGGTGGAGGGCTGCATCAGGCTCAGGGCCACGCCGCTAAAAGGAATCGCAATGGCCCCCAGCAGCATCGACAACAGCACGCTGAGCAACAGGCCCTGCAGCAGGATTTGCCGCAGCGCGGCGCCATCACCGCGTCCGGCGGCCTGCGCGGCGAAGCCGGTGGTGCCCATGCGCAGAAAACCCATCATCCAGGCCAGGAAGATATACAGGCTGGCGCCCACGGCGACGGCGCCCAGTTGATGGGCGTGGGGCAAATGGCCGATAACGGTACTGTCGACCAACGCCACCAGCGGCACGGAGATATTGGACAGGATCATGGGGGCCGCCAGCGCCCACACCCGGCGATGGGTAGGACGGTCGCGCCAGTCGGCTAACAGGGAAGATGACATGCAGGCTCCTTGGGGGAGCGCGATTGTAGCCGCAAAGCCTGCCCTCACCCCAACCCTCTCCCGGAGGGCGAGGGGGCTGATCTGCGCTTTTGTCCCCTCTCCCTTCGGGAGAGGGCTAGGGTGAGGGGCTCTTGATCTTCATCCAGCTGTTATATAGTCAACCCTTAACTGCCCGGTAAACGAGTACACCATGCTGAACAAAGGACTGCTTTTGGCCTGCACGCTGGCGCTGCTGAGCGCTTGTGATTCTTCCAGCGTCGACAAACCCGCCACGCCACAGGTGGCCACGAGCCAGCCGGCTAAACCGGTACAGGACGTCAAAGTGCTGGCCGGGCGTTATGCCGGGCGCGAGTTGAGTGTGGTAGACGTCTCTGAAGTGCAGCTGGACGGGGCCAGTACCTTGTCCGTGAGCTTTTCAGTGCCGCTGGACCCGCAGCAGAACTTTGCCGACAAACTGCATCTGGTGGACGCCAAAACCGGTAAGGTCGATGGCGCCTGGGAGCTATCGGACAACCTGATGGAGTTGCGCTTGCGCCACCTTGAGCCGCAGCGCAAGTTGATCCTTACCGTCGACCCCGGCCTGCGCGCCGTCAACGATGCCAAGCTCGCCGCCGAATACGTCAGTCGCCTGGAAACCCGCGACCTGCAACCCACGGTCGGCTTCGCCAGCCGTGGCAACCTGCTGCCCACGCGCCTGGCCGAAGGTCTGCCGGTGATCGCGCTGAACGTCGACAAGGTCGATGTCGAGTTCTTTCGGGTCAAACCCGAGTCGCTGCCGGCGTTTCTCAGCCAGTGGGGGCGCAACAGCAGCCTGCAAAGCTACGAAGCCAGGGATCTGCTGAATATGGCCGATCTGGTTTACAGCGGCCGTTTTGACTTGAACCCGGCGCGCAATACCCGGGAAACCCTGATCCTGCCCACGGCCGGGATCAAGCCCTTGCAGCAGCCGGGAGTTTATCTGGCGGTGATGACCGCCTCCGGCAGTTACAACTATTCGACCCCAGCCACCTTGTTTACCCTCAGTGATATCGGCCTTTCGGTGCATCGCTACCAAAAGCGCCTGGATGTGTTCACCCAGGCCCTGGAAGGTGGCAGTGCACTGAGCGGCATCGATCTTGAGTTGCTTGATGGCAAGGGCAAGATGCTTGGCCAGGACAAGACGGGCAAGGACGGGCATGCCGAGCTGGCCTTGCCACCCAAGGCCGAAGTGTTGTTGGCGCGCCAGGGCGACCAGACCAGCCTGTTGCGCTTGAACACGGCGGCGCTGGATCTGGCCGAATTCGATATTGGCGGCCCGCAGGCGCATCCGTTGCAGTTCTTTGTATTTGGCCCCCGTGATCTGTATCGCCCCGGCGAAACCGTGCTGCTCAATGCCTTGCTGCGCGACCGCGACGGCAACCCGGTCAAGCCGCAGCCGGTCAGCGTCGAGGTGCGTCGCCCGGACGAGCAGGTGAGCCGCAAGTTCGTCTGGACGCCGGATGCTTCCGGTCTGTATCAGTACCCGCTGCAACTGGCCGCCGAAGCACCGACCGGGCGCTGGCAGCTGGTGTTCGACTTTGGTGACGGCAAGCCGCAGCTGTACGAGTTTTTGGTCGAGGACTTTTTACCCGAGCGCATGGCACTTGAACTCAAGGGCAGCGATACCCCGCTGAGCCCCGAGCAAACCGCTGAAATCCAGGTTGCGGGGCGTTACCTGTACGGTGCTCCGGCAGCCGGTAACCGCTTGAGCGGGCAGGTCTATGTGCGGCCATTGCGCGAGGCGGTCAGTGCCTTGCCGGGCTATCAGTTCGGTTCGGTGACAGAACCGGAGCTGACCCAGGATCTGGAGCTGGACGAAAGCGTGCTCAACGCCGATGGCAAGCAAACCCTCAGCATCGACAGCCAGTGGAGCGATGCCAAATCGCCGCTGCAACTGATTGTGCAGGCCAGTTTGCAGGAGTCGGGCGGGCGCCCGATTACCCGTCGCCTGGTGCAGCCGGTATGGCCGGCAGACCGTCTGCCGGGGCTGCGTGGCCTGTTTGATGGTGCTGAAACCGATGGCGACGGCCCGGTTGAGTTCGAGCTGCTGGTTGCTGACAGCCAGGGCAACAAATTGGCGGCCGACAACCTTAAGGTGCGCCTGGTGCGTGAACGCCGCGATTACTACTGGAACTACTCGGACAACGACGGCTGGAGTTATCACTACAACGAGAAGTTTCTGAACCTCAACGAAGAGACCCTCAGCCTCAAGGCGGGCGAAACCGCCAAGGTCAGCTTTCCGGTGGAGTGGGGCCCTTACCGCGTAGAGGTTGAAGACCCGCAAACCGGCTTGATCAGCAGCCTGCGTTTCTGGGCCGGTTATCGTGCCCAGGACAACGCCGAAGGCGGTGCCGTGCGCCCCGACCAGGTCAAGCTGGCGCTGGACAAGGCCGCTTATGCCGATGGCGATACGGCCAAGGTCACGGTCACACCACCTGCGGCTGGCAAGGGCTACTTGCTGGTTGAAGGCAGCGATGGCCCGTTGTGGTGGCAGGAAATCGAAGTGCCGGCCGAGGGCAAGGCCTACGAAATCAGACTCGACCCGAGCTGGGCCCGGCATGACTTGTATATCAGTGCACTGGTGATCCGCCCCGGTGAGCGCAAGACCAATATCACTCCCAAGCGTGCTGTAGGGGTGCTGCACCTGCCCATCGATCGCAGCCAGCGCAAGTTGGCTCTTACGCTGGATGCCCCTGAAAAAATGCGTCCCAAGCAACCTCTGACGGTGAAGCTCTCGGCTAAAAATGCCGATGGCAGCATTCCCAAGCAGGCCCATGTACTGCTGGCTGCCGTGGATGTGGGCGTTCTCAATATCACTGAGTACCCGACCCCCGACCCGTTCGCCAGCCTGTTCGGGCGCAAGGCCTATGGGGCGGATCAGCTGGATATTTACGGGCAGTTGATTGAGGCCGGGCAGGGCCGTCTGGCCAGCCTGGCGTTCGGTGGCGATGCGGCACTGGCCAAGGGCGGCAAGCGACCTGCCACCAGTGTCACCATCGTGGCGCTGCAAAGTGCACCGGTGACGCTCAACGAGCAGGGCGAGGGTGAAGTCAGTGTGGATATCCCTGACTTCAACGGCGAGTTGCGCTTGATGGCGCAAGCCTGGACCGACGATCGCTACGGCATGGCCGAGGCCAGAGCCGTGGTCGCTGCACCACTGGTGGCCGAGCTGGCCGCGCCGCGCTTTCTGGCCGGTGGCGACGAGACACGGCTGGCGCTGGACTTGTCCAACCTCACTGACAAGCCGCAAACGCTGCACGTGAACCTTAACACCGAGGGGCAACTGAGCCTGCTGGGTGACGCGACACAGAGCCTGACACTCAGCCCCGGCCAGCGCAGTACCTTGCAGGTTCCGGTCAAGGCGCTGGGCGGGTATGGCACCGGTGTGGTCAAGGTGACGGTCAATGGTCTGGACCTGCCGGGTGAAACCCTGGCGCCGTTCACCCGCGAATGGACGTTGGGGGTGCGCCCGGCGTATCCAGCATTGCTAAAGCATTACCGTGCTGTGCTCAACGACCAGCCCTGGAGCCTGCCCGAGGGCGAGCTGCAAGCCTTTGAACCGGCCGGGCGTGAAGCCTTGCTCAGCTTGTCGAGCCGCCCGCCGCTGAATCTTGGCGAGCAGATTCGTGCGCTCAAGGCTTACCCGTATGGCTGTTCCGAGCAAACCACCAGCGGCCTGTACCCGGCTCTGTATGCCGATGCAGCCCTGCTCAAACGCCTGGGCCTTGAAGGCGAGCCGGACACCGAGCGCAAACGCAAAATCGAGTTGGGTATCGAGCGCCTGCTGGGCATGCAGCGCTACAACGGCAGTTTTGGCCTGTGGGGCGCGGACGGTCAGGAAGAGTACTGGCTCACAGCCTATATCACCGACTTCCTGCTGCGCGCCCGCGATCAAGGCTACGCGGTACCTCCCGAGGCGCTGAAAAAGGCCAGCGAGCGGTTGCTGCGTTATGTGCAGGAACGCAACCTGATCGAGGCCGACTACAGCGACAACCTCGACCACACCCGCTTTGCCGTACAGGCCTATGCAGCGCTGGTCCTGGCCCGAAGCCAACAGGCGCCGCTGGGTGCGCTGCGCAGCATTTTTGAGCGCCGCAGCGATGCCCGTTCCGGTTTGCCTCTGGTGCAGTTGGCCATTGCCCTGCAGAAAATGGGCGATCAACCGCGCGCCGATCAAGCGTTGGTGGCGGGGTTGGCGGCGAAGCGCAAGGCTGATCAATGGCTGGGCGACTACGGCAGCCCGCTGCGCGATCAGGCGTTGATTCTGGCCTTGCTGGAAGAGAACAACCTGATGAGTGGTCAGCGTGAACAGCGACTGTTCGACCTGTCCGATCAACTGGCGGCGAGTCAGTGGCTGTCGACCCAGGAACGCAATTCACTGTTCCTCGCCGGTCGCGATTTGCTGGGCAAGCCTGAGGCCAGCTGGAGTGCGCAACTCACCAGTGGCGATCAGACCCGCGAGCTGAACAACGCCCGCTCAGGGCTCAAGCTCGACGGGCCGCTGCTAGCCTCGCCCCTGAGCCTGCGTAACGCAGGCAGCGCGCCGATTTATCAACAGCTGACGATTTCGGGTTATCCACAGCACGCCCCGGCGGCGGGCGGCGAAAACATGAGCATTCGCCGCGACTACCTGGGTATGAACGGTGAGCCGCTGGATCTCAAGGCGCTGAAAAGTGGTGATCTGGTGCTGGTGCATCTGGCCGTGACGGCCAAGCAGCAAGTGCCTGATGCGCTGGTGGTGGATTTGCTGCCGGCAGGCCTGGAGCTGGAAAACCAGAACCTGGGGCAGAGCGCGGCCAGCCTTGAAAACGCCAGTACTCAAGTGAAGCAATGGCGCGAGTCGATGCAGAACGCCAGCGTGCAGCATCAGGAGTATCGGGATGATCGTTATGTGGCGGCAGTCAAACTGGATGGCTACGGGACCACGCACCTGCTGTACCTGGCCCGTGCTGTGACACCAGGTACCTATCGGGTGCCGCCGCCGCAAGTGGAGTCGATGTACCGGCCCAACTGGCAGGCCGTGGGTGAGGCGGCGGGGGAGATGGTGATCAAGGAGCGTTAGGTCTGTGGTCGCGGTAGGGTTTAACAGGTACACCGGGTACATATCCGGCATTCGCGTTTAAACGGGATATTGGTTTCGCCCTTACGGCGAGTCACTTTTTCCAGACGCCGAAAAAGTAACCAAAAAGGCTTGCCCCTGGCGTCCGGCCTTCGCTGCGCTCAGGTTCCCTCGCTCCGGTCCCGCTCCGTGGGCACGCCGCCAGGGGCCATCCTTGGCCCATCGCGGCTCTCCCGGCATCCATGCCGGGAGGCCCACTGCGCAGAACCTCCTCTCGGCCTCCCGATGGGGCGGGCAGATCAACAGCCGTCGAGGCGGCCGACCGGCCGGCCTGTTTGAATGCAGGATCTGCGACCGACATATTTCCCTGTGGGAGCCGGGCTTGCCCGCGATGCAGGCACCTCGTTCTATCTGGAGGAACAAAGTGCTGGCATCGCGGGCAGGCCCGCTCCCAAAAGAGTTGGTGTTGGTTAAATTTTTTGCTTTTGCTTTTGCTTTTGCTTTTGCTTTTGTTGTGGCCACTCGATTGTGCAGGTGACGCGAATGCCCCTCACAGAAGGCCGAACGCAGGTGCTGTTATGGGGGTGGCGCGGCAGGACGCCGCGCCAGCCGCGATGGGCCATGGATGGCCCGTCGCGGCGTGCCCCCATAACAGTGCCGGAGAGAGGGAACCGGGGAGCCTTGGCGAGTCGGCCGTATGGTAGGGCGAGGACTTTTTGGTTCCTTTTTGGTCCTTCAAAAAGGGACTCGCCGTAAGGGCGAAACCGATACTTCAGTTAACCGCAGATGCCGGATATGTACCCGGTGTACCTGTTAAAACGCTAAAGCGGCAACAGATATGGCGCATCGCTCCCACAGGAGTAAGAGCTCAACTGATGATCCAGCTCAAGAGCCACAGCCCCAGCACCAGCCAGATCACACCGCCGATGATCGAGGCGCGGATAAAGGCGCGCACGGCGTTGTACAAAAACAACAGGCCGATGATCAACACCGCAATGCTGATGATCGAGGTGTCCATGCCCAACGCCCGGGCCATGCCGTCGACAAAGTTGCTGCCTGCCTCAGTGATGGTGCCGAACAGGCCGTTCAGGGTCTCGACGATAAAACGCACCAGCGTGCCCAGCCACAGGCCAAGATTTCCAATAAAACTTTCGACGTGCATGGTCAGGTTCCGATGAGTAAGGTGGCCACTGTGCCAGATATACACATTAGGCATCCATTCATGGTGCAAGTTGCGTAGCGAGTGAGTTTGAGTGGGGCCAGGGATCAAAAAATTACTGGGTTGGACGGCTGGCGGCCTGCTGGCGCTGTGTACGTTGCTGTGGCTGGCTGACAGGATCTGGCCGCTGCCGTTGCCCAAGGATGACCAGGCCCGCGTTGTCCTGGCCGAAGACGGCACGCCACTGTGGCGCTTTGCCGATGCCAACGGTGTGTGGCGCTACCCGGTGCATGTCGAAGACGTGTCGCCGCTGTACCTGGATGCCTTGCTGACCTACGAGGACCGCTGGTTCTTTCAACACCCCGGGGTCAACCCGCTGGCGCTGGGCCGTGCGGCCTGGCAAAACCTTAGCGGCGGGCGGGTGTTATCAGGCGGTAGCACGTTGTCGATGCAGGTTGCACGCCTGCTCGATCCCCATGAGCGGACGTTGCCTGGCAAATTGCGTCAGCTATGGCGCACCGCTCAGCTGGAATGGCATCTGAGCAAGCCGCAGATTCTTGAGCTGTACCTCAATCGCGCGCCATTTGGCGGTACCCTGCAGGGTGTTGCTGCGGCCAGTTGGGCTTATCTGGGCAAGTCGCCGCAGCAGCTCACCCGTTCCGAGGCAGCCCTGCTCGCCGTGTTGCCACAAGCGCCGAGCCGCTTGCGCCCCGACCGTCACCCGCAACGCGCACAAGTGGCGCGCGACAAGGTGCTGCGTCGCCTGGCCGAGTACCGGGTGTGGCCACAGCCAGCGGTGGACGAGGCCCTGGAAGAGCCGCTGCTGCTGGCACCGCGCCTTGAACCGAGCCAGGCACCCTTGCTGGCGCGACGCCTTAACCGCCCCGGCAGCCCGCCACTGATCCGTACCATGATCGACGCCAGTTTGCAGCGTCGCCTCGAAGACTTGCTGCTGGGCTGGCGCGCCCGTTTGCCCGATCACACCTCGGCGGCCATTGTGGTGGTCGAAACCGAAAACATGGCCGTACGCGCCTATCTGGGGTCGGTGGACATCAACGATGCACGCCGCTTTGGCCATGTCGACATGATCACCGCCATGCGCTCGCCGGGCTCGACCCTCAAGCCGTTTTTGTACGGCATGGCCATGGATGCTGGGCTGATTCACTCTGAATCGCTGCTGCAGGATGTGCCGCGGCGTTATGGCGACTATCGTCCGGGCAACTTCTCCATGGGTTTCAGCGGGCCGGTATCGGCCAGTGCCGCGCTGGTCACTTCGCTCAACTTGCCCGCCGTACAACTGCTTGAAGCCTATGGGCCCAAGCGTTTTGCCGCCGATATGCGCAACGGTGGCGTGCCCTTGAGTTTGCCAGCACTGGCCGAGCCCAATCTGGCGCTGATTCTGGGCGGCGCCGGCAGCCGTCTGGAAGATCTGGTCAGCGGCTACAGCGCCCTTGCACGTGAAGGGCGCAGCGCCAACCTGCGGCTGCAACCCGACGACGAACTGCGCGAGCGGCGCATGCTGTCGCCGGGGGCGGCATGGGTGATACGGCGCATCCTCAGCGGGCAGGCGCGCCCTGACCGCGACCCCCATGCCGACCTGGTGCTGCGCCCGCAACTGGCCTGGAAGACCGGTACCAGTTATGGCTTTCGCGATGCGCTGGCGATCGGTGTTGGGCCGCGTTACCTGATCGGTGTGTGGATCGGTCGCCCGGATGGAACCCCCGTGCCGGGGCAGTTCGGCCTGGCGTCGGCGGCTCCCTTGATGCTGCAAGTCCACGACGTATTGAGCAACCGCGACAACCAGCGTGGCATTGTCGCGCCAGTACAGGCGGTGCCGGACAGTGTTGGGGTGGCAGCGATTTGCTGGCCATTGGGGCAGCCCATGAACAAGAGCGATGCCAATTGTCGTCGCCAGCGGTTTGCCTGGACCCTGGATCACACCACGCCGCCGACCTTGCTGGCGGCGGATCAACCTCTGGGTGTGGGCCTGCGCGAAATCATCCGGGTCAATCCGCAAGGCTTGCGTGTTGGCCCGCAATGCGCCGACGGGCAACAACACGAGGTGGCATTGTGGCCAGCCCCCCTTGAGCCGTGGCTACCCCGGGTAGAGCGACGTGAAGCGCGGCTGCCTGCGGCTTCCACACAATGCCCGCCACCGGCCTTGAGTGCGCTGACCCCGCTGTCGATTGTCGGTGTACGTGACGGCGACCGACTGCGCCGTCCTGCTGCCAGCCAGGCGATGTTGCGCCTGGCGCTATCGGCCTTGGGCGGTGAAGGTCGGCGCTGGTGGTTTATCAATGGCGCGCCGCTGGGCGACAGTGCACAACCAGAGGTATTCAACACCAGCCTGGAACTACCGGGGCGTTATGAGCTGAGCGTGCTCGATGAAAGCGGGCAGACTGCCCGTGTCGAGTTCAGTGTGGTGGAATAACAGCCCCTCTTTGTGCCTGTTTTACGCACTGAATATCAACTTGAAACCCGTCAATTATGCTTATACCTAAAGTAGAGTCGCTGCTGGCAGTGTTTTTTCGGGGAAGTAATGGCGTTGATATATATGGTTTTTTTACTGGCGTTTAAAACCAAAGTATTAATCATCAAGAAGGGGGCAAGGTGTTTTATATAAGGGGTTAATACCAAGTTGTGAATTGTTTGATAAGGCCCGCGGCGTTGTTATGTACCCAACGGACGAACGTATCCCCGACACAGAGCAGGGAACTTCGAACTCAGGCATAACAGGTGCAAGGGACTTAATCATGAATACTCAACTTTTTCTGAAAACCAGCACAGCGCTCCTCTTGGTCATGACTGTCAGCCTGGCTGGCTGCAGCGGCGGCGGTGGCGGCCACAAGAGCTATGTAGCCAGCAGTGATACCGGTACTGACGCAGGTACTGGCGGTGGCACTGACGGCGGGACTGACGGTGGTACAGGCGGTGGCACAGACGGCGGCACTGGCGGCGGTACCGGTGGTGGTACAGACGGCGGCACTGGCGGTGGAACTGGTGGTGGTACAGACGGCGGTACTGGCGGTGGAACTGGTGGTGGTACAGGCGGCGGTACTGGTGGTACAGGCGGCGGTACTGGTGGTGGTACAGGCGGTGGAACTGGCGGTGGAACCGGTGGCGGCACTGGCGGAGGCACAGGCGGCACCGGCGGTACAGGCGGTACAGGCACAACTCCTCTGGTTACAGGTCAGGTCGCAGGTCAGGTCGGCAGCGCCCTTGGCGGCGTGGGCACCACGGTCAGCGGGGTTGGTGGCACCCTGAGCACCGTGCCTGTGGTCGGTACCGTGGCTGGCGGCCTGGTGACCAATACCGGCAATGCCGTGACCTCCGTAACAGATGGCATTACTGGTGGCCTGGGCTCGCTGGGTACCGACAAGAACTCCCTCGGCCTGACTGTCGGTGGTGTTACCAACGCGGTTGGTGATGTAGGCAAAGGCGTTTCGTCAGTGGGTACCGGTCTGAGCACCGTGCTGGACAACACCCCGATCAGCCAGATTCCGCTGGTGGGTGGCGTGGTTGGCAAGGTGACTGATACCACGGGCGGGCTGGTCAACAAAGTGGGCACCACGGTGACCATGATCGGCAATACCCTGACCACCGATGTGAGCAGTGGCAAGCTGGGCGCCTTGACCGGCGGCGTAAATGACAAGGTGCTGGTGCCGGTGATTTCCCTGGTCGAGAACGTCACGGGCAAAGTGGGTACCACCACAGGGCTGGGGGCACCGGTAGATGGTCTGCTGAACAAAGTAGGCGGCACCGTGAGCAGCCTCGGCGACAAGGTGACAGCTACCGGCGGCGACAACCCGGTGACTTCTCTGGTCGGTGGTGTGCTGACCGGTGTAGGCGGTGCGGTTGACAAGGCTGGCGGCTACGTGAATCCGGCAGCGGGCTCCACAGGCAGCGGTACTGGTACTGGTACCGGGACAGGGCTGGGTGGTCTGCTGGGCGGGCTGGGTGTGGGCGCAAGCGCCGGGGCCGGTGTAGGTGCCGGTGCCGGGGTTAGTACAGGCGGTGTGAGCGCAGGTGCGGGGGCCGGTGCAGGCGCTGGTGTAGGCGCCGGGGTTGGCGGTCTGCTGGGCGGTCTGGGTGTGGGGGCAAGCACTGGCGGCAGTGTCGGAGCTGGTGCTGACACTACAGGTGCAAGTGCAGGTGCAGGTGCAGTCGGTGGTGTTGGCGGTGTCGTCGGTGGGGTAGTTGGTGGTCTTGGCGGCTTGCTGGGTGTCAAAGTGGACTCAGTCAACAACACTGCCGATACAACAGCAGGAGCCGCGGGCGCTGGTACAGGCGGTCTGGGCGGGGTACTTGGGGGCGTGGTTGGCGGGCTGGGCAACTTGGGCAAGAAATAACTGAAGAATATTGCACCTGGCCGGTTCGACGGCCTTACCTACAGCGCCTACGCTTGGTTGGGACGAGAGATTCAGATGAGTCTCTCGTCTTTTTTCATGTGCAGATTGTAGGACTGATGCTCGGGCCGCTTTGCAAAGCATTCTAAAAATAAAGCCCCTCGTTATGTCGCCGTAGTTGAACATGGAGTGTCCTATGCGTAATTGCGTTCCCTTTTTGTTGTTGGCTCTGGCCCCGTATGCGGGTGCCGAGACCCTTCCGCGTTTTCTCAACAGCAATGACAGCATGCAAACCCTGCCCACGCCCAACCTGCCGGTGGATGCCTATCGCCCTGCGGCGCCTGCGCTGGAACTACCCAAGCCGGCGGCTGCACAACCCCGGCCACTGGAAATGGGTACCCGCCTGACCATTCGCAAGTTGCAGATCGAAGGTGGCACGATCTATCCGTTGCCAGAGCTGGGGGCGGTGTACAAACCGCTGCTGGGCCATGAAATCACTCTGGCCGAACTGATCGAGGCCACACGCAAGATCACCAAGCGTTACCAGGACGATGGCTATTTATTGTCCTATGCGTTTTTGCCTCAGCAGAACTTCGACCAGGGCCTGGTGCGTGTGGTGCTGGTTGAAGGCTATATCAGCGAGTACAAGGTTGACGGCGATATCGGGCGGGTCAAAGGGTTTGTGGATGAGCTGGTCGATAAGCTCAAGGGCGAACGCCCGCTGACCCGCAAGACGTTCAACCGCTACAGCACGCTGTTGAGCCGCATCCCCGGCGTCACTCTGGAGGCGCAAGTGCCACCACCCGGCACCACCGATGGCGCATCGACGCTGAGTATCAGTGCCAGCCGCAAGCCCTTCACCACCAGCATGAGCCTGGTCGAAGGCAATCGCAGCAGCACCCAGGCGCTGCTGGCGGCCAGCAGCAATTCGCAAACGGCCATGGCCGAACAATTGACCCTGAGCGGGTTGTTTCCCCCGGGCAATGACAAGGAGCACTACTACCGCCTTGATTACAGCCAGTACCTCAACGCGGAAGGCACGCAGTTGAACCTGTTTGGTTCCAGTTATCGCAGTGATCCAAGTACCAGTATCGTCACCAGCGACGGTTTTGAACTCAAGCCCCATCGCGAGAATGACCGCTTTTCGATCGGTATCAGCCATCCATTGATCGCTGCTCCGGATCAATGGCTCAGCGCCGCCGCGCGTTTCTACGGGGTCAATGACAAGACTGACTACGAGATCGTCGGCTACGGGCAGACCATCAGTGACAAAACCAACGTGCGGGCACTGGCGTTTGAGGGCGACTGGCGCAAGTCCGATGCCAAACAACTGCGCATCGTCAGTGCCGGCTTGTACCAGGGCATAGATGGCATGGGTGCCAAGAGCGAGACCAACCTGACCGGCACGCAGTACGATCTGGACTTCTTCCGTTTGCGTCTGTCGGGCGTGCAGAGTAACGGCTACTTCGACAATTGGCAGGGGGTGATATCGGGCGCTCTTTACTGGAGTGACGACACCCTGCCTGACAGCGAAAGGGCGGTATTTGGCGGGCAGAACTTCGGTCGCGGCTACCCGGACGATCAGGCATCCGGCGACAAGGGCTGGGGGGCGGCATACGAACTTAACTACAGCTTCAATCGCGAGGGTGAATGGGTCAAGTTGCTGCAACCCTATGCCGTCGTGGACAGGGCCAAAGTCTGGTACAACGAGTTGCCGTTAAAAGGTTCGGATATGTCTTCGGCAGCACTGGGCTTGCGTTTTGGTGACAAGCGCTATTACAACGTTGCCCTGGAAGTTGCCAAGCCCATGTCGGATATAGCGCTGGACAGTTTTAATCGCCGGCCGCGATATACATTGAGTTTTAGTTATCAGTTGTAGTGTGTGACCGTAAAAGCCCGCCTCCCCAAGTCAGGGGGGCGGGCTTTTATAGTATGGGGGTCAAGTTCTTGCCAGGTGTAAGTGTGTGGGCTGTGGAAAGAGGTTTTCGAGGGTGTCGAGCAGGCGCACGTGGTAAATGGGTTTGCGAAACAGGTCCAGCACCTGCAGGCGCAGAAGGTCGCTTACATCGTCCATATCGGCGTGCCCGGAAATGACAATCACCGGCAAATGCTGGCGCGATGTGTGCTCGCGCAGGCGCTTGATCAGCGCAATACCGCTCTCTTCCGGCATGCGCAGGTCGGTGATGACCAGCGCAATATCCGGATGTTGGGTCAACTGCGAAAGGGCGAGTTTGACTGAAGTTGCCGTATAGCAACAAAAGCCCTCGCCCTCCAGCAGCTCAGCCAACTCCAGCAGTGCGTCCTCTTCGTCATCCACCAGGAGAAGCTGTTGGCGTGATGGGGGGAGAGGCATATTAATTACTCTTTGTAATTAACGATTTATTTAAGCAACTGCCAAGCCTGTTTTAATTTCTTCAAATACAGCTTTTACTGCATCCTGTACATCGCCTGAAAGCCCGGCAATCACCACCGCCACCATCGCTGCAATAATTGCATATTCAATACCCGAAGCGCCTTCGGTCCGTTTTGCAAACAACTTGGCTTGGCGCGCTACAAATACCTGGGCAGGTACATACACTTTCAGAACAGTATTTAATATCATCTGACTTCTCCTTAGTGCGCCGGGGCGGGCACTGCGTAACTTGGGTGCAGGGTGATTCCCACCTGCAGTCACAGCATTGGCAATAAATGACTTTCCCACAACTGTATCATTGGACTAATCACAAAGTATTAATCCAAATGACTATTTAAAAAATGCGTGTCAAATCAAACTATTCACAATTGATTAGAGATTTTTTAGTCCGCTAATGGCATTTTGCTTTACCTGAGCTATTTTTAAATAGCGATTGGTTTCAAACGCATTAAAGGTTCGTAGCTGCCTGATTGTGAATGGGTTTTTTAGTCTGCAGTGCGCAGTGATAAAGGGAGTTTGTGCATGAACAATCGACGCAGTCTGATATTGGCCGCCATTTTGTTTGTCGGGGCAATTGCCGCCGGTTACTGGGGGCTGGTATTGAGTCGACAGCAGCCGGTCGCCGAAGTTCCGGTGGCTCAGTCTGTAGAACAAGGTGTAGCGGCCGTTGAAGACAAAACCCGCCAGGCGGTGGTGGTACTGGTTCGCGATGTCCCCCCGAATGTGGCCTTGACGGCCGATGACCTGACCCTGGAAAAACTCCGTACCGCCCCCGCTGGCAGCCTGACTGCCATCGATCAGGCGGTGGGCCGCACCCCGTGGCGCAGCCTGAGTGCAGGCACCTGGCTCAGTGATCAAAGCTTTGACGTGGGCGGGCCGCTGGCTCGCATGATTCGCCCGGATGAGCGCGCACTGGGTGTCATGATTGACGAGGTGTCCGCTGCGGGTGGGCAGCTCAGCCCCGGTGATTACGTCGATATCCTGTTGTTTTTGCGTCAGGACAGTGGCAACCCTCAGCAGTCGGCCCAGGTGGTATTGCCGGCAGTGCGGGTGCTGAGCGTGGGGGGTGAACTGGGCTTGACCAGCGATGGCAAGTTGGCCAGCCAGCCGAAAAATGCCGAGGAAGCGCTCAAGCAAGAACAAAGCCGCATCAATGCGCGATCCGCAGTCCTGGCGGTTCCCGAGCAGCTTCTCAATCAACTGATGCTGGCGACCCAGGCAGGCACCCTGCGCCTGGCCGTGCGCAGTGCCGACGAGCAACGTTTGAGCAAATATTGGGCGGGCGAGCAGGAATCTGCGACTAATCTTGATAATGCCAAGCGCAGTCTTTATCAATTTAACCAGTTAGCCATGGCCAGTCCGGCAAGAGTGCCAGTCAGCAGCAATCCCGCTGTCGCCCCTCGGGTACGCGGTATTGAAGTGATCCGCGGCAATCAAACGGCTCAGCAGTAGGCCCAATAAAAATCCTTATCTGAAAGGAAAACCAACATGAGCCACCGTTGCCCTCCACTTTATAAACGCGCTTTCTGGACGCTGCTGCTGAGCAGCTTGCCCCTGGAGATGGCCTTGGCCGCAGGCGAAAACTGCGCGGCATTCAACGCATTGCCTTCGGTATTGGAAGTGGCCCAGGGGGCCCAGAAGGCCATGGGCTTTCCGGTGAACATCTCGCGCATTGCCGTGGGCGACCCCACCATTGCCGATATTCGCTCCAATGGGCCAAACGCTTTTTTGCTCACCGGCATTGCCTCGGGCACCACCAGCCTGATGGTCTGGAGTGCCTGCTCGAAAGAGCCGCACCAGACCATGCTTTTCGTCAAGGGCAAGGCCGCCTCGGGGCTGACCGGTACGACGTTGCCGCCCTCCGAAGACCCGACCTTGCCGGTGCAGGTGCAAACCGATATCCGCTTTGTCGAAGTCAGCCGCACCAAACTGCAGGAAGCCAGTACCTCGATCTTCGGTATGGGCAGCAACTTCCTGTTCGGCTCGCCGGGCTCATTCCTCAGCACCGCTGAAGGGATCATCACCGGTGGTCCGGTGGCCAACGCCAAGTATTTCAACATCGGCTTTGGCGGCGGCAAGGTCAGGGCCATGATCAATGCCCTGGAAGGCAGCGGCTTTGCCTACACCCTGGCGCGTCCCAGCCTCGTGGCCATGAGCGGGCAGAGTGCAACCTTTCTGGCCGGTGGTGAAGTGCCGATCCCGGTGCCCAGCAGCGGCAGCGATAACGTGTCGATCGAGTACAAGGAGTTCGGTATCCGCCTCACGCTGACCCCGACCGTGGTGGGGCGTGATCGCATCATGCTCAAGGTGGCCCCCGAAGTCAGTGAGCTGGACTACACCAATGCGGTGAATATCGCCGGCACCCTGGTTCCGGGCCTGACGGTTCGACGCACCGATACCAGCATCTCACTGGCCGACGGCGAAAGCTTTGTGATCAGTGGCTTGATCAGTTCGCGCAACAGCTCCCAGGTCAACAAATTCCCGGGGCTGGGCGACATTCCGATTCTTGGCGCTTTTTTCCGCGACTCCAATATCAGTCGTGAAGAGAAAGAACTGCTGATGATCGTCACCCCGCATCTGGTCCAGCCACTGGCTGCCAATGCGGCACTGCCGACGATGCCCGGGGAGCAATTGCGCAATTACGACCCTAACTGGTATCGCCTGTATTTCCTGGAGAACGGCAAATTCAATAGCCGTAGCGGGTTATCTCAATGAGCCAAAGCCTAAGCCAGACATTTCTCGCGCTGACGCGCAACAACACCGATCTTGAGTGGCTGCAGGGAGCATTAGCGCCGTTGGGTCAAGTGGTGGGTGCAGGCACAAGTAGCCTGGATGAACTGCTGGCCCTGGTTGATGTGACGTTTGCCGGCCTGATATTTGTGGGCCTGGATCGGGACAAGGTAGTCAACCAGTGCGCGCTGATTGAAGGTGCTCTGGAAGCCAAGCCCATGTTGGCCATCGTTGCCCTGGGCGACGGTATGGATAACCAGCTGGTACTCAATGCCATGCGCGCCGGGGCGAGGGACTTTGTGGCCTACGGTTCGCGCTCCAGTGAAGTGGCGGGGCTGGTACGGCGCCTGAGCAAGCGCCTGCCACCTGTGGCACCGAATGCCCAGTTGGGTGGTCTGAGCGTGTTGTTCAGTGCGCAATGCAATGCCGATGGTGCATTGCTGGCCAGCCACTTGGGGCTGGTGGTGCAAAAGCACGATCAAAAAACCCTGTTTCTGGACCTGGGCGTGCCCCGTGGTGATGGCCTGGCCGTGCTGGGCCTGGAAAGCTCGTTCTTTTTCGGTGATGCCCTGCGTCATTTGCGGCGCCTGGACAGCACCTTGATTGACAGTGCCTTTACCAAGACTGCCAGTGGCTTGCGGGTGTTGGCCCACAGTGACAGTGACGAACCGCTGGAGCAAACCAGTGCCGCCGAACTGTATATGTTGCTCAGTGCCTTGCGTCAGCACTTCCAGCATATTGTGGTCAACCTCACCGGTCAGCCTGACAGTGAAGCGCTGCGTACCTTTGCCACCCATTGCGACAGCCTGCTGTGGTACACCGACCAAAGCGTGCTCGATTGCCGCCGCAATCTCGACGTACTCAGCCGCTGGCGGGCCAAGGGCATGAAGTTCGAGCATACGGGCTTGTTGATCGACCGCTATATGAGTGGCGTTGCCCCCAATGCCGATGCCCTGGGTAAAAGCTTTGGCCTGCCGGTGCTGACAACACTCCCTCCCAGCCCGGAGCTGCGCATAAATGCCAAGAATCAGGCCACCACCCTGTTTGACCTGGCCCCGCGCGAAGCCCTGAGCCAGGCTTTGAAAAAACTCGGTGAACGGTTGGTCTTGCGTTCACAGGTGCCTGAGCAAGCGACTTCCAAATCGGGTACCTGGCTGAACCTGAACCGCCTGTGGGGGGCCAAATGAGCAATGAACAGCTGTTTGGCTCAGGCCTGTACAAGGATGGTCGTGCGGACCATGACGGCCTGAAACTGGTGCTGCACCGCTATATCATCGATGCCATTGAAGAGACCGGAAAAAACCTGCTGGAAGGTTCCCGGGTGTCTTTGGCCCAGTTTGTTACCGAGCGGGTAGCCGAGTATGTGTCGCGCCTGCATCTGGCTATTTCCCGTTATGAGATGGAGCGGCTGGCCGAGGAGATCGTCGACGAACTGACCGGATTCGGCCCCCTCGAAGTGCTGCTGCGCGACCCGGCCGTGACTGAAATTCTGGTCAACGGCCCCCATCGGGTGTTTGTCGAACGCGAGGGTCGACTTAGCCAGAGCGATCTGCGCTTTATCGATGACCATCATGTGGAACGGGTGATGCAGCGCATTCTGGCGCCCCTGGGGCGGCGTCTGGATGAGTCCTCGCCGATGGTCGATGCGCGCCTGCCCGATGGCAGCCGGGTCAACGCGATCATTCCGCCCATTGCCCTGGATGGCCCGTGCCTGTCGATCCGGAAATTTCGCAAGGACATGCTGCAAAGCAGCGATCTGGTGGCCATGCAGACCATCGACCAGGCAATCTTTGAATTCTTCCAGGAGGCGGTGGGCAAGCGCTGCAACATCCTGATCAGCGGCGGTACCGGTACCGGTAAAACCACGCTGCTCAACATCCTCAGCCAGTTGATCAACCCCCATGAGCGCCTGGTCACCATCGAGGACGTGGCTGAATTGCAGTTGGGCCACCCTCATGTGGTGCGCCTTGAAACCCGCCCGCCCAATGCCGAAGGGCATGGTGAGGTGAAATCCAGCGACCTGATCCGCAACGCCCTGCGGATGCGTCCGGACCGCATCATTCTCGGCGAGATCCGCGGTGTGGAAGTGCTCGATGTATTGACCGCGATGAACACCGGTCACGATGGTTCCATGAGCACCGTCCACGCCAACACCGCACAGGATGCCCTGCTGCGACTGGAAACCCTGGTGGGTTTGACCGGGCGTACGGTGGCGGAGAAAACCTTGCGCCAGATGATCTGCGCCGCACTGGACGTGATTATCCAGCTGACGCGCATGCCCGATGGCCGCCGTTGCGTCAGTGAAGTGCTGGAGGTGGTGGGGGTGCGTGACGATGTGTATGTGACCAACACCCTGTTCCGTCTCGACAAGCGCACCGGCTTTGGTTTTATGCGCGAGGCCTTGAACCCGGCAAGCGACAAGTTGCGTCGTGACCCCGTCCTGAACGCCCACGGCTGAGGCACTGCATATGAACCCGGCCTTACTGCTTTTTACCATCAGTTTCCTGATGTTCGCGCTATCGCTGAATCTGGTGTATCGCGCCCTGACCGACCCGACTACAGGCCGTGTGCTGGAGCGTCTGGGTGAAGGCCAGCCGCAGTTGCTGGAGAAAGCCCAGGGCGTGGCCTGGCTGGACCGGGCTTTTTTGCAGGCAGGCCTGGGGCGCCCTTCAGAGCGTCTGGGTTTGTGGCTGTCGCTATGGGCCGCTGCGGTGATTGTGGCGGGCCTGATCGGTGGCTGGGTGTTCTTGCTCGCGTTGCTGGTGTTGCCGCCGGTGCTGCTCAAACTCTTTGTCAGCTGGCGTTACCACCGCCGGGTTCGGCGCATGGTTGAGCAACTGCCATTGCTGCTCGATCACTGCGTGCGCAGCCTCAAGGCCGGACGCACCTTGGCCGATGCGGTGTTGACCGCGATCGAGGCATCCAGCGACCCGCTCAAAAGCAGTATCAGCCGGGTATCGCGCAACGTGCAGATGGGGGTGAGCCTGCCCGAGGCAGTGAACGACTTTGCCGAGCTTTATGAACGTGATGAATTTCGCATGTTTGCCCTGGGGCTTAAGGTCAACCATCGCTACGGTGGTAATGCCAGTGAGTTGCTGGAGAACCTGATCGTGCTGATTCGCGAGCGTGAGCAGGGGGCGCGCAAGTTGCGCGCCATGACCGGTGAAACCCGGATGACGGCGCTGGTATTGGGCTCGTTGCCGGTGTTTGTGGTGGGTTTCTTTATGGTGACCAACCCCAGCTATATGCTCAAGATGTGGCAGGACGGCGGAGGGCAGCAGATGCTCCTGACCGCAATGGCCATGCAGATAATCGGCAGTGTGGCGCTGTGGCGCATGGTACGGAGCGTATGACATGGCCTTTTTGATTTGTGTGGTATTGCTGCTGGGCGCCATGGCGCTGTTGATCAATAACGTGGTTCAGGATCGCATGAGCCAGCAACGGGTCATGCAGCGCCTGGATGGTGACAAGACCGGCCCCGGCAAGCTCAGCCTGTGGATGCGGGCGGTGGGCAACAGCAAGTTTGGCCAGCGCTCGGTGTCGATGGACAGCGAAACCCAGACCCTGCTCAACCGCATCGGCTGGCGCACCGCCAGTCAGCGCTCGCTGTTTGCCGCTTTTCAGGTTGGCACCCCGATAGCTTTTGCCGGGCTGGTGTTCTTGGGCTATGAGCTGTTTTTTCCGCGTTCGGGCAATCTGCTGTTGGTGATGCTGTTCTCCCTGGCTTTGGGCTATCTGATCCCCAAGCGATTGTTGGCCTATGCTGCAAAAAGGCGCCAGCAGGAAGTGGCGATCGAAGTTTCAACCTTTATTCCGTTGCTGCGCATTCTGTTTGAGTCGGGCATGGCAGTCGAACAGGCGCTGCGGGTGTTGAGCCAGGAAGCGCGGCACCTGCTGCCGGTACTGACCGGTGAGCTGCGGGTGATTCTGGCCCGGGTCGACTCGGGGCTGGAGTTGAATCAGGAACTGAGCAAAACCGCGAGTCTGCTGGATGTAGACGAGTTCAATGACACCTGCGTGATTCTGCAGCAATTGATTCAGCAGGGTGGTGGCGCGATGAAGTCATTGCAGGCACTCAAGGAGCTGCTGGATGACCGTCGTTTGACCCGCATGGAGGAATATATCTCCAAGATGTCCGCCAAAATGTCGGTAGTGATGATGGTGTTTCTGTTCCCCGCTTTGATGATCGTCTTGGCCGGGCCGAGTTTTGTCGCTATCTCGCGAGCCTTTCTCTCTTGACCAGGGGTATGAACATGAAAGCTGTCATCGTCGTGTGCGGGCTGCTGATGCTGGGCGGCTGTGCCACAGGAGGTCAGAGTAATCCGCCGTGGATGGCCATGGGCGGCAGTTGCACCAAGTTGAGTGGTGACCAGGAGCTGTCACTGAACCTGGCCGATGACATGGCCAAGGAAGGCAAGCTGCACGCCAGCTTGGCCAACCTGCAAAACCTGCCGCAGGGTTCGGCGCAGGTACAACTGCGCAAGGCACGGATTTATCGCCAGTTGGGCCGCGATGAGGCCGGGCCGCTGTATCAAGGGTTGCTGGGGTCGTGCCTGGCAGCCGAAGGGGAGCATGGCCTGGGCCAACTGGCAGCCGGGCACGGTGACAACGCCCTGGCGATCACCCATCTGGAGCGTGCGGCACAAATGGCGCCGACCGATGCCAAGATCCGCAATGACCTGGGTGTGGTTTATCTCAATCAACGGCGGGTTGATGAAGCGCGGTTCGAGTTTTTGACCGCTCTGGAGCTCAAGCAGGATGAATCTCCGGCGGCATTGAACCTGGTGACCTTGCTGATTTATCAGGACCAGTGGAAGCAGGCCGCAGAACTGGTAACCCGCGCGGGCCTGACCCCCGAACAGGTAAGTGATGCCCAGTACCGGGCACAAGCTTTGAAAGCTCAAGCCAGGACCGCCAGCAACCAGGTGGCTGTCGTCAAATAACGCGTTGGAGGTTTGCCATGACTTTATCTATTCGTGTGGGGGTGCTGCTGGCCCTGATGCCGCTGGGTGCGCTGGCTATCGAGCCTGGCCCCACCCCCAGAACCCAGCAGCAAACCGAGAACTGGCTGCAATTGCAAGTGAGCGGCAGCGTCCAGTCGCCCATCCACCAAACGGCTACGCCGGCGGAGCGTGAGCTCAGCCTGCAGCGCTGGCTGGACAGTTATAAACATGAAATCCCCGAGTACTACGGGCAGAAAGAGGGTGGCAAGGCCAGCCAGGAATAAGTTCTTTCCTGCAATATCGGGCCCCACAGGCAGTAGGCGGCGCAAGACCTGTAGGAGCGGGCTTGCCCGCGATGGCGCAGCGGTGCGGCGTCACTCACCCGCCGCGCCAGTTGTATCGCGGGCAACTCGCACCGCTACAGTGAAGTGATCAGGTCGCTAGTGCGCAGTTTGCCGATGGGCGCCGGCGTTTGGCGACAGGGCCAGGGCCAGTTGGGTGCGGTTGTTCATATGGGTCAGGCGCAGCACTTGCGACACATAGAGCTTGACCGTGTTTTCGGTGATGCCCAGGTCACAGGCGATCTGGTAGTTGGTCTGGCCCTTGCTGACCAGCTTGGCGACGTCCAGCTGGCGTGGTGACAGCTGTTTGAAGATCGTCGGGATCTGTTGCCAGGGGCCTTCACCTGGTTCTTGGCTGTTCAAGGGGTGAGTGGCAGCTTGCGGAGGGCGCCGGGCGGACTCCATGTCCTGATACAGGTCATCGATGGATTCGGCCAGGAACTGCAATTTCTGGTTCAGGTGGCCCAGCTGATCGCTCTTGTGGCGCTCACGCAAAATAGCTTCCTGGCGCTGGATGCCCTCGAGCAGCTCATTGAGGTCGACCGGCTTTTGATAGTAGTCGGCGATGCCGATACGCAGGGCCTTGATCACATCCTGTTTATCGGCGCGACCGGTCAACAGGATGCTTTCAAAGGCGCGGTGTTTGCCGGCCAGTTTTTGCAACTGCTGGGTCAGTTCGATGCCGTTCATGTCGGGCATGTGCAGGTCGCAGAGCACCAGGCCGATTTGCGGGTCGGCCACAAACGCATCAATGGCTTCACGGGTTGTATTGCAAGGCACGCAACGGTAACCGCTGCTTTCCAGAAACTCGCACAGTTCTTCGACAATCAACGACTGATCGTCGACTACGAGCACTTTTATTAGGGGGTTGGGCGTGTTCACGTGGTTCTCCTTCCTGGTAAACCAATCAGGGACATCTTGGTCCACATACTTGCGGTGATTGAATTAAACGTAGACCTACTTTACGACTATGTACAAGGTATTAATCCCTCGTAATGACTAGTGAAGCAGAGCCATTGTCAGGGTAAAACCACCGAACAGGAAGGGTGCAAAGGGAAGCTTTTTTGACACTGTGGCGCCTTTCGCAAGCGAGAGCGTCTTAACTTGTTGATTTATTGACGGCAGTATTTTTGACGCACAAAACCACCAGATGCCACTACAGATGCCAGCACCGATAACGGTGCCAAGAATTGTCGGACGATCGGTTGTCAGCGCCAGGGCGATCAACAGCTTTACGTCGCCGGCACCCAGCTTGTTCAAGGCATAACCGGGCAGTGTCAGTACCAGCGCGATCAGCAGCGCCCAGCCTCCTTCGGTTGCGCTTGCTCCCAGCCAGGTGTGACCGGTCCACAGCAGATACAGCAGCGCCAGCGCTGCGCCACCCAACGTCAGGAAGTTGGAAATATGGCGTTGGAGCAGGTCTTGAATGGAACAGGCCACAAACCACAGCAACACAACAGCTAACTGGATCACGTAAAGAGCCTCCGTTTTTTACCAATGATTCTATGATGATATTACTGTCGACAGTCAGGGTAGACGCAGTCATGAAAACAAGACTTGGCAAAAAGCAGCAGGGCGCGGCGGCGATTGAGTTCGCGCTGGTGTTTGTGATTTTTTTTGCGGTGCTTTATGGCGTGCTCAGCTACAGCTTGCCCCTGCTGTTGGTGCAGTCATTCAACAATGCGACGGCCGAGGCGGTGCGGCGCAGCATGGCGGTGGATCCGACGGCGGCCAACTATGGCGGGCTGGTGGAGACGTTGGCCAAGAGCGTATTGAACGAGAAACTGGCCTGGGTGCCCACTGCGGTTAAAGGCAGCCTGGTTCCGGCCGCGACCTATAACCCGACAACCAAAGTGCTGACTGCCAGTGTGACCCTGCCTGCTACGGCGTTGACCACCATCATGCCGGTGCTCAAATTGGGAACGATCACAGTGCCCAGCCTGCCAACAAATTTGAAAGCCGAATCGAGTGCTCAACTTGTCCCCTAGCGAAGGGCTGTTCGGGCGCTTGTTGGGACGGACCGACGAGCGCTTGCCTGAATCCACCGATCCGCAATCACGCACCCATGCGGGTATCCAGCTGATGCTTGATCCGCTGGGGCACGTCATTGAAATCCACGGCCTGCAGCGCTACGGCCTGGCGCGGGGCAGCGACGATGGTTCACCGCGCCTGCTCCTGAGCTATCTGGTGCCGGGGAGCACGCTGGCGCTTGAAGGCGTACCGGCAGACTGGGTTGGTCACAGTCTTGATCTCGACTTCCAGTGTGCGGGGCTGCGTGTGGTGCATACCCGGGGCTGGGTGCAACCCCAGGGGGGCAGCTGGCTTTTGCAGTTGCTGGATATCAGCGACCTGCGCCTTGGCAGTGAGCAGGCCCGCAGCCGCGAGCGCTGCACGCAACTGATCCTGGGGCTGGCCGGGCAGTTGCGCCAGTGCAGCGCGTCGCGTCTGTCCGAGGTCATGCACGAAGCGCTGCGCAGCGTCGCCCAGCATGGGCGTGTGCCCTGTATGGCGCTGGCGCTGCGTGAGGGTCCACAGGCTTCCTGGTATATGCACAGCACGTATCACGCCTTTGATGCGCCGCAACTGTGGCTGCCCGAACAAAACCTTGGCAGTCTGCTCGATCCGCTTGGCGGAACCTCACCCCAGCGTGTCGAGCGCGACGGTAACCCGCGATTAAACGATTTGTTTGGCAATGCCGATGGTGTGCTGGTGCCTTACAGCGACCAGCAAGGCTTGTGTGCCTGGTTGATGCTGGGGTTTTACCCGGCGTCTCTGCATGGCCCGCAAATGAGTGAAAGCGACTGGATGCAGGTGTGCGCTGCCCTGGCCGCACCACTGCTGGACCGCTTACGTGAGCAGCAGCACCTGCAGCAAAGCGAGCGCATGGAAGCCCTGCAAGGCCTGCTGGGCACCGGCTGGTGGGAATGGTCGAGCACCAGCGAACTGCTGGAACTGGCTCCACAACTGGCCATCAACCTGGACGCTGTGGCCGAGCCGCAGGCCATGACCCGCCAGGCATGGCTGGCGTTGTTTCACCCGGCTGACCGTGATGAACTTAGCGGTCGCTTCAATGAACTGCTGGAACATGGCAAAGAATTATTACTGTTTGCCCGGGTACATGAGCCACAGGCCACAGAGCCTGCCCGCTGGTACCGGATTCAGGGCCAGGTGCTGGGCAGCGGCACCCGGCGGCGCATCGTAGGTTTTATGCTGGATGTCAGCGATATCAAAAACCAGCAGCAACAAGTCGCCGCCGCCCATGCGCGGCTGGACAACCTGATCGCCAGTTCCCCGGCGGTGATTTATGTACAGCGTTATGTTGAAGGCGCGCTGGTACCGGCATTTTTCAGTGACAGCCTCAAGCCTTTACTGGGCTGGACGCTGGAGGAATGTACCAGTGAAACCTTGATCGAGTGGGTCCATCCCGATGACCTCGAACAGTTTTTTGGCCGTACCCGGCAGTTGCTGCGCGAAGGCAGCGCCCGCAACCGTTATCGCCTGCGCGATCGGCGCGGCGATTATCATTGGTTGCTGGATGAGGCCAAGCTGTTGCGTAACGACCTTGGTTTGCCGGTAGAAGTGGTCGGCTTGTGGCTGGATATCACCGAAGCCACCGAAGCGGCCGAGCGGGTCAAAAACAGCGAGGAGCGTTATCGGATACTGGTTGAGGACTCACCGGCGATGATCTGCCGTTACCTGCCCGATCTGACCCTGACCTTCGGCAATCAGCCGCTGGCCAGCTACCTGGAATGCACCACTGCGCAACTGCCGGGCATCAACCTGAGCAGTTGGCTATCCACTGAGCAGCGCGAGGCCTTTGTGCAGCGTATTGCCGGCTTGACTCCGCAGGCACCGGTCAGCACGGCGGAAATCAGCCTGCAACTGCCGGGGCGTGAATATGCCTGGTGGGTGTGGTCGGACCGGGGCATTTTCGACGAGCAGGGCAACTTGCTTGAAGTGCAGGCCGTGGGCCGCGACAACACCGAAGTGCGTCGCTCGCAACAGCAACTGACCCACAGCGCGAAAATGGCCACCCTGGGCGAAATGGCCACGGGGCTGGCGCACGAAATCAACCAGCCGCTGAACGTGATGCGCATGGCCGTGGTCAACGTGCTCAAACGCCTGGGTAATGGCGATGCGCAGATCGATTATTTGCAAGACAAACTCACCCGTATTGACGGTCAGATCCAGCGTGCGGCGCGGGTGGTAGATCACTTGCGGGTGTTTGGCCGGCGTTCCGAAATCGAACAGCAAGTGTTCAACCCGGCGCAGGCCATGGAAGGCTCTGTAGCCTTGCTGGGTGAGGGCTTGAGGGGCAAGGGTGTGCAATTGCGCAGTGAGGGCCAGGCTTGCGCTGTGCAGGTGCGCGGCCATGTAGATCAGTTGGAGCAAGTGCTGATCAACCTGATGGTCAATGCCCGTGATGCGCTGATGAGCAAGCGTGAAACCGACCAGGAGTTTGTGCCCTGGATTGCCCTGAGCGTTGAGTCCGATGCGCAGAGTGTGCGCCTGCGGGTGGACGACAATGCGGGTGGGATTGATCCGCGGCTTTTGGAACGGATCTTCGAACCGTTTTTCACCACCAAGCCCATCGGCCTGGGCACCGGCCTGGGGTTGTCCGTGAGTTACGGCATTATCGACAATATGGGTGGGCGGCTGAGTGTCAGCAATACCGAGCATGGCGCGCGGTTTTGTGTGGAGTTGCCGGTGGTAGCAGCCTGAATTCAGCGTTCCACCCTTCATGTGGGAGCGGGCTTGCTCGCGATTGCATCACCTCGGTATATCAGATGTACCGAGGTGCCTGAATCGCGAGCAAGCCCGCTCCCACAAGGTATTGCACTCCATTTAGGTCAAAGCACCAGCTGGGCGCGGCCACCCTGGTTGCAGGAGAGGTTGGCATCAACTTCCGTCACCATGAGGTTGACCCCCAACAGCGAGAGCAGGTTGTTGATCACAGGATCAAGCAATGGGCTCAAAACGCCTGTAATCAACCCTCCAGCAATGTTTACCACTGCCAGCAGCGTTGCGGTGACAGCATTCGACAAATTCGTTGCGAGTGCCCCGAGGATGCCGGTGCTATCCACTGGTGCGTACAGTTGAATCGGCAAATTGCTCAGCGTACTTTTCAGGCTGGCCACCACGTTGGTCGTGGGGCTGGCGTTTTTGGCCGCCGGTGGAAGTTTCAAATTGGGCGGCTCCGAGCTTGAGGCTGCAGAAAAAAGCAGGGTGCTGGGAGTTGGAGCAATGGGTAGCTTTGCCATGATCGCAATGCCGCCGCCGCCATAATCCTTTGAAGAACAAATGAGGGCCAAGCAGGTCTTGCTGACGATGTTCACAATGGGCAGTGGTGTAACGGTTACGGAGGCTGAAGAGGAAAAAGCCTTGCTGCCATCAATGTTGCCGACATTCAAATTGGCCAGGGCCGTGTGTGCCAAAACCGTAAGGCTTTTAGTGCCGGTACTTCCCGTAGGGCAGCTATATCCGGTCACCAGTGCATCTGCGCCACCTGCATCCAGATTGACACTGAGGATTAATGGCGGCGGAAGTATTTGAGGGCTGTAGGTCGTACCGATAATGGCCCCGAGCAAGCCTGTAACAAGATCCAGAACTTTACTCACAAGTGAAGCCACGGTATTGAGCACCGGAAGCTCAATGGTGATTAAAGACCTCACTTGCGCCGTGCGCACAAAAAGCCTGTCCGTGGCCGGGTTGCCGATGGCAGAGAACTGCGGGGGCTCGATTACTTTTACCGTGGTCGTTACCTTGGCCAGTCCCAGCACGTTAACCGGTAGGCTGACGGCAGCGGCATTATTCTTGTTGGCAATTTGAATGGCGGCTTGTATCACTGAAAATAAGTTAAGGTTGGTGTCCAGGCCAGCAGTTGAAGTTCCGGTTTGTAGTTGTAATAAGTCACCAACTTTTATGGGTGTGTTTTTAATAGCGGCAACTTGTAGGTTGGTCAGTGCTGTTTGTACATCTGCCGTAGCTCCGTTAAGTTTTGCGACAGTAGCCGCCGCTTTTATAAAGTCAGTCACCGTGGCATTGGTAGTGAGTAGCGTTGTGTAATCTCCTGCCTTGACGTTCAAGTTAACGGCCAATTGATTCAAGTACTGCAGTAAGTTGATGTCTGCTTTGACCAAGCCGTCCCAGCCAACGGCCGAAATGGCTACGTTACCTCCCAGCAGGCCTGTAAACAGGTTGTTGAGCAGCGGCGATTGTGAGGAGTCGACCGTAGCCAGTGTGGTACGAATACTTATTTGCGCCAGCGTCGGCCCCGGTGTTGAGCCCACCGCACTCGCCGTCAAATTGGTATTCAGATTAAACCCGTTTTTGGAAAACATACTCCACAAGCCTCCGGCCACGCTGGTCGGCACAGTGGTGGTGGCGATTACGCGAATGGCATCGGATTTGGTTGCGTCGGCAGTGAATACCCGCAACTGGCTACTGTTGGTGCTCAGGGTGCCGCAAGTGGTGTTTACTTTTTGCACGCTGCCGGGGGTGAAGCTGTTGCGAGTGGCACTCTGGTTGGCGAAACCGGCAGCAGTACTGGCGCCAGCACAGTTACCGCCCCGACTCACCGCCTCCAGCACCGCCATATCCGCCACGCGCTGTAACTTGCGCTGCTCCAGGTACAGGCGCCCGCTGTCGACCACCAGCAGCATAAACAGCAGCACCATGCCCAGCGTCACGGCAGCCATGAGGCCGATTGCGCCATGCTGCTGCCGGGGACCATAAAAACCCATACCGCGTAGTTGGGGAGACATCGAGCACTCCTGATGCTGGAACAGTGCCCAGCGCTAACTCTCCAAAGTTTCAGCGAGTGTAGACAAGAAGTGATCGGTGCGCTGGCCAGTTGCCAGTTTTATAAGCGCGATGTGAACGGTTAATCAAAAGACAACGACAAGTGGTCAGAAAAACAGTGTAAAAACCAACTTGCTCACGAAAGTATTAATACCAACTTACTTATATACATCGTGAGCAAGTTAATGCTGCGTAACTTACTTGGGCGGATACGTACTCAGGATCTTGGTGACTGCTTGCTGGATTGCAGCGCTGCGTTCAGCCGGGGTCGGGCTGCTGTCGACGACTTTCTCTGCACTGCCTCGCCACACCAGCTTGCCGTCTTTGGCATCGATCAGGTCGATCTGCAGCGTACCAACCTGGTAGACCACGTTGCGGGTTTCGTTATACATCGGTGCGCCCCAGTAACCTTCCCACGGGCCGCCCCAGTAGCCCCCCCCACGGCCCGCCCCAAGGGCCACCGTAGCCGTAGTTGGTCACCACCTGTTCCTGGCGGTTGGCCACGATCAGCCAGGTTTGCACCAGCAAGTCCGGCTTGCTGCCTGCCGCTACCGGGCGCAGGCCGCGCTGGTCCAGCTGGCTGCTGACGGCCTGGACAATGCGCTGCTCGGTCAGGTCGCTTCTAAGCATCGGGTTGTTGGGTTGGTATTGCACGGCAGGGTCTTTCCAGGCCCAGGTACGGAACTGGGCGAAATCGACAGCAGGGTTGTAATCATGGCTGACCTGCATGGTTTCGCAGGCACTGAGCAGCAGGGCCAGGCCCAGTAATGCAATGCGACGAAGCATGATGATTTCTCCACTTCACTATTGAGACTCAATGGGGAGGGTAAGCCTGTACTGCCTTGTTCAGTGATTCGCGCAGGGCGTCACTGCGTTCGCTCAGGCTGCCTTTACTGCTGGTTTCTGCACTGGAACTCCACACTGGCTGGCCAGTTTTACCGTCATACAGGTTGAGTCGAACCACCATGACCTCAACCTCATAAGTACGTATGACGGGGACGGAGTTGTACATGCCGTATTGGCTGCCGTAGCGGCCGTAACCGCTGCCGTAGCCGGCCCCGTAACCATAGTCGTCCTGTACCTGGCGCAAGCGTTTTTCGGTGTGCAAATCAGCACTGACCCAAAGATCCGCCGGACGGTTGGGTTGTGCCGGGCGCAAGCCGCGCTGGTCCAGGGCATTGTTAACCGCTTCGGCGATTTGCGCCGAGTCGGCCCATGCCGTGCCAACCGGCAGCCGACCATTGAGCCAGGCCCAGCTCTGGTAGCGCCCGTAATCCCGTGGCGGGGCCGGGTAGGCACTCAAGTCCAGGGTATTGGCTGCCTGTGCCGGAGCCGGAGGCATGGGCATTGAGGTGGCGGTGTACGGGTTGGGGCTTTGGCAAGCGCCCAGCCCCAGGCTCAAAACGATCAAGGCAACGCGGCGATACATCATGCTCTCCCCCGCAGGGCGATTTAAACCGGGCGACACACCCAATGAAGATAACGTCCCAGCCCGGCAAACGCAGGGTGGCGACGGTGGGCCAGCTCCATTTCAACCAGGGCTTCAAGCTCGGCGCGGGCCTGGAACTCCACTGGCATGTAATCGTGAAACACCCGCACGCCGCTTTGGGTTTCGACCTGCCACAGCCCTTCGAGTGCTATGGCCAGCTCCCGTGGGTCGAGTGGCTGCTGCGGGGTGAGGCTCTGTTTTTCGCCGGCCATGTCGTTCTTGCGCATCTTGCGAAAGTGCCCCTTGAGCAAGTTGCGATAGATCAGCGCGTCGCGGTTGTAAAACGCCAGCGACAACCAGCCATCTTTGGCGGTCAATTGATGCAGCACCGGCAGGATCGCGTGGGGCTCGGCCAGCCACTCCAGCACGGCGTGGCACAACACCAGATCGTACGGTTGAGTCAGTTGGCCCAGCAGCTCCTGCCACGGCGCCTGAATAAAGGTGCCAGTCTGGCCAGCTTCGGCAAAACGCTGGCGGGCGCCTTCCAGCATCGGCGCGGCCGGTTCGGCCAGGGTCACATCGTGACCTTGCTGGGCCAGCCACAAGGACATATGGCCCAGCCCGGCGCCGATATCCAGCACCCGCAACGGGCGTTTGGGCAGGGCTTCCTGCAGGTCGGCCTGGAGCACGGCCAGACGAATCGCACCCTTGGCGCCACCGTAGATTTTCTCGGCGAAGCGGGTGGCCAGTTGATCGAAGTGACGGTCACTCATTTGTTGAAACGCCTTTCATTGTCGGCCAGTTTATTGCGTACCACTTCATTCATGTCCAGGCCCAGTTCGGCACAAAGCAATACCAGGTACAGCACGATATCGCCCACTTCCTGGCCGGCGTGGGTGAGCTTGTCGGCAGGGAGCTGGCGTGACTGGTCTTCGCTCAGCCACTGAAAGATCTCCACCAGCTCGGCCATTTCGACACTGGCGGCCATGGCCAGGTTTTTCGGGCTGTGGAACTGCTTCCAGTCGTTGTTATCGCGGATGCGATGCATGCGTCGGGTTATTTCGTCGAGGTTCATTGCGGGCGTGCTCTCCAGAAGGCGCAAAGCTTGCGACCGAACGGGGATTGGTGCAAGTGAAAGGCACGGGCAGCCCGGCGGGATTTTCGGCTCGCATGCCATCCTCTGTGGGAACGGGCTTGCTCGCGATGCAGGCGCCGCGGTTTAACAGGTAAAACGCGCGGATGCCATCGCGAGCAAGCCCGCTACCACAGGGGGGTGGTCAGCTAACCGGTCGCCAGTTGCCGATCAAGTGCACCAGGCCGTCATGGCCATTGAGCTGGAAGTCGCCACTGGAACCCGCCTCACTGCTGAGCAAAATCACTTCGCCGGGCAAGCGCACCGGTTTTTTGAAGGCAACAAAAACCTCAACATTGGCCGCCGGCAGGTGCGAATTGAGTGCCGCCAGCGTTCGGGCTTTTATCCACAGGCCGTGGGCAATTGCACTGGGCAGGCCAAACAGCTTGGCGCTGGCGGCACTGAGGTGGATGGGGTTGTAGTCGCCCGAGACTTTGGCATAACGCCGGCCAATATCGGCGGGGGCATACCAGCGGGTCAGTTCGCTCAGGGCCACCGGCGCAGGATCGTTGATTTGGGGCAGGTCGCCCGGCAGTTCCACGCCTTTGCACAGCAGGGTGCTTTCGGCCTCCCATATTGGCCCCAGCAGATCGTCAACCTGGGTGACCACCTCAAAGGTCGCGCCCTTGGGGTGTTTTTGCAGGTTGTGTACATATACCCCGATGCGCAGCTGCGTCACGCTGCCCATCGGGCGCAGCAGACGGATCCGGTTGGTCAGATGAATCAGCCCCAGCAGCGGGAAGGGGAAGTCCTTGGCAGTCAGCAACTGCATTTGCAGACCGAAGGCCAGGATGTGTGGATAAGTGGGCGGCAGCAATGGGCTTGGCACCAGGTCGCAAACATCGCGAAACGCCGCCAGGGCCTTGGGCTCCACCTCGACCCAGCAGCGCACACCTTGCTCCGGCAAGGGGCTGGAGGTGATCTTGCGCCGGGCCGCGGCATGGGCGTACAGCGCGGGCAAGTGCGGTGGGCCGCTGAGGTCGAGCCATTTCACGGTCATGGCTTATGCTCCCAGAATACTTTGGCCACACACCCGCAGTGCCTGGCCGCTGAGCGCGCCCGAACCCGGCTGGCCGAGCCAGGCCACAGCCTCGGCGACGTCCTGGGGCTGGCCACCCTGGCCCAGCGAACTCATGCGTCGTCCCGCTTCGCGCAGGGCAAAGGGAATATGCGCGGTCATTTGGGTTTCGATAAAACCCGGGGCCACGGCATTGATACTGATGCCACGCTCGCCCAGCGACGCTGCCCAGGCCTGAGCAAGGCCGATCAGCCCGGCCTTGCTGGCGGCGTAGTTGGTCTGGCCGCGATTGCCGGCGATACCGCTGATGGATGCGAGCAGGATTACCCGGCCGTTATCGCGCAGGGTGCCGCTATCAAGCAGGGCCTTGGTCAGCACTTGCGGGGCGTTGAGGTTAACGGCGAGTACCGAGTCCCAGAATTCCGGGGTCATATTGGCCAGGGTTTTATCACGGGTGATACCGGCGTTGTGCACCAGGATATCGATACCATCGGCCAGTTGCCCGGTCAGTTGTTCTGCGGCATCGGCGGCACAGATGTCGAGCGCGATGCTGTGCCCGCCCAAGCGCGCGGCCAGCGCATCGAGATCGCTCTTGGCGGCCGGCACGTCGAGCAGGATCAGTTCGGCGCCATCCCGGGCCAGGGTTTCGGCAATCGCGGCGCCAATGCCACGGGCCGCACCGGTAACCAGTGCCTTGCGCCCGGCCAGGGGGCGGGTCCAGTCCTGCACCTGGTTGGCGCAGGCCTTGAGGCGCAGCACCTGGCCGCTGATAAAGGCACTTTTTGGCGAGAGAAAAAAGCGCAGTGCGCCTTCAAGCTGATCTTCGGCCCCCTCGCCGATATACAGCAGTTGCAAGGTACTGCCGTTACGCAACTCCTTGGCCAGCGAACGACTGAAACCTTCGAGCGCACGTTGCACGCTGGCGGCAAAAGGGTCGCTTAATGTTTCAGGGGCACGGCCCAGGATCACCATATGGGTACAGTGCTCGAGATTGCGCAGCAGCGGCTGGAAAAATTCGCGCAGTTGCTTGAGCTGCCCGGTGTGCAACAGCTCGCTGGCGTCAAACACCACGGCCTTGAGCTTTGGTCCCTGGCCTGGAATCCACGGTGTGGCATGCAAGGGTTCAGGGCCATAGCTGAACACCGCATCGGTGAGTTTGCCGCCAAAGCGGGCCACCTGTGCGGCAAGCGCACCGCCGCCAATCAGCAGCGGGCCTTCGACTGGGCGCAGGCGCCCGGCCTGCCAGCGCTCCAGTCGTCCCGGTGACGGCAGCCCCAACGCGCCGACCAGCCGCTGGCCGAGGGATGAGTTGACGAAGTCGATATAACGGTCTGACATGGAACACTCTCCGACAGGTGGGGTTCAAAGGGTTGACCACAAACAGACCGTGGTCGTTCGTTATCGGCAATAAGGCCTACGCTGGTAACGATTAATGGATTTAAGAGAATAGGGTGAATCGTATGAGTCTGCGTCGTGTAGCAATTATTGGTGGTAATCGAATCCCGTTTTCTCGCGCCAACGGGCCTTATGCGACTGCCAGTAATCAGGACATGCTGACGGCGGCGCTGGAAGGGCTGATCGAGCGATACAACCTTCACGGGTTGCGCATGGGCGAAGTAGTGGCCGGGGCGGTGCTCAAGGATTCGCGGGATTTCAGCCTGACCCGCGAATGTGTGCTGGGCTCGCGGCTGTCGCCGCAAACTCCCGCCTATGACTTGCAGCAGGCCTGCGGTACAGGGCTTGAGGCGGCATTGCTGGTGGCCAACAAGATTGCCCTGGGGCAGATCGAGTGCGGGATTGCCGGTGGCGTGGACTCTGCCTCCAATGTTCCGATCGGCATCAATGACGGGCTGCGCAAATGGCTGCTGCAGTTCAATCGCCTCAAGGCACCTGTGGACAAGCTCAAGGCGTTGCTGCAGTTGCGTCCGGGCTTTTTGAAGCCCGAATTTCCACGCAACGGCGAGCCTCGCACCGGGCTGTCGATGGGCCAGCACTGCGAGTTGATGGCGCAAACCTGGAACATCCCCCGGGTTGAGCAGGACGAGCTGGCGCTGCACAGCCATCAGGCACTGACGGCGGCTTACCACGCCGGCTGGGAAGATGATCTGCTTACGCCATTTATGGGCCTGAGCCGCGATAACAACCTGCGTGCCGACCTGACCCTGGAGAAACTGGCCGCCCTCAAGCCCGTATTTGAGCGCAGCGCCAAGGGCACGTTGACGGCGGGCAACTCCACGCCACTGACCGATGGTGCGTCGACGGTCTTGTTGGGCAGTGAAGAATGGGCCAGGGAGCGCGGCTTGCCGGTCTTGGCGTATTTGCGCGATGGTGAAACAGCTGCTGTAGATTTCGTACACGGTGCAGAAGGGTTATTGATGGCACCGGTATACGCCGTCCCACGGCTGCTGGCGCGTAATGGCCTGACCTTGCAGGACTTTGACTACTACGAGATTCACGAGGCATTTGCCGCGCAGGTGCTGTGCACCTTGAAGGCCTGGGAGGACGAGCCTTACTGCAAAAGCCGGCTGGGGCTTGATGCAGCGCTGGGGGCGATTGATCGCAGCAAACTCAATGTCAAGGGCAGTTCCCTGGCGGTGGGTCATCCGTTTGCGGCGACGGGCGGGCGTATCGTGACCAATATGTCCAAGCTGCTGGCCACCGCCGGGCAGGGTCGAGGTTTGATCTCGATCTGCGCGGCGGGCGGGCAGGGTGTTACTGCAATAATTGAGCGATAGCCGTCTGTGGGAGCGGGCTTGCTCGCGATGGGCGCAATGCGGTGTGCCTGTTACGCCGTGGCGTCGGCATCGCGAGCAAGCCCGCTCCCACCCGAGATGTTGTTGTGTTTGGCTTCTGCGCGACTGCGCGTGGCATAACTCTCGGCCATCACCGAACACACGATCAACTGCAGTGGGTGGTAGATCATGATCGGCAATAAAATCAGGCCCAGCCCCGGGTTGGCCCCGAAAATCAGGGCCGCCATCGGCGCACCTGCCGCGAGGGATTTCTTGCTGGCGCAGAACACTGCAGCGATTTCATCTGCGGTGCTGAATTTCAGGGCGCGGGCGGTGCGGGTGGTCATCCACAGGATAATCGCCAGCAGGACCGCACTGCCGACCAATGCACTGACAATCACCGAACTGCCCTGCTGTTGCCACATGCCCGAGACCATCGAGTTGCAGAACGCGGCGTAAACCAGCAGCAGAATCACCACCTTGTCGCAGATATTGGTGTAGCGCTTGTGCCGGGCAAAAAAGCGTCCGCACAGCGGGCGCACCAACTGGCCCAGCACCAGCGGCAGCAACAGCATGGCGCACAGGTCGAGCAGGGTTGAACCCAGGTCGATGCCCCCTGCGCCGCTGCCCACCACGAAGCTGACCAGCAAGGGTGTCAGGAAAATCCCCAGCACGCTGGACAGGCTGGCGTTAAGAATCGCTGCCGGCACATTGCCTCCAGCACTGCCGGTCAGTGCCACCGACGAGGAGATGGTCGAGGGCAGGGCACACAGGTAGAAAAATCCCAACATCAGCAGCGGCGGGATATGGGCGCCCAACAGCTTGTTGGCGACCACCCAGATCAGCGGGAAGACGATAAAGGTAAAGCCCTGCACCATAACGTGCAGGCGAATGTTTTTCAGACCGTGACTGATCTGCTCACTGGACAGGTTCACCCCGTGCAGGAAAAACACCAGAAACACTCCGATATTGATCACCCATTCCGCGTGCATTGCACCGCCAGTGCTACCGAAATGCGGAAACACATAGGCCAGGAAAGTCGCCAGCAGCATGCCGCACAGAAACCAGTCGGTGAACATTCGTTTGAGATGTTTGAGTACAGGCATTGTCGGCACCGCAACATTGTAAGAATTGATGACTTAGCCTAACGTCGCAGCAATCTGTCGTCTTGCGATATAAGGCCAATCAATGCCGCCAAACGGACAACGTGGGCTGCCGCGTGCCATTCCGGTACTCGATGCCCTGCCACGACCCCTGTATGCCCGGGCCGAAAGCCTGGGCGCGGGTTCGTGGACACCGCGCCATCGACACGATTGGGTGCAGTTTTCGTACGCCATTAGTGGTGTGCTGGGCGTACATACCGACGAGGGCAGTTTTTTTGCGCCGCCGCAGTGGGGTATCTGGATTCCGGCCGGGCTGGAGCATGAAGTGATCACCTCGATGCGCGCTGAAATGCGCAGCCTCTATGTGCGCCGTGAGGACTGCCAATGGGCGCCGGGGCAGTGCCGGGTATTGGAGGTCACGCCGCTGGCCCGGGAGCTGATCAAAAGCTTTTGTGCGCTGCCCGTCGACTACCCCGAGGGCGGGAGCTGCGAGCAACGCTTGGTGGCGGTGCTGCTGGACCAGTTGGCAAGCCTGCCCGAGGTCGGTTTTTCACTGCCGTTGCCCCGTCATGAACGTTTGCTGGTGCTGTGCAATGAGCTGGTCGAAACCCCTGATGCCGAGGCGAACCTGGGCCTGTGGTCGGATCGGCTGGGGATGTCCGAAAAAACCCTGATGCGTTTGTTTCAACGTGAAACAGGCTTGAGTTTCCGCAGTTGGCGGCAGCGGGTGCGTCTTCTGTCATCGTTACGGGTGCTGGAGGAGGGCGGTCATGTCACGCGGGCGGCGCTGTCTTGCGGGTATGAATCAACGTCGGCGTTTATTGCGGCGTTTAAAAAGATGTTCGGCTTTACCCCGGGTGACTTGTTTCGACAGGGTTAAGTCGGTGCTCAAAACGTGTTGCTCGTCTATCATTCAAATCGTTTGCCCTCTCCCCGTGGTGAGTGGATTGCCGTATAACGAATGACATTCGCGTGTTTGGTAATAAAGGACCCACAATAAAAGCTGATGAAGACTCCAAAACGCTTAGAACCCCTGATCGAAGACGGTCTGATCGACGAGGTGCTGCGCCCACTCATGAGTGGCAAGGAAGCAGCTGTATACGTAGTCCGCTGCGGCAATGAGCTGCGATGCGCCAAGGTTTACAAGGAGGCCAACAAACGAAGTTTCCGCCAGGCCGCCGAATATCAGGAGGGTCGCAAGGTTCGCAACAGCCGTCAGGCCCGAGCGATGGCCAAGGGCTCGAAGTTCGGTCGTAAAGAAACCGAAGATGCCTGGCAAAACGCCGAGGTAGCGGCACTGTTTCGCCTGGCCGGTGCGGGTGTGCGGGTTCCTAAACCGTTCGACTTCCTCGAAGGCGTGCTGTTGATGGAACTGGTGGCGGACGAGTACGGCGATGCGGCTCCGCGTCTCAATGACGTGGTGCTGGAGCCGGATCAGGCCCGCGAGTACCACGAGTTCCTGATTCAGCAAATCGTGCTGATGCTGTGTACGGGGCTGGTTCACGGCGACTTGTCCGAGTTCAACGTTTTGCTGACGCCAACCGGCCCGGTCATCATCGACTTGCCCCAGGCGGTCGATGCGGCGGGTAACAACCACGCCTTCAACATGCTGGAGCGTGACGTGGGCAACATGGCTTCCTATTTCGGGCGTTTTGCGCCGGAACTGAAGAAGACCAAGTACGCCAAGGAAATGTGGGCACTTTACGAAGCTGCCACCCTGCACCCTGGCAGTGTGTTGACGGGCGAGTTTGACGAGCCGGACGAGCTGGCGGATGTCGGCGGGGTGATGCGCGAAATCGAAGCTGCACGTCTGGACGAAGCTTTCCGCCAGGCAGTGCGTGCTGCCGATGATGCGCCACCGAGCAAGGCTGAAGAGCCACCACCCCCGTGGATGCAGTAATTGGCTAACTAAAAAATCCGGCTCAGGCCGGATTTTTTATGCGCCTGGGGCTGCCCGGGTTCTTGTGGGAGCGGGCTTGCTCGCGATGGAATCACCGTGTTTTACCTGTCAGAGCGCGGTGTTTGCATCGCAGGCAAGCCAGCTCCCACGGGTAATGCGCCGCTCATCAAAACCGCTGCTGCCCTGTTCCTGGCAAGTGTTTGGGCGCTCAAAACCGGTTCAGCGGAATCTTCAGGCTGCACAGGCCGCTGTCATCCGCAGGCGGCAGGTTGCCTGCACGAATATTGACCTGAATCGCCGGAATCAGCAGCGCCGGAACCCCGAGGGTGGCATCGCGGGCCGTACGCATGCCGACAAAACCTGCCAGGTCGATGCTGTCATTGACGTGGATGTTTTTTGCCCGCTGTTCACCCACCGTGGTCGACCAGCAGGCTTCGCGCCCGGCTGGCGGGTAGTCATGGCACATAAACAGGCGGGTCGACTCAGGCAATGCCAGCAGGCGCTTGATCGATTGATACAACTGCCGCGCATCGCCACCCGGGAAGTCGCAACGGGCGGTGCCCACATCAGGCATAAACAGGGTATCGCCCACAAACAGGCTGTGCTGTTCTACCTGATAGGCCATATCGGCCGGGGTATGGCCGGGCACATGCAGCGCCCGCACCTCTAGTCGCCCGATATGAAACAGCTCGTCGGGCTCGAACAGGCGATCGAACTGCGAGCCATCAAGCTTGAATTCCGGCTCAAGGTTATAGATGTCGCGAAACACTCCCTGGACCTGGGTGATGGCAGCACCGATGCCGATCTGACCGCCCAGCTTGCGCTTGAGGTAAGCACTGGCCGACAGGTGGTCGGCATGGGCGTGGGTCTCCAGCAGCCATTGCACCTTCAGGCCTTCAGCCTGCACGAAAGCGGCGATAGCGTCGGCACTGACGGTGCTGATACGCCCGGCGGCGGCATTGTAGTCCAGCACCGGGTCGATGATTGCGCACTCCACGCTGCCAGCAGCATGGACCACGTAGCTCACGGTCGACGTCGCCGGGTCGAAGAAACCTTGAATTTCGGGATGCATGAGGGGCCTCGTGGCGGTCGTTGAATGATCAATATATTGAAAGATATATTATCGAGTCGTAGACTGTCGACCATCACGCACCGGAGCTTTTCATGACTGCTCAGCTAACCAGCGAAGAAATCGGGCTTCTGCGCGACTCTGCTTCCAAAGCCTGCACCCTTCTCAAAGCGTTGGCCAATGAAGATCGCCTGCTGCTGCTCTGCCAGTTGACTCAAGGTGAGCGCAATGTCGGCGAACTTGAAGCGCTGACCGGCATCAGACAACCCACACTGTCGCAACAACTCGGTGTGTTGCGCGATGAGGGCATGGTCAATACCCGAAGGCTGGGGAAATACATTTTCTACTCACTCGCCAGCTTTGAAGTGGTTTCTGTGATGCAGACCCTGTCGGGGCTGTATTGCGGGCAAGCGCTCAAAAAGTAACGCCCTCCCAATCCATTCATTTTAGTTGTGCCTGGAGTGCTCAATGGAGCAAAGCATCAAGCGAATCGACGCGTCATTTTCCGTGACCGGTCAGATCGAGCAGTCTGATCTCCAATCCTTGGCTGCGCTGGGTTTTGCCAGCGTGATGTGCAACCGCCCCGACCATGAAGGCGGGCCTGAGCAACCCGAACACACCGCGATGCAACAGGCCGCGCAGGCCCTGGGGCTGAGCTTTGCCTATCTGCCAGTAGCGACCAGCGGCGCAACACCCGGGCAGGTGCAGCAATTGCGTGAACTGCTCGACGAGTTGCCCAAACCGGTGCTGGCGTACTGCCGCACGGGCAATCGCTCTGCCAAGCTTTTTGAAGCGGCCACCCAGGGCACGCGTGAGGCCAGGCAGTACGATGTGGTCGTGGTGGGCGGTGGCTCGGCCGGTATTTCGGTGTCGGCCAGCCTGTTGAAGCGTAGCCCGGCCTTGCGTATCGCCGTGATCGAGCCCAGCACCGAACACTATTACCAGCCCGCCTGGACGCTGGTCGGGGGAGGGGCCTACGATATCAAAAACACGGTTCGCCCCACCGTTGCGGTCATGCCCAAAGGTGCTGTGTGGGTCAAGGCGTCGCTGTGTGCCTTTGCTCCGCAGCGCAAGGTTGTGCTGCTCAGCGATGGCAGCGAGCTGGGTTACCAGCAACTGATCGTTTGCCCGGGGCTGGAACTGGCTTGGGAAAATATCGAGGGCCTTGAAGAAACCCTGGGCAAGAATGGCGTGACCTCCAACTATCGTCACGATCTGGCGCCCTATACCTGGGAACTGGTGCGCAGCCTGAAGGGCGGCAAGGCACTGTTTACCCAGCCGGGCATGCCGATCAAGTGTGCGGGTGCGCCGCAAAAAGCCATGTATCTGGCCTGCGATCATTGGCGCAAACGCGGTGCTCTGGACGCTATCAAGGTGGAGTTCAACCTGGCGGGGGCGGTGTTGTTTGGCGTGCCGGCTTTTGTCCCGCCGCTGATGAAGTACGTTGAAGCCTACAAGGCTCAATTGGCCTTCCAGTCCAATCTGGTCAAGGTTGACGGTCCCGCCAGAACGGCCTGGTTTGATGTGACTGATGCCAAGGGCGGTGTGACTTGTGTTGCTAAAACCTTCGACCTGCTGCATGTGGTGCCACCGCAGCAGGCGCCCGATGTGATCCGCCGCAGTGAACTGGCGGACAAGGCGGGCTGGTTCGAGACCGATCCGGCGACCCTGCAACATCCACGCTACCCCGAAATCTTCGCCCTGGGCGATGTGTGCAATACACCCAATGCCAAGACCGCGGCGGCAACCCGCAAGCAAGTGGTCGTGGTGGCCGAAAATCTGCTCGCACTGCGCAAGGGCGTGACCTTGCCCAAGCGCTATGACGGCTATGGCTCCTGCCCGCTGACCGTAGAAAACGGCAAGGTGATCCTGGCTGAATTCGGCTATGGCGGCAAACTGCTACCCACCTTTCCCCTGGACCCGACCGTACCCCGCAAATCGGCGTGGCTGCTCAAGGCCACATTGCTGCCGTGGTTTTACTGGCAAGGCATGCTCAAAGGCCGCGAGTGGTTCACTGACTGCAAGCCGGATTGACCCTGACCATGTTGATTATTTTATTTGGCATGCTGGTGGGGTTGGTGCTCGGGCTGACCGGTGCCGGTGGCGGCATCCTGGCCATCCCGGCGCTGACTCTGGGGCTGGGCTGGACCCTGGCGCAAGCGACACCGGTGGCGTTGCTGGCCGTAGGCACGGCAGCGGCACTGGGGGCGCTGGATGGCCTGCGCAAGGGGCTGGTGCGCTACAAGGCAGCGGCGTTGATGGCGCTGGTCGGCTCGACCACCTCGCCCATCGGGCTGCACCTTGCCCGGTTGATGCCGGCCAAGGTGCTGGTGTTGATGTTCAGCGCGGTGATGATGTTTGTCTCAGTGCGCATGTTCCTGCAGGCCCGGGCGGATGCCCGCGATGACGGCAGCCTGGGGGTACTGGAAAAAAACTGCATGCTCAACCCTGCAACCGGGCGACTGACCTGGAATGCCCGCTGCAGCATGACCCTGGTATCCATTGGTGCTACCTCGGGGTTGCTGACGGGGTTATTGAGTGTGGGCGGCGGGTTCTTGATCGTGCCGGCATTTCGCAAGTTCAGTGACGTGCGTATCCACGCCGTGGTGTCCACGTCCTTGATGGTGGTGGCGCTGGTATCGCTGGGCACCTTGGGCAATCTGATGAGCCAGGGCGTGAGCCTGTCGAATGAAGGCGTGATATTTATTGGCGCCACCCTGGCCGGAATGATTGCCGGGCGGGTGATTGCCCCGCACGTCTCGGCCCAGTGGCTACAGCAGGGATTCGCGGGGCTGTGTGCGGTGATTGGCGTGCTGATGCTGGCTAAAGTGCTGCTGACAGCTTTCTGATTAACGTTCCTGTGGGAGCGGGGCTTGCTCGCGATGGCATCACCTTGGTCAGCCAGATACACCTTGGCGCCTGAATCGCGAGCAAGCCCGCTCCCACAGGTTTATCAGCAGATCATGCAGATGATCATGTCTTTACGGTGCAGCATGGGCCTGACTCCAGGTCCTTGAGGATCGGGCAGTCAGGGCGGTGGTCGCCCTGACAGCTTTCGACCAGATCCTGCAAGGTGTCGCGCAGGCTGCTCAGCTCGGCGATCTTCTGGTTCAACTCTTCAATATGCTGGCGCGCCAGTGCCTTCACATCGCCGCTGGCGCGCTGGCGATCCTGCCACAGGGTCAGCAGCTTGCCGACCTCTTCCAGCGAAAACCCCAGGTCCCGCGAGCGTTTGATAAACGCAAGGGTATGCAGGTCGTCATCGCTGTAAAGGCGGTAGCCGCTGTCACTGCGTTGCGCGGGTTTGAGCAGACCGATGGATTCGTAATAACGAATCATCTTGGCGCTCAAGCCGCTGTGTCTGGCGGCCTGGCCGATATTCATGACGCCTCCTTATTCAAGATCCCTGGGCTTCCAGAATTTGAGCAGCAACGCATTGCTGACCACGCTGACACTGGAAAAAGCCATGGCCGCGCCTGCCAGCACAGGGTTCAAAAAGCCGAAAGCAGCCAACGGAATGCCGATCACATTGTAGATAAATGCCCAAAACAGGTTTTGCCGGATTTTGGCGTAGGTCTTGCGGCTGATCTCCAGTGCTGCCGGTACCAACCGCGGGTCGCCGCGCATCAGAGTGATGCCCGCTGCGTGCATGGCCACATCGGTGCCACCGCCCATGGCGATACCGATATCGGCCGCGGCCAGTGCCGGGGCGTCGTTGATACCGTCGCCGACCATGGCCACTACACCGGTTTTTTTCAGTTCGGCCACGGTCGCGGCCTTGTCGGCGGGCAACACTTCGGCGTGAACATCGCTGATTCCCAGGGCCTCGGCCACTACTTTGGCACTGCCGCGGTTGTCGCCGGTCAACAGGTGACTGCTGATATGACGGGCATTGAGCTGGGCGATGGCCGACTGGGCACCGGGCTTGAGTGTGTCACCAAAGGCGAACAGGCCCAGCACTTGGGGCTGCGGGCTTTGTTCGATCAGCCAGGACAGCGTGCGACCTTCGGTTTCCCAGGCGCTGGCCGATGCGGCGAGCGAGCCCGGATTGAGACCGGTTTCTTCCAGCAGGCGGCGGTTGCCCAGGGCCAGGCGACGGCCTTCCAGGGTGCCGGCAATACCGCGGCCGGTCAGCGACTGGCTGTCGGTAACGTCCGGCACTTTTAAATCACGCGCCGCGCAAGCATCCAGTACGGCCTTGGCCAGCGGGTGTTCGCTGCCCCGCTGCAGGGCACCGGCGGCTTGCAGCAAGCGTGCTTCATCACCGTCCAGCGCACTGAAGTGAGCAATTTGCGGCGTGCCTGAAGTCAGGGTGCCGGTTTTGTCGAAAACCACGGCACTGACTTCGTGGGCGCGTTCGAGGGCTTCGGCGTCTTTGATCAGAATCCCGTGGCGGGCTGCAACGCCGGTGCCGGCCATGATTGCAGTGGGGGTCGCCAGGCCCAGGGCACAAGGGCAGGCAATTACCAGTACCGCGACAGCGTTGATCAGAGCGGTTTCAATCGGCGCGCCGTAGAGCCACCAGCCCAGCAGCGTGGCCAGGGCAATCAGCAGCACAACGGGCACGAATACCTGGCTGACCTTGTCCACCAGCTTCTGGATCGGCGCCTTGGCGGACTGCGCGTCCTCCACCAGGCGGATAATGCGCGCCAGTACGGTCTCCGTCCCCAGGGCCATGGTCTTGATAATCAAGCGACCTTCGCCATTGATGGCGCCGCCGGTGACTTTATCCCCAGGCTGTTTCGGCACCGGCAGGCTTTCGCCACTGATCAGGGCCTCGTCGGCATGGCTTTGGCCTTCAACCACTTCGCCATCCACCGGGAACCGCTCGCCGGGTTTGACCAGCACCAGATCATTGAGACGCAAATCACTGATGGCGACATCCTGTTCCTGGCCGTCGACCATGCGCAAGGCGCGTTCGGGGCGAAGGGCTTCAAGGGCGCGGATGGCGCTGGCGGTCTGGCGCTTGGCACGGCTTTCGAGATATTTGCCCAGCAGCACCAGGGCGATCACAACCGCCGAGGCCTCGAAATACAGATGGGGCATGCTGCCGGGTTCGGCGATGGCCCATTCATACAGGCTCAGGCCATAACCGGCACTGGTGCCCAGGGCGACCAGCAGGTCCATATTGCCGGCGCCGGCCTTGACGGCTTTCCACGCGGCCACATAAAAACGCGCGCCCAGAACAAACTGCACCGGGGTCGCCAATACAAACTGGGCCCAGGCGGGCAGCATCCAATGGATGCCAAAAGGCGCAAGCAGCATCGGCAGCACCAGCGGCAGCGCCAGTACGATAGCCAGGGTCAGCGCCCAGCGTTCACGGTGCAGGCGTTTTTGCTGATCGTCTTCGGTGGTTTTTTCGCTCTGGTGGAGGCTGGCACCATAGCCGGCCTGAGTGACCGCATTGATCAGCAGGCCCGGATCAACCTGGCCGAGCAATTCGACATGGGCCCGCTCGGTGGCGAGGTTGACGCTGACGCTCTTGACCCCGGGCACCTTGGCCAGGGCTTTTTCTACGCGCCCTGCGCACGAGGCGCAGGTCATGCCACTGATATCCAGTTCCAGGCTGTGGGCGGGCACGCTATAGCCTGCCTGTTGCACAGCCTCGACCAGTGCCGGCAGGCTCTCGGCAGGCGCTTCGATACGGGCCTGTTCAGTGGCCAGGTTGACGCTGACCGAACGTACACCGGGCACTTTGGCCAGGGATTTTTCCACACGCCCTGCACAGCTGGCACAGGTCATGCCATCAATCGGCAGATCGAATTGGGTGGGCACGAGCAGTCCTCCTCAAGAAGTTATCTATCCATAGAATCGACCTTGACCCCATGGCAAGGTCAAGGCTTCTTGCTGTTCGTTGTTTGCCGCTCAATATTCCAGTTTGGCGGGCTTGAGGTACATACCCTGTTTACCCAGGGCGATGCGGTATTTGCGCACATCCCCGGCCTTCAGGGTGAACTGCTGCGCGGGCGGCACCAGCATGCCGGGCAGGCAGCCGGGGGCTTGCCCGGGGAGCAGCTTGAGGCGGATATCGACGCTGGCGGGCGGCAGGTTAAAGGCCAGGGCCTGCTCCTGAAACAATCGCCCGGCCAGTTGGTCGTCGATGTACACACCCACTTCGCAGTTGGTCGGCACCTCAAGGCGTTCGCGGGAAATGATCAGCACTCCGTAGTCCTGATCGGCATTTGCCCACAGCGGCACACTGGCAAGACCCAAAAGGCTGACTAGGCTCAAAGCGGTCCAGCGCATGGCTAAGTATCCTGTTATCAAATCGCAAGGCTTGCAGCTTGGCCGAGCACGGGATGGATTGCCAGTCAGCGCGTGAAACAACGGGCTTGACCTTGCCACGATGGCAAGGTCGAAGCTGTAGGCATATCTCAAACAGGAGGCGTAATCATGCAAACGTTCAAGGTAGACGGTATGACCTGTGGTGGCTGTGTGGGCGCGGTGACCCGTGCAGTGCAGACGGTGGATAAAGACGCGAAGGTTGAAGTGGACCTGGCGAGCAAAACCGTCAAGGTGGACAGCAACGTATCACCGTTGCAAATTATCGACGTGATCACCAATGCCGGGTTTGAGGCGCGCACGGCGCACTAAACCTGTATGTAGCAGCTGCCGAGGAACGAGGCTGCGTTCGGCGACGTAGTCGTCGTGGATGCTAAGAGCAAGCTCTGACTGGCGCACCGCAAGGTCAGACTTACGGCGGCTGCGCCGCCGAACGCAGCCTCGTTCCTCGGCAGCTGCTACGGCGGTGTTGTTTCAGGACGGGTTCAAGGTGATTTATTAGCTAGCTCGCTAACTTAATGTTCAGGGTCGATAACCACAGCTAAACTGTCAGCTTGCGCTAATCGCAGCCTGATCCCTGGATACCTGATGAACCTTCGAACAATCTTGATTCTTGGCGCCCTGAGTGCCTTCGGTCCTTTGGCGATCGACTTTTACCTGCCGGGCTTCCCGGCGATGGCACAAGCCTTTGCAACCGACGAAACCCAGATACAACTGACGCTGGCCGTGTACTTTCTAGGCCTGTCCATCGGTCAGCTGGCCTATGGCCCGGTAGCGGACCGCTTCGGCCGGCGCGTGCCGCTGCTGGTGGGCGTCGGGCTATTCACTGTCGCGTCACTGGCATGCGCCTTTGCGCCGACCCTGGAGTGGCTGATTGGTGCCCGGTTTGTCCAGGCCCTTGGCGGCTGTGCGGGCATGGTCCTTTCGCGGGCCATTGTCAGTGACAAATGCGACGCGGTGCAGTCGGCCAAAGTGTTTTCACAATTGATGCTGGTTATGGGCCTGGCGCCAATCCTGGCGCCGATGTTGGGTGGGTTGCTGGTCAACCTGTATGGCTGGCAATCGATTTTCCTGGTGTTGACGGTGTTCAGCGCATTGGCGGCAACGGCCGTAGCGCTTGGCTTGCCTGAAAGCCTGCCGGCCAACGTGCCACGTCAGCCGCTGTCGGGGGCATTGCGCCAGTACGGGCGGTTGCTCAAGGATCGCGAGTTCCTTGGCCATGCCCTGACGGGGGGGATCGCAATGGCCGGGATGTTTGCCTACATCGCGGGTTCACCTTTCGTATTTATCAAACTCTATGGCGTGCCTGCCGAGCATTACGGCTGGTTGTTCGGTACCAACGCGGCCGGCTTTATCCTGGTGGCGCAGTTGAACGCCCGCCTGCTGGCCAAGCGTGGCCCGGCCTTTTTGCTGTCGCGCATGGTGTGGGTGTATCTGGCGGCGGGTCTGGTCTTGCTGGGCGTCAGCAGTTTGCATACCGAACAACTGTGGCCGCTGCTGGTGCCGCTGTTTATCTGCATTGCCAGCCTGGGCTGCATCATTCCCAATGCCTCGGCCTGCGCCATGAGCGGGCAGGGCGCGCGCGCCGGCAGTGCCTCGGCGATGCTGGGTTGCTTACAGTTCAGCGTGGCGGCGGGGGCGGCATCACTGGTGGGGGTATTGCACGACGGCAGCGCAATGCCAATGGCGATGGTCATCACCCTGTGCGGGCTTGTGGCAGTGGGCCTGGCAGTGGCGACCCGGCGCCTGTACACCGCACGGATCGCCGCTCAGCAGCCGGTCTGATTCAGCCAGCCAAACGTTCGGGCAGGCGGTGCGGGGCATGCAGGCGCGATTGCAGCTTGTCGACAAAGGCCCGGGCCTCGGCCTCGCTGCGAAAGTTGACGGCTTGCTGGTCGATTTGCACCTGCCATTTGCAGTCGCGGGATCTTGCTAGCGCTTTTATCAGGATTTTCATGACTGGCCTCCTTCGGTTCGCAAAGGAGGCCAGTGTATGCCGAAAAACTTTGATTAAAATGCCCGGAATCAAGTCTCTGACTGACGGTTAAAAAATGACCACATGGGTCCCGTCAGACGTCCTCTCAGAAGCCTTCGAGCACAATCTTGCCCTTGGCCTTGCCGCTTTCCAGCAGTGCATGGGCGCGGCGCAGGTTGGTGGCATTGATGCTGCCAAAGTGCTCGCCGACCGTGGTACGCAGGGTGCCCGCATCGATCAGCCCGGCGACACGATTGAGCAGGAGATGTTGCTCGATCATGTCCGGGGTCTGGAACAGCGAGCGGGTGTACATGAACTCCCAGTGCAGTGACAGGCTCTTGCGTTTGAGTTTGGTGATATCCAGCGCCTTGGGATCATCAATCAGCGCCAGTTTGCCCTGTGGTGCCAGTGCTTCTACCAACTGATCGAGATGCTGGTCAGTCTGGGTCAGGCTGGCAACATGGGTGACGGCGTCGATGCCGTGACGCTTGAGTTCTTCGCTCAGCGGCTGGCTGTGGTCGATAACCAGATCGGCGCCCAGCTCACGGACCCAGGCCTGGGTTTCAGGGCGAGATGCGCTACCAATCACCTTGAGCGCAGTCAGTTGGCTGGCCAGTTGCGTCAGGATTGAACCCACACCACCCGCCGCGCCGACGATCAGCAGGCTTTGTTGCTCGTCGGTCTTGCCCTCGTTGACGCCAAGGCGCTCAAACAACAACTCCCAGGCAGTGATGGCGGTCAACGGCAACGCTGCGGCCTGTGCGAAATCGAGGCTTTTGGGCATATGCCCGACGATGCGTTCATCCACTACATGACGTTCACTGTTGGCCCCGGCACGGGCAATGGAGCCTGCGTAAAAGACCTTGTCTCCGACCTTGAACAAGCTGACTTCACTGCCGACGGCCTTGACCACACCGGCCACATCCCAGCCCAGTACCTTGGCAGTGTCGGCCTCGGGCTGCACGTTCTGGCGCACTTTGGTGTCCACCGGGTTTACGGAAATGGCTTTGACCTCGACCAGCAAATCCCGGGGGCCGGCCACCGGCTCTGGCAACTCGATATCTTGCAGGGCCATCGGGTCTTGAATCGGTAACGAGTGGTAGTAGGCGACAGCTTTCATGGGACATGTCCTGAAGATGATTAAGAAACTGGCAGTGATAATTGGCTATTTCATCGCGCGATAAAACCGGCTAAAACAGCAGTCTCTTTCAATTTTTTATTGATAATGGTCGGGTGGATTGTGAATGCTGCGTTTCGATGATCTGCAATTGTTCGTTCACGCGGCTGACTTGGGCAGTTTGTCTGCGGCGGCCCGGGTGATGGATATGTCCCCGGCGGTGGCCAGCGCTGCTCTCAAACGGATAGAAGCTCAACTGGGCGCGCGCCTGCTGGCGCGTTCAACCCGAAGTTTGCGTCTGACGGCCGAAGGCGAAGGCTTTCTTGAATATGCGCGTACGGCACTCGCTAGCCTCGATGAGGGGCGACGCTTGTTGGCGCGTGGGCAAGATCAGGTTAGCGGAGTGTTGCAACTGTCGGCACCTTCAGACTTCGGCCGTAATCTGTTGCTGCCCTGGCTGGATGAGTTCCAGCGTGAGCATCCGCAACTCACCGTGCGCCTGTTATTGGGTGACCGGATTGCCGACCTGTTCCGCCAGCCTGTGGATATCGCCTTGCGTTACGGCGAGCCGGAAGACTCCAGCCTGGTGGCGCTGCCGGTGGCCCCGGATAACCGCCGGGTGCTGTGTGCGTCCCCCGACTACCTGGCGCGCAAGGGCGAGCCGCGTCAGCTTGAGCAGTTGCTGCAACACAATTGCCTGTTGTACATGCTCGGCACGCGGGTTCACGACCATTGGCAATTCAATGACGGCAAGCGCGAACTGGGGCTGACGGTAAGCGGCAATCGTTTCAGCGATGATGCCGACGTGGTGCGCTTGTGGGCGGTTGCCGGGCAGGGCATTGCCTACAAGTCGTGGCTGGATGTGGCGGGAGATGTGCAGAGCGGGCGGCTCAAGGTGTTACTGCCGGGGCTGATGTGCGAGCGGGCGCCGCTGAATCTGCTGTGTGGTCACCGGGCGCAATTGAGTAAACCGGTGCGGCTCTTGCGCGACATGCTCAGTGAGCGCTGTGCGATGTTGAGCAAGTTGTACCCGGGGAAACAGTAAAACTGCTGTGGTAGTGACGGTGTTGCAGTTTCAAATGTCTGTGGGAGCGGGCTTGCTCGCGATGCTGACAATCAGGTGTGTCTGCCTGATCGAGTTGATGCCATCGTGGGCAAGCCCGTTCCCACAGGGGAGACCGCGTGTTACGGCTTGACCAACCGCGCATCCAGACCGTTTTGCGCCAGGCGTTTGGCCTGGTCCTGGGTCATGCCCAGATCGGTGTACAGCGCGTGGAAGTTCTCAGTCATATAACCGCCAAAGTAGGCCGGGTCATCAGAGTTGACGGTCACTTTTACGCCACGCTCAAGCATGTCGAGAATGTTGTGTTGCGACATGTGATCAAACACACAGAGTTTGGTGTTGGACAACGGGCATACGGTCAACGGGATCTGCTCGTCGATGATGCGTTGCATCAGACGTTCGTCTTCAATGGCGCGCACGCCATGGTCGATACGCTGGATCTTGAGCAAGTCCAAGGCTTGCCAGATGTACTCCGGCGGGCCTTCTTCACCCGCGTGGGCAACGGTCAGGAAGCCTTCATCACGGGCGCGGTCGAATACGCGCACAAACTTGCTCGGTGGGTGGCCCATTTCTGAACTGTCGAGGCCAACGGCGACAAAGGCATCGCGAAATGGCAGGGCCATATCGAGGGTCTTTTCTGCTTCTTCTTCGCTCAAATGGCGCAGGAAGCTGAGGATCAGGCCGCTGGTGATACCCAGTTGCTGCTCGCCATCTTTAAGTGCGCTGGCAATGCCATTGAGCACGACTTCAAACGGCACGCCACGATCGGTGTGGGTTTGCGGGTCGAAGAAGGGTTCTGTGTGAATGACGTTCTGTTCTTTACAGCGCAACAGGTAGGCCCAGGTCAGGTCGTAGAAGTCCTGGGAGGTACGCAGTACGTCGGCGCCTTTGTAATAAAGATCGAGGAATTCTTGCAGGTTGTTGAAGGCATACGCCTTGCGCAGGGTTTCAACGTCGTTCCAGGGCAGGGCGATCTTGTTGCGCTCGGCCAGCGAAAACAGCAACTCGGGTTCCAGGGAACCCTCCAGATGCATGTGCAGTTCAGCTTTTGGCAGGGCGTTCAGCCAGTCATACATAAAAGGTTTTCTCATCAAATCGGGTACAGATGGCGACATTCTACAGGTCGGAGGGGGCACAATTCCCCCGCCATTTGTCGCAGGCTGCCTACCAGGGAATCGTCTGGCCCTTGTAGTCGATAAAGTGATGGCCGCCTTTTCCGGCAAATGCCTTGACCTGTGCCACCAGGCCACGGGTGCTGGTTTCGACATCAATGTCGGCGCCTTCGCCGCCCATATCGGTTTTTACCCAGCCCGGGTGCATGGACAGCACAGTCGGGTTATTGTCGCCCAGTTCATACAGTACAAAGGTATTGGTCATCGAGTTGAGAGCCGCTTTGCTGGCCTTGTAGAGGGCCATTTCGGGGGCATCAGGTTGAGTGACACTGCCGAGTACTGAGCTCATAAATGCCAGTACGCCACTGTCCTTACGGATCCGGCTGACAAACTCCCGGGCCACATTGATCGGTGCCACGCTGTTGGTGAAAAACAGCTGCCCCACCTCGGCCAGCGTTGCATTGCCCGACAGCTGGTCGTCCGGGCCTTTGACCCCGGCATTGATAAACAGCAGATCGAAGACTTCATTGTGCAAGGTATTGCCCAATGCCTTGATCGCCTGTTGATTGTTCATGTCCAGTTGTTCGATGCGCACCGGCCCCAATGCCTTCAGGGCATCGGCTTTTTGTGGGTGGCGCACAGTGGCGGTTACGTCCCAGCCATCGGCAAGCAACTCCTTGACCAGACCCAGGCCCAGGCCACGTGAAGCTCCGATGATCAGTGCTTTTTTTGCGGTCATGAGTAGCGTCCTCTACAAAGTTGATATGAGTTGGTTAAAAATCGTACAAGTGCTTCAAGCCCCCAGCACACAAGGGCTGTGGCCGCATGTGCTCAGGTTATCCACAGGTGGGTGCACAGTGACTGTGGGCAACTATGGATGTCGGAAAATAGCATTTTTATGGGGCTGGCTCGACAGCGTCACGATGCAGCAGGATCCTGCCGCGGCTAAGGTCCGCTAAAAGCTGTCGCGCGGGAGCAATCTGTTCTTCGACCAGCGCCAGTTGCAGGTCAACGCCATTGGCAGTGAAGGCTTCGCCGGTGATCAGGCCGTTGAGTTCAACCAGGCGCAGTTTGACCAATGCCAGCTCGCTGAAACTGCAAGAGCAACTGAGTGCGATACGGCTGACCAACGGCAGTTTTTCGGCGTTTTGCAGGCATTTGTTAGCGCCACCGCCATAGGCCCGAGCCAGGCCGCCGGTGCCCAGCTGAATGCCGCCATACCAGCGGATAACCAGCACCGCGACCTGATCGCAGTCCTGCGCTTCAATGGCCGAGAGTATCGGGCGGCCCGCGGTGCCGCCAGGTTCGCCATCATCACTGCTGCGGTACTGCCCACCAAGTTTCCACGCCCAGCAATTGTGCGAGGCATTCAGGTCGCTGTGTTGCTCGATAAATTCGAGGGCCTGCTGGGCGCTGGTGATGGGGGCAGCAAAAGTAATAAAGCGGCTTTTACGGATTTCTTCGCGGTACTCGCAAAGCCCCGTGAGGGTCGAAGGCATGTCGGTTCCAGGCTTAGACTGCGGGCGTCAGGCCGCAGCCTTTGAGAATGATACGGATCAGGTTGTCACAGGCCGCATGCATATCCTGTTTGGTCAGGTGCTTGCGCCCCGTTACGCGGCAAATCTGTGTCGAAAAGTCGGCGTAATGCTGGGTGCTGCCCCATAGCAGGAAAATCAGATGGACCGGGTCGACCGGGTCCATCTTGCCTGCATCTATCCAGGCCTGGAACACAGCTGCACGACCTTGAAACCAAGCTCTGTAGTCTTGTGAGAAATACTCGGTCAGGCAGGCCCCGCCACTGATGATTTCCATCGCAAACACTCGCGAAGCCTGGGGCTGTCGCCGGGAAAACTCCATTTTTACGCGGATATACTGAGTCAGGGCCTGGGCCGGGTCATCGTCAGCGGTCAAAACGTTGAAGGTACGGTCCCATAGCTCGATGATATTGCTCAGTACTGCGATATACAGGCTTAGCTTGTTGGTGAAGTAATAATGCAGATTGGCCTTTGGCAGCCCGGCACTCAGGGCGATGGCGTTCATGCTGGTGCCTCTGAAGCCGTGACGGGCAAACTCATCTTCGGCGGCCTTGAGAATGGCCTCTTCGTTTTTCTGCCGGATACGGCTGGGAGGCTTGCCGTCATGGGCAGGAACTTCAAGGGTCATGGGCGCTCCGGGCAACCTGTTTGTGTAGCGAAGTTTTTCACGTTAACGCGTCGCTTCCAGGCTCTCAAGGAAACTTTCCAGGACCAGATGCGGGCGCCGGCCTTTACGTGTCACCGATGCCAGGCTCAAATCGTAGAAACGTGTTTTTGCCTTCAGTGCCCGCAAGCGGCCCTGCTGAACCCACAGGCTGGCGTAATGGTCGGGCAGGTAACCGATATAGCGCCCGGTCAAAATCAAAAAGGCCATGCCTTCGCGATCCGACGCGCTGGCGGTGCAATTGAGCGCCTGGTAGTGGGCCTGGATATCCGAGGGCAGGCGAAAGGTGGGGGCAATGGCATCCTGAGCATTCAAGCGTGCATCTTCCAATTGCCTGTCGTCGACATAAAACAGCGGATGGCCTACGGCGCAATACAACAGTGAACGCTCACTGTAGAGCGGCTGGTACTCAAGCCCGGACAATGTGCTGGCCTGGGGCACCACACCCACATGCAGGCGGCCGTCGAGCACACCCTGTTCAACTTCATGGGGCGAGATCATGCGGATATGAATCTGTACATCAGGCCCACGCTCCTTGAGTTGGGCCAGTGCATGGGTGATACGCATATGGGGCAGGGTGACCAGGTTATCGGTCAGGCCAATGGTCAGTTCGCCGCGCAAATGCTGGTGAAGGCCGTTGACCTCGGTACGAAAGCTCTCAAGTGCGCCGAGTAATTGCAGCGCAGAGTGGTAGACCTCACGACCTTCCTCTGTCAGTGAAAAACCCGCTCGCCCACGTTGGCACAGGCGTAAACCCAGGCGCTGTTCAAGATCGCTCATCTGCTGGCTGATGGCAGAACGGCCAATGCCCAGTACCGTCTCTGCTGCCGAAAAGCCGCCGCACTCCACGACGCTGCGAAAAATACGCAGCAGTCGAATATCAAAGTCGCTGACCTGGGCCAGTGCATCGGGGCGACGGCTGCTCATAGTTTAGTGTATGCCTGACTAAAGGTTAGAAGAGTTGGATTTCATGGACTTTATAGCCGTGGCAATTTAGGCGCAACAACGCTTTCAACATCCCACGCCGCTTTTGCCTTGCGAGGTTTTGCTGATGAACATGCCCGAAAACGCCGAATTGAACCTGACCAGCCAGCTCAAGCTGGATGCTCACTGGATGCCTTACACTGCCAACCGTAACTTCCATCGCGATCCGCGCTTTATCGTCGCGGCCAAGGGCAGTTATCTGACGGATGATAAGGGTCGGCAGATTTACGATTCGCTGTCAGGTCTTTGGACCTGCGGCGCAGGGCATACCCGTACTGAAATCCAGGAAGCCGTGGCCAGACAATTGGGCACCCTCGATTACTCGCCGGCGTTCCAGTACGGCCATCCGCTGTCTTTCAAGCTGGCAGAAAAAATCACCGAGTTGACGCCGGGCAACCTCAATCACGTGTTCTTCACCGACTCGGGGTCGGAGTGTGCCGACACGGCGGTGAAGATGGTGCGTGCCTACTGGCGTCTAAAAGGCCAGTCGAGCAAAACCAAAATGATTGGCCGTGCCCGCGGCTACCATGGAGTGAACATTGCAGGCACCAGCCTGGGTGGGGTGAACGGCAACCGCAAACTGTTTGGCCAGGCAATGATGGATGTGGATCATCTGCCCCACACCCTGTTGGCAAGCAACGCATTTTCTCGCGGCATGCCCGAGCAGGGCGGGATTGCCCTGGCCGATGAACTGCTCAAGCTGATCGAATTGCACGATGCGTCGAACATTGCTGCCGTTTTTGTAGAACCGATGGCAGGCTCGGCGGGGGTATTGGTTCCGCCTCAGGGTTATCTGAAACGTCTGCGGGAAATCTGCGACCAGCACAATATCCTGTTGGTGTTCGATGAAGTGATCACTGGCTTTGGTCGTACAGGCTCAATGTTTGGTGCTGACAGCTTCGGCGTGACACCTGACTTGATGTGTATTGCCAAACAAGTCACCAACGGCGCGATTCCGATGGGGGCTGTTATCGCTACCAGCGAGATTTATCACACGTTCATGAATCAGCCGACGCCTGAGTACGCGGTTGAATTCCCTCATGGCTATACCTATTCGGCTCACCCCGTAGCCTGTGCTGCGGGTATTGCTGCGCTTGATCTATTGCAAAAAGAGAACCTGGTACAGAGCGTGGCTGAAGTTGCACCGCATTTTGAGAATGCATTGCACGGTTTGAAGGGCGTGAAGAACATCATCGACATTCGCAACTATGGCCTGGCGGGTGCAATCCAGATTGCGCCGCGTGATGGCGATGCAATTGTGCGCCCGTTCGATGCAGCGATGAAACTGTGGAAAGCCGGTTTCTACGTGCGCTACGGCGGCGACACCCTGCAGTTCGGGCCAACGTTCAACAGCAAGCCGCAAGACCTGGATCGCTTGTTCGATGCGGTCGGCGAAGCGCTGAATCAGATCGACTGATCCTTCTATATAGAAGCGACACTTAATGCATTCACCCAGGCGCGCAGCGTTCGCGCCTGTGGACAACTTTCTGGAGCATCCATGAGCACTATTCAACACCTGATCAATGGCGAGTTGCTGAACGATTCCGGGCGCACCGCAGATGTGTATAACCCGTCCACCGGTAAAGTGATCCACCAGGTTCCCCTGGCCAGCCGTGAAACAATCCAGCAGGCGATCGATGCAGCCAAGGCCGCCTTCCCGGCATGGCGTAATACCCCGCCTGCCAAGCGTGCCCAAGTGATGTTCCGTTTCAAGCAGTTGCTTGAGCAGAACGAAGCGCGGATCTCGCAGTTGATCAGCGAAGAGCATGGCAAGACTCTGGAGGATGCTGCGGGTGAACTGAAGCGCGGGATCGAGAACGTCGAATACGCTTGCTCGGCTCCGGAAATCTTGAAGGGCGAATACAGTCGTAACGTAGGCCCGAATATTGATGCCTGGTCGGACTTCCAGCCACTGGGTGTAGTTGCAGGGATTACACCGTTCAACTTCCCGGCCATGGTTCCGTTGTGGATGTACCCGTTGGCGATCGTGTGCGGCAACTGTTTCATTCTTAAGCCCTCGGAGCGTGATCCAAGCTCGACACTGTTGATTGCTCAACTGCTGCAAGAAGCTGGTTTGCCCAAGGGGGTTATGAACGTGGTGCACGGCGACAAGTCAGCTGTTGATGCACTGATCGAGGCGCCGGAAGTGAAAGCGCTGAGTTTTGTTGGCTCGACCCCGATCGCCGAGTACATCTACGCCGAAGGCACCAAACGCGGTAAGCGCGTGCAGGCACTGGGTGGGGCGAAAAACCACGCAGTGTTGATGCCGGATGCGGATCTCGATAACGCAGTCAGTGCACTGATGGGCGCAGCGTATGGTTCGTGCGGCGAGCGTTGCATGGCCATCTCGGTTGCAGTGTGCGTCGGTGATCAGGTGGCAGATGCCCTGGTGGCCAAACTGGTTCCTCAAATCAAAGCGCTGAAAATTGGTGCGGGGACTTCGTGCGGTCTGGACATGGGCCCCCTGGTTACCGGTCAGGCGCGGGACAAGGTCAGTGGCTATGTCGATGATGGCGTAGCAGCAGGTGCGCAGTTGGTGGTCGATGGTCGCGGGTTGAGTATCAAGGGGCATGAAGAAGGCTTCTTCCTGGGGGGCTGCCTGTTTGATCGCGTGACACCTGAGATGCGTATCTATAAAGAAGAGATCTTCGGGCCGGTATTGTGCATCGTGCGGGTCAAGAGCCTGGAAGAGGCCATGCAACTGATCAATGATCACGAGTACGGTAACGGTACCTGCATTTTCACCCGTGATGGAGAGGCGGCCCGTTTGTTCTGCGACGAGATTGAAGTGGGTATGGTGGGGGTTAACGTACCGTTGCCAGTACCTGTTGCCTACCACAGCTTCGGCGGCTGGAAACGTTCGCTGTTTGGTGACCTGCATGCCTATGGCCCGGATGGCGTGCGCTTTTACACGCGTCGCAAGGCGATCACACAACGTTGGCCGCAACGTGCCAGCCATGAAGCCTCTCAGTTTGCCTTTCCGAGTCTGTAAGGCAGGCGATAGCAGCCTATAGAAGAAAAGAGGCCAGCCGTCAGGCTGGCCTCTGCTTTTAGGCCCCTTTCAAGGCTATATGACAGAAGTGTGAAACTAGTGCTTGACCCGAGGTTCAAACGGCCTATAATTCGCACCTCTTCCGGCGCAGTCGAAACGGAAAACTCCTTGAGTTTCAAAGAGTTGGATGGTTTTTGGCAGTGCCAGCTTCAAGTCATCGAAGCAGGAAATGAGGTGTTGACAGCAGCGTGTAACGCTGTAGAATTCGCCTCCCGCTAACGAGAGATCGAAGGCGCAAGTGGTTGATGTTACAAAGGAAACTTTGAAAACATTTTAAAATAACCGCTTGACAGCAACAGAGGCTGCTGTAGAATGCGCGCATCGGTACAGCGAATAGCTGACCAACCGCTCTTTAACAATTGAATCAAGCAATTCGTGTGGGTGCTTGTGGAGTCAGACTGATAGTCAACAAGATTATCAGCATCACAAGTTACTCCGCGAGAAATCAAAGATG